>JAWVGJ010000155.1:0-21545 GCA_033855115.1 Solirubrobacteraceae bacterium
CGACGACCTCATCGGCGTCGCGGCCGAACACCAGGACAGGCTCGTCGGCCGGCACGCCGCGGATGCCGACCTGCCTGAGAACCGGCGCTCCCCCTGAACCGCAGCGAGTCGCAGTTCGGCGCCCTACGACTGCTTGGCGCACGCCGGCACCGACCACCCCGATCACGCCACTCAGGCGCGCCTCATCTTCGCTCGCTTGAAGCAACCGCAACACACCGATCATCCACGACTACGCGCCTCAACACGGCAACGTTGCCTGACGCTCCACTACTAGTCCACCCGGCCAGATGCACCGCGCGCGCGCCTGATCCGGAAGTGGATGACCTGCGGAACACTGCGCAAATTGTCGGCGTCGACGGCCGTCGCCCTCAGCCGGTACAGCCCCGCCTTGCGCGGCGCGATGCTGGCGAAGAGCGTCTGCGTGTTCTGGCCGGCATTCCCCTCGCCGATGACGCGGCGCAGTACCTTCGAGAAGCGCCGGCACATGGCCTCACGCTTGTTGGCTCGCGTGGTCGCCACGCAGCGGTCGCCTGAACGCCGGCCGCTCACCGCACGGCGTACCTCGAGCAGCACCGACGCCGCACGGTCGAGGGCGTACGTCAGCGTTATTGCCTGGCCGGGCCGGTAGATCTTGCGCGAGCGCGTCAGGTTGGTCAGCGCCGGAGGCGCCCCGGACTCCAGCGCGCGCAGCACCGACCTGGCCATGCTCGCCTCGCCCAGCGCGTTGGGATGGACCGGGAACGCCGGGGCCGTCGGCACGAGGCCCTCGAACCACCGTGTCGGCGGCGGCGTGCAGATGTCGTGGCCGATGCTGTCGGCGAACGTGTCGACGTACGTTGCGTCGTTGGCGGCCGCCTGGGCAGCGATCATCTCGTTGGTCTTGATGAGCATCGCGTTGAGGTAGCTGATGTCGTCGTCGCTCAGCGGAACGAACGGGTAGCAGCCCTTGCCGGTCTGTGGCGCGACCGCGGGGTAGCCGACGATCAGGACGCGCGCCCCGGGCGATCGCTGGTGGATGCCCTGCAGCGTCGCCGCGATCTTCGGGGCCGTGGCCGCGATCGCGTCGACCAGCGCGTCTCCGCCGCCCGGGCGGGCGTGGTAATGGCGGCATGCCGAGCCCGTCGGGTTCAGCACGCCGAGCGTCAGGCACGTGACGGCGGCGCCGACGAGCCCGACATCGTTGCCGCCGATGCCGATCGTGACGAGGTCGGCGTCCGCGGTCAGGGCATCGAACTGCGGCGCGTGTACGCCCAGCGGGACCGTCTGAGGGTCGGTCATGTGCTCGGTCGTGGCGCCCGAGCAGCTCTCGTCGACGAAGCGCTCGCCCCGAATCTGAAGCTGAACGAGCGACGGGTAGTTGTGGTCCGAGCGATTGCAGCCGATCGGCTCGCCGTACTGCCTGGCGATGAAGGTGCCGGCGGTGTACGAGTCACCGAGCGCGACGTAGAGCTTCGGGGCGGCCGCCTGCGCCGGCGTGGCGGCGCAGCAGAGCGCCAGCGTGCAGCAGAGCGCGCTGAGCCCGAGAAGGCGGGTCGCCGGCCGGGTCACGCCGCGCAGTATTCCTGACCGAGAGCGCCAGGGCGGCAGTAGGCTGCTGCAGTGAACGGGGTCGAGGCGCTGCGTGAAGGATGTGCCACGCGTGAGCTGCGGCTGTTCCTGCTCGCCTGCTTTGCGACGTCGCTCAGCGTCTGGGCGTTCATGGTCGTCCTCGCGATCGCCGCGTACAACGCCGGCGGCGTGGGCGCCGTCACGCTCGCAATCATCGCCAGCGTGCTGCCAGGGGCACTTGCGGCACCGTTCACTGCGCTGCTCGGCGACCGCTCGTCGCGCCGGGCCGCCCTGGTCGTGCTTTCCGCCTGCGCTACGGCGGTGCTCGTGCTGCTCACGCTCGTCTCCGCCGCGGGTGCGCCGCTGGGCGCGATCCTCGCGCTGGCCGCGTGCATCTCGATCATCACGAGCGCGCAGCGGCCGTCGCAGGCCGCGCTGCTCCCCGGGCTGGCCGCTGGGCCGCGTCAGCTCGCGGCCTCCAACGGGCTCTGGCAGATGCTCGGCAACGCCGCGTTCTGCATCGGCTCGCTCGCCGGCGGCGCGGCCGCGGCGGGCCTGTCGGTCGCGGCGGGCGCTGCGCTCACGGCGGCCGCGGCGGCCGTCTCGCTCGTGGCGTTCGCGCTCATGCGGGCCGACGTGCTTCCGGCGCACCGCGCGCCGCGGGCGGGCGCGAGCGTCACCGCGGAGCTGCTGCTCGGGCTGTGCGAGGTGCGCGCTGCGCCCGACCTGCGCGAAGCGGTGGGCGTGCTCGCCATGGTCTCGCTCTTGGATGGGATCATGGGCGTGCTCGTCGTCGTCGTCGCCGTCGAGCTTGTCGGCTTGGGGACGGGTGGGGTCGGACTTCTCAACGCGGCCTGGGGCGCCGGCGGGCTCGCCGGTGGCTTCGTCGCGCTCACGCTGCTCGCTCGCGGGCGCGTCTCGACCGCCCTGTCCGTCAGCGTGGCGACGATCGCGGTCCCGCTCGCGTTGCTCGCGGCGGTCGCGCAGCCGGCCGTTGCGGTCGCCGGGCTCGTCGTCCTCGGCGTCGGCTATGCGGTCGCCGAGACCGGCGGGCAGATGCTCGTCCAGCGGCTGGCGTCCGACGAGACGCTTGCACGGGCGTTCGGCGTCGCCGAGACGACGTCGCAGGGCGCCGTCGCGCTCGGCTCGGTCGCCGCGCCGCTGCTGATCGGCGCGCTCGGGGTGCGCGGCGCGCTGCTCGCGACCGCGGTGTTCGTGCCGCTCGTCCTCGTCGCGCGCTGGTCTGCGGTCGAGCGGCTGGACTCGCAAGCCGTCGTGCCAGAGCGCGAGCTCGCGCTTCTGCGCAGCCTGGATCTCTTCGCCCCGTTGCCGATCGCGACGGTCGAGACGCTCGCGCTGCGGGCGGTGCCGACCGAGTTCGAGGACGGCGAGGAGATCCTGCGCCTCGGCGACGCCGGCGACGTCTTCTACGTGATCGCCGAGGGGGAGATCGACGTCGACGCGGGTGCGGTGTCCCGGCGCGAAGGCCCTGGCGAATACTTCGGCGAGATCGCGCTCCTGCGCGACGTGCCGCGTACCGCCGGCGTCACCGCCGTGGGAGACGTGCTGCTCTACGCCCTCGCCCGCGATGTCTTCCTCGCCGCGGTGACCGGGCACGTGCGCTCCCGGGAGGCTGCGCAGGGCGTCGCCGAGTCGCGCCTGCGCGCGTCGGCCGCTCGCCGTTAGGAGTAGCGCGCAGGGTTTCCGGTGGCTATGGTGTAAACCATGACGCGCGACGAGGCTCTGGCCGAGGTAAGGCGCCGGCAGGCGTTCGATCCTGACGTCACCTGGATCGCTACGCCGCGGGGGAACGAGTGGGCGGTTGCCCGCATCGGCATGACGCCGCCGGTCAAGCAGACCGGCACGGCGACGAAGCCACCGCCGGTCGCGCCCCGCGACGATCCACGCGTGCCGCTCGAACGCAGTCCGTGGAACGCCGGCGGCCTTTAAAGCACCAGCACGCCGCGTAGCTCAGGAGACGACGGAGTCCCGGCGCACGCGCGCAAGCGTCGCGTTCGCGCGCCGCTCCAAGCCCGCGGCGCCGGTGCGCCGCGCCAGCGAGACCGCGTGCTGCGCGCTGCGCCGTGCGCCCGGCTCGTCGCCGCACCGCAGCGCCAGCTCGGCGCGCCAGCGGTGCAGTTCGGGCTCGCACCAGCGCTCGCCGCGCGGAATCCACGCCAGCGCCGCGTCGATCTCGGCGAGGCCGAGCTCGGGCTCACCGCTGAACCCAAGCGCGTCCGCGAGCAGCCCGTGGAAGAACGGGCGCATGATCAGCGCGCCGGTCGCCTCCCACGCGGCCAGCCCGCGGCGCAGCTCGTGCATGCCGTCGAGGTCACCGCCGCGCACGCGCGCCCAGCCGCGCAGGACCGATGCTTGCGCGAGCCAGTCGTCGAAGCCCTCGCGCGTCGCGATCTGCAGCGCCAGCGTCGCCTCGCGACCGACGACCTCACGCTGGTCGAGCACGAGCGCCGCCGCGGCGGCGGCGCAGTGCACCCACGCCTCGCTGTAGGGATGCCTTGCCGCGCGCAGTAGTTCGGCGGCTGAGTGGATCGCGAGGCGGGCGCCGTCGAGGTCGTCGCGGCAGGCGAGCGCGAGCCCGCGATGGGCATAGGCGATCGCCGCCGGATTGCGGCCAAAGCGAACGGCGTGCTCTCCGTAGTGAACCGGATCGTAGATCTCGACTACTCGCGTGAGGTGCGCGAGCGCCTCGCGGTGGCGTCCCAGATGCACGAGCGCGCCGCCGACCTCGCATTCGGCCTCGAGCACGAACTCGGAGTAGCCCGCCGCCTCGGCGACGGCCATCTGCATCCGGGCGAGTGCCAGCGCGTCCTCGACGCGGCCGCTGACGAGGCGGTACGTCGCAAGCCCGATCTGGGCGCGAAAGACTTGC
Source organism: Solirubrobacteraceae bacterium (assembly GCA_033855115.1). Classification (GTDB taxonomy): domain Bacteria; phylum Actinomycetota; class Thermoleophilia; order Solirubrobacterales; family Solirubrobacteraceae; genus CADCVQ01. The sequence goes on from JAWVGJ010000155.1 coordinate 4,439, forward strand.
GGCGTGGGGTCGACCAAACCGGTCAGCTCGTCGGCGCGGGCGAAGTGGGCGACCGGCTCCGGCGCGTCCCAGCCCTGGGCCGCGGCGAGTGCGTGGCCGGCGAGCACGCGCAATGCGAGCTCCATCGCGCGGCGGTCCGGCCCATCGGCCGTACGCGCTGTCAGCTCCAGCCCGCGCTCGAAATGCCCCGCCGCCTCCTGCAGCGCGGCCTGCCCGAGGGCCTGCAGGCCGGCACGCTGCCAGTAGCGCACCGATTCCGGTAGCCGGCCGGCGTACTCGAAGTGGCGCGCGACGCGCGCGGGCTCGGCGGCCGCGACATGCGGAAAGCGCGTAAGCAGCGTCTGCGCGATCTGCAGGTTGTGCTCGCGCAGCGCCCTGCGGCGCAGCGAGCTGCGCGCAGCGTCTTGCAACAGCGCGTGCCGGAAGGCGTAGATACCGGGGCCGGCCGGGCGGATGATGTTCTCGTTGGCGAGCCGCTCAAGGCCCCAGTCCAGCTCGGAGCGGGCGATCTCACCGTGCGCCAGCAGCAGCGACACGTCGAACTCGCAGCCGACCGTGGAGGCCAGCCGGGCGACGGAGCGGGCGGTGCAGTCGCGATCCAGGCGCGCCATGACGCTGGCGTAGAGCGTCGCCGCGATCGACGAGCCGGAGTCCTGGATCGCGAGCGCCGTGCGCGTGAGCTCCTCGGTCAGCAGCGGGGAGCCGCATGAGCGCTCGGCGAGCTCGTCGACGACGCCGTCTCCCAGCACGCTGCCGTCGGCGACGCGCTCGATCAGTCGCAGCGTCTCTCTGTAGTCCAGCGGCCCGATGTCCAGGCGCTGGAGCGTCGCGCCGGCGGGCGGGCTGTAGTCCGAGCGGGCCGTCAGCGCGAGCAGCAGCGGGAGCTCGCGTCCGCCGTTCAGCAGCGTCTCGAACAGCTCGATCGTCGATGGATCGGCCCAGTGCAGATCCTCGAGGACGAGCAGCAGCGGCGTCCGGCGAGCCTCGCCCTCGATCGCGTCGACGAGCGCGCCGAGCGCCTCGCGGCGCCTGCGCCGCGGGCTGACCGCGCCGAGTGCGACACCCTCCACGAGCGCGACGTCGAGCATGCCCGCCAGCAGCGCGACCGCGCGATCGTCGCCGCCTGCGCGATGGACGCCGTCGGCCAGCCGGACCGAGGCCTGGGCGCCATCGAGCTGCCAGTGGCGGCGCAGTCCTTCGAGCACCGGGTGCAGCGGGCTGCCGCGGTGGTTGGGCGAGCTGCGGCACTCGAGCACCTGCATCTTCAGGTCGCCGGTCGCGGTCGATCGCAGCGACGCGATCAGGCGTGACTTGCCGATGCCCGGCGCGCCGCGCAGCAACACCGCCGAGCGCGTGCCGTCGGTGGCGCGCTCCGCCAGCGCGCGCAGCAGCGCCCGTTCGCCGGTGCGTCCGACGAGCGGCGCGGGCGCGTGCGCGGTCGTCTGGACGCTCGCATCGAGTGGGCCGCTGAGGATGAACACGCCGTCGCGCGCTTGGAAGGCGAAGCGTGCTGCGGCGCGCGCGCGCGTCGGCTCGTCGACGGCGACCGCGCCGGGCTTGGCCGCGGCCTGCGCGCGGGCGGCGATCCTCGGCGTGTCGCCGAACGCGTGTGCGGCGTCGGCGCCGTCAGCTGAGGCCCCGGTGGCGATCCCGATGCGGACGGCGGCCGGCAGCCCGAACTCGCGGTCAAAGACGTCGCTCGCGGATTCGACGGTGCGCAGGATCTCCCACGCGCAGCGCACTGCGCGCAGCGCGTCGTCCTCGTGCGCACGGGGGTGGCCGAAGAGGATCGCGACGCCGTCGCCGACCCACGGCTGGACGTGGCCGCGCAGGCGCCGCGCGACCTCGTTGCAGATTGCGTGTATGCGCGCGCTGAGAGCGCCGCGCGCAGCGGCGTCGAGCGCCCGGGCGGCCGGCGTCGAGACGACATCGCAGAGCAGGACCGTCAGGCTGCCATGCGTCGCGGGCGGTCGCGCCGGCAGCGCTGTTGGCGACGATTCGTCGCGGCGAGACGGAGCGAGATTCGGTGCATCGAGGCTGAGGACGCGCCCGTCGTCCTTCGCGAGCGAGAGGACGTCGACGAGCTCGCAGCGCAGCGCGTCGAGCGTCTGGACATCGAGGTCGAACTCCAGCCGCAGCGCGGTGTGCGACACCCGGCCGCGGCGTTCGAGCAGCTCGATCGAGCGTTCGACGATCTCGCCGAACGTCGGTCCGGCCGGATGCGACTCGTCCCCGTCGGGCCCGCCGGTCTGTGGTTGAGGGCTAATGGTCGTCGGCGGCGGTCGGGGGTGCCGGGCCGGCCGGTGTGCAGTCGCGGGCGGCTGCGGGGGTGTCGTGGCGCTTGCGGCCGACCCCGATCGCGCGCGGGTGACCCCAGAGCGCGACGAGCAGCGTGAAGATGATCGTGGTCGTCATCATGCGCGGCCTTGTATCGGCACGTGCCCCGGCGGGCCTGAGTCGCTGGGCGAGTTGCTGGCCGTCAGGTCCGCGCGGGCTGCGCGGTCGCCAGCCGACGAGCCGGCGGCGGAGGCGCCGAGGGACTGCCGAAGCGGGACTTCAGGCGCAGGATCGGCGTTTCGAAGAAGCGATAGCTCAGGTACGCCATGGCCACGGCGAGGACCGCAGCGCCGGCGAACACGTCCACGCCGAAGTCGTGGCCGAGCAGCGGCCGGACGGCGTTGGCGGCCAGCATGTGCATGAGGTAGACGCCGTAGCTCACCACGCCGATCAGGCGCAGGGGTCCGATCGTCAGACCAGGGGCGAGCGGGTGGTCTTCGCGGATGCAGACGGCGGCGACGAGCAGCGCCATGCACAGCTCCACCCAGAAGGTCGTCAGCGTTTGCAGCGCCGCGACCAGTGCGAACCCCAGCAGCGGCGCCGCCCATCGAGAACCGAGCAGGCGACCGGCGCGGTCGTAGCCGGTCGGGTGATGGAGGATCGCCGCGAGGATGGCGCCCAGGCAGATCGGCGTCGCGATGCTGCGCACGACCGTGAGGCCGAAGCTCGATCCGGCGATCGCGTGGGTCGCGAACTGGTCGATGAGCAGGCCGGCGCCGACCACAACACAGGCGAGCGCCAGCGCGCGCGCGGGCGCGCGCACGAGCGCCAGCACCGCGAGCAGCAGCGCAGGCCAGACGAGGTAGAACTGCTCCTCGGTCGCCAGCGACCACGCGTGGTAGAAGATCGCGTTCTCGGCGACGACTCCCTGCACGAACCAGTTCGACGTGTAGGTCGCGTAGGCCGGCAGGTTGTCGAAGAACTGCTCGCTCGCGGCGGTGCCGTGACGCTCGAGCGCGACCAGCACGACGTAGAGCGCGAGGACCGCGAAGTACAGCGGAAAGATCCGCAGCGTCCGGCGGATGTAGAAGCGGCGCAGGCTGAAGGAGCCGTTGCTGCGATGCTCGCGCAGCAGCAGCGTCGTGATGAGAAAGCCGCTGATCGCGAAGAAGAGGCTTACGCCCAGTCCGGTGCGACCGAGCGCGCCCCCGTGCGGGCCGGCGACGTGCTGCCAGATGACCCCGAGGACCGCGATTGCCCTCAGCCCGTCGAGCGAGCCGAAGTAGGCCGTGCGCAGGTAGTCGTCGTGGGTGGCGGTCATGTTGGCTCTCAGACGTACCGCCGCCCGTGACGTTGCGTTTACACCACCGGCGTGGGCGGCTCCTCTCCGCTCAGCACGGCAATCACGTTATCGGCACAGAGGGTGGCCATCGCGTTGCGCGTCTTGCGGGTGGCCGAGCCGATGTGCGGGACCAGCATCGTGTTCGGCAGCGCCACGAGGTCCTCCGGGACGGCGGGCTCGTTCTCGTAGACATCGAGGCCGGCGCCCGCGAGCGGGCCGTCGCGCAGCGCGTCGACGAGCGCCGCCGTGTCGACGACTGCGCCGCGGCACGTGTTGACGAGGATCGAGCCGGGCTTGCACTTCGCCAGCGTCGCCGTGTTCATCATGTGCGTCGTCTCGGGCGTGAGATTGACGTGCAGGCTGATGTAGTCGCTGACCGCCAGCAGCTCGTCCAGCTCCATCTGCTCGGCGCCGTGCTTCGCCGCCGCCTCCGGCATCGGATGGGCGGCGGTGAAGACGAGTTGCGGCTCGAATCCCCGCAGCAGCTGGGCCACGCGCTGGCCGATTCGCCCGAAGCCGACGAGCCCGACCGTCGCGCCTGCGAGCTCACGGCCGAGGAACTGCTCGGGCTCCCACCCGCCCCACCTGCCGCGGCGGAAAATCCGGTCGGTCTCGGCGATCCGGCGGCCCGCGCCGAGCATGAGCGCCACGGCGAGCTCGGCCGTCGCGTTGGTCAGGACGCCTGGCGTATTCGTCGCGCGCAGGCCGCGCGCACGGACGGCATCGATGTCGATGTTGTCGAAGCCGACGGCAAAGTTCGCGACGACCTGGAGCGAGTCGCCGGCTGCGTCGAGCTCGTCGTCGCCGATCGCGACGGTCGGATCTGCCACGATCGCACTGGCGCCGGGGAGGTGCTCGAGCAGCCAGTCGCGGTCGTAGGGAAGGCCGCCGACCTCGACCTCGAAGCGTTCCGTGAGCTTGTCCAGCCCCGCGGCTGGGAGGGCGCGCGCGACGACGACCTTCACGTGATACCCGCCTGTCTGCCCAGGAGCATGCGGCGCCAGCTTGCCTCGCGGAGCATGGGTTGGCAACTGATCGGCCATCCATCCAAGGCAACGCCGGCTGGCCCAGCGGCCGGACGCGCGTCATGATGTGCGCCATGGCCTACAAAGTTCCTGATCTGCCCTACGCCTACGACGCGCTGGAGCCGCACATCTCCGAGGAGATCATGCGCGTCCACCATGACAAGCACCATCAGGCGTACGTCGACAAGGCCAACGCCGCGCTCGCCGGAACGGAGTGGGCGGACGTGCGTCCGAAGGAGATCCTGACCCGCCTGGACGAGCTCCCGGAGAACCTCCGCGACGTCGTTCGCAACAACGCCGGCGGCCAGTACAACCACTGCATGCTCTGGCGTTCGATGACGCCGGACGGCGGCGGCCAGCCACCTGCGGACAGCAAGCTGATGACGGCGATGAAGGACGCATTTCGCTCGTTCGCCGTCTTCAAGGACACCATGACGCAAGCCGCGATGAGCCAGTTCGGCTCCGGCTGGGCGTGGCTCGTGCACGACGGAACCCGGGTTCTGATCGTGACGACCTCAAACCAGGACAACCCGATCTCCGACGGCCTCACGCCGCTGCTCGGCGTTGACGTCTGGGAGCACGCCTACTACCTGCAGTACGAGAACCGCCGGCAGGAGTACGTCGAGGCGTGGTTCAACGTCATCAACTGGGAGACGGTGGCGCAGCGGTTCGCGGAGGCGCCCGTCCCGGACGTCTCCGAGCTCCTGCTGCGGCCGGTGAGCATCGGCGGCAAGGACAAGCGCTTCGGAGACGTGACGATGGAGGAAGCCCGCGCGCAGGGCGTGGAGCTGGGGGCGCTGGCGGGCTGGGGGCCGATGGCGAAGGTCGGCGCCGTCGCGCGCGGATGGGAGGACCTCGCAAAGACGCTCTCCGGACGTGGCGCCACAACGGTCGCCGACCTGGACCCGGGAATCGTGGAAGCCGCGGCGAAGGAGCTGTGGATCGTGCTGCCCGGCCGCAGCATGGTGTGAGCGGCGCGCATTCCGCGGCTGAGTCGTCGCAAACACGCGTAGCGCCGTAACACCTCCGCGCGCAGGATGGAGGGGTGTGTAATCCGAGCGGCCCTATAGGGGATCAGGGCGACACACCCCCTGATCTACGAGTGGCGCGCAGGGCCGGCGCTCAGCACGGCCAGATCGCCCTGTGGCAACTCCGCGAGTGTGGCGTGAGCTCCAACGCCGTCGCCGTTCGCGTCAGGAACGGACGCCTGCACCGGGTATACCGCGGCGTGTACGCGGTCGGCCATGACGCGGTCACGCTGCAGGGCCGTTTCATGGCCGCGGTGCTCGCCTGCGGGCGTGCGGCGGTTCTGAGCCACTTCGCCGCCGCCGCGCATTGGGGGTTCGTCCGCTGGGACGATCGACAGCCGGAGGTCACGGTCTGGGGCTCGGGAGTCCGCCGCATCGAAGGCGTGCGCGTACACCGCTCCCGTTCGCTGGACCGGCGCGACGTCATGCGCTGCGACGGCATCCCCGTCACGTCGCCGGCGCGCACCGCTCTGGACCTCGCGGCCACCACACCGCAGCCGGCCCTGCGCCGGATGATCCGCCAGGGGCAGGCCGAGAAGCTCGTGAACATCCGGCAGCTGGTCGAGGTTCTGTCACGCGCAAACGGGCATCCCGGTGCCGCCGCGCTGCGGGCGGTGATCGCCGACGGCCCCGCCCCGACGCGCAGCGAGCTCGAGGACCTCGTCCTCGATCTCATCGACGCGGCGGGAATCGACCGTCCGCAGATCAACCAGAAGCTCGTGCTCGAGGGCAGATCGATCGTCCCCGATTTCCTCTGGCGCGACCGGCGACTGGTCATCGAAGCCGACGGCGCGGCCTGGCACGACAACAAGCTCACCCGCGAGAACGACGCAGACAAGCAGGCGATCCTCGAGGCGCACGGATACCGGGTGCTGCGGATCACCTACGCGCAGGTCGTGCACTACCCGCGACAGACCATCGCACGGATCCGCACGGCGATCGCGGCGGGCGCCTGATCGCGTTCAGGCCACCGGTCGTAGATGCCGCAGCGGCCGTCCGTTGCGCAGTTCGCGCACCACCGCCTCCACCAGTCCGTCCGCCTCCAACCGCCGCCCGTCCGTCACCGCGGCGACGATCCCGCGCTTGCGCTGGATCAGCGCGGCCATCGTCTCGTCGATCGTGTCTGCGGCGAGCAGGTACCACGCCGTCACCGCGTCGCGCTGGCCGATGCGGTGGCAGCGATCCTCGGCCTGGTCGTGCATCGCGGGCGTCCATTCCAACTCCAGGAACGCAACGTTCGACGCGCGCGTCAGCGTGATTCCCTGCGCGGCCACGCGCGTCGCGCAGACCACGAGCTGCGGCCCGTCGGTTGCCTGGAACGCTCGCACCGTGTCGTCGCGCGAGGCCAGCGAGTCGCGACCGAGCAGATGCGCCGCCCGCGGAAACCGGGCCAGCACGGCCTCCTGAACCTCCACGTGGCGGCAGAAGACCACCAGCGGCTCGCCCGACTCGAGAAAGTCCCCGATCCACGCCAGCGCCGCGGCGAGCTTGCCCCGCGCCGCGAGCCGCTGCAGCGCCGACAGCTGCGCCAACCGCTGGGCCCGCAGCGTTGCCGCGATGCGCGCGTTGAGCTCGCGCAGGTCCAGTGGCTGCGAACGCAGCCACGCGATCACGTCCTCTTCGGCGAGCTGGTACTCGGACGTGTTCGAGAGTGCCACCGGCACGACGACCTGACGCTTCTCGGGCAGCTGCGGCAGCACCTCGGACTTCAAGCGGCGCACGAAGCAGCGCCGGCGCAGGTGCCAATGCAGCCGCTCCTCCGCCAGCTCGCCGCGGAATTGCCGCGCGAACTGCGCGCCCGAGCCGAAATCCTCCAGCCGACCGATCACCCGCAGCTGAGAGACGAGCTCCTCGGCATGGTTCAGCACCGGCGTTCCGCTGAGAGCCAGTCGCAGCCCGTCATCTGCGACGCAAGCGGCCAGCCGCCGCACCGCCTGGGTGCGCTTGGCCTGCGGGTTCTTGACGTAATGCGACTCGTCGACGACCAGCGCACGCGGCCCGCGCCGCGCCAGGGACTGACGGTGCGCCGCGACGATCTCGTAGTTCAGGATCGTGATGTCCGCCGCCGGCGGCAGGGCGCCGCGCCCGTCGACGACGGTCACCGTCCGGCCGGGGAGCCACTTGAGCGTCTCGCGCTCCCAGTTGAGCTTCAGCGAGGCGGGGCAGACGACGAGCGCGGGAAACGCGCCGTCGGCTTCCAGCGCCGCCAATGCCTCGACGGTCTTTCCGAGCCCCTGCTCGTCGGCGATGAACGTGCGCCGCGCGTCCAGCGCGTAACGCACGCCCGCCCACTGAAACGGCGCCAGCTCCCCGCCGAGCACCGCGGCGACGGCCGCGATCGGCAACCCCTCCACGGACCGCGAGCGGCGGATCGTCTCGCGGGCCGCGTCGTGCTCCGCCCGCAGAGCCGCCAGGGCGTGCGTCGCCGGCCCGTCCATCGCGACGTCATGGGCGCCCAGATACGCGTCCAACGGCTCGACGATCCACGGGTCGATCGGCAGCGTGCGGCTGCGGGCGTCCGCTCCGGGCAGCTTGGAGAATGCGACCCCCAGATCCGGGTCCCATAGCACGTCCAGGCGAAGCCGCTCGCCATCGAACGTGCGGGCCACCGTCAGCCGCGCCGGCGGCGGCGGAACCTCGCCGGACTGCAACGCGTGGACGCAACGCCGCGCGCCGGCATCGAGCCGGACGACGTCCTCGGCGCCGAGCACGTCGGCCCCGGCGACCGTCAGCGGCGCCAGGATCATCCCGTCCGGGCGCTGCACCGAACCCTCTAGCAGCGTCTGCGGCGCGGCTCCCGCACGCGTGCGCAACGTCCACCACCCGCGGCCGTCGAAGCGCACGGTGCCGACGTTGCCGACCCAGCGCCGCCGGATCCCGGCGAGCCAGGCCTCGACGTCGTCGCTGGCCGTCAGCTCCGGGAAGCGGTCGAGGATGTCGGCGACGTAGACGCCCGCCCAGTCGTCGACGGGCGCCCACCACTCACGGCGGTCCCAGTCAAAGCGCCGCCCCGGGATCCCGCGCACGACGTTGACGAGCACCGCGTCGTAGGGGAACGCGAGGACGACGATCTGGCCCTCCTGGCCGGGGCCGCGCCGCAGCTCGACGTTCGGGCGATCGGGGGCGAGCTGCATCAAACGCCCACGGTACCGGGCGCGCGGACGGATCCGGCGCCGCTGACTACGTTCGCGCGAGCTCGAACCAGATCGTCGACTCGTCCGCCTCGTACACGCCCCAGGCGTCGGCCATGCGGTCGACGATCTGCAGTCCCATGCCCCCGAGCGATGGGGTCTCGCGCGATTTCAGCAGCGCGTCCGTCGACTCAGCCGGGGCTCCGCCGCCGACTTCGATGCGCACCCGCTGCGGACCGACGACGATCGACAGCCGGACGGTGGCGCCGCCGCCGGGCTCGACGTCCTGCACATACACCGCGATCAGCTCGGACGCCATCAGCAGCGCCTTGTACCCGAGCTCGCCGCCGATTCCGGGGGTCGAGGCGAGCTCACGCCGCGCCATGCCGGCGGCCGCGGCGTTGGCGGGCAGGTCGACGACGCGCTCGCGGACGGCACTCATACCCGAGGCGTACCCCGTAACGCGGATTGGTTTCGCGGATCCCAGCGCGTCTAGCGGCGATTCGGGGATCCCGCGATTGTGCCGATAAGCTCATCAATGGCGCCTCAAGAGACCGCAAAGGACGTCGTGGCCGCCGCACGGCCCCGTCAGCGGCTCGGTGACGTGCTCGTCAACCTCGGGTTCGTCGATCGCGAGACCGTCGAGGGTCTTGTCCTCGAGGCGCGCGCTGCCGGCCGTCCGACCGGCCAGGTGCTGCTCGAGGAAGGATTCTTGAGCGGCGACCAGCTCGCGATCGCCGTCGCCGAGCACTTCGGCCTGCAGCACGCGAGCCTCGAGCAGCTGACGCCCGACGTTTCCGCGATGCACCTCGTGCCCGCCGCCGCGCTGCGCCGCCTGGACGCCGTGCCGGTCGGCTTCCGCGACGAGGAGACGCTGGTCGTCGCCATGGTCAACCCGACCAACCTGCTCGCGCTGGACGACCTCGCGATGCTCACCGACCTGCGCATCGAGCCGGTCGTCGTGTCGCGGGATGACCTCGACATGCTGCTCGCGCGCCTGAACCGGCTCGACCAGGAGCTCGCCGAGGACGAGGAAGCCGAGGAGGAGTACGAGCCGGTCTCGACCGAGGTCGGCCTCGAAGCCGCCGCCGACGACGGACCGACCATCAAGCTCGTGCGGGGGATCATCTCGCAGGCGATCGAGCAGGGTGCCTCCGACGTGCACTTCGACCCCGACGACGGCGACCTGCAGGTGCGCTACCGGATCGACGGAATCATGGCCGACGCCGCGCGCGTGCCTCGGCGCCAGGCCGGCCGCGTCATCTCGCGCATCAAGATCCTCAGCGACCTGGATATCTCCGAGCGCCGGCTGCCGCAGGACGGTCGCACGAGCCTCACGCTCGACGGCCGCCGCATCGACATCCGTGTCACCGTCGTGCCGCTCGTCAACGGCGAGTCGGCCGTGCTGCGCGTGCTCGATCCGGGCGACGGGCCGCTGTCGCTCGGCGAGCTCGGCATGAGCGCCGACGACCGCGACCGCGTGGAGCGCGCGCTGTCGAGCTCGCACGGCGCGATCCTCGCGACCGGGCCGACGGGATCGGGCAAGTCGACCTCGCTGTATGCCGCGGTCTCGATCGTGCAGTCGCCGGAGAAGACGATCATGACGATCGAGGACCCGGTCGAGTACCACCTCACCGGGGTCAAGCAGATGCAGGTCTTCGAGCGCGCCGGGCTGAGCTTCTCCACCGGTCTGCGCGCGATCGTCCGCGCCGACCCCGACGTCATCATGGTCGGTGAGATGCGCGATCGCGAGAGCGCCAAGATCGCGATCGAGGCCGCGCTCACCGGCCACCTCGTCCTCTCGACGCTGCACACGAACAACGCGCCCGCGGCGCCCGCGCGGTTGATCGACATGGGCGTCGAGCCCTATCTCGTGGCCTCCTCGCTGGACTGCGTGATGGCACAGCGCCTTGCTCGGCGCCTGTGCCTGCACTGCCGCAAGGCGGCCACCGTCCCCGGATCGGCTGCGGGCATCCACCCGGGGATGGACGCGCAGGTCCACGAAGCTGTCGGCTGTCCGCGCTGCCGTGGCACGGGGTATCGCGGTCGGGTCGGCCTGTTCGAGGTGATGGTCGTCACCGAGGAGATCCGCGCGCTGATCGTCCAGCGCTCGGCCGCGATGGAGATCAAGAAGATGGCGGTCTCGCAGGGCATGCGAACGCTCGTCGAAGACGGGCTCGACAAGGTCCGCGCGGGGGAGACGACGCTCGCCGAGGTCGCGCGCGTGACCGGCTGACCGCAGCGGGATCTACGGGTCGCCGGCGTCCCGGCGCCAGCCGCGGCGCCTGGGCGTGTTCGGCTGTCCCGGGGCGATAGCCTGCGCCGGCCATTCCCGACTTCCTCCCGCTTCCCCGGCGCACCACCAAGCCCCGCACCGCCGGGTTGACGCACGTCATCGACACGGGCCTGTCGAGCAGCGAGGTCGATGGCCTCCTGCGCCAGGCCGCCGCGCACATCGACACGGTGCGCCTCGGCTGGGGCTCGGCCTACGTGACCGCCGACCTCGAGGACAAGCTCGCTGCCTACCGCCAGCACGACGTTCCGGTGATGCTCGGCGGGACGCTGACCGAGCTCGCGTGGCTGCACGACCGCGTCGACGAGCTGTGTGCGTGGCTCGACGAGCTGGGGATCGATCGGATCGAGGTCTCGAGCGGGGCCGTGCCGATTCCGCCGGCTGAGAAGGTGAAGCTCATCGCGCGGCTCGCGAGCCGCTACACGGTCTACGGCGAGGTGGGGGAGAAGGACCCGGCAGCGCTGATGGCTCCCTACCGCTGGGTGCAGCTCATCAAGGACGCGCTGGCCGCCGGCGCGACGATGGTGGTCTGCGAGGGTCGCGCGACCGGCACGGCGGGCCTGTACCGGCCTGACGGCGAGGCGCGGACCGGCCTGATCGACGAGATCGTCCACGAGGTCGACCGATCCAAGCTCATCTTCGAGGCGCCGCGCAAGCATCAGCAGGTGTGGCTCATCGAGCGCTACGGCGCCGACGTGAACCTCGGCAACGTGCCGCCCGGCGAGGTGTTGTCGCTGGAGACGCTGCGCCTGGGCTTGCGAGCCGACACGCTCGACCGCTTCCACGGGACTTGACTCCCGCGCGCTCGTGTTGAAGACCGCGGTCCTGCTCACAGGCGTCGGCAAGCGCTACGACATCGTCAGCGCGTTCGCCGAGCACGCCTTCACGATCGCGGCCGATCCGAACCCGCTCGCGCCGGCCCGCTACGCCGCCGACCTCGTCGTGACGCCCCCGCGGATCGACGATCCCGCCTTCGTCCCGTTCCTGCAGCAGGTGGTGCAAGAGCACGACGTCAGCGCGGTCCTGCCGCTCACCGACCTCGACATCGAGAGCCTGGCAGAGGCTCGGGCGGCAGGGACGCTGCCGGCCTTCGTCCCCTCGCCGCAGACCGCGCGCGCGACGTTCGACAAGTACGAGGCCCACCACCTCCTGCTCTTCCACGGCCTGCCGAGCCCGCCGACCTGCCTTCCCGGCGAGGAGCCGCAGTCGTTTCCGGTCATGATCAAGCCGCGGCGCGGATCGGGCGCGCGATCGATCCACCCGGCCGCCGACCGCCGCGAGATGGAGTTCTTCGTCGGCTACGTCAAGGAGCCGGTGATGGTCCAGCGTCTGATGGGCGGGCCGGAGTTCTCGATCGACCTACTCTGCGATCTCGACGGGCGCTGCCTCAACGCGATCCCGCGGACGATGATCGAGTCGCGCGGGGGGGAGTCGATCAAGGGCACGGTCATCCACGACGAGGAGCTGATCGAGCTCGGGCGCAGCGTGGGCGAAGCGATCGGCGTCCGCGGCCCCTGCACGGTGCAAGCGTTCCGCGACCCCGAGATCGGCCTCGCCATCACCGACGTGAACACGCGCTTCGGCGGCGCGTTCCCCGCTCCGATGTACGCGGCGGGGCCGGGGCGCACGTATCCCGAGCTGATCGTGAAGCTCGCGCGCGGCGAGCAGGTCGAACCGCACGTCGGCGATTTCGCCCACGGGCACACGTTCACGCGCTACTTCTGGCAGCTCGAGCTCGACGCGCACTTGCGCCCGACCGGGCGCGACATCGTGGCGGACGGCCCGCGCGACCCGCGCTCGGCCTCACACAGCGCCTGAGTTCCCGTGGGTCAGCGGACAAACAAAGCCCTAAACCGGATCAGGTTTGTATAGAATCCGGTCCGCAACCGACCAACGGAGGTTCAACATGAGCACGACGGACGAGCTGCTGCAGAACGCACAGGCTTACGCGGCCAGCTTCGACAAGGGCACGCTTCCGCTGCCCCCCGGCCGCAAGATCGCGATCCTGGCCTGCATGGACGCACGGCTGAACCCCTACGGCCTGCTCGGCCTGCAGGAGGGCGACGCGCACGTCATCCGCAACGCCGGCGGCGTCGTGACCGACGACGAGATCCGCTCCCTGGCGATCTCCCAGCGTCTGCTGGGCACCGAGGAGATCATCCTCATCCACCACACCGACTGCGGCATGCTCACATTCACCGACGACGAGTTCAAGCGCTCAGTCCAGGACGACGTCGGCATCAAGCCCGAGTGGGCCGCCGAGGCGTTCCCCGATCTCGACGAGGATGTGCGCCAATCGATCGCCCGGATCAAGGCGAGCCCCTTTATCCCGCACAAGGACTCCGTCCGCGGCTTCGTCTACGACGTCCACACGGGCGAACTGCGTGAGGTCGACGCCGGTGCCGACCAGTCCAATGGCGGCCGTCTGGCGTCAGCATTGGGCCTGGGCCGCTAGCCACCGAAGTTGTTCGCGCCCCGCGGCCGCCAACGTCAGGCGGCCGCGGTGCGCGATGCTCTGCCCTGCCGAGAAGCCGCTGGCCGTTCTCGCGCAGCACATCCTCGCAGCGACAGGAGATCCAACGACATGGCTCTAAAGGCCACGCTGAAGCCCGATCCGACCTTCTATCCGTCGCCCGGGCTCGCTGCCGAGGCGCCGCGCGAAGAGCTCGCCTACGTCGTCACGCTGAACACGGCAACGAACGGCAACGCTCAGCCCGATGCGCTGACGGTCGTCGACCTCAAGCCCGAGTCGACGACCTACGGCAAGCAGATCAGCCGCCTCGAGATGCCCAACGTCGGCGACGAGCTCCATCACTTCGGCTGGAATGCGTGCTCGTCGGCGCTCTGCCCGTGGGCGCCGCATCCGCACGTCGAGCGCCGCTACCTCATCGTCCCCGGCCTGCGCTCCTCACGCATCCACGTGATCGACGTCAAGGATGATCCGAGCCAGCCCAAGCTCGTCAAGGTGGTCGAGCCCGACGACATCGCCCGGCGAACGGGCTACAGCCGCCCGCACACGGTCCACTGCGGTCCCGACGGGCTGTACGTCTCGGCGCTCGGGGCGCCCGACGGCGACGGGCCGGGCGGTGTCTTCCTGCTCGACCATGACTCGTTCGACCCGCTCGGTCGCTGGGAGATCGACCGCGGGCCGCAGGAGCTCGCCTACGACGTGTGGTGGAACATCGGCTACGACACGGTCCTGACGAGCGAGTGGGGGTTTCCCAACATGGTCGAGGACGGGGTCGTGCCCGAGCTGTTGCTGGGCGGGAAGTACGGCCACCAGCTCCACGTCTGGGACCTCAAGAAGCGCCGTCACAAGCAGGCGATCGACCTCGGCGCCGAGCACCAGATGGTGCTCGAACTGCGGCCCGCGCATGATCCGACCAAGCCCTACGGCTTCGTCGGCGTCGTCGTCTCGACCGCCGACCTGTCGGCCTCGATCTGGCTGTGGTATCCCAACGCCAACGGCAGCCTCGATGCGAAGAAGGTCATCACGATCCCGCCGGTCCCGACCGAGGAGGACGAGCTTCCGCCGGCGCTGAAACCCTTCGGGGCGGTCCCGCCACTCGTCACCGACATCGCGCTGTCGGTCGACGACAGCACGCTCTATGTGTCCTGCTGGGGCACGGGCGAGCTCAAGCGCTACGACGTCACCGACCCGCACAACCCGAAGGAGACCGGGACGGTCAAGATCGGCGGCATCGTCGCGCGCTCGCCGCACCCGGCCGCCGGGCCGGTCAACGGCGGACCACAGATGGTCGAGGTCAGCCGCGACGGGCGCCGCGTGTACCTCACGAACTCGCTGTACGCATCGTGGGACGCGCAGTTCTACCCCGACGGCATCGACGGCTGGCTCGTGAAGATCGACAGCGAGGCCAACGGCTCCTTCGATGTCGACCCGGAGTTCTTCGTGCCGTACGACGGTGAGCGCCCACATCAGATCCGGTTGCAGGGAGGCGACGCCTCGTCTGACTCCTACTGCTTTCCGTGAGCAACGGAGCCCTCTGGCTCACGCTCGCCGGGCTCGGTGCCTATCACGGCCTGAACCCGGCGATGGGCTGGCTGTTCGCCGTGTCGCAGGGGATGCAGCACCGCAGCCGTAGAGCGGTGCTGCGCTCGCTGCTGCCGATCGCCGTCGGCCACGAGCTGTCGATCGTGCTGGTGGCAGGTGCCGTGCTGGGCGCGGCGGCGCTCGTCGACCCCAGGACGCTGCACGTCGGCGCCGCGATCGTGCTGCTGAGCTTCGGCATCTTCCGCTTCGCCAAGCCACGCGCTCACCCGCGCTGGACCACGATGCGCGTCAACGGCCGAGAGCTGACGCTCTGGTCCTTTCTCATGTCCACAGCGCATGGTGCGGGACTGATGATCGCCCCCGTGCTGATTGGTCTACAGGGTGCCGAGGCGGCGGCTGCGGGCGGCTCGGCCGCACACCAGCACCTCGAGATCAGCATGGTCAGCGAGGCGTCGATGATGACCAGCGCCATCGGGCTGCTGCTCCACACCGGGGCGATGCTGCTCGTCATGGCCGCCGTGGCCGTGGTCGTCTACGAGAAGCTCGGCCTGCAGGTTCTGCGCCGGGCGTGGCTGAACACCGACCAGCTGTGGGCCGCGACGTTCGTCATGGCCGCGGGGATCACGCTCGTCTCATAGGCGAACGCAACTACGCGCTGGCGTCGGCAGCCACCGGCGTCGGGATCACCGACGCCGCTCGCGCGCGCTTGGGGTCAGACTGCGCGCGCGCCTGCAGCCGCCGGAACAGCACGATCCCGAGCACGAGGCCGACGGTCGTCGGGACGCCCCAGACGATGCCCTGGCCGAGCTGCGTCGCGATCGGGCCCGGGCAGGCACCGGACAGCCCCCAGCCGATGCCGAACAGCAGGCTGCCCGCGACGTGGCGTCGCTGGGGTGCAATCGTCTCCCACCCGACCCGCTCCCCCGTCAGCAGCGCGCGCGGCGCGCGCCGGCGCAGGAGCCACAGGCCGACAAACGCGGTCGTCACGGCACCGCCGAAGAACAGAAACAGGTACGAGCTCTGGAAGAGCAGGCCCTCGCGGATGACTTCGGGGCTCGTCATGCCCGACCACGAGAGCACGACGCCGAAGACGATGCCGATCACGGCTCCTGCCACGCGCGTGCGGATCAACGAGCGCTCCTGTGTCACAGGGCGCACCTCTAGATCAGCGCCGCGGTGATGAGGGTCACGACGATCGCGGTGGCGAAGAAGGTCATCGTCGCGACAAGGCTCGCGGGCGACGCCATCGCGTTGCCGCTGAGTCCGTTACCGGAGGTGCATCCGCCGGCGATCATCGTGCCGAGGCCGGTAAGCAGCCCCGCGGCGAACAGGATGACGACGATCAGGATGGTGCCGCCGGTGCCGCTGAATGTGTCGGTCAGCCAACCGTAGCCGTGGAAGTCCGGGCCTCCCGTCACCAGCGCGAAGCCGGCCGCCCCGACGATGAGGCCGAACAGCAACCAGCCGAACGGCCCGAAGGACAGGCGTCGCGCGCCGAGCGTGTCGACGACGTTCGACCAGGCGCCCATGACGCCGAGGCGCTCGTTCATGAGCCATCGCATCGCGACGACGCACAGGCCGAGCAGCGGGCCGCCGATGAACCAGGGCAGTTGCGAATGCAGCATGCGAGCTCCCGCGGGGGAGAAAAAGGGCTATTGACGATCAAGAATAGCGTACATAGATCTGGGCAAGCGGTCGCTGTTGACCCGCCGCCGCGGCGATCTACCCACCGGTGCATGGAGTCATCCGCGGCTGCCGGCTACGTCGACGCACGGCCTTTGATCGCCGAGAACCTCAGACGCCTCAGCGCCCTGCGCCCGGAGGTGCCGGTGCTCAGCCTCTACCTCGATCTGGACCCGACCGAGTTCCCGACGCCGCGCCACCGCAGCTCCGCCTACACCTCGCTGCTCGACGAGGCGCACAAGCGCGTCGAGCAGTACGCGACCGACCACGAGGGCAAATCCTCGCTGCGGGCGGACGTCGAGCAGGCGTCCGCGTT
>JAWVGJ010000156.1:0-4090 GCA_033855115.1 Solirubrobacteraceae bacterium
ACGATCGTGGCGCCCGTGAAGGCCGGCTTGCGGAACAGCGAGAGGTCGAGCAGCGGGTCGGCGGCGCGGCGCTCCACCACCACGAACAGCACGAGCAGCAGTGCGGAGGCCGCGAAGCAGCTGATGACGAGGGCGCTCCCCCAACCCTCGTCGTTGCCGCGGATCAGCGCGTAGACGAGCAGGAAGAGCGCGGGGCACAGCAGCGCCACGCCGCGGAGGTCGACGCCGGAGGCCGCCGGGTTGCGCGACTCGCGCAACCGCAGCCGTGCGACCACGAGCGCGGCCAGGCCGATCGGCACGTTCACGAGGAAAATCCAGCGCCACGACAGCGCGTCCACGAGCGCGCCGCCTACGAGCGGCCCGGTGGAGACCGCCAAGGCCGTGGTGGCGCCCCAGATGCCGAGCGCGGTCCCGCGCTCGCGACCCTGGAACTCCTGCGCGATCAGCGCCAGCGAGGTGCCGAACATCATCGCCCCGCCGACCCCCTGCGCCGCGCGCGAGACGTGCAGGAAGAGCGGGTCGGGAGCCAGCCCGCAGGCCAGCGACGCAGCGGTGAAGATCGCCAGCCCGAGCATGAAGACGAGCCTGCGGCCGACCCTGTCGGCCAGCGACCCCGCCGCCAGCAGCAACCCCGCGAGGGTTAGCGCGTAGGCGTCGATCACCCACTGGAGGTCGCTGAAGTCGGCGCCGAGGGCGCGCTCGATCGACGGCAGCGCGACGTTTACGATCGTCACGTCGAGCAGCAGCATGAAGATCGCGATACAGCTCGCGAGTAGGGTCCACCACCTGCGTTCCACCGGATTCGCAGACTACACGCGGTGGTGGTCTTCGCGAGATGCCGGCGACTGAGCTCGTTGCCACCTCACGCCCAATGGTGACGTTAACCGTGTGCAGCAGCGACGGGTCTCGAACCCGCGACCTTCGGCTGGGAAGTCGAGTGGCCTGTCTCCCCATCCCCCGAACCCCCTGCCCCCTCTCCACCACAGAGAACCAACGGCCAGAATTCGACTCTTTCGCCCACCGAGAAGCGAAGGGCAGCTACACCGAGCGGCGCGGCAACTCGCACAGAGCCCTGCTCTTGGATCGCGGGCATCTCGTCGCCACAAGTCCGAAGGACCGCTCGCACCGTCACTGCTCTTCACTCCCGAAGCAGGCGTCGCGGGCTGAACTATGCCGCCCCCTCCAGCCGCCTGCGAGGCGGAGAAATCCATCACCGCCCGCTCCACGTAGCCGTCCCACGACGTGTCGGCATAGTCACGCGCTCGGCCTAGTTCGTGCACGCGCTGCTGGGGCGCCGACCACGACAAGTCCCCGTACACCCAGACCGGGGAGCGGATCGCCCGCATCGCCGCCGGCGGCGTGCGGCTCTTCGTCGACGAACTGCGCACGGACGTCACGAAGACCCGCAAAGACGGCAGTCGCGGCCGGCTGCGCCTCGACTACGGCGAGAACCGCGACCCGCAGGCCGCGATCGCGTGGCTGTGGAAGTTCGTCGACGGCGCGCGAGAAGCCCAACAGATCGATCTCGCGCAGTCTCAGCGCGTCGAGGAACGCGATGATCGCCTGGGCTGTCTCGGCGACGGTGTGCTTCGGCGAGCCGGTCGAGGCGTCGACGCCCGGGGCGTCGACGAGGACGATTTCGCGGCTGGCGGCCGTGCGTCGGTCAGGGCCGGGTCCCAACCGTCAAGGTTGCCGCGGAAGTGCGCAAGCAACACCAACGGAACGTCGGCCGGCTCTCCGAACCTGCGGCAGGCGTTACGAGACGCCCGTCGGCCTAGTAGCTGCGGTGGTGGTCGACGACTTCGATGTTGTTGCCGTCGGGGTCCAGCACGTAGGCGGCGTAGTAGCCCGGGTGGTATCGAGGTCGCTCGCCGGGCTCTCCGTTGGCCCGGTATCCGGCGGTGGTGAGGTCGTCGTAGAAGCGTCGCACGGCGTCTTCGTTGCCGGGGAAGGCCATGTGGAGGTGCTGGGTGGGCACGCCGGGGACGAGCGAGAACGATCCGCCGGCGTCGCCGGCGAAGGTCGTGCTCTCCGGCGTCGCGCGGCGCAGTTCGAAGCCGGCGGCCTCGGCGGCCGTCCGGTAGAAGGCGGTCGCGGCGCCGAGGTCCGCGACGCGGATCGTGAGGTGGTCGATCACGCCCTCGCGGCGGCGCGGACCGTCGCGGTGGACCGCCTCGATGCCGTTGCCGTCGGGGTCGCGCAGGAACGCGGCGTAGTAGTCGGCCGCGTACCGCGGGCGCTGGCCTGGCGGCCCGTCGTCGAGGTAGCCCGCGTCGACGCCCGCCTGCCAGAACGCGTCGACCTGCTCGCGCGAGGGCGCGACGAACCCGACGTGTAGTCCCACGGTTGGGGGACTGTCCTCGTCGGCCACGGTGATCGCGAAGTCGTGCCATACGGAGAAGGTGTTCGTGCGGTACGTCGTGTCGATGCCGAGCGGGGTGAGAACGGTCTCGAAGAAACGCTCGGAGGCGGCCCGGTCCTGCGTGCGGATGGTGAGGTGATCGAACATGGCTAGACGGCTCTGCGTCCGCCGTCGGCTACGACCGTGGTGCCGGTGATGTAGCTCGCTCGCTCCGAGGCGAGGAAGGCGATCACCTCGGCGATCTCCTCGGGTTGCGAGGCGCGGTTCATCGGCGTGGTCTCTCCGAGCGCCTTGATGAAGTCCGGGCCTGAAGGTGACGGGGTGTAGACGGGTCCTGGGGCGATCGCGTTGACGCGTACGCCGCTCGCGCTGTACTCCACGGCCCAGGCGCGTGTCATCGCCTCCAGCGACGCCTTCGTCGCACCGTAGGCCGCGCCGCCCACGAGCCCGACGCCGCCGGCCATGCTGCTGAGGCTGACGATGCTGCCGTGCCCGCGCGCAGCCATTCCGGGCGCGAGCGCGCCGACAAGAAGGAACGGCGCGCGAACGTTGCTGGCAAACATCTTGTCAAACGCAGCGACGTCGAACTCTGCGGTCGGGCCGAACAGCGCGATCCCTGCGTTGTTGATCAAGATGTCGACATCGCCAACCTCGCTCGCCAACCACCGGACGTCGTCGGCGTCGGCGAGATCGGCGGCGACGAAGCTCGCCTTGCCACCCGCGGCCGTGATCTCCTGGACCGTGTCGGCGCCGCGGCCCGCGTCGCGCCCATGAACCAGGACCTCGGCCCCGTCGCGGGCCAGTTGCAGCGCGACCGCGCGACCGATGCCCGACGTGGCGCCGGTAACCAGCGCCCGCTGCCCCTCGAGATTGTTGTGAGTGATCGTCAACACTGGCGTTCCTCCGTTTGTCATGTGGTTGAAGACTCCACCGAGCGACCAGGGGGCGCATCGCACGCACGAGCGAGGTTTTGCTGGGCGGTTCGATCCCCTTGACTACGATGCTGAACACCTATGGCGCTGGCATCGGCGTTCAACACGACGATCCGCGGCCGGGACGCGGAACTCGCTGCGTTGGGCGAGCAGGTCGCGCAGGTACGGTCAGGTTCGGGTTCGGTGCTGCTGATCGAGGAGCCGCAGGGATGGGCAAGAGCCGCCTGATCGCGGAGGGCGTGCGGATGGCGGAGCGTCTGTCCTTTTCGGCCGGCATCGGTGCGGCTGAGCCTTCGGAGTCGGTGGCTGAGCTTGCGCCTCTGCTCAGGGCGCTGTTCGACGGACCGGAACCATTGCTCGACCGCGCGGGGCTGAGCAGCCTTGACATGGCGCCCGAGCAGCGCTACTGGCGGCTGCAAGAGCTGGAGTCTCAGCTCGAGCGTGCCGCGATGGGCAGCCCCCTGCTCATATTCCTTGATGATGTGCAGTGGGTCGACAGTGGCAGCGCGGCTGCCGTGCGCGTGCTGGCGCCGCGTCTAGCCTCGCTTCCAATCGGCTGGGTTCTCGCGATGCGTCCCGATCAAGGTCCGGCGCATGTTCGCAGCGCCGTCGAATATCTCGCCGCCGAGGGTGCGGAAAGGGTCGTGCTTGAGCCGCTCCAGCAAGCCGCGGTGGCGCAGCTGGCGAGCGACGCAATGCAGGCGGAACCCGATGAGACCCTGCTCCGCATGGCCGGTGAGGCCGGCGGCAACCCATTCCTGCTTGTGGAATTGCTCGAGGGTCTACGACAGGAGGA
>JAWVGJ010000157.1:0-15231 GCA_033855115.1 Solirubrobacteraceae bacterium
CTCCGGCGTCACAGCCAGGCAGTCGTGGTCGCGACCGCCGACAGCGGCGGCGGGCTGACCGTCCGCGAGCGCGTGCCGGTCACCAGCGCGACCTCCGCCTTTCCGCGCCTGGCGGTCCTGAGCAGCGACGTGATCGCGCTCGCCTGGCGCGACGGGCGCCGGGGCAAGGGCTCCCGTGTCCGTGTCGCGGCGATCGACGGCGACCACTTCGCGGGGGCGCCACGCACCGCCGGGACCAACGCGACGCAGATCGTCCTGGCGGCGCGCGGAGCGGGCGCGTCCGTCGGCTGGACGAGCCCCTTGCACTCGATCCGCCGCGCGGGGCGCTCGGGCACGCCGCGTGCGCTGCCGCGCACGCTGACCGTGCGGTCGCTCGACGGGCACGGCCGTCCCACCGGCACGGCCGCGAAGGTCGGCAGCGATGTCGGCGCGACGGCCCGCCTGGCCGCGTCGCCCGACGGTCGGCTCGTCGCCTCCTGGCTACGCCCGCAGAAGGTCCTTCCGGTCGCCGGGGACCTCCAGGGCGACCCGCCGCCACCCAGCGCGATCGTCGCGCCGCTCGCGTTCACGCGCCAGGTGCTCCCCCGGACGCTCCCGGCGCGACCGCTCGGCAGCGCGGGCGCGATCCCCGGCGGCGTCCCGTCGATCGCGCTGGGCGCCGGCGGCCAGGCCGTCGCGGCGATGCGTGTCTCCCCGCCCAACGTGGGCCCGGCCTTCGACGCGGTGGCCGCCGGCTCGACCGGCGGGGGCCCGTGGTCGGGCACCCGCCTCGTCGCGCATCTGGGCTTCAGCAACTTCGACCCGGTCGCCGTCGCGACCCCGTCGGACGGTGCGCTCATCGTCTCCACGGCGCTCGTCGCGGCGCCGGGCACGCCGCTGTGGACCGTCGAGGCCGCCGACGCGACCGGGGTGCATGCCGTCGGGACGACGAACGGCGGCGACGGGCGCGGCCTCGCCGTCGCGCGCGCCGGCAGCCGCGTGCTGATCGCCTGGCCGACCGCCGCGGGAGTCCAGGTCTCAGAGCGCGGCTGAGCCGAGTCAGCGTTCCGCAGCCGGGCAGGCGATGCGGAAGTCGCACATCGAGCAGGCGGTGTAGGAGGGCGTCGGCTCGAAGTCCTGGGCGAGGATGCCGGCGCCGACCTCGTCGACGGTGTCGGCGATCCAGGCGCCGTCGATCTCGCTGCTCGGCACGCGGACCTTCTCGTCGTCGAGGACGTAGAGGTACGCCTGCTCGGCCGCCTCCAGCTGCCAGGCCTCGCGCGCGCCGACGGCGTAGAGCGAGAGCTGGACGTCCTCCTTCAGCGCCGCCGCCGAGCGCGGCCGGCCGGTCTTGTAGTCGATGAGCTCGTAGCCGCCGTCGGCGAGCCGGTCGACGCGGTCGACACGGCCGCGCAGCGTGTGCGCGCCCATGCGGAAGGAGAACGCGCGCTCGAACCAGACCGGCTGCACGGGCTCGTCGCTGACGCGCTGGTGGTAGCGGCGCAGCGCGGCGCCGGCCTTCTCGCGCAGCTGGCGCTCCTCCTCGCTGTCGCCGAAGCCGGCCCGCCGCCAGCCGATCTCCAGCAGGCCGAGCATCTCCTCCAGCGAATCGGTGGCCAGCTGGTGGTAGCGCTCGAGGACCTGGTGTACGAGGATCCCGAAGCGCTGGTTGATCGTCGGCTCCTGCGGCACCCGCAGCACGCGGGCGAACTTGTAGCGCAGGGGGCACCCGCGGTAGGTCTCGATGTCGGACGCCGACAGCGCCAGTCCCTCGCCGCGGCGCGGCAGGAACACTTCCAGCGATGGCTCGCTACGGGCCGCACGCGCTGCCGCGCGGGCGCGATCGTCGCGTTCGGCATCGAGCAGCAGCTCGTCGAGCGTCGAGGTCTGCAGCACCTCGCGCTGCATCGGCGAGACGGCGGCGGTCAGGCGCGCGTTCACCAGCCCGAGCGTGTCGGCGACCGATTGGCCGGAGGGCCGCTCCAGCAGCGCCGCGAGCTTGACCAGCTCGAGGTAGCGCGCGACCGCGTGCGTGATGTCGAGGTCGGTGTCCAGGCGCAGCTCGCCGAGCCCCTTGCCGGCGCGCGCGACGCCGGCGAGCAGCTCGTCGCGCAGCGCCTGGAAGGTCGCGTACAGCGCCTCCTCAGGCCCGAACAGCTCCTCCTCGAGGTCCTCCCACTCGGCGCCCACCGCCGCGCGGGCCTCCTCGGCGAACGGCGACGGCGGCTGCACCGCGCCGCTTGCAGCCCGCGCCGGATAGGCGAGGACGAGGCCCGTCCGCGCCCGCGTCATCGCCGTGTACAGCAGGCGCCGCATGGCGGCGACGTGCGCGGTGCGGTCGTCGGGGCCGAGCGTCTCCTTCAGCAGCGCGTCCGGGATCGTCTCGCCTGCGCGTAGCCGGGCGCCTGGCATCCGCGCCGATGTCAGGCCGAGCACGAAGACCCAGTCCAGCTCCCGCCCTCCGGCGCCGTCCAGCGCCATGACCTGCACGACGCCCGCGGGCGGTGGCGCGCCCTCGTCGTCCTCGTCGCGCAGTTCGGCATCGGCGACCGCCGCCGCGTAGCGCGCGAAGTCCCGGGCGGTGGCGTGCGGCGCGCGGCGCGCGAACGCGCTTGCGAGCTCGCCGAGCCGGGCGAGGCTGACGAGCCGCTCGACGACGTCGGCCTGTGCGGAGAACACCTGCTGGCGGCGCAGCCCGAGGCGGTCGATGAGCCGGTGGACGAAGAGGTCCGGCCGCGCGCTGTCGAGCGTTCCGACCGCGTCGCGGTACAGCCGCAGGAAGCCGTGGATGCGTTCGCGCGCCTCGGGCGGCAGCTGCGGCGACTCGGTCGCCGCCTGCAGCCCACTGACCATGTCGAGCTTGCGCCGCCGTGCGATCTGGACGCAGCGCGCGAGGTCGACGGAGCGCAGCTGCACCGGCGGCCGCACCAGCGCGCGGACGACCGCGCCCGCGTCCGATGGATCGGCGAGCAGCCGCAGCCAGGCGAGCACGTCGCGTACCTCGGCCTGGGCGAAGAAATCGGCCTCGCCGACGGTCCGAAAGCCGATCGCGCGCTCCTCGAGGGCGACCGCCACGGCGCGCCCGTCGTCACGCAGCGAGCGCACGATCACGCCGATCCGCTCGGCCGCGCAGCCGTTGCGCACGAGGCGCTCGACCTCCGCCGCGACCGCCTGCGCCTGGGCGCGCTCCTCCGCTGCGCGCCAGAAGCGGACGGTCCCGGCGGTGCCGTCCTCGCTGCTTGCCCGCAGCGGCGTCGCGAGCCGCTCGCTGATCGGAGCAACCACCGCGCCCGCTGCATCCAGGATCCGTTGCGGGCAGCGCAGCGAGCGCTCCAGGCGGACGACCTCGGCGCGGTGGGCGCGCTCGAAATCGGCGACGTTCTTCGTCGCCGCGGCCCGCATCCGCCGTGCGGCCTGATCGTCGTCGGCCGCGACCGTCAGGTTCTCGTGCTCCGCGGCGAGCAGCTCGACGAGCAGCGCCGAGGCGAAGCCGAGGTCAGCCAGCTCGTCGACGAGCACGTGGCGGTAGCGCTCGGCGACCCGCGTGCGGACGTGGGGGTGCTCGCGCAGCAGCGCGACGGCGCGCAGGACGAGTTCGCCGGCGTCGAGCGCTCCCTGCTCGGCGAGCAGCCGGTCGTGATCGAGGTACAGCCGCGCGAACTCGACCTCGCGTGCGGCGCGGGCACGCTGCGCGTCGTCGCTGTCCTCGGCGGATAGCCTGTCCGCCCACGCGGCGTAGTCCGCCGCGGTGACGAGCTCTTCCTTCAAGCGGTCGATGCGGTCGATGACGCCCGCGAGCAACACGGCCGGCCTCCCGCCGATGTCGTGGCGGCGCAGGCGCAGGTCGTCCATCCGGTCCAGCAGCAGCGCGAGCCGGTCCGCGCGCGTGACCGGGACGAAGAACGGATCGACGCCCGCCTCGGCGGTCTCCTCGCGCAGCAGGCGCGTGCAGAACTCGCGGATGCCGTGGACGGCGAGCTCCTCGTAGGGCCGGTCGAGCGCGTCCTCCACGTGCCGGCGCAACCGGGCGGCCCCCGCGCCCGACGGGCACAGCGCCAGGATCGACTCCGGTGCGGCGCCCTGCCCGACGAGCCACGCCAGGCGCGCCGCCAGCACCGTTGTCTTGCCGGTCCCGGGACCGCCCAGCACGAGCAGCGGACCGCCAGGGTGCGCGACCGCGCGCGCCTGGTCGGGCGTGAGGTCAGCCGGAGCGACGGGCACACGCCTAGTATGCCGTCGATGTCGCCCACTTCGACCGCGCTCCAGGCCGACTGGCTTCAGGCCTGCCGCGCGGCCACGCAGGGATTGCGCGGTGTCTTCGCCGATCACCCCACGAGCACGGAGCGCGTCATCGAGACCGGCGAGCGCGGGGAGGGCGGCGACCGCACGCTCGTCATCGACCAGCAGGCCGAGGATGCCGTCTTCGCCGAGCTCGACAAGCTCCACGCCGCGGGCGCGCGCTTCACCGCGATCAGCGAGGAGCGCGGGGTCGTCGACTACGGCGCCGAGGACGTGCGCGTCGTCATCGATCCGATCGACGGCTCGCTGAACGCCAAGCGCGGGCTGACCCACCACGCCCTCTCGATCGCCGTCGCCGACGGGCCGACGATGGCCGATGTGGTCTTCGGCTACGTCTTCGACTTCGGGCCCAAGGAGGAGTGGTACGCACGCCGCGGCGAGGGGACATGGCTGAACGCCAAGCGCATCGATGCTCCGCTGCCCGAGCGCCGCCTGCCCGACGGGCGCTTGGAGATTCTCGCGATCGAATCCTCAGACCCGCGCTGGCTGGCACCGAAGATCGATGCCCTCTGCGACACCGTCTACCGCGTGCGCGCGATCGGCTCGATCGCGATCTCGCTGTGCCAGCTCGCGCCGACACGCGTCGACGGGATGCTCACGCTCTGGCGAACGCGCGCGGTCGACGTCGCCGCCGCTCAGCTGATCGTGCGCGAGGCGGGCGCGCTCGTGCGCTTCACGGCGTTCGACGACCCGCTCGGCCAGCCGCTCGACCTTGAGCCCCATTCCCCCGTCGTGGCGGCGCGCACGCCCGAGGCGCTCGCTCAGCTGGCAGCCATCCTCTGACGCGGCTCAGCCGGCGATCGCGGTTCGCCATGATGGACAGTGATGCTTGACCGTGTTCTCACCGAGCGAATCGCCAACGCCGTCTCCCGGGGCGGATCGGGCCCGGGTAAGGCTGGCCCCACCACGCCGGCCGCGCTGCCCGGCGACCTCGCCGCGATCTGCGCCGACGCCGAACGCCGGGTCGTCGACTACACCGGCCTCCAGCCGGTCGCGCCGCTGCCTGCGCCGGAGGCGATCGACCGGCCGAGCTGGATCAGCGCCAACGTCAACTCGATGGCGGCGCTTATCGAGCCCCTCGGCGATCGTCTCGCCGGCGGGCTGGGCGCACTGCGCGGGCCGGTCCGCGCGATCGGCGGCACGCTCATCTCAGCCGAGGCCGGCGCGCTCACCGGCTATCTCTCCCAGCGCGTCCTCGGCCAGTACGAGTTCGTCATCGTCGATCCGCAGTCGCGCGCGCGCCTGCTGTTCGTCGCTCCGAACGTCGCGCAGGCGGCGCACCGCCTGAACGCCGATCCCGAGCAGCTGCTCACGTGGATCGCGTTTCACGAGGTCACGCACGCCGTGCAGTTCGCCGGCGTTCCATGGCTGCGCCCGCATCTCGCCGGGCTGCTGCGCGAGTTGCTCGAGTCGCTGGAGGTCAGGGTCGACCCGCGGGCGATGCTGCGTCCGCCGGGGGCGGAGGACATCAAGGCGACCTTCTCCGCGTTGCGCGAAGGTGGGCTCGTGGCGGTGCTGGGAGGCGGCGGTCGCAAGACCCTGCTGGACCGCATCCAGGGCACGATGGGCGTCATCGAGGGTCACGCCGAGCACGTCATGGACGTCGTCGGCGCCGATGCGCTGCCGGCGCTGCACCAGCTGCGTAGCGCGCTTGACCGGCGCCGTCGCGAGCGCTCGCCGCTGCTCGCGCTGCTCGAGCGCCTCATCGGCCTTGACGCCAAGCTGCGCCAGTACGAGGACGGCAAGCGCTTCTGTGACGTGATCGTGGCCGCCGCCGGGCCGGCGGCGCTGCATAGCGTGTTCGACGCGCCCGAGCGGCTGCCGACGCCGGCCGAGCTGAAGGATCCCGACGCGTGGATGCGCCGCACCGGCGTGCTGCCGGCCGCGGCGTAGGCGTTTCCCGCGCCGCCGCGTGTGTCGAGAGGCAACCAGGGACGGGTTCACAAACACCTGTTCGGGTAGTATGCTTCCAAGCAAGGACTTAGAACTAATATCCTTAGTCGTCCAGCAGGAGGTAGCCAACCCATGGCCGAGTCCACCACCGACACCCGCCCAAGCAGCAGCGCCAGCAGCGCCGCACAGAAGGCGGCGACGACCCGCAAGACCAACGCCACGAAGCGCTCCACGAGCGCCAAGAAAGCCGCCGAGACGCGTGCCGCCAATCGCGGCGCCGAGGCCCGCTCGACCATCGAGAGCAAGACGCGCGCGACGGCTGCCCGCGGCCGTACCACCGCCGCGAAGAAAGCCGCCGAGGCCAAGCAGGAGATCAAGAGCCCGATCGAGCGCGCGAGCGAGATCGCCGAGAAGGCCGTCCTGGTCCCCGTCGGCGCCGCCTTGATCGCCCGCGACAGCGTCGTCGAGACGATCGACGAGCTGCGCGCGACCTACGGAACGCGCACCAAGGCCCGCCAGGAGCTGCGCCGCTTCGAGCGTCGCGGCGAGAACGCGGTCAAGAGCATCGAGCGCGACGCCAAGAAGAGCCGCACGCGCCTGGAACGCGAGCTGCGCGAGCGCCGCGCCCGCCTCGAGCGCGACCTCAAGACCGTCGTCAAGGACATCGAGCATCGGGCCGACCCGATGGTCAAGAACGTCGAGCTCGTCAGCGCGCGCGTCGAAAACGCCGTCCAGACCGGCAAGACCGCCGCGACGAAGGCCTCGACGACCGTCCAGGAGCGCATCGCCGCCCTCGTCTAGCACGTCCGCCCACAGTCGACCGTGCAGCACCCCCTAACCGATGCCGCGCCCACGCTTCCCGGGCGCGGCATCGGCGTTTGTCAGGACGTCTCCTAGACTGGACCAATGCCGACCAACGACCAGATCCGCCGCGCGCTCGAGCGCGTGATCGACCCCGAGCTGCGACGGTCCATCGTCGAGCTCGGGATGGTCCGCGCGATCGAGATCTCACCGGCAGGCGCGGTCGACGTCACGGTCTCGCTGACGACCGCCGGCTGCCCGATCCGCAATCACTTCGTCGAGGCGGTCAGCCGCGAGGCCGGCGCCGTCGACGGCGTCACGAGCGTCAACGTCGCCTTCGACGTGCTGTCCAGCTCAGAGAAGGCCACGCTGCAGAAGTCCCTTGGACGCAGCTCGCTGCCGGCCGGAGCGCTGGCACAGGTCGCGAACGTGGTCTGCGTCGGCTCGGGCAAGGGCGGCGTCGGCAAGTCGACGCTCACTGCCAACCTCGCCGCCGCGCTGACGGCCGACGGCAAGCGCGTCGGCGTCCTCGACGCCGACGTCTGGGGCTACTCGATCCCGCGCATGTTCGGCCTCGGCGGCGAGCGCCCGCCGGTGTCGCCGGAGCGCAAGATCATCCCGATGGAGGCCCACGGCGTGAAGGTCATGTCGATCGGCTTCTTCGTCGAGGAGGACGCTGCCGTCGTCTGGCGCGGCCCGATGCTCCACAAGGCACTGACGCAGTTCCTCGAGGACGTCGCCTGGGGCGAGCTGGACTACCTGCTCGTCGACCTGCCGCCGGGCACCGGCGACGTTTCGATGACGCTAGCCCAGCTGCTCCCGCAGGCGCAGTTCGTCATCGTCACCACGCCGCAGCCGACCGCGCAGAAGGTCGCGCGCCGCGCCGCTCAGATGGCGGGAAAGGTCAACCTCGAGATCGCCGGGATCATCGAGAACATGGCCGGTTTCACGACCCCGTCGGGAGAGCGCTTCCAGCTCTTCGGCGAGGGCGGCGGCCAGTCGCTCGCCGACGAGCTCGATGTCCCGCTGCTCGGCAAGGTGCCGCTGACGATGCCGCTGCGCGTGCAGGCCGACGAGGGGACGCCGCTCGTCTTCGCCGACCCCGACGACCCGGCCGCGCAGGCGATTCGCTACGCCGCCCGGGGGATCGTCGCACTGATGCCGGTGGAGCTGCCGGTGCTGCAGGGCCCGGCGCCGACGGGCATGAGCCTGCCGATGGCGCGCTAGAGCCCCCCTGCCGCCGCGCGCTGATCGGCTGTCGACCTACGAGACGGTCTTAAAGTAGTCGGCGTTGATCTGCACGTACTGCTGCCATTCATCGGGAAGCTGATCCTCGGCGAAGCACGCGTCGACCGGGCAGGCCTCGACGCAGGCGTCGCAGTCGATGCACTCCTCGGGATCGATGTAGAGCATCTCGACCTTGTCGTAGTCGGGCTCGTCCGTCGTGGGGTGGATGCAGTCCACTGGGCAGACCTCGACACACGAGTTGTCCTTGGTGCCGATGCAGGGCTCCGCGATGACGTAGGCCATGAAGAATTCGTTCCTTCGCTTGCTCTGGGGTTGGGCCGGCCGGACATAGTATCCAGGCGTGCTACTGCTGACCGGTGCAACGGGTCTCGTGGGCCGCCCGCTGCTACGTCGACTGACCGCCGCCGGACAGCCGGTCCGCTGCCTGGTACGCGATCCGCGCGGCCTTGGGGCAGACCGCGTGCGGGTGCAGATCGCGCTCGGCGACCTCGCTGACCCGCCCTCGTTTCGCAACGCCCTGCGCGGTGTGAAGACCGTCGTGCACCTCGCGGCCGCGATTCGCGACCACCCGTCAGGCTCGATCGAAGAGCTCAACGGGATCGCGACGTGGCGCATGGTCCAGGCCGCCGAGCGCGCGGGCGTCGAGCACTTCGTGTTCCTCAGCGCGCTCAGCGCCGCGAGCCACGATCGCACGCGCTTTCTGCGCGCCAAGGCGCTCGCGGAGCGCGCCGTGCTCGCCTCCGACGTGCGCCACACGGTCTTCGCGCCGTCGTTCGTCTACGCGCCCGGTGACCAGCTCTCGACGTTCCTGGCGCGAATGGCGATGGTCCTCCCGGTCGTGCCCGTCAGCGGCCGTGGGCAGGCGCAGTACCAGCCGATCTGGAGCGAGGACGTCGCGGACTGCGTCCTGGCCACGCTGAACGGTGCCGGGAACGGGCGCGTCCGGCATGAGCTCGCCGGCCCTGACACGCTGTCGCACCGCGCGATCGTCGACCTCATGCTGCGCGCCGCGGGACGCAGGCGCCCGATGGTCAGCGTCCCGACGCCGATCGTCAGCCGCGTGTTGCGCGCCGCCGAGACGCTGCTGAAGTCGCGCGCACCGACGACCTGGGACGAAATCGAGCTGCTCGAGGTCTCCATGACGTCCTGGCACGGCACGACCGATGCCGAGGCGCTCGGCGTGACTCCGCGGCGCATGGCGGACGTTCTGGGCGCGAACTAGCCGTCCCGTCCGCGCGCGCGCCTCATCGTCAGCTTGGCAAGACCAGCACTTGGCCGGGCAGGATCCGGTCCGGATTGCTGATCACGTCGCCATTGAGCGCGAAGATCTCTGGCCACCGATCCGCGTCGCCGAGCTTCTCCCGAGCGATGCTCGACAGCGTGTCGCCGCTCTGCACGATGTAGATCCGGGGCGGCGGGTCCATCGGCGTGTCGCCGGGCAAGATCAGGACCTGGCCGGGGAAGATGAGGTCGGGATTGCGGATGCTGGCGCGGTTGAGGACGAAGATCTCGGGCCAGCGGTCCGCGTCGCCGAGCTGGTCTTGTGCGATGCCTGACAGCGTGTCGCCAGGCTTGACCGTGTAGGTGCGTGGCGGCGTGGCGTCGGGCAGCACGCCGGCGAAGCGCAGCAGGTCCGCGAGCTCGAACTTGCCGGGCTCGGCGCTCGGTAGGGACGGAGTCCAGCCGGGCGTTCGCAAGATCGAGTCGGGGCTGCGCCGAACCAAGCCGATCAGCACCTCGGCGACGATCGTGCTGCCCACGGGCCCAAGATGCTCGCCGCCACCATGGCTGGCTTCGACCAACATGTAGTACCAGAGCGGCGTGCGCTCCAGGAACCCAGCGTCTTCGAGGATCTGGAATTGGTTTGTGCTGCCCGTGGCCTTCTCGATCTCGTCGGGCGGGAGCGGCTCCAGGCCGAGAAAGCGTGCGACGGCCTGCCCGGTTGGCAAGCGCAGCCGGTATCCACGCAGCAGGTTGCGCACCGCCAAGCGCTGGGCGTCTTCCGGACTCTCCTGCTCCCCCTCGAGGTTGCGCAGCTCAAACAGTCCGGGGGAGGCCAGCTTCGTGTCGAAACGACGGGCCTTGCTCTTTGCGGGGGTGGCGCCGTCGACGAAGTTCTCCCACTCGATGATCCAGTTCTCCGGCAGCGTGTCCAACCCGCGGATCTCTCCGCTCAGAGCCGTGAACGTGAACAGCAAATCGAGCGTTGCCTTGGGCCCTTGACCATCCCTGTTGAAGTTGAGATTGAAGTCATAGCTGTTGCGCACCAGGGTGTGGCCGAAGCGGTAGCAGGCGACGGCGAACTCGAGCGGCATGAAGGAGGGTTCGTTGAGCCCGTTGAAGACGCGATTGCCATTCGCGAGGATGTCGTCCAGGATGGTGGGATCGACGACGCGCCGCAGGAAGTCGTGGATGACGATGTGCTGGTAGTGCTGGCGCAGCACCCTGCGGGCCTCCTCGAACCGCAGACCGTGGTCGACCAGCGCGTTGTGGGCCTTCAAAAAGGCGACGTGCAACTGGGCGATGATCAGGTTCTCGTCGTTGCGCGGATCGCCGATCAGGGCCGCGCGATCATGCAGGTTGTTGGTGCTCCGCGGTTCGCGCGGGAGATCGTTGTCGTCACCCTTCCCCGGCGGCCGACCCACCGGCCTGCCTTCGCCGCCCAGAAGCGTGACGTGCCCGAGGAGCAGCTTCGCCCCGTCGTCGGCGTTGTGCGGGGCAGGCAGGCCATAGACGCTGTCGAGGTCCAAGGTCGCGGTGCGGAAGTTGCGCAGCGCGTTGCGAATCTGAGCCAGCGGGAGCGGGGCCATGTCGGGTGCGACGAGCGTCGCCAGGGATCCCGAGGCCGATGGGGGAAGATCAGCCGGCTGCACTTCGAAGGTGATGTCATGGTCGACGAACTGGCCGAAGTACGTGTAGGCCGCGGGTAGTTGAGCGTCATCGACGGGATCGTCGCCGGTGTCCTCCATGCTGCGGCCCAGCAGCTTGAGCGCCGCGTTCGTAGCGGTCGACTCGGGCAGCAGGTTGGCATCGTCCGCTTGAAGCGTCGGGAACAGAAAGTCGAAGTCGTGCCCGTCGACCGGCTCGGACACAGCGAACGCCAGACCGACCTCCGTGAAGGCGCTCACGAGGTTCTCGCGGGCGCCCTCGAGGTCCGCCGTAGTGACAAGGCTTCCGTGAGTCAAGCGTGGCACAGTTCCTCCTGTCGACGAGTGGGTAGCGAGCCGTCGCGGTCCTCCGAACCGCGCCGCTGCCAGCGGACGGCGTGCCAGCCCCAGTAGCCGCCACTACGTCCGCGTCCTTTGATGAACAAAGCGGGTCGTGTTACCCCGCCTGGAGTAACCCGCTTGTTGGCCGAGTGCAAGACACAGAAGGAACGTCACTGTGACAACGTCCGCCCATGTCACACGCGGATACCCGTAACGGTACACCGACCGATTTCACAGTACTAGGGCACCCGCACACTCACCACGGGAAGTCGGTGTATCGATAGGCGTACTTCTGGAAGACGGTGTGTTCCCTAGCGCGCCGGTGCGCGGCGATCCGCCCACGGCGCCGCCGCCTCCAACTGCGCCGCCAGGGCGAGCAGCGCGCCCTCCTGTGCCGGCCGGCCGATGAGCTGCACCGCCAGCGGCAGCCCGTCCGCCCGCTGAGTCAACGGTAGCGAGATCGCCGGCGAGCCCGTGACGTTGCTGATCGCCGTGTACGGGGTGAAGTGGCCGGAGCGCTCGAAGGTCCCCATCGGGTCCGGGCCACAGGGATCGAGCGTGCCGATCGGGACCGGGGGCTGTGCCAGCGCGGGCGTCAGGATCGCGTCGTAGGGCTGCGCCCACACCGTGATCGCTCGAGCGAAGTCCTGTAGTCGAAGCGCCGCCAGCGCGGCCTGGATCGAGTCGATGTGCTTGGACGCACGCCACAGCTCCCAGCTCAGCGGCTCCATGTCCTGCTCGCGCAGCTCGCGCCCCGCGGCCAGCTGCGCGAGCTCGATCTGCACGCAGATCGCCGGAGCGAACGACGCCGTGAAGAGCGCGAGCATGCCCGGCTGGCGCCAGGGCGGTTCGGCCTGGACGACCTCGTGGCCAAGACCGACAAGCAGCTCCGCGCCATGGTGGGCGGCGCGCTCGCATTCGGGATCGAGGTCGGCCTCGAGCAGCGGCGCGGTCGTCGTGACGGCGATTCGCAGCGGCCCGCGCGGCTCGCGCGCCGCGGTGGCGGTGAACGGCTCGGGCGGCGCGGGAGCCCACGATGCGTCGCCGGGCTCGGGGCCAGCGAGCACGTCGAGCAGTTGCGCGGTCTCGTGGACGGTGCGGGTGAGCACGCCGTCCTGGACGAGGAACGACTGGCCGGCCGTCGGCGACAGCGACACGCGGCCGCGCTGGGGCTTGAGGCCGACCAGGCCACAACAGGCCGCCGGGATCCGAATCGAGCCGCCGCCGTCGTTGCCGTGGGCGATCGGCACCATCCCGGCGGCGACCGCCGCCGCCGAGCCGCCTGACGAGCCTCCGGGAGTGCGGTCAAGGTCCCACGGGTTGCGCGTCGGGCCCAGCCGCCTGCCCTCGGTGACCGGCAGGATGCCCCACTCGGGTAGCGCGGTCGTGCCCATGACCACGAAGCCGGCCGCGCGCAGGCGGCGGGTGACGTTGTGGTCGTAGCTCGGCGCGTCGTCGCCGGTCACGGACGCCCCGCACGTCAGCCTCATGCCGCGCACCGCGCGGTTGTTCTTGATCGCGATCGGGACGCCCGCGAACGGCCGCTCGTCTCCCGGACCGATGCGGTCGGCGGCGGCGCGCGCGCCCTCGTGGTCGACGTCGACGAAGGCGTTGATCGCCGGGTCAAGCGCGTCGATGCGGTCCAGAGAGGCATCGACGAGCTCGCGCGCCGACAGCTCGCCGGCGCGCACGCGGGCGGCGAGCTCCGTCACGGGGCGGGACATCAGCTCGGCGGCGGACAACGCGCGCGCAGAGCTTATGGTTGGGGGGCGGGCGCTGGGAGCGCCGCCGCAGGTTGCCCGACGGCGGCGCCGACCGCAACCGTGAACCCGACGACGTAGGGCACCGCAACGACGGGCTCGCCGGTCAGCGGCTGGAAGGCCACGCGGCTGCCGCGGGCGACGGTGATGCTCGCGGGCGACAGCCGATCAGCCTTGCCGAACGAACGGCCGCTGCGGCGCACGGCGGCGAACGAGGCCATGACGTACGGCTTGCGGGCGGTCGGGCGCGGCGCGGTCCACGTCACGGCGAGCGCGCGGCCGGGTCCGGCCGCGACGTCGTCGAGCGTGGCGCCCTTCTGCCGCGACAGGATCGCCGCCTTGTGCACGCCGGTGGAATCGATCCGGGCGAACTTGACGGCGCTGCGGCCGCCGCGGGTTCGGCCGGTCCATGCGACGTACGTCGCGCCGCTGCTGTCTGCCAACGGCGTCACGGACGCACCGCGGCCGCTGACCGCCGATGCTCCGCAGCGGCGCTCGAGGCGCTGCACGTGCCACGTCTGCCTGTGATCGCGGACGGCGACGCCACACGAACGGCGTTCGCTGCTCCAGGTGACGACGATCCGGCGGTCGCGGGTGAACAGCGCCGACAGGCGCATGCCTCTGGTGGAGGCGAAGCGGCCGAACTGGATGGTCGCGCCCCAGACGCCGCCGGCCGGCCGCACCCGTGCAGCGAGACGCTTGCCCGTCGTGAAGGCGAGCATGGCGTCGCCGGTCGGGTTGACCGCGACGGCTGCTGAGGAGGCGATCGCGAGGTCGCGCGGGGACGCGAAGGCCAGCCGCGTCGCGGCACGGAACGCGACCCGGACGAACGGTGAGCGCTCACCGGTCCACGCGACGACGGCGGCGCCGGAGGGATTGACCGCCGACCACGATGCGATCGTGAAGTCGTCGAGCGTTCGCAGCGGGCCGAAGCCGCCGTCCGATCGGCCGTCTGCCGTGACGAGCCGGCGCCGGGCCACTCCCGCCACGGCGCCGTCCTCGGATTCGCGGCCGATCAGCAGGGCGTGTTCGGCGCCGTAGAGGTGGATCCGCGCGCTCTCGGGCTTGACTCCTGCGATGTCGGGCGCGCGCTGCCATCCACCGGCGGGGTCGCGCGACGCGAGGCCGCCGAACGCCGTCGGGATCCGCCCGCGCAAGGCCGCATCCCAGCTCAGCAAGCCGCGCCCCTGAGCGTCGAACGCGAGGTCGTGAAGCGCCTGGACACCCTCTGATCCGGCGATCGGCTCCAGGCGCCACGCGGCGGCTGTCGCGGCGGCCGGGCTCGCGAGGCCGAGAATGAGAAGCGCTGGAGCCAGCCAGCGCTGCGCGGGGCGTAAGGGGGTCGTCTCGAGGCTCATGCTGGGTGCAACGTGCCCCTGTGGGCCGGCGCCGTGGCGAGACCGTAGCGCGTACCGGCGAGACAGGAAGCCGGTGAGACACAGCTGGGGGAACCGATCGGAAACGACGGAGGGCCCGGCATGCTGCCGGGCCCTCCAGATTCTTGCCGTGCGAAGCGCGGCTGGCTACATCATGCCGCCCATGCCGCCCATGCCGCCATCGCCCATGCCACCCATGGACATCTCCTTGCCCTCGATCTCGCAGACGATCGCCTCGGTGGTGAGGATGTTCTTCGCGATCGAGGCCGCGTTCTGCAGCGCCGAGCGCGTGACCATCGCCGGGTCGATGATGCCGGCGGCGACGAGATCCTCGATCTCGTTGGTCGCGGCGTTCAGGCCCCAGCCCTTCTTGGCCTTGCGGACGTCGTTGATGACGACCGAGCCCTCGAGGCCGGCGTTGTGCGCGATCTGGCGCAGCGGCTCCTCGAGCGCACGCAGGACGATCTTCGCCCCGGTCTTCTCGTCGTCCTCGTAGGTGTCGAGGTCGATCGCGCCCTCGGCCTGCAGCAGCGCGACGCCGCCGCCTGGCACGATGCCCTCCTCGAGGGCTGCGCGGGTGGCCTGCAGCGCGTCCTCGACGCGGTGCTTCTTCTCCTTCATCTCCGTCTCGGTGGCCGCGCCGACCTTCACGACGGCGACGCCGCC
>JAWVGJ010000158.1:0-66326 GCA_033855115.1 Solirubrobacteraceae bacterium
CGGGAGCCCCAGGGCGAGCGCCCGCTTCACGCCCTCCCGGTCTCGCGCCTGTCGCGGTGACCAACGGATCGCGCACATCGCGACGACCAGCGAGACCGTGTTGGCACAAAGCATGGCCTCGAGCCACCCCACGACCCCGCGCCGGAACACCACGACGAACGCGATTGTGAACCCGGCGGTCGACACGGCCGCAACGAAGCTCAGGAGCAAGTAGGGCTTGAGCCGCTGCTCGCATCGCAGAACTGACAGCGGAACGATCGTCGCGACAACGAGGACCGCCGCAGCAAGGATCGCGACCGCGACTTCGGTGGGACGAAACACGTCGCTGCTGGGAGCAAACAACGCGACAGGGAGCGCGACGAGCAATCCGAGCCCCGGCGCCGTCCACATCTGACAGATCCACGCCGAGGAGACGAATCGCTGCTGTGCCTCGGGATCGCCCTCGTGATGGAAGTACTGACGGATGACAGCGAAATCGAAGCCCGCGGCCAAGACGACGTACGCCGCCGCCGAGATCGCCACCAAGAGCGAGATCCGCCCGTACTCGGCAGGCGACAAGACCGTCGTATAGAGCGGAAGCAGGAGAAAGCCGAGCGCACGCTGTCCCGCGGCCGCGATCGCGTACACGCCGGCGCTCGCCAGGGATCGTCCCGACGTGGGCGCGCTGCTCACCGTGCCGCCGTGAGTGGTACGCGTGCGCGTGCTTGACTACTCGCCGTGGTGTACGGGACGGCCTACGGCACCTCGGTATCCGCCTATGATCTCCCGGTCGGTCAAAGGATCCAGCGCCTTA
This sequence comes from Solirubrobacteraceae bacterium, assembly GCA_033855115.1. Taxonomy (GTDB): domain Bacteria; phylum Actinomycetota; class Thermoleophilia; order Solirubrobacterales; family Solirubrobacteraceae; genus CADCVQ01. The sequence continues at coordinate 794 of JAWVGJ010000158.1, forward strand.
CGCCCTAAGAAGTACACGCCGGACGCACCGTCAACTGCTGCCTGGCGGCTTATCAGTATTTTGTCGAGGTAGGTCAGCCAGAAGAAGGTCATCTCCGTCAGCTTGTCAAGCAGAAGCACCGCCCGGGAGCGGTTAGGCGGAAGGCTGCGGGCGAAGTAGCACAGCGACCAGAGCAGGGCGGTGCCCGGTCCGGCTACCGCACCTCGATCGAGCTCCGAGAACATCCGGAACAGCCGGCGGTGGCCGCTCTCCGTCCATCGGGTGAAGTCGAATGCGCCTTCGTGGACCTGCTGCATAAAGGGCGTCTCTGCGTAGACGGCGCCGTCAGGGCGCAAGACCCTGTGAATCTCGGCCACAACTCGGATGGGGTCGAGAACGTGCTCGAGAACGGCTTGGATGATGACGCCGTCGAAGCTCTCGCCGGCAAATGGAAGGTGGTGGCCATCGCAGACGACGGTTACTCGCGGACCAAGGTAAACATCGGTCTCGATAAACTGGATTAACGGGTCGTCGGCGATCGTGGCCATCCCGTCCCCGAGTCTGCCGCCGCCCACCACCAGGACCAGAGCACGTCGACCGCCGGACGCTGCCCGGGTGATCGCCGCAAATCTCTCGTAGCGATCCTCCGTGCCGAGCGAAATGCTACGTCCAGGCAGCAGTCTGCGAACAAGCTCGCGGCGTTTGGACACCTTTTCAGCGATGTACTCACGGCGGAGCACCTCGTCGGGGGAAAATACGCTCAGATTGGCATCGACCAGCACGGGGACCCCGTCGGCGATCGGGTAGGCGTGCTTGCCGTCGAATGTCCGAAGCACCGCTCCATCTTTGACGAGTTCCTGGCCCGTTGCGGGGCAGCGGAGGATGTCGGTGAACGACGATGGCATTGCCTGATCCTATCTCGGCACATCGTGCGCCGCTCCAACCATTTCTACGTCAAGCTAGAGATCGTGTCCAAGCCCATTAGTCATTAATTCGGCTCTAACGCTCTCGGTACGATCCTCCGATGCTGCGGGCGAGTCGCCACGAGGTTGTCGAGCACCCAGCATGACGCAACCCAGTTATCGCGATGGCGTTCAGCGATTGCGCAGGCTCGCCGCGGACCCAACCCGCCCGGTTCGCGGCTCGTGGGTAGACGATCTCGGCGACAGGTTGATCACGCTCGTCGTCGCGAGCTCGATCGCCTTGATTCAGATTCCCGTCCTCGTCGGGCACCAGTCGATCGCGAGGCCTGCCGTGCTGGCGATCCTCATGATGTGCATCGCCTGGGGGTTGCCGCGCCACAAGAGGCTTGCAGACCGGGGTCTCTTGTGGCTCGTTGCGGCGTTCAGCCTCTTGGTGGGGGTCGCTCTCGTGCGGGGCGGCCAGGCCCAGGCCTATGCGAGCCTCAGCCACGCACTCGCCCAGGCGCTGACCTACGGCGCCGTCATTGCGCTGGCCGTGCTCGCACTGTCAACCAGCCGGACCGAGCGCGAGCGTCGGCAACGCATGATCGCAGTCGCGCTCGCGCCGGCGGTCTATGCGTTGGCGAACATGGTCGCGCACTTTCTCGATCTGCATGCCGCAACAGTTCAGGTCGAAGGTATTGCGACGCTGCAACCGGCCAGCCTGCTCGAAACGCTCCACATCTACGTAAGCCGTGTGCAGTTCCCGCTCTCGACCGGCGTCAACAACACCGGGATCATGGCCGCTGCCGGCCTGACCGCGTGCCTGGTGCTGTGGCGTTCGCTGCCGCGAGCACTCGCGGGACCATGTGTCATCGGGTGCCTCTACTGTCTGCTGCTCAGCGACACCCGCGTTCCGCTCCTGATGGCGTTGCTGACCGCGTTGTACTTCAACTGGTCCAGACGTACCTCCGGCGTGCGTTGGATCGTCCTGCTCCTACCGGTACTGCCGCTGGTCATGATTGGGGCCGCCGAGTTGCTCAACGGCCTCTTGGGCGCACATCTGACGCGATCCGGCGGCGGCGGGGATTTCTCGTCGCTCGGCGACCGCACCTACATCTGGCAGGCCGTATGGCCATACCTCGACCACGTGGGATTCCAACAGCTTCTCGGCTGGGGAACCAACGGCAACGTCACGTCCGGCGCCAGCCTGCACTACGCCTACCTCTTCTCCTCACTCCCCAATCCGACGCTCTACAGCACGCACAATCTCGCGACGCAGACGATCTTCGAAACCGGTTACGTCGGGCTCACGCTCCTCGTCATCCTCGCATGGGCGACAGCGACACGCCTCACGCAGGCCGTCGCCGGCAGCACCAGTCGCCTGCCCCGCGCACTCATGGCCTCGTTGACCGTCCTGTTGCTCAGCGGCGCCACGGAGGCAGCCCCGACCTCAGGCAGCAATGACATTCTCGCAGCCGTCTTCCTGATTTGCGGTATCGCGGCCGCGCTCGAGCCGGCCGTATCTCGACACGCGCAACGGGGTCGAACACCGGCCGCTGCGCTGCCCGCCGATCACAGCACCCCGAGGGACTTGGGATCCCGGCCCCCTCGGCGGCCGGTCTGGGCGCCTCCGACCTCCGGCAGCACCCGAGGATGACCTGTGGCTGGGTACGCGCGGCTGTTTCGACAAACCGTCGTTCAGCGCGACCGTTGCCTGAAGCGAGTCAATCGTGACTCCTGCGGATCCGTGTCAACTGCTCCAGCTGCGCCATTCGACGGTGCGGCCGCGAGATCGCCTTCGGCCGGGTCCCCATCTTCGGCGGGGCCCCCATAGTCATAGCCGTAGCCATAGCCGTAACCGGCGCCCTCCTGGCCGATGTCGCCCGTAATCACGGAGCCGAGCGCGCGCACGCGCGCGACGGACAGCGCTCGAGCCAGCCCATCCAACATCGGCCTGGTTACGAGAGGTAGCCGTACGCAGAGGAATACGGCATCTACGATCCTCGATAGGGTGAGAGCGTCGCCGAAGAGCAGTGCCGGAGGGGAATCGATTAGTACGATGTCGGACCGTGCGATCAACTCGTCCAGGATATTCTGAATCAGCTCGGACGTGACGAGCTCCCCGGGATTCGGTGGAACCGTACCCGCGGTGAGCAGCACCAAGCTTCCAGATAGGTCTCCAACCGCCGGCGGAGCGTCCGGTCCGTCGGCGTGGATCGGTACGTCGCGAAGTGCGTCCTCGAGCTCTAGCCTTCCGAGCAGAACATCCGTGAGCCCGGGGCCAGGTGGGAGGCGAAACAGGCGACGGAGCGTCGGCCGGCGAAGGTCCAGCTCGAGGAGCACCACCTTTTGGCCCCCTCGGGCAAGCGTCACGGCGAGGTTCGAGAGGGTCGTCGACTTGCCTTCTCCTTGTACGCAGCTGGTCACAAGCAGCGATCGCAGATTGCCACCCACCGCGGCAAACTGCAGATTCGTTCGCAGCAGCCGAAATGGCTCCGCCTCCCGGGCGTGCGGATGGGTCATCAGCAGCAATTCATCCCGAAGCCAACGAGGAGGAGGTCCGATCTGTGCCAAGGACCGCAGGTCGAGGCGATCCTCGACTTCTCGCTCGTCCCGAACGCGCTTGTCGAAGATCTCACGAATGGCGACCGCCGCGATTGCGAGTAGCAGTCCGCCGATGATGCCGATGGCGAGATTTCGCTTCAGGCGGGGCGCAACCTGTTCCGCCGCGTCTGCGCCGCGCACAAGGATGGCGTTCGACGTCTGGAGCGTCTCCAAGGTGCCCAGTTCCTGCTCCTTGCTCGCCAGCGAACGCACAAGGCTTGAAGTCGTGTCTCCCTCCTGGCGCAAGGCGGTCAAGCGGCTGGCAACCTCCTGCTGCGCTTTGCGAAGCGGCGACGTGTCGATGCTGAGCCGATAGTCGATAAAAGCCCGCGCATAGGCATTGGTCAGACGCAATGCTTCGGCCTTCGTAGGCCTGACGGCGTGGAACGTCAGAAGATCAGCGTCACGTTGGGGCTCGACGCTTGAGCTCGCCAAAAACCCCTTCGGTGTCAACGGCGCTTTCGCGCGAGCGATCGCGCGGACGGCTACCTCCGGCGACCTTGCGACATTCGCCTGCGTCTGGACGATGCGGATGAAGTCGTTCGCTTGCGAGGTGGGATCTGGCGTGTTCGTGAGTGCGTTGGCCAAGTTCTGACGGCCGAGGAGCACCTGAGCCGTGCCTTGGAACGCGGCCTTCTGGCTTGACGAATATGCGATCGCCATGGCGACGACAGCGGTGAAGCAGAAGAGAGCGGGCATCCACCGCCGACGAAATATCGCGAGATAATGGCGGACGGCCGAGATCTGAAAATCGGCACTGGGCGAGAGGTCAGGTGAGCCGTCGTCAGACACGAGTGCAGACGCGGGCGCTGGGAGTCGGATGTGGCATCCTCATCAGTCGACCACGCGCGAGGGGGGTTCGCAAGGACCGACCGGGACAGCGTATCGCGTCGACACCGGAGTCCCGTCGGTTCGTCCAATCGCTAGTGGTGTATGTGCCCTTACTCCGTTCCGAGGCGGGCCAGTGCCCCGCCGTCGATAACGATGCATTGCCCCGTCATGAAGCCGGACCGCTTAGCGTCGAGCAGCAGCGCAACGCCTTGCGCAACATCGTCCGCCTGGCCGATACGCCCCAGCGGCGTGCGCTCGATCAGCGAACGCCTGGCGTTCGCACGTCGACCGAACCCAGCACTGAGTGCGCTCGTGTCCACGGCCCCCGGCACCACCGCATTGATCCGAACGCCGTGTGGCGCGAATTCAAGGGCGGCGGCACGCGTGAACGCACTCAGGCCGCCCTTGCTGGCAGCATAGGCCGCAATCGATGTCGACGTAGCGATGGCGTGGACGGAGGAGACGTTGACCACGGCCCCACGAGCGGCGATGAGCTGATTGGCGAGACTCCGCAAGCAGAGGAAGGGCGCGCGGAGGTTCACCGCCAGCACGTCGTCCCACTCCGCGACGCTCGTCTCGGTGATCGGCTTGAACAACTGGATGGCAGCGTTGTTGACGAGGGCATCGACGGCCTCGAGCTCCGCGAGGGTCGACGAGACCGCCTCGGCGTCCGCGAGATCCAGCTGGAGCGACCCCGGTCGTGCCAGCGGTTCACGGTCGATCCCGATCACCCGCCACCCGGTGGCTTCCAGGGTGTCGCAGATCGCGGCACCGATGCCTCCTGCCGCGCCCGTGACGACCGCCACCGGCGTCACGACAACTTCAGCCCTGCAAGGAGGTTGTCGACGGCCTTCGCGCTGGCCCGCAGGACCCCTTCTCGAGTGTTGGAGCCGTTGTGCGATCCGAAGATGCACTGCGGGAACCGGCGCAGGGGGTGGTCGGCGGGCAGCGGCTCGTGCTCGAAGACATCCAGCGCGGCCGCAGACAACCGACCGCTCTCGAGCGCTCGCACGAGCGCGGACTCGTCCACAAGTGGCCCCCGAGCTACGTTGACGACGTAGCTGCCGGCCTTCATGAGTTCCAGTCGGCTGGCATTGACCATGTGCCGGTTCTCGGCGGTCAGGGGACAGCACAGCACGAGGAAGTCACTTCGGCGGAAGAGATCTTCGACGTCCAGCAGATCGATGCCGGCAGCTTCCGCTGCCTCGCGCGCCACGGCGCCGGGATCGTGGGCAAGAACCTGCATGCCGAAGCATTTCCCGCGACGGGCGACGGCCTGCCCGATGCTTCCCAAGCCGGCCACGCCTAACGTCGCTCCGCAGAGCGAGCGTCCCTCGTGCTTCCACCACCCGCCGCCGGCTACGGACGAGTGGATCCGGTGAAGCTGGCGAGCCAGCATGATCACGTAGCCGATACCGACGTCGGCGACCTCTTCACCGAACACGCCTGGCGTGTTGGCGACCTTGATCCCGAGACGCTTCGCGGCCTCGAGGTCGATCCCGTCGATGCCGACGCCCCACTTCGAGATGATCCGCATTCGCCGGGCACGCTGCAAGACCGCCATGCTGAGCGGGTCGTCGCCCGCGATCATGCCGTCGAAGTCCCCGATAATCGCGATCAGCTCTTCCTCGGACGGTTGCTGCACAACATCTGGCAGGACCAGATCGAGCTGTGCCGCTTCCAGGCGCGGACGGAACTCGTCGATGCAGTTCTGCATCTGCCGGCAGGTGATGAGCACGCGATCAGAGCTCATGCGGCCTCTCGCGCTGCGTACAGGGCGAGGACGACTGACCAGTCGACTTCGTCATCGATGTCCCAGGCTTCCTCGGGGTCGATCGGGAACAGCAGCGGTCGCTCGCCGATGCGATTGCCGCGTTCGCGAAGCGTGGCCGCATCGAAGACGTACAGGCACGAGTTCTCTTCCATGACCGGCGGTAGATCCTGAGTTCGCAGCAGGACTGCGGGGTCGTGGTTGATCGCCTTGCCGTCTGGGGTCCATAGGCGCGTGTGCAACGGCGTGACCGTGAAGAGCGAATCGTGGTCCGCACGGGCGGATAGAAACGCATCCAGCGCACGCGTGATCGTCTCCGCGCGCAGCAACGGGTTGGTGCTGTGCGTCTGCACGTAGAGGTCGGCCTCGACGTGCTCGATGTCGTTGCGCAGCACGTCGTTCATCGGGACGTCGCCGCCAAGCAGGTGCTCCGGCCGAGCCAGCACGCGCACTTCGGGGAAGGCGGCGTTGGCGTCCGCGGTGATGACACCCGAATCGGTGTCGATGACCACCTCGTCGATCGTGCCGCACCCCAGCAGCGAGGAGACGATGTGGTGATACAGCGGGCGCCCGCCGAGCAGGCGGTAGTTCTTGCCCTTGACGCGCTCGCTGTCGTGACGCATTGGGACGAAGGCGGCGATGCGCGGCATCAGGCGATCGTTCGTGCGGGGGCCAGGAGGATGGCCCGGGCCGGCGCGGCCTCCACGCCGTCAAGGCGGAGCGGCAGGCAAACGAGCTCGTACTCCCCGGGGACGACACCACGGAGGTCTATGCCTTCGAGGATCGCGATCCCGGCGCCGAGGATCGCCCGATGAATGTCTGTCGAAAGCACGTACCGCTGCACGGAGAGGTAGTCGATTCCGATCAGCCGCACGCCGCGAGCGACGAGCCACTCGGCGGCATCTAGAGTCAACCCGGCGTAGTCGTCGTCGAACGGAACGCTGTACAGGTCCGGCCTCGCACTATTGATCGTCCGAAGCAACAGCCGATCGACGGCGGCTGGCAGGTCCAGATGCTCGAGGACCGCGGCGCTGATCTCGGCTTCGCTTCCGGCGTCGACGACGATCGTCGGTCCGACGAAGGGGTCAAGCCCGATCTCCTCGACCAGGGCGCCGTCTGCCACGAAATGGCGTGGTGCGTCGACGTGCGTGCCGGTGTGGACGTCCATCGTCAACTGGCTGACGTTCGCGTCGTCCCCCCGTCCCATGGACATGCGCAACGCGGTCTGGAAGCCGGGGCTGCCCGGCCATATCGGCAGATCCGCTGTGAGCGGCGGGGAGATGTCCCGCCAGCGCGCGCTCACGAGCGCAGCGGCGCTTCGTAATCGATGAGACGACCGACCTCGTCCGTGTAGGGGGCTCCGGACGCTGCGCCGTTCGGTGATGGGTAGTAGAACCGCCGCTTGAGGACCTCGGTGACCGGGCCCGATTGCGCAAAGCCCTGGTAGCTCCCGAGAAACTGCGCCGTCCGGAAGCGTGGGATGTCCACGACGCTGTCTCGCAGGCGGCCTGCCCGCCGGGCCTCGCGGAAGTCACCGAAGATGTTGATGGCGGCGAGCCTCACCGCTGTGGGGAGGCTCATGTCCTGCTCAGCGTAGATGTCCTTGTGGGCGATAGCCTCGCGGCGATAGCGGTTCACGACACGGGAAAACGGCTCATCGTGGACGTGGACCACGGGTGCCTCGGCGACGTACGCGATCGAATGCCCGGTGTCCATCGCATGCTTCGCCCAATCGAGGTCTTCCAATCCCGTCAGCTGTTCGTCGTAGGCGCGCTCCTCCCACACCGAGCGGCGTACGGCGGCGTTCGCGTTGTTGCAGAACGGATGACGCTGGCGGCGTGTGGACTGTGCCGGAAACCATTGCGACAACACCCGCTGCTCGGAGAATCGACCGTCCGGCGGCGTCAGTTGTCGGCCGTAGCTGATCGCCACACCTGGGTCGTCGAAGGGTTCGACCAGGCGCTCGACCCACGTGTCGTACACGGGGTAGACGTGGGCGCTCGCGAAGACGGCAAGGTGAGCCTTCGACGCACCGATGCCTACATTGAGCGCATACCCAAACGAAAATGATTCCGGTGTAATGCGGATGACCTTGACGTCGAACGCGGAAGCGATGGAGAGCGTGGCGTCCGTCGACCCACTATCAACGACGATGATCTCGTCAGGCGCGCGAGTCTGTCGCATCACGCCCGTGAGAAGCCGTCCGATGTGCGCCTCTTCGTTAAAGCAGCGAATGATGAGTGCGACGGCGACAGGCACGACACACTGAGGCTAGCGGACGACACCAGCTTCGCTCGGCCCTCCCGGCACTCCCGTCGAGCAAAAGCAACCGGCGCGCGCGGGACCGCCAAGCCGGATCGAAGCGACGGCCCGCGCAGCTCGTCAAGGTTCCTGGGTCACCTCACGCGGCTGCAACTCGTCGACCAGGCGTACCTCCAAGACGGGGCCCAGGTGCCGGCCCACGCCCCGCAGGATGTACGCGTCTCGCGGGTAAGAATACCGGACGACCGGTTGGAGTAGTCGAACGACACCGCGACTGACCTGTCGACGCCGACGATGATTGGTTCTCACCACTGTCCCTACCTCCCACGGTTGGGGGCACTGACAGGTATATCAGATCCTTAATCCAGCCCTCCCTCGAAGACGGTCGATCTGTCAATAAACGGTTGATCTATCGACTAGACACCGGCCGAGGACAGCTACGTCTCGCGTTCTCTAGAAATGCCGCGCGGCAGCGGCGGCGACGCGCCGCCGCGGCTACCGGGTGACGTTGGTCAGCGCGTTGGCGACCTTCTCCAGCGCGCTGTTGATGCCGCGAAGCTCCGGCTCGATCGGACGGAGTTGCTCGTCGATCGCATGCACACCGATTCGGATCAGGCCGACGGTCGACCCGATCTTTTGCAGCGTCGCGGCAATCGTCACGAGATATCCAGCGAGCACAAGGACCAGAAGTAGGACCTCGACCACTGTCAAGATGATCAGGATTGTGTTCATCGGTCGCTCCTCTCGCTACCCGTGATGGCCAAGCTCATCGACGAGCTCCTCGCCCGAGTCGCGCGTGTTCTTCAGTAGATAGGTGGTGCCGGTGTGCTTGACGACGGCCTTGCCCTTCACCCACGTCTCCCAGATGTCTATTTCGAGCGCCAGCACGGTGCGCCTCAGGCCCTCGAGCAGGGCGATGACGACGAGAAGCACGATCAGCCCCGCCACGAGCGTGTACACCCATGCGGACTGATTAGAGGACAGCGCCGCGATGATTGTCGTTGCTGGTGCCATCAGCGGTACCCTCTCTCGGGCGGGCCCGGATCGGGAAAGGTTTGCGCGGGCAGCTCGGTGTTGACCGGCAGACCGAGCTTCTGCATGTAGCGGACCGCCAGGTCGGGCACGGCCTCCGCAAGACTGCGCGTGCGCGCGAGCTGATCAGTGCCTTGGACCCCGCGCTGAAGCAGCGGCGCTGTCTTCGCATCCTCGACGTCATTGAGGATCCGGCGCAGCGGGGTGAGCACGTCGTTGAGCAACCAGATCACGACGAAGAGGACGACCAGTCCAATCACGAGTCCGATCACGGCCAGGACAATGGTCATTCGCGCCACCCCGGTGATGTCGAGTACCTATCGACCACAGGTTGCTCGCCGCGTGCGAGCCGCAGGCAACGGGCGATCGTGCGTACGGCAATGTTCGTCCGGCCCACGTCATGCAGGCCCGCCGTCTTACGCGCGATTGAGTCGAGGTCGGTAACCAGCCCCTGTGCCTCGGCGTCGATCTTCTTGGCCAGTGCGGTGATGGCGAGGATGAGAACTGCGACGAGCAGAACCACCACAGCACCAACCGCCCAGCCAACCGTCCACCAACTAGAGAGCGCGGCCACAGCTACGCGCTCGCGATCCGGCGTGTGTCCATCACATCGTCAGCCCCTGGAGGAAGTGGAAAAAACCACGATCAAAGACGCTCGGACCCGTGACCACGGGCAGCCGCTCGCGTTCGTGACCCTAACACGGAACGAGAAGACGTGTGCACTTCTTCTTGCACGGTCACCGCGGGACGTTCCGCTGAGCGCGCGAGCCCCGCAGTTGGACGAGCTTTCCGCAGCTGTACACCGCTATATGATCGTTCGGAGCGTCGACTCCTACAGTCCGCGGCGGGCGATCATGTGGGGGACGGTGCGCAGCAGCAGTCGGATGTCGGTCCATGGCGACCAGCCGGCGACGTAGAGGTAGTCGAGCTTGACCATCTCGGCGAGCGGGACGCGCGATGAGCCTGCGATCTGCCAGTGGCCAGTCATGCCGGGCGTGAGCTTCAGGCGGCTGCGGTCGTGTCCGCTGATGAGGCCGTCTTCGTCGCTGACAAGCGGGCGTGGCCCGACGAGGCTCATCTCGCCGCGCAGGACGTTGACGAGTTGAGGCAGCTCGTCGAGCGACGCGTTTCTCAGCCAGCGTCCGGTGCGGGTGATGCGGGGGTCGTCGACGATCTTGAACAGGCCCGCGGCGGCGTCGTTGCGCGCGGCAAGCTCGGCCTTGAGCTTCTCCGCGCCGCTGATCATGGTGCGAAACTTCCACATCTCAAATGGCTGTCCGGCGCGCCCGACGCGCGTCTGGCGAAAGATCAGCGGCCCTGGGCTGTCAAGCTTGATGAGGATCGCGATGATCGCCAGCAGCGGCGCGCAGGCGATCAGGCCGAGCGTCGCGATCGTCACGTCAAATCCGCGCTTGAGCAGCCGCGAGGATCGCGACAGACCGAAGCGACGCACGCCCAGCAGCGTGAGCCCGTTGAGATCGTCGACCTCGATCGAGGCGCCGACGACCTCCAAGATGCGCGGCAGCAAGCTCACCCGCACGCTGGTCGCCTTGGCCTCGCGCACGAAGTCCATCGTGATGTGCGGCAGCGCCTCGTTGGGCTCGATGATCACGCGATGCACGCCCAGGTCATCGATCAAACGCCCCAGAACGACCGCGGCGCGCGGCGCCAGACCGTCCGAGCCCGACAGCGACATCCGCCCGACAAGCGTGGCGCGCGAGTTGCCGTCAGGCAGCTTGGACCGCAGCCGCTCGTAGGAGTCGTCGCAGCCGACAAATAAGCAGCGCTCCGGCGGCATGCTCCTGCACGCGATCCAGCGCGCCAAACCGCGCATCAAGATCGCCGCCACGATCAACGTCGCCCACAACACGACGATCTCGCTGGCGCCCAGCGCGCCCTCGAAGAACAGCGACTGCGACAGCACGACCAGCAACACGAAAACCGTCGCGCAATGAAGCAGCTGCGGCGCCTGCTCGAGCGTCGTCTTGTTGACCAGCAGCTCATCGCGGCCATACAGACTCTGTCCCTTGCCCACGACAACCATCAACGGCAACGCCAACAGCGCCAGCACCGTCAAACGAACATCGCCCACCGCCACACACGCCACCAACGCCAGCGCCGCAGCAACAACGTCAGCAACCGCCAACGCCCACCGAAAGACCCATTCACGGCGGACAACCTCACAACCCGGCGAACCCGATCCGCCCGAAAGCGCGAGCGGGACCGCGTGCAGCGGCCGGGGCTCGCAAATGGGCTCACGCTCCGACATCAGTCCAGATAGGCTCATGCCAGCCTCATCGGCAGATGGGCTATCTGGCGTGAGCACAATTTGGGCGAAAGTGGCACGCGAGGCGTTTTTCTATTTGTCGAAGGGACCGGCCTATCGTTGCGACAACGGGCGTCGTATCGAGGTGGATCGTCGGGAGATGCTGGGGAAAGCGGGTCGGCATGAGCACCGTCGTCGTGATCGTCGTAATCGGACTGTGGTCGGTCGTCGTCCTCGTCGTGATCGCCGCCTGCCGGGCCGCCAAGCTTGGTGATGAAGCGCTGATGGGCGAACGCCTGCGTGGTGGACCCGTCGCCAGCGAGGAGCCCGTCGGCGACCCGACTGCGTCCCGCCGGCATGGCCTCCTCCGAGGCCGCGTCAGGCAACCGCGCTCACGAGATGGCGCCACGACCTGCCCGCCCGTCGGCAGCGAGCGAGCGCCACATCCGTAGCGAGCGCTGCTCTCGGGAGCGAGACTGCCGGTATCTAAGGCCCTCCCTGGCCGTGCTCGGTCGTCGTGTCCGACAGTTGGAACGCTCGACAGGGTGCTCGGTTGGTCGGTGACCCAGATTCTTTTTTCGTGGGCGCCAGCGAGCTCGGCGGGAGGCACCACAAGACCGCTCGGCAGACTCGCTCACAGCATGGGTCGGCTAGGGAACGGCCCTCGGCAACGCCGTGCTTACGATCAGCTGATCTCGGGAAAGGCGAATCGGCATGGGCACGCTGCTGGTGATCGGCGCCGCGATCGGATTGTGGTTGGTCGTGTTCGTCGCCGTGATCGCGGCCTGCCGCGCCGCGCAACTCGGCGACGAAGCGCTTACGAGCTCGGTCGCACCGGCCTCCCGATCTGCACCTTCAGCCTGACGGTCTGACCGACGATGCGAAGCCGGGCCCGGCTCGTGCTGACGAGGCGCGCGGTGACCGCTCCCGCGGTCTCGAAGCGCAGGGTGCCATCAACGGTCGATTCTGGGCGGACAGGCCGTAGCAGCGGACCGGTGGCCTCCCTGGCGGAGGGATCGGCTCGCACACGACGCCCCGCGACCAGTAGCGGCTCGGCATGCGCGATCGTGCGCTTGCCGTGGTTGGTGACGCGGACGTGGACGGCAAGACGAGCGCGGTTGCGGCGCCGGCCCAACTGCGTGAGCCCGCGATGAAGGACCGTCGACACGACGTGTACGCGCACGCCGTTGCCGCTTGGCCGGCGCTTTGCGGTCGCCGCATCCGTGGTTGTCGTCGCGGCGTACCCGACCGAGCGTGCGGTGAGCTTCGGTTCGCTCGGCGTGGCCGATTGTGCCCTCGTCGACGTTACGCGACTGGTCGACGAGTTCGTCGTGCTGCCGGTCGAATTGCCACCCGTCAGCGCGGAGAGCCCGACACCGAGCGCTACACCGGCGGCGCCCGCCACCGCGATCACGGCGATCAGCCTCGCCAGGCGGCGAACCAGCAACCGCAGCCTCACCTTGAACGGCACGCAACCCCGTCGCTGTATCGACTCCGAATAGCGGTGGGCTGACTCACCTGCGCCAGCATACGCAGGGGCAACTGCTCGAGCGCCAGCAGCATGCCGGTCCGCCGGCGGTCAGCGCGTTGGCCTCGCGTCGTCGGCGGTCACGCCGGCCTCGTCGCCCCACGAGAACAGCGCGGACACGACGAACTCCTGCTCGCGCACATGATGTGCCACCTGGAACTCGAGGTGGACGTAGCCGACGTCGTCGGGCGTGAACACGTGCGTGCTGTAGTCGCGATCGCCTGACGCGTGGCGGCGCTCGACCCCGCGCCGCCAGCCCGCGACGTCGTCGCTCGGGAAGCCCCAGGCGACGGCATACTCGTCGATCAGCTGCTGGGTCGACTCGGCGTCGCCGGGCGGAAGCTGGATCGTCAGCCGCGTCGGATCACCGCCACGAGTGCAGGCCAGCATCGCCGCGTTCTCCGCTCGTGCGCAGAACGTCCGCCCAGCCGGCAGGTCCACGGTCACGTCGAACGGCCGGCGCAGTCCGTCCATCCAGATCCGGCTGTCACTGCCGGCCGTAGCCTCGCGCGTGGGCGCAGTTACAAGGCCGACCACGGCGCTGGCAGGCTCGGAGCGGGCCGCCCGCCGTCCACCCCGCGTCGCAGGCGAAGGCTCGGGCGGCTGCGAGCTGAAGGTCAGGCGCCAGCCGATGACCGCCTTCCACGCGAGCGTGCCCGCGCGCGCGATCAGCCTGAGCGGCCGAGCGCGCTTGGAAACGGGCGTTGCGACCATCCCCCTCGCCTCGTCCAGGTGATCTTGGATGAAGGCGAAGAAGTCCGGAAGCGTGTCGTCGTCGATCAGCCTCCAGCGGTTCGCGAACACGGCGATGTTGCCGTCGGCGGCCGGAGTCTTGAGGGTGATCGCGAATCGCGGCAGCCGCGCGACGAACTTCAGCGGATAGTGCTTCGGGTAGGAGTCCGCGCCGGGCACGGATGGTGCTCCCCCGAGGGTCATGAGGTAGGTGAAGACGGGACCGATCGGCCGGCGGTGGTTGAGCAACTGGACGTAGAAGCGATCGATGATGTCGTGCTGCTCCCTGAAGAGCAGCGTCCGGTTCCCGCAATCGACGAGCGCGGTATCGCCGCGGCGGTGGCCGGCGTCGATCTGCTTCCACGCGGTCAGCGTGGCGACATCGATGATGCGCGCGCGGCAGAGCAGCTCGATCTCGGCGATTCCGCCGTCGAGATAGGCCTCATGCATCGTCGCCGCGTCCTCGAAGATCTTCTTCTGCATCTCGAGGAACGTTCGCTCGTAGTAGCCGAGATCGCCGCCGACCTCCCTGAGCAGCCTCCGCGACGCCCGCCTCGACACGGCCTGCACGCTCCTGCGGGCGATGTTCGGGAAGAACCCGAGATCGCGGAAGGCCGCGTAGAACGCAGGACCGATCATTCCCGCCAGGCCGGCCCATTTGAGCTGCGGATTGTCGACGTACAGCCTGCCGTAGTACGCGTACACCGCTTCGATCACGCCCCGGTTCTCCTCGGCGCCGCGCTCCGGATCCCAGCGGTTGCGATCGATGCCGGCGCGCTCCGCCGCCCGGCTCAACCAGTGCTCCTTGATCTCGTGCGGGGTCTTGGTCGACGCGGCGGGGACTCCGTCGACCACGCGGGTCAACATGCGCGCTCCCAACGACTGCCCTGCGCCAGCGCCGTGTGCTGCAGCGTCCGCGTGCGGTCGGCGAGCGCTGAGAGCCCAAGCTCGTCCGCCATGGCGAGTGTCCCCTCGACCAGCTCGAGCGCCTGATCGACGTCTCCCGGGCATCCGCGTCGCAGCAGCATGCTCGCCCACCCGTGCTTGGTGTGCGCGACCCACAGCGGCGACCCGATCCTGGCGTTCATCTCCAGCGCGTCCTCGAAGTGCAGGATTGCCCTGTCGAAGCGCCGCATCGTCGTCGCGAGCAGGCCGAGCGAACGCGACGCCGAACCTTGGCAGACGACTCCGAACAGCACGACGCAGCGATCGGCATACGCAATCAGCAGGTCGTAGAGCAGCTTTGCCCGCGCGGCGTCGTCCAACGCGACCGCGACCTCGCAGAGCATCAGGATGCTCGGAAGCCACAGGGCGTCCCGTGGTAGATCGGCGAACTCGGCGCCTGCGAGCGCGTCGAATACCCGGCGCGCCCGCTCGGTGCGACCGACCTCCGCGTGCACATAGGCAAGCGTGCAGCGGTAGAACGCAACCTCCGGGAACCGCGCCGCGAAGCCCTCTAGGGCCTCCACGTGCTCGTCCAACCGTCCCTGCTCGCGACGCAGCGCGAACATGTGACCTCCGTAGATCTCGGCGGCCGACTGCTCCCTGCTTTCGAAGCCCTTGGCCAGCGCGTCGTGCGCGAGCGCCTCGAATTGCTCGATGCGCCCTGAGAGGTGCGCGTTCTTCGCCGCGGCACCCGTCACCAACCAGCCGGAGTAGCGATCGAGCGGTGTCTCCAGGCGCTCTAGCGCGGCGACCTGGTCCCGCGCGGCCTCGATCTCGCCGAGCTCGAGCAGGTGATCGTTCAGCCAGTGGTGCGCCGTGATCTGCAGGCGAGAGTCGCCCACCTCCTCGGCTGTGCGAGCGAGCTCCGCGGCGGTGGCGACGCATTCCTGAAGATTGTCCGGCCCGCGCATCGACCAGTGGGTCATCGCGAGCACGAAGGTGAGCGTTCCCTTGTCGCCGATGCGCCGGGCCATCTCAAGCGCCTGGCGCGCGAGCTCCGGCTTGCGAAACTCGACGCCCCTGTAGGCGAGCGCGGCCGCCAGGCGGGCCATGACCCGCGCGCGAAGCGGTCCGTCCTCGTCGCCGAGGCAGACGAGCGCGCGCTGGAGCAAATCCACGAGCACGGGCTGTGTCTCCGCTGCACCCAACTCGAACATGAGCCGGCCGCCGAAGCCAAGCGCCGCACGTGCCAGATGCGACGCATCGCCGAGACCCTCAGCCAGCTCGGCGGCCCGAAGGCAGGCGTTGCGGGCCTCGTCGATCTCGCCCGTATCCCAGCGCGCCGAGCCGAGTGCGAGCAGCAGTTCGCAGCACTGTGCTTCGTTTTCCTGCGGCACAGCGTTCAGCCCGCGCTCGAAGTAGGCCGCAGCCTCTTCGTAGCCGAGGCGAGCGGCTAGGCCCTGTCCAGCCGCGAGCGCGTAGGCCGCGGCCTTCGCGCCCTGGCCGTCGGCTGCGGCTTGCGCGAAGTGATGCGCGAGCGCTTCTACGTGTGTCTCCGGGTCGTCGAACGATTCGAGCGCCTCGCCCAGCCGCCGATGAAGGCGCATGCGACGGACCGATCCGAGTGCGTCGTAGGTCGTCTGGCGCACGAGCGCGTGGACGAAGGCGTAGTTGCCATCGTCGGTCTCGGTCAGCAGTCTCCTCGCGACCGCGTCCTCCAGGGCGGGGAGCAGCCCCGGATCCTCGCCGAGCACGCGCTCGAGCAGTTCGAACGAGAAGCTCGGCCCCGCCACGGCGGCCACGTTGAGCGCTTGCGCGGCGACGCCCGTGAGGCGCGCGACGCGGTTGTGGATCAGCAGGCGAAGCCGCTCGGGTACGGCGAGCTCCGCCGACTTCAGATCTGCGGCGCCCGCTTCGCCGGCGCGGGGGATCGTGCCCATCTCGACCATGTGCGCGACAAGCTCACAGAGAAAGAAGGGGTTGCCCGCGGTCTGCTCCTGCAACACGCGCACGAGCGCGCGGCGTTCGGCGGGCGCGTGACCGACGGCCTCGAGCAGCCCGGCGATCGCAACGTCGTCGATGCCGCCGATGCTCAGGTGCTCCGTGTTCGGATCTCGGTGCAGGTCCTCGAGCATCCGGCCCAGCGGCTGGCCAGGGGTCAACTCCGTGTCGCGATACGTGCCGAGCAGCATGATCTGCAGCGGACGCTCCGAGCGGATGATGTGGCGCAGCAGCAGCAGCGTCGGGTTGGTCGCCCAGTGAAGGTCGTCGAGGACGAGCAGCACGCGCTGCTCACGTGTCGCCGCGGCGAGCAGGCCCACGACGGCCTCGAAGAGCGCGAAGCGCTCCGTTTCCGGGTCGCCTCGCAGCGGCTCGCCCAGCGTGTCGAGCTCCGGCAGGAGCCTGCCGATCTCGGGGGCCAGTCCGCCGAGCTCGTGACGGAGTCGCTCCGGCGCGATCTCTCGCGCGTAGGGACGCAGCGCTTCGACGAACGGCTGATACGGCACGGCGAGGTCTTCGTCGCATCGCCCGTACAGCACCAGCGCCCCCTGCGCGCGCACGGCTTCGGCGAGCTCGCAGGCGAGGCGCGTCTTGCCGATGCCGGCTTCGCCGGCCACGATCACCGCGGTGCCTGCGTCGCTGGACACTTCATCCCAGCGGCGGCGCAGATACGCGAGCTCAGGCTCGCGGCCGAGGAACGGCGCGCCGGCGGGACGCCGCAGAGAGCGCGGGAGCAGGAGCTGCATCCGCGCGGGCGGGGCGGTCTCGGGGGCCGCCTTGCGTTGGGCTGCGGGCAGCTCCGTCGTTATGTGCGAAAGCGAGTGCGAGTCCAGCAGCGGCGATTGATTGAGGATCTGGGTCTGCAGCACCGCGAGCGCCGGCGCGGGTTCGATCCCCAGCTCACTGTCTAGGCGCGCCCTCGTGCGCTGGTAGGCGTCCAGCGCGTCGGCCTGGCGCCCACAGCGATACAGCGCGAGCATGAGCTGTCCGACGAGCCGTTCGCGCGTCGGGTAGGCGTCGACGAGATGCTGCAGCTCGCCGACCAGCACCATGTGCAAGCCACATGAGAGGTCGGCCTCGATGCGCAGCTCCAGGGCGGCCAGACGCTGTTCCTCCAGCCGCTCGATCTCGGCCTGTGCGAAGGGCTCGAACGCCAGCTCGGCCAGCGGCGGGCCGCGCCACAGGGCAAGCGCCTCACGCAACAGGACCGCCGTGTCCTCGGGCCGCCCCTCGCCCAAGACAACGCGCGCATCCTCGACGAGGCGCGCGAAGCGCTCGGCGTCGAGCTCGTCTGGGCGCACGCGCAGGCGATAGCCGGCCGGGGTCGTGACGAGTGCCTGCGGATCGGACAGCGCCTTGCGCAGCCGCGAGATGTGGACCTGCACCGTCCTCACCGCGCCGTCGCGGGCATCGCCACCCCACAGCGCGAGCGCCAAGCGCTCCGCGCTCACCGCTTCGTTGGCGTGCAACAGCAGAACAGCCAAGACCGCGCGCGGTTTGAGACCCCCCAAGGGCACCAGACCAGACTCGCCGCGAACCTCGAATGGTCCGAGGATCCGAAACTCCATTTGTGCAACATAACTCGTATTAGAGTGGGCGGGAACTTCCTGTGACTGATGTCACAGACACCTGGCGGTGGCAATGCTGGAGGCAATCCGCCGGCGTTTTGGGTGCGATCAGGAGCGGCGGCGCACGACGTTCAAGACGCGCGGCAGCCCACTCACGAGCAGCGCCGCCACGGGGCCGGTCGGGCCGACGCTGCCGTCGTCGCGCACCCGTAGCGGCGAGCGCGGCGGGCGACGAAAGAAGTACCAGCGCAGGTTGTCCAGGGTCCGTGGCAGCCAGAAGAGATCGGGCTCCCTGAGCTTCCATACGTCGCAGCGCGGCGCCGGCGAGCCGCTTGTCGTCGCGCAGCACCTCGTTGCCGGGTTCGTTGAGATGTTCCTTGAGCTGGCTCCAGACCTCGGCGCGGATCTCCTCGGCGGTGGAGTGCTCGGCGACCTTGCCGGTCCGCCGCGACGGCCGCTGCCACTCGGAGATGTCGACGGACAGGACGCCCTTGACGCGACCGTCGGCGTAGCCGTCGAAGTCGACTCCGTCCCAGAACTGCGCCTGCGAGATCGACGTGAGCGCCCAGTCGGAGTCGATGTAGATCGCGTGGCCATGGACGAGTGAGACGTCCTCGCGAAGGTAGAACATGATCCCGTTCATCCAGCGGGTGACGAGGCGATCGAGCTTCTCCAGCGCCGGCTCGGCCGCGCGCATCGCCGGGCTGACAAGCAGCCGCAACTGCTCGACCGGCAGCGCGGCGATGTAGTGGTCGGCACGCACGGTCTCGGTGCTGCCATCGGGCAGCGTGATCGTCACGCCTTCGATTCGCCCGTCGACGCAGTCGATCCCGGCCACCGGCGCGTTGAGGCGCAGCGTCACGCCTAGGCGCCGCAGGTGCTCGACCCAGGGGCCGATCCAGGCGTCGCTGGTCGGCGCGTTCAGCACGCGATCGACGTCGCCCTGCGCGCGCGTGAGGTCGAAGAGCAGCTGCAGCAGGATGTAGCCGCCCGTGCGAGCACTCATCTCCCTAGCGCGCGCGGCCACCAGGCTGCGCGTGAGCCCGTCGGCGAGGAACTTGCCGTACTTCTCGCTGCGCTGCTCGGCCTTGCTGAACTCCCACCAGCTCTGCTGCTCCCACTGGCCGAAGCGGCGCTTTTCGCAGCTCGTCATCAGCACCAGCAACCGCTCGAAGAACCCCAGCTGCTCGTCCGCCGGGATTCCGACGTCGTGCGCCCAGGAGACCAGAAAGCGGTGCAGGGCGGTGAGATCCTCCAGCGTCCGAGGTGCGTTCGCGGGCCCGACGAGCTCGTTGCGACCTTCCGCCTGCGCCAGCAGCAGCCGCGTCGTCCCTACGAGGTTGTCGGCGGCGCCGCCGTCCCGGCCGGCGACGGGGATGCGGCGCATCGTGTCCGGCAGGTGGCGATAGAAGCCCGGAAAGAAGCGAAAGCCGTGTTCGGCCGGCAGCTCCGCCCTGCCGTCGCGACCCGAGCCCGGCACCGGCATGCTGCGCGCTTTGCCGCCAGGCTGGCCGCGCTTCTCGTACACCGTCACCTCAAATCCCCGCTCGGCCAGCTCGTGCGCAGCGCTGAGTCCGGCGACACCGCCGCCGAGAATGCCACTGTCGTACTCACCGCCACGAAGATAGGGTAAGGGCCAGGAAGGCCAACGTCGGCGCTCACCTGCGCCCGCTTTCATCTCCTGTTGCCAGCCTTTTAGTCGGCTGCAACTCGGCGTCCGCATCCTGCGCGGAGATGAATGCCTGCCAAGACATAACGAAGGCCGATCGCGAACTCGTCGCGCTTGTCGGCTCCGCCCGCTCCGGCGACGATGTCGCGTGGTCGCGCCTGGTCCGTCGCTTCGACCGGATGCTGCGCAGCATCGCCCGGTCCTACCGCCTCGCGCCGAGCGATGTCGAGGACGTCGTGCAGACGACCTGGCTGCGCCTGTTTAGGAACATCGAGCACGTCCGCGACCCGACTGCGATCGCGGGCTGGCTGGGGGTGACCACCCGTCGCGAATCGTTGCGGGTGCTGCAGACGCCGGTGCGCGAGCACCTGACCGACGACCCCTACCGCGGTCAGCAGAGCAGTTTGGACGGCCCGGAGACCGAGCTGCTCGAGTCCGAGCGCCGCGCCGCCCTCGCCCGCGCGGTCGCCTCGCTTCCGGACCGCCAGCGGCGGCTGATGACGATGCTCGCACTCCAGACCACCCCCGATTACGAGCACATCAGCACGACGCTGGCGATGCCGATCGGAAGCATCGGACCCACACGGGCCCGCAGCATCGCCCGCCTGCAACTCCATCCGGAGCTGCAGAGCCTGCGCAGCGCCGGCTGAGCTAGTACGGGTGTACAAGTGCTCCGTTCCGATTTGCGGAACGGAGCACTGGCCTGCCGCGATCGTCCTGGCTGTCAGCCCGGGGCGCGCGAGGCCGTACACGTTCATATGAGACGCACGCTCGCGGCGCTGATCGCGCTGGCCCTGCTCGTACCGGCCGCCGCGGCGGCGGCGGCGCAAGGATCCAGGACGAACGCCCCTCCCGGCAACTCCGCGATCGACGAATACCTCGAGACCGTGCCCGGCGTGAGCGGGAACGGCGTTCCGCGCCCACCCGTGGCCGGCGGCGGGACCCTGACCGCAGCTGAGCGAAACCGGCTCGAGCGGCTGGGCTCGGAAGGCAGGACGCTTGCCCGGATCGTCGAGTCGACATCCCCGGCGCCGGCGTCTGGGACGACGTCCCCGGCGCCGAAGAAGCACCGACCAGCGACCGGCGTGGTCCGGCTGCCTGACCCGAAGGGCGACGCCCCGCTCGGCGCGGTGCTCGGCGTCGCCGAGGGCGACGGCGGGATGGGACTGCTCCTGCCGGCGATCCTGCTCGCAAGCTTGCTCGCGGTCATCGGGCTGGTGCTGCTACGCCGCCGCTCGGCGTCTTGAGGCGCCCTGCGCTCGCGGGCGCCGTGGCGGCCGCGATCCTCGCTGCGATGCTGCTCGTCCCCACAGCCGCCCAGAGCGCTCGCCCGCTGCAGCTCGGCTTCCTGGATTACGTCTATACCTCCCCCGATCCGGCGGAGCGCGCCGCTTGGCTGAGCCGCAGCGTCGACTCCGCCGCCGACATCCTGCGAATCCACATCGGCTGGCCGGTTCCCGATACGCCGAGCCGCCCGGCGAGCTTTGACGCCACCAACCCCGCCGACCCCACGTATGACTTCTCGCGCGCCGACGCGGCGATCAGGGACGCCACCGCGCACGGGCTGCGGGTGCTGATCTCATTCTTCGGTGCTCCGCGCTGGGCGGAGGGGCCAAACCGCGCCGCCGGCGCGCCGCACGGCACCTGGCAGCCCGACCCCAAGGCGCTGGAGGACTACGGCACCGCGCTCGCCAAGCGCTACTCGGGCAGCTTCCCGGACCCATTGCAGCCGGGCGCGTCGCTGCCCCGCGTCGACGCCTTCCAGGTCTGGAACGAGCCCAACCTCAACACCTACCTGACGCCCCAATGGCTCGGCGGTCGTACCTTCGCCCCCGCCCACTACCGGCGGATGCTCAACGCGTTCTACGGCGGCGTCAAATCGGTGCGAAGCGATGCTCTCGTCGTCACCGCGGGCACCGCCCCGTTCGGCGATCCGGGTCCGGACGCAGACCGCATCATGCCCGCGCGCTTCGTGCGCGACATGCTCTGCCTGCGGCGCACACGCGGCGGGCTGCGAGGTACGGCCTGCGCTGCGCCGGCGCGCTTCGACGTTCTCGCGCATCATCCCTACTCGGTTGGATCGCCGGGCCGTCGAGCGCTGAACGCCGACGACGTCTCGATCCCCGACATGGGCAAGCTCACGTCGCTGTTGCGCAGGGCCGAGGCGACCGGACGAGCGCTTCCGCGCAAGCGCCATCGCCTCTGGGTGACAGAGGTCTCCTATGACTCCTCGCCGCCCGACCCGGACGGCGTGCGGGCCGCCGTCCACGCGCGCTTCCTTGCCGAGACGCTGTACCTCCTCTGGCGCCAGGGCGTCGACACGATCACGTGGTTTCAGATTCGCGACCAGGCGCCGCTGCCGAGTTACGCGGCGACGAATCAGTCGGGCATCTACTACGTCGATGGGCGAGAAAAACCCGCGCGCAAAGCCTTTCGCTTCCCATTCATCGCCGTGCGGGAGCGCCGCGGTGTGGTGCGCGTGTGGGGCCGCTCGCCGGTCGCCGGAAAGATCGTGATCGAACGCCGGACGCGGTCGGGGTGGCGAGCGCTGCGGACGCTGAACGGCGCGGCACGCGGCACGTTCCAAGCGCTCGTGCGGGTCGCCGCAGCGGCGACGCTGCGGGCACGAAACAGTGACGACGGCGAAACAACCATTTCTTGGCGCATCGCGCGAAGGGACCCGCTATAACCACTCGATGGAGCGCTCCTGGAGCCGGCGGGCCGGGAGTGCCTGGCTCGCCGCGCTGATCGCGCTTGGCGTCTGCAGCACCGTGGCGCCGGCCGCAAGGCTGGGTGGCACGAGCGGGCCCGACCTGGTCAAGGGCACGGCGTGCGCCGACAGGATCTTCGGCTTTCAGGGCAACGACGCGATCATCGCCGGCGCGGGCGCCGACACCGTCGAGGGCGGCAGCAACGAGGACAGCATCGACGGCGAGGCCGGCGATGACACGCTGCGCGGCGACGGCCGCGACCGCCGGTGCCTGCCCGGTGCGACAACGGAGCGCTATTGCACCCTCGTGCTCGCAACCGGCGCCGGCGACTCGATCGACGGCGGCGCCGGCGATGACGCCGTCAGCGGCCAGGACGGCGCCGACAGCGTCCGCGGCGGGCCGGGGCGCGACCGCGTCAGTGGCGGCAGGGGCAACGACAGCGTCCGCGGCGGGTCGGGGGACGACAGCGTCAACGGCGCCAGCGGCAATGACGATGTCGGCGGCGGACCGGACCGCGACCGCGTCAGCGGCGGCACCGGCAATGATCGCATCAGCGCTCGCGACGGGGCGAGGGACACGATCGACTGCGGCGCGGGCCGGGACGTCGTGCTCGCCGACATGGTCGATGTCGTGGCCCCGAACTGCGAGCGGATCATCCGGCGTTGAGGTCGCCGCGGGCGTTGCTAGCCTGCGGCGCGTGCCCATGACGCTCGCAGATCTGCCGCTCCTCGCCTCAGGCAAGGTCCGAGAGATGTACGACCTCGGCGACCGCCTGCTGATGGTCGCTTCGGACCGGATCTCGACCTACGACGTCGTGCATCCGACGCCGATTCCCGACAAGGGCAAGGTGCTCACCGCACTGTCGGTCTTCTGGTTCGAGCACACCGGCGAGCTCGTTCCCAACCATCTCGCGTCGGCGACCGAGGGCGTGCCCGACGAGGTGCGCGGCCGTGCGCTGTCGGTGATGAAGCTCGACATGCTGCCCGTCGAGTGCGTCGTGCGCGGCTACCTGACGGGCTCGGGCTGGAAGGACTACCAGGCGACGGGTGCCGTGGCCGGGATCACGCTGCCGGAGGGCCTGCAGGATTCCGAGAAGCTACCTGAGCCGATCTTCACGCCGTCGACGAAGGCCGACGTAGGCCACGACGAGACGATCGACTTCGAGCGCGCCGCCGAGCTCGTCGGCGACCGCGCGGTGATGGAGCAGCTGCGCGACCTGTCGATCGCGCTGTACACGTTCGCCGCCGACCACGCCGCCGCCCGCGGGGTGATCTTGGCCGACACGAAGTTCGAGTTCGGAGTCGACGCCGGCGGCATGATTCGCGTCGGCGACGAGGTTCTGACGCCGGATTCGTCGCGCTTCTGGCCCGCCGACGGCTACGAGATCGGGCGCGCGCAGCCGAGCTATGACAAGCAGTACGTGCGCGACTGGGCCGCAGGCACCGGCTGGGACAAGTCGCCGCCCGCGCCGGCGATCCCAGACGACGTCGTCGCTGGCACGCGGGAGCGCTACATCGAGGCCTACGAGAAGATCACCGGCGAGCCGTTCGGCGCCTGGCTGGAGCGCGTCGCGTGAGGGCGCGCGTGCTCGTCCGCCCGAAGGCCGGGATCCTCGATCCGCAGGGCGTCGCCGTCGAGCGCGCGCTGCCGGCGCTGGGCTTCGAGGGAGTACAGAACGTCCACGTCGGACGGCTCATCGAACTCGATGTCGAGGACCCGTCCCAGCTCGAGGCGATGTGCCAGAAGCTGCTCGCGAACCCGCTCGTCGAGGACTACGAGATCCTCGATGGCTCATGAGTGATGCGTGTGATGCGGTAGCGTATGCATCATGCGCACCACAGTGACGATCGACGACGAGTTGCTGGAGGCCGCCAAGCATCGCGCTCGCCTTCGCGGTCAGACCCTCGGAGGGTTGATCGAGACCGCGCTGCGACGCGAGTTGGCGCTCGCGGACGAACCGCCCGCTGCGGTGGAGATCCCGGTGTTCAGGGGCGGGACCGGTCCGCGGCCTGGCGTGGACCTCACGTCCAACCGCGCGCTGTACGAGCTTCTCGACGAGGGTCTCGAGCTCGACAAACGGCATTGAGCGTGCTCGTCCTCGACGTCAACGTCGTGCTTGCCGCCCACCGCGCAGACCACCCCCACCACGCCGCGCTGCGCCGTTGGCTGGAGGGCGTGGTCGGAGGTACCGAGCCGTTCTCGGTACCTGTGGTCGTGTGGGCGTCGTTTCTGCGCCTAGCGACCAACCGCCGCGCCTTTGCGGTGCCCACGCCACTGGCGGAGGCATTCGCCTTCGTCGAAGCAGTATGCGCTCAACCCCGCCATCTGCTGCTCGGACCCGGTCCGCGCCACCTCGAACTCCTGCGACGCCTCTGTGAGGAGGCCGACGCGACGGGAGACCTCGTTCCCGATGGCGTGATCGCCGCGATCGCGCTCGAGCACGGCTGCGCAGTGGCGAGCCTCGATCGGGATTTCGCGCGCTTTAAGTCGATTGACCACGTCGTGCCTCGCTGAGCAAGGATGCGCTTCGGGGTCATCCGCTTTCCGGGTTCGTGTGACGAGGTCGACGCCGTGCTGGCCTGCGAGCGGGTGCCCGGCGCCAGCGCGCAGCTGCTGTGGCACGGCGACGCCGAACTGCAAGGCGTCGACGCGGTGGTCGTGCCCGGCGGCTTCTCCTACGGCGACTACCTGCGCGCCGGTGCGATCGCGCGCTTCTCGCCGGTGATGGCGTCAGTCACCCGCTTTGCCCGCGAGGGCGGGCTCGTGCTCGGCATCTGCAACGGCTTTCAGGTCCTCTGCGAGGCTGGGCTGCTCCCGGGCGCGCTGCTGCCCAACGATCACCTGCGCTTTCGCTGCCGCCAGGTCGATCTCGAGGTCGTCCATGCCTCGATGCCGTTTACGGTCGATTGCGGGCCCGGCGAGGTGCTCTCGATACCGGTCAAGCACACGACGGGCTGCTACTACGCGCCACCAGACGTACTGCGCTCCCTCGAGGCACACGGGCAGATCGTCCTAAAGTACGCGCCCGGGCACAACCCCAACGGCTCGCTTGGCGACATCGCCGGCGTTCGCAACGCGACCGGCAACGTCTTCGGGCTCATGCCCCATCCCGAGCACGCCGTCGATCCGCTGACCGGATCGACGGACGGGCTGAAGATCTTCAACTCGATGGCCCATGCGCACGGTTGACCGAGCGGTCGCGCTCGGGCTGACGGAGTCGGAGTTCGAGCTGATCTGCGACAAGCTCGGACGCGATCCCAACGAGGTCGAGCTCGCGGTGTTTTCGTTGATGTGGAGCGAGCACTGTGCATACAAGCACTCCAAGAAGCTGCTGCGGTCGCTGCCGACCGAGGGGTCGCGGCTGGCTCTGGGACCCGGTGAAAACGCGGGAGCGGTCGACGTCGGCGACGGGTTGGTCGTCGCGTTCAAGGTCGAGTCGCACAACCACCCGTCGGCGGTCGAGCCGTTCCAGGGCGCGGCGACGGGCGTCGGCGGGATCCTGCGCGACATCTTCGCGATCGGCGCGCGCCCGATCGCGGTACTCGATTCGCTGCGCTTCGGCGAGCCTACGAGCGCCCGGTCGCGCTATCTGCTCGATCACGCGGTCGCCGGAATCGGGCATTACGGCAACTCGATCGGCGTGCCGACCGTGGGCGGCGAGGTCTACTTCGAGACGCCATACGAGCAGAACTGCCTGGTGAACGCGATGGCACTGGGGCTGGCCGCTTCGGATCGGTTGATCCGCAGCGCGGCTTCGGGCATCGGCAACGCCCTGGTGCTGTTCGGCGCCTCGACGGGACGCGACGGCATCGGCGGCGCCTCGGTGCTGGCCTCGGCGCAGCTCGACGAGACCGATGCCGACAAGCGCCCGACGGTGCAGGTCGGCGATCCGTTCGCCGAGAAGAAGCTGCTCGAGTGCTCGCTGGAACTGCTCGAGCGCGGGCTGCTGGTGGCATTGCAGGACCTGGGGGCGGCGGGGCTCTCGTCGTCGTCGGCCGAGATGGCGTCCAAGGGCGCGGTCGGGCTGGACATCGACGTTGCGAAGGTGCCGCTGCGCGAGCCCGGGATGGAGGCCTGGGAGATCATGGTGTCCGAGTCCCAGGAGCGGATGCTGTGCGTCGTCTTGCGGTCGCAGGTCGACGAGGTGCTTGCGGTCTGCGAGAAGTGGGAGGTTGGCGGGACCGCGATCGGGACGGTTACCGATACGCGCTCGCTGCGGGTGTTCCGCGGTGAGGAATTGGTCGGCGACATGCCGGTTCCCGCGCTGGTCGACGACTGCCCGCTGTATGACCTCGTCGTCGAGCGGCCTCGTGGCGCGCTGTATCCCGCGCCGTTGCGATCGCTATCGGAGAGCGTGACGGATCCGCGCGACGTGCTGCTCGCGCTGCTGGCCTCGCCGAACATCGCCTCGCGCCGAGCGCTGTTCGAGCAGTACGACTGCATCGTGCAGTCGCGCACCGTGCGCCGGCCCGAGCAGGCCGATGCGGCGGTCCTCAAGCTGCCCGGCGGCGGCGCGATCGCAGTATCGATCGACGGATCCGGCCGGCGCGTGGCCGCCGATCCGTACACCGGGACCGTCGAGGCCGTACTCGAGTGCGCGGCGAACCTTGCCTGCGCGGGCGCCGAGCCGCTGGGCCTGACGAACTGCCTGAACTTCGGCAACCCGGAGAAGCCCCATATCGCCTGGCAGCTGACGGAGTCGATCCGCGGGCTCGGCGACGCCTGCCGGGCGCTGGACGTGCCGGTCGTCGGCGGCAACGTGTCGCTCTACAACGAAAGCGGGGACGGCCCGATCTACCCGACGCCGGTGGTCGGCATGGTCGGCGAGTTGCCGGATGCGGAGCGGGCCGGGCGGTCGGGCTTTCTGCGCGCCGGGGACGCGGTCGGCTTTGCGGGGCCGTTCCGGCCGCGTCTGGCGGGGTCGGAGCTTGCGAAGCTGCGCGGCGAGGCGCTGCCTGACGGGTTGGAGGCCGTGGACGTCGCCGCGCTGCGGGCCGCGCAGGAGGCGATCCGCGACGCGGTCCGCGCGGGCGAGCTTTCCAGCGCGCACGACGTCGCCGAGGGCGGGTTTCTGGTTGCCGTTGCGGAGGCTTGTTTGGCCGGCGGTGTCGGCGCGGCGCTTGACCTCGGCCCGGTGCAGGATCGCGAGGAGCTCGAGCGGATCCTCTTCGGCGAGTCGCCTGGTGCGGGATTCGTGGTCTCCGGCTCGGGGGATGCGCTCCGCCGTCTCGGCGGGCGAGTCGATCTCGACGTCTTCGGGACGGTCGGGGGCGAGCTGCTCGACGTGGTGTGCGGCGACGTCCGGATCTCCGCGAAGCTGAGCGAACTGCGCGAGGCGCACGCGGCGCTGGCGCCGCTGTTTCCCTGAGCCTGGATTCACCGCATCTCGGCTGATCGCTCTCCCATCAGCGCACCCCCACCCGTCCAGGATCCCCTGGAATCTGCGGGATTCGATGTGCCACGGGGGCGGTTCGCGGCCGAACGCGTGGCTATGCTTGAGTTCGTGACCGCCTTCGACGAGCGCGAAGGACCGCGGGACGAGTGCGGCGTCTTCGGGATCTATGCACCCGGGCACGACGTCTCCAGGCTTGCGTACTTCGCGCTGTACGCCTTGCAGCACCGCGGCCAGGAGTCCGCTGGGATCGCGGCTGCCGACGTGGGCGGCCACATCATGACCCTGCGCGACCTCGGGCTCGTCAACCAGGTCTTCGACGAGCAGAAGCTGCGCGCGCTGGGCGGCGACCTCGCCGTCGGCCACGTGCGCTACTCGACGACGGGCTCCAACGGCTGGGACAACGCCCAGCCCGTCCACCGCTCGGACCGCCGCGAGCTCGCGCTCGGCCACAACGGCAACCTCATCAACGCCGTCGAGCTGCACTCCGAGCTGCGCGAGCGCGGCGTCTCGTTTCGCTCGACCTCTGACTCGGAGATCATCGCGGCGTTATTGGCGGCACACGAGGCAGAGAAGATCCAGGACGCGGTCTTCGAGATCGTGCCGCGTCTGCAGGGCGCGTTCTCGACGGTTCTCATGACCAAGGACAGCCTCGTCGCTTTTCGCGACCCGGCGGGGCTGCGGCCGATGGTCCTGGGTCGGATCGACGAGCACTACTGCGTCGCCAGCGAGTCGTGCGCGCTGGACATCATCGGCGCCGAGCACGTCCGCGACGTCGCGCCGGGCGAGATGATCTGGATCGACGCCGGCGGGCTGCACTCGCGTCAGATCGTTTCGGGCGCGCGCGAGGCGTTCTGCATCTTCGAGTACATCTACTTCGCCCGCCCGGACTCGCGGATGAACGGCGACGTCCTGCAGGCCGCGCGCGGGCGGATGGGCGAGATCCTGGCCCGCGAGGCACCGGCGCCGACGGCGGAGCTGGTCATCCCGGTCCCGGACTCCGGCGCCCCCGCCGCCCGCGGTTATGCGCGCGCGAGCGGCCTGCCCCAGGACGACGGGCTGATCAAGAACCGCTACGTCGGGCGCACGTTCATCGAGCCCGGCCAGGAGTTGCGCAAGCACGGCCTGCGGATGAAGTTCAACCCATTGCCGGAGATCGTCGGCGGCAAGTCGATCGTCGTCGTCGACGATTCGATCGTTCGCGGCAACACGACGCGCCAGATCGTCCAGATGCTGCGCGACGCGGGCGCGCGCGAAGTCCACCTGCGCATCTCCGCCCCGCCGATCAAGCACCCGTGCCACTACGGCATCGACATGTCCACGCGCGAGGAGATGATCGCCCACGGGCGCACTGTCGACGAGGTCGCCAGGGAGCTTGGCTGCGACTCGCTCGCCTACCTCTCGCTGGGCGGCGTCTACGAAGCGGTCCGCGGCTCGCGCGATCGCCACTGCGACGCGTGCTTCAGCGGAAGCTACCCGCTCGAGGGCACCGACGAGGCAAACGGCAAGTACGCGCTCGAGCTCCCGCTCGTCCGGGCGTAGGCGCCCGGTCGGCTACTTGATCTGCGGCCCGTAGCCCCACTTCGGCATCGCCGAGCGGCCGCCGACCGCGGCCGCCTTCTCCGTATCGTCGCTGCGCACGCTCGTCGGATACGGCGGGCGCTTCCACGGATGCCAGCCGACGGTGCCGTAGTGCGCGCGCAGATAGGCCGTGAGATCGCCGCGGTGCTGCGGGCAGGCGTAGCGCGGCGGTCCGTAGAGCCCGCGGCCGTGCCACACGAGCCAGCGCTCGGGCAGCGCGTCGAGGTACTGGCCCCAGGCGATCTCGCGAATCGTGCGCTCGAGGCTGATTTGCGTCAGCGGGTCGGGCTGAGCCTCGCAGAACTGACATCGGAATATCAGCCGTACCGACATGGCAGGAGGGTACCCGCTTGTGCGCGCCAACAACGCTCGGTTTAGAAGCCGCTCCAGCGCTGGCGACGGGTGGCGACGTTCCAGGCGTGGTCGGTGTCCGCCGACTCGAGGCTGTTCGGGTATGGCGGCCGCTTCCACGGATGGGGGCCGAGTGTGCCGTAGTGCTCGCGCAAGAAGGCAACGAGATCGCCGCGGTGATCCTCGCAGGCGTAGCGCGCCGGACCGTAGAGCCCACGCCCGTGCCACACCAGCCAGCGCCCGGGAACCGCATTCTGGTAGGCACCCCAGACGATCTGTCGCATCGCGCCCTGCAACGCCATCTGCGTCAGCGGATCCGGCTGCGCATCGCAGAACTGACAGCGAAAGATGAAACGTACAGACACCGTTCGTTGAGCGTAGCGCTCCGTGCGAGCAAGCTCGATGGCTTGTCCGCAACCACGCACGAACGCTCCCGAGATCTGCGCAAGTTCGCGACAAATCTGCGCGGATCGGCAATGCCCGCCGCAGCGCCCGCTATGGTCGGGCGCCGCCATGGATCCGACCACCGCGCTGCGAGAATACTTCGGCTTCGATGCCTTCCGGCCGGGCCAGGAACAGGCTGTCCGCGCGGCGGTCGGACCGCCGGCCCGCGACGTCCTCGTCGTGATGCCGACCGGAGCCGGCAAGTCGTTGTGCTATCAGCTGCCCGCGCTCATGCGCGACGACGTGACGCTCGTCGTCTCGCCGCTGGTCTCGCTCATGCAGGACCAGGTCGCGGCGCTCGACATCGCTGCGCCGGGGCGGGCTGCGCTCGTCAACGCGCAGCGCGACGGGTCCGACAACCGCGCGGCGCTCCAACGCGCCGCCGCGGGTGAGCTGCGCCTGCTGTACGTTGCGCCCGAGCGCTTCTCGTCGGCGCCGTTCCTCGAGGCGATGCGCCAGTGCAAGATCGGCCTCTTCGTCGTCGACGAAGCGCATTGCGTCTCGCAGTGGGGCCACGACTTTCGCCCCGACTACTTCCGCCTGGCCGATGCGGCGCGCTGGCTGCAGGCCGAGGCGCTGATCGCGTCGACGGCCACGGCGACGCCGCAGGTCGCCAACGACATCGCGGTGCGGCTCGGCCTGCGTGACCCGGTTCGCGTCGCGACGGGCTTCGATCGGCCCAATCTGTCGTTCGCGGTGCTTCCCTGCGCCTCCACGCAGGCCAAGCACCGGCACATCGGCGCGGCGCTGTCCGAACCGGGCGCGACGCCGGCGATCGTCTACGCGGGCACGCGTGCGGGCGCCGAGAAGCTCGGCGAGCGGCTGTCGGCCGCACTGGAGGGCGCGGTCGGCGTCTACCACGCGGGGCTCGGACGCGAGCAGCGCGCCGAGATCCAACGGCGTTTCATGGACGGCCGCCTCGATGTCGTCGTTGCGACCAACGCCTTCGGCATGGGCATCGACAAGGCCGACGTGCGGACCGTCTGCCACGAGAGCGTCCCCGGTTCGATCGAGGCCTACTACCAGGAGGCCGGCCGCGCCGGCCGCGACGGGAGCCCGGCGCGCGCGCTGCTGTTCGCCGAAGGGCGGGACAAGGGCCTGCACGTGTTCTTCATCCAGCGCGGCGAGGTGACCGACGAGTCGATCGCGACGATCGCGCGGCGCCTGGAGATGCGCGCAAACGACGGGCGCTACGACCTCGGAGCGGACGAGCTCGCCGCGGTGCTCGACAGCCGCGGCGAGAACGACGACCAGGTGCGCGCGGTCATCGGCCATCTCGCGCGCGCCGGGGTCGTGCGACCGGCCCCGTCGTCGCCGGATCGGATCCGCGGCCGGATCGAGGCGCCGTTCGACGCGCGCGCACGCGCGGCCTGCCGGTCATCGGCCGGCGATGGCCAGCGGGCGCGCTGGCGCCAGTACCGCTCGGTCTGGGCCTTCGTCGAGGGCGCAGCCTGCCGGCGCCAGACGATCCTGCGCCACTTCGGCGATTCGCGGCCGCCCGCGCCGGACCCCGGTGTGCCGTGCTGCGACGTCTGCGACGCGTCGTGGGCGCCGGCCGCTCCCGCGGCATCCGCCCGGCGCGTGCGCGTGCGCGGCGGCAGCGGCGGCGGTGCCGGCGCTGCGGCGCCCGGCGACCTCGACGCGGCGATCGTCTCCGTCGTCGAATCGGCGGAGCCCGCGGTCGGTCGAACGCGCACCGTCGAGATCCTGCGCGGCGGGCGGGCGAAGGCGCTCGTCAAGAACGGCTACGACGGCCTGCCGGCCTATGGCACGTTCGACCACCTGACGGCCCAGCAGGTCCTGCGCCGCGTCGACGAGCTCATCGATGCCGGCCGGCTGCGCTCGACCGGCGGCGCCTACCCGAAGCTACAGACCGTGAGCGTGGCGGCCTGAGCGCAGAGCGCGAACCGCTGCGCGTGGGCGTCCTGGCCTCCGGCGCCGGGACGAACCTTCAGGCACTGCTGGACAGCGTCCACGGCCACGAGGCCGTCGTCGTCGGCGTCGCGAGCGACCGCGCCGATGCGAGCGCGCTCGAGCGAGCGGCGAGCGCGGGCGTGCCGACCGCGGTCTTCGCACTCGCCGAGTTCCCTGACCGTCCGGCCCGCGACGCGGCGATCGCCGACTGGCTCACGCAACGCGGAGCCGAGCTCGTCGTGCTAGCCGGCTACATGGCGCTGCTCACGAGCCCGTTCCTGAGCCGCTTCGAGCAGCGCGTGATCAACGTGCATCCGTCGCTGCTGCCCGCGTTCCCCGGCATGCGCGCGATCGAGCAGGCGATCGACTACGGGGTGAAGATCTTCGGTGTCACCGTCCACTTCGTCGAGGACGACGGCGGCGTAGACACTGGTCCCGTGCTTCTTCAGGGTGCGATCGAGCTGCCCGATGCCGACGAACCCATGGCCGTCCACGAGCGGCTGCGCCCGCTGGAGCATCGCCTGCTTCCCGAGGCCGTGCGGCTGATCGCACGCGGCGCGGTCTCCCGCGACCCCGATAACGCGCGGCGCGTCCTGATCGGCGGAACATAGCCGGCTGGGCAGCGCCTTCGACGGCGCCTCCGAGATAGCGGGCGCGAGTCGGGTGGCTGGATACCCGTCCAGTTCGTGTCGGCGCGCTCACGCGCGGGCGCCACCGTGCCGCCGGTGAAGGTATGGCTCGACCTGAACGCTCGAAGCTGCGCGCGCTGCTGTGCACCGTCGCGCTGGCCGCCGTCATCACCCCCGCCGCCGCGCAGGCGATCGTGCACGGCGGCAGCGGCAAGGCCGACCACATCGACGGCTCGAACTCGCGCGACCACCTGCGCGGCGGCCACGGCGGCGACACGATCACGGGTCGTGCCGGGCATGACGTGCTCGTCGGCGACTTCGGCAACGACCGGCTCTTCGGCGAAGGGGGCAACGACCGCCTCGAGGGCGACTCCGGCAACGACAAGCTGATCGGCGGCGTCGGCATCGACCAGCTCGACGGCGGCACCGGCAACGACAAGGTCGACGGTGGGCCCGACAACGACCGCATGGACGGCGGTGATGGCGACGACACGCTGCTCGGCGGCGACGGCGACGACTTCATCCTCGAGACCGGCTTTGGAAACGAGCTGCTGGTCGACGGCGGCGCGGGCGACGACTACATCGACACCAACCGCGGCAGCGACCGCATGGTGCTCGGACGAGACGGCAATGACATCCTCATCGGCGGCAACGGCGCGGACACGCTCGTCGGCGGCGCCGGCAAGGACGTCATCGAGGGCGGACAGGGCAACGACGCGCTCGACGGCGAAGGCGACGACGACACGATCATCGCCGGCGGCGGTGCGAACACCATCCGCGGCGGGCCCGGCGACGACGTGATCTGGAGCGGCTTCAATCCCGGCGACATCGACTGCGGCGACGGGTTCGACATCGTCTACGGCGAATATGTCTCGCTCGGGCGCTTGGAGCGAGCCGCGCCAAGCCCCGCCCAGGACCCGGCGGTGCGGGTGCCATGGAGCTTCAAGGATTGCGAGATCCTGATCCCGATCAGCGTGCGCGACAACCCGCGGGCGCCCCAGCGGATCAACCCACAGTGGATTGATCCGCAAACGAGGGAGGGCACGTTCACCAACGCCGGCCTGGAGGGCGCCGGCCCGCCGGGCGCCGCCAAGGTCGAGGCCGTCAAGGCCAGCAACGCCGACCAGCCGCTGCGGCGCTTCGGCCTCGCGACGTATGGCAACGATTCGCTCAGCGTCCGCTCCAACGGCGGCCGATCGCTCGCCCCGGACGGCGGCCTCTACGGCCTGGAGGGCAACGACCGCCTCGAGGGCGACGCCCTCGGCGATCGGCTCTTCGGTGGAATCGGCAACGACGGGCTGTATGGCCGCGGAGCAGGCGACCTGCTCGACGGCGGCGCCGGCAACGACACGCTCGAAGGAGGCCGCGGCGACGACCTGCTGGACGCCGGCCCCGGCAACGACAAGCTCAACGGCGGCTTTGGCAGCGACCTGCTCGCCGCTGGCGGCGGCGACGATCGCATCACGTCCGTGGACGGCGACCGCGACACGATCGATTGCGGCTCGGGCAACGATCGCCTCATCAAGGACTCCCACGACGTGTACAAGAACTGCGAGCGCATCGGCTGACCGGGCGTCCGTTATCCTCGCGCTCATCGCCGGCCAGCTAGACAACGAGACGGCGGACAGCTCCAAGGCGCTCACGGCGCCGGGTGAGGTGAAGGTTCGCCGTGCGCTGCTGTCGGTCTCCGACAAGCGCGGGATCGTCGAGTTCGCTCGCGGCCTGGCCGAGCTCGGGGTCGAGCTCGTCTCGACCGGCGGCACGGCAAGCGAGCTCGAGGCCGCTGGCCTGCACGTCCGCTCGGTGGAGGACTTCACGGGATTTCCGGAGATCATGGACGGCCGCGTCAAGACGCTGCACCCGCGCCTATACGCCGGCCTGCTGGCAGTGCGCGACGACCAGTCACACCTCGACGCCGCGGCCGAGCACGACATCGAGTATGTCGACCTCGTTTGCGTGAACCTCTACCCGTTCGAGCGCGCGGTCGCCCGCCGCCTGCCCGACGACGACATCATCGAGAACATCGACATCGGTGGTCCCTCGATGATCCGCGCCGCGGCGAAGAACCATGCCTTTTCCGCCGCCGTCACGAGCCCGGAGTCCTACGACGCGGTGCTGGACGAGATGCGCATGGCCGACGGCCGGCTGTCGATGGCGACGCGCGGATCGCTCGCCGCCGAAGCGTTCGCCTACACCGCGCGCTACGACACCTCGGTCGCGCGCTGGTTTTCCGAGAAGTCAGAGGATTTCCCGCCGCTGCATGTCCGCGCATACGAGAAGGTCGTCGACCTGCCTTACGGTGAAAACCCGCACCAGCGCGCGGCGTATTATGCGCAGGTCGGGGCACGGATGAACGTGCTGTCGATGGTTCAACAGCACCATGGCAAGCAGCTGTCGTTCAACAACCTGCTCGACCTCGACGCCGCGCGCGACATCGTGCGCGACTTCAGCGACCCGGCGTGCGTCATCGTCAAGCACAACAACCCCTGCGGCGTCGCGATCGGCACCGGCGCGCTGGAGGCCTACGAGCGCGCGTTCGCGACCGACCCGCTGAGCGCGTTCGGCGGCGTCATCGGCTTCAACCGGCCCGTCGACGTGGCGACAGCGCAGCGGCTGTCGAAGCAGTTCGTCGAGGTCCTGTTCGCGCCCGGCTACGAGGACGGAGCACTCGAGATCCTGATGGCCAAGCGCTCGATCCGCATCCTCGAGGACAACGAGCGCCGCGCGCCGCTCGTGGCCGAGCCGGAGATCAAGCAGGTCATGGGCGGACTGCTCGTGCAGGACCGCGACCTCGACTTCGCCGACCGCACGGAGATGGAGGTCGTGACCCAGCGCCAGCCGACCGACGAGGAGTGGCGTGACCTCATGTTCGCCTGGCAGGTCTGCAAGCACGTGCGCTCCAACGCGATCGTGCTCGCCAAGGATCAGGCGACGGCGGGCATCGGCGCCGGTCAGATGAGCCGCGTCGACTCCGTGCGCCTGGCGGTCGACAAGTCGCGCGTCAAGTCGCTCGAGGGCGCGGTGCTGGCGTCCGACGCGTTCTTCCCGTTCAGCGACGGCCCCGAGATCGCGATCGGCGCAGGGATCACGGCGATCATCCAGCCGGGCGGTTCGCGCAACGACCCCGAGGTCCGCGAGGCCGCCGACAAGGCAGGCGTCGCGATGGTCTTCACGAGCCGGCGGCACTTCCGGCACTAGCGGTGAGCGCGGGCATCGAGCGCTTTGGCTCGCATGTCCCGTGGGAGGCGAGCTTCGGCTACAGCCGCGCCGTGCGCGCCGGCGATCTCGTGTTCGTCGCGGGCACGACGGCGATCGACGAGGACGGCGTGGTGCGTGGTGTCGGGGACGCCGGCGCGCAGGTCCACCACGTGCTGGACGTGATCGAAGCGGCGCTCGGGTCGGCCGGGGCGCGAATGGATCAGGTGGTGCAAACGCGGATCTATGTCGTGGACATCAGCCGTGCCGGCGAGATCGGCCGGGCCCACGGCGAGCGCTTCCGCACGATCGCGCCGGTCACCTCGATGGTCCAGGTCGCCGCGCTGATCGACCCGCGGATGCTCGTCGAGATCGAAGCGGTCGCGTACGTCGCCGAATGACGCGGTCCGTCCGACCCTTCCCGCACACTCCGCCGCTCGTGCTCGCCCGTTCCGTCGCTCCCGCTCATACCAGTTGATTGCCCTGCGGGCATGGCAGGAGCGCGCCCTGGCGCGCATGTCGGCCTGGGACGACGGCCCGTTCCTGCTGTCGGCGGCGCCCGGCGCGGGCAAGACGATTCCGAGCCTCGTATTCGCCCGCAGGTTGCTGAGCGAGGGAATCGTGCAGCGCGTGCACGTCGTCTGCCCGACGACGCCGCTGACGCGCCAGTGGGCGGAGGCGGCGGGGCGCTTGGGCGTCCAGCTGGTCCCCGATGCGGAGCAGCTCCGCCCGCCGCGCGACTTCCACGGCGTCGTCGCAACCTATGCGCGCGCGGCCTCGTCGGCGGTGCGCTGGGCGGAGCAGTGCGGCGAGAAGACGCTCGTGATCGCCGACGAGGCGCACCATCTCGGCGAGGAGCTGGCTTGGGGCGAGGGATTCGCCCGGGCGTTCGGGGCGACGCGGCGCTGGCTGCTGCTGTCCGGCACCCCATTTCGCTCCGACCAGAGCCCGATCGCGGGCGTGCGCTACGAAGACGGCGTCGCGGTGCCCGACGTGAGCTACACCTACGCCGCCGCAGTCCGCGACGGGATCTGCCGGCCGGTCGCCTTCATCCCCTACGACGGCTCGCTGTCGTGGCGATCCGGCGATGACGTCGTCGAGTCTTCGTTCACCGACGTCGACCTCGCCGGCCGCGAGGCCGGCCGCCGCTACCGGACCGCGATCTCGACCGAGCTCGCCGACGGGCTGCCAC
The DNA here is from genome assembly GCA_033855115.1 of Solirubrobacteraceae bacterium. Classification (GTDB taxonomy): domain Bacteria; phylum Actinomycetota; class Thermoleophilia; order Solirubrobacterales; family Solirubrobacteraceae; genus CADCVQ01. Next base: position 38,236 of record JAWVGJ010000158.1, read on the forward strand.
GGATCCTGCGCGCGGCGCACGATCGGCTGGGCGAGGTGCGGGCGAGCGGCCATCGTGACGCGGGCGGGCTGGTGGTCAGCGCCGACGGCGGGCACGCGCGGCGCATCGCGGCAGTGCTCAAGGAGATCACCGGCCGTTCACCGACGGTCGTGCTGCACACGGACCCCCGCGCGGCCGAGAAGCTGCGCGCGTTTGCCGCCAGCCGCGAACGCTGGCTCGTCGCAGTCAACATGGTGTCCGAGGGCGTCGACATCCCGCGCCTGCGGGTCGGCGTCTACGCGACGGCGGCCAAGACGCCGCTCATGTTCCGCCAGATCGTCGGCCGCTTCGTGCGCATCCGCGGCGGCGGCGGCCCGGTCGAGCACAGCTACCTCTTTCTGCCGGCGGATCGGCTGCTGCGCGTGCATGCGGCCGAGGTCGAGGAAGAGCTGCGCCACGTGCTTCGCCCGCCTGCGCAAGAGCCGCCGGAGGCATTCGACGACGACGGCCGCGCCGAGCGGCGCCGAACCGAGCCTTCCGAGCCCGAGGCGTTCGTCCCGCTGAACGCTGACGTCGCGCCGCAACTGGCGCTGTTCGGCGGAGGGCCACCCGCGCCCGTGCCCGTGTCAAGGCCGCCCACCGTCGCCGTCGCCGGCCCGCCAGCCGTCGAGGAGCCCGCGGACCTCCCGGCCTTCAAGCGCCGCGGGGCCCTGCGCGACAAGCGCCACGGCCTCGTCCGCACCCTCGCGGGCATGCAGAATCGCTCCTTCCGCGAGATCAACACGTGGCTGAATCGCGAAACAGGCGCCGCCGGCGTCGGCAGCGCCTCGATCGAGCAGATCGAAGTCTCGATCGACCTGCTGCTCGCCGAGCTCGACCGCCTCAGCCGGCGTCGCGCGAGTTGAGGCCAGGCTGAGGCTGACCATGGGCCGCCTGGGACTCGAACCCAGAACCACGAGCTTAAAAGGCTCTTGCTCTACCGATTGAGCTAACGGCCCGCTGAGTCCAGTCACGCGCCAGGACGGCGGGAGTACCCCCAGGGGGAATCGAACCCCACTCTTCGAGATTGAAAGCCTCGCGTGCTAACCGGTACACCATGGGGGCTTGCGAGCCGTTGATTCTACGACCGGCTCCAACCCATGACGGGAGGGCGTCCAACCGGGCCGAGATCCGGCGAGATGACCCTCTGCGGCATCATTGCGGCCAGCGGGCGGTTAGCTCAGCTGGTTAGAGCGCCTGCCTTACAAGCAGGAGGTCCCCGGTTCGAGTCCGGGACCGCCCATGAACGAAGCCCGCTGCAACGACGTCGGGCGCTGTCCATCAGCAGATCGTCCACCCAGTGCCCTTCTATCGGCGCGTTCACCGCGGACATCATCAAGCACGCCGACATAGCGCTCTACCAGGCCAACCGTGCCGGCGGTGATCAATATGCAGTGAGCCATCCGGCGCGGCCCGACCGTGCTGTGAGCTGAGGTTGCCGGTCAAAGCTCGCGTCCGCCTGCATGCTCGGCGCTGAAGGACCTTGGCGCTCGCCGCGGACGCTTGAGAGGCACGACGGGCGCCGAGCGACGCTCCCCGTCAGCTCAGGCGACAACAATATGGCTGGGTTCAGCGATGTTCTTTTTGTGAGCGTCACCCTACAGTCAGCCCTGTTCTTCCAAATAACAGTGCTACAGAGGAGATCTGTTGACCCATCTTTCTCGCCGACGCAGCATCGTTCGTCGCAACCTGCTTGTTGCCAGCGCGATTCTCGCCGGCACGGTGGTGATGGCCACCGGGCTCAACGGCGCCACCGTGGCCCAGGCGGCCGCCGACTGCGTCGTCAGCTTCGGCGTCACGCAGACCCCGACGACCGTGACAGGAACCCCGGCCAACGACACCATCGATTGCGGCGGGGCCAACCCGGCCAAGACGATCAATGGCGGCAGCGGAAACGACACCATCACGGGCACGGTCTTCGACGACACGCTCAACGGCGACTCCGGCAACGACACGTTGACCGGCGAAATCGGGATCGACACGCTCAACGGCGGCATCGGCGATGACACCGAGACCGGCAGCGCGGGGAACGACATCCTCAGCGGCGGTATTGGCGACGACACCCTGTCCGGCAGCGAGGGCGACGACACGCTCAAGGGCGAGGACAACAACGACACCCTGAACGGCGATGTCGGCAATGACAGCGTCGACGGTGGCAACGGCACCGACCTCGTGAGCGGCGGCGCCGACAACGACAGCCTGACCGGTCCTCCCGGCGACTCGGCCGTGGATACCCTCGATGGGGGCGCAGGGACCGACACGTGCGAAGGACCGGGGCTACTGTTCCCGGACAGCCTCACCGCCTGCAACCCATAGGCGTTTCGCCGTGGAAACAAGGATCTGAACGAAGTCGGCGACCAGCGCCCCCCGGCAGTCACGGGGGGCGCCCGCAAATCCACACCCCGTGCAGGCATGGTGCCAACCGCCGTCGCTCTGCTCGACGGGTCCTGCACCGTGCAGCGCGCGGTTGCCGAGAGATCAAAACACCAACAAATGCTCCACCGGGAAATCTCGCTGACCTCAGCATATTCTCCGTCGGAAGGCCCAACATCCCGAAATCAGCAATATTTGGCGCGCAAATGTCCGATACTCAAGCGGTGGAGTTCATGCTGAGGATCGATGCAGGCGCGCACCCGCTGTGCGGGGAGCTCGTCCCCCGGGCGGGACAGCCTGTCAGCTTCGTGGGTTGGCTGGAGCTCTTGCGCTGCCTCTCAGAGCTGATCGAGTCAGCTGACCGGGAGGTCGCGGCGGGCGGATTGGACGGCGAGCTCAACCCGGGAAGCTAGTCCGAGCTTCGCGAACACATGCGAGAGATGGGTTTCCACGGTGTGGCGGGAGACGTAGAGCCTGTGTGCCACCTCTGCGTTGGTGAGCCCCCTCGCCACCAGCGCCACCACGCGCAGCTCGGTGGAGGTGAGGCTCTCCCAGCCGATGCGTGGCCTGCCGCGACTCCCCCGTCTGCCTCTCCTCACCCCGAGCTCCCGGAGCTGTGCCTCCACTCGCGCGGCATAGCGCAGCGCCCCGAGCCGCTCGTAGATCTCCAGCGCCTCCGCAAGGACTGTCGCGGCCTCGGAAGGCTCGCCAGCCCGAGCCACGGCCGCTCCTAGCTCCTCGGCGGCGTGCGCGCGCTCCAGAGGCCGTGGCGCACTGCGGCACGCGTCCAGCGCCCGCCGCAGGATCTGGGGATCGCCCTCGACGAGCCCACGGCAGCGCAGCGCAGCGCCCTGAGCGGACGCAGTCTTCAGCCGGGCCGCCGCCCGCTCCACGGCGTCGGCCACCGGGTGGCTCTCCTCCAGCAGGCCGGCGGCGATCTTGAGGCGCACCAGGTCCGGCCCGAGCCTCACGTAGTCGGGAACCGAGTCGGTCGCGGCACACAGCCCCCAGACCTCTTCCAACGCCGTCAGGGCTTCGGGGAGCTCACCCCGGACCTCGGCTAGGAGTCCACGGGCCCAGATCGCCCAATGCCCGTAGAACTGGTATCCGACGCGCTCGAGCTCGTCGCCGGCGGCGGTGACCGCTTTAGCCGCCGCGTCCAGCTCGTCGCGGTGCAGCGCGACCAGGGCGAGGATCGCCAAGCCACTCACCGCTCCGCTTCGCCCACCGATCTCTTCGGCCAACGTCACCCCGGCCTGCGCCTCGGCGCGGGCGTCGTCCCATTCCCCGCAGACAAAGCGCTCCAGGGAAGCAGAGAATGCGTAGCTGGACAGCCCCCAGCTGCTCACCTCCTCCGTCCGCGCCCGCCGTTCCCGCAACGTACGCTCGGCGTCACCGAAACGATCGTCCTCGATGAGGGACACCGACAGGGTCACTTCGGCCACCGGCCAGCGCCTGGCTTCCTCGTCCGTGCTGCTTGCGGCGAGCTTCGTGGAGCGGGTCGCCAGCGCGATGGCCTCCTCCAAGTCACCCCGAAGTAAGGCGCTTCCCGACAAGGCGGTGAGCGCGATACACGCTGCAGGGTCATGGACCGCGCGCTCAGCTGCCGCGAGTGCCTCTCTCGCCCAGGTCTCCCCCCGGCACGGATCCACGGGAAAGACTGCCAGAGCTCCCCAGGCCAGCAGCTCTGAATGCTCGGGCTCGACTGGTGAACCCTCCGCCAAGGCGGCCTCGACGTGGCGAACAGCATCGGCGTTTCGCCCGCCCGAGGTCAATGCGCGCGCGAGGACCAGCCGCAGCGCGGCGTCCACGGACCGATCGTGCGGGCCTGCCAGCGCCTCGAGCGCCAGGCTCTCGGCCTCGTCCACCCGGCCCGACCAGGCGAGCGCCACTACCAATTCGATCAGCAGCGCCTCTTGCTCAGGCAGTCCCTCGGCAAGCTCCTGGGCGCGACGAAGGAGTCCAACCGCGACCGCCGGCGCCCGCAGCGCGACCTCCCGAGCGGCGCGCCTCAGCCACTTGATGGCTCTGACATCGCCGGGCTCAGCCCCCCGTTCCAGGTGAGCGGCGACCCTGGGAGCTGAAGCGCCGGATGCCGCCAGGGCGTCTCCGGCGGCAAGGTGCAGCGCCCGTCGCACGCCTCGCGGCTGGTCCTCGTAGATGGCCTCCCATACCAGGTCGTGGCGGAAGGCGAGCTGGTCTGCCTGCTCGTAGAGAAACCCACCCTCCAGCGCCTCACGCAGCGGGGCGGACAGCTGTGGCGCCGGCCGGCCGGCCACCAGCGAGAGGTCATGGGGGGAGAAGCAGCTCCCGAGGATGGAGGCTAAGCGAAGCACCTCGAGACAGGGCTCGGACAGGGACGCCAGGCCGCGCAGAATGGTGAGATGAAGCGAGGGCGGCACGACGTCCCTGAGCCCCTCGACCCGGCCATCGCGCAGCTCCAGAACGTCCTCCTTGCGCAGGGCTTCGAGCAGCGCGCTCACGAAGAGCGGGTTACCGCCGGCTCGATCGAGCTGACGCTCGAGCGTCGCGCCAGGCGGGGCGCCGAGAATTTGCGCGGCGAGCTCGCTCACCGACTGGCCGTCGAGGGGGCCGACGGGGATCGCGAGCGCCCCCAGTTGCCGCAGGTTGCAAAGAAGAGCATCGAGTTCGCGCCCGTTAGGGGACGAGCGGTAGGTCAGGAGCACCGCGGCGGGAGCCACGGGAACGAGCCGGGCGAGGTGGTACAGGCAGGTCAGGCTCTCCCGGTCTGCCCATTGCACATCCTCTACGGCCCATACCAGCGGACGCCTCATCCACAGGCGTTCGAGCGCGGCGAGGATCGCCTCGAGCAGATGAAGGCGTGTGCCCGGCTCATGCACGAGGTGAAGGTGGGCTCGTGGTTCTTCGCCGGAAAGCAGGCGCGCGAACTCTCCGGTCTCCGACTCGGCAAGCTCCGGCATCGCGGTCAGGGGCTCGATAAACGCCCCGAAGGGACGATGGCGATCGAGCTCATGGGCTCTCGTCCTCAGGATTTGAACGCCGTCTCCCAGCCCGGCCAGACATGCTTCGACCAGGCAGGTCTTCCCGATCCCCGCCTCGCCCTCGATCAGCACGATCCGCCCGCGCCCAGAGCGAGCCTCCTCACAGACTCCCGTCAGGAGCTGAAGCTCATGCGCCCGACCGAGAATGAGGTTTGCCATCGCACCAGATCGTAGTCCGTTAGAGAGAGTTCCTACGCACGACTCCTCGAACGGCTAGCCCATCGCTGCACGCGTAGTACCCGCGCTGACCAATAACCGATCAGGAGCCGGAGCACCGCCGGAATCCAGTGGCGCAGCGGGCTCGGGCGCCGGTGGTTGCGGCGTCGGCGCCGGCGCGGTCGGTGACGCCGGCGCGGGCGGGGCGGCGGGTGCTGGCGCCGGCGGCGGGGCGGGCGGCTGCGGCGACGGCGCTGGCGTGACGGGCGCCGTGCCGCCGGTCGCCGCGTTACGCGGGGCGGGCCTCGTCTCCGGCGGCGCGGGCGCGGCTGCGGGAGCTGGATGCGACCGCATCGATGATCCCGTTGCCGGTGCCGCGGGCGCAGGTGCAGGGGTCCTCTTCGGGCCTGTCTGGCCCAGATCGGGCTGCGCGTGCGGCTGTGCCGGCGCCGCCAACGGCGCGGCGCTGCGCGTGACGGGCCCGAGGGCGATCGTTGGTCTGAGCGCCACCATTTCCGGCACCGCCGCCTGCGGCACGTCGCCGTCGAGCAGCGCCAGCGGGTCCACCGCGCACGCCTGACACTGCGCGTCGCCGCGGCGAACCTCGAAGTGCAGGTGCGGGGCCGTGCTCGAACCGGTGGTGCCGACGAGGCCGACGACCTGGCCACGGCGGATCTGCGCGCCCGGCTTGACGGTCGACGCCACGGCGCTGAGATGCGCATAGCACGTCGCGAGATGCGGGCGGTGCTGCAGACAGACGAAGTTGCCGTAGCCGCCGGATTCACCGGGCGATTCGAGCACCGCGACCGTTCCGCCGTCGGCGGCATGGATCGGCGTTCCCTGCGGCGCGAGGAAGTCGAGGCCGTTGTGCAGGTGTCCCGGCCGCGGACAGCCGAAGTAGCCGCAGCCGCCGACGATGCCCTTGACGGGCGTCGCGAGCTCTCCGCGGCCGGGCAGCGGCAGGGTGCCGAGCAGCCTCCATGCTCGCGCCCGTTCGATGACCATCGCGCTCGACAGCTGGCCGCTCGCCGCCGTGCCGTAGCCGGCGGCGGTCGCCCGCGTCGCGGAAGGCCCGAGGCCGGTCGCGCCCGCCGCCTTGAGATCGGCCGCGATCGCCATCACGACGTCGAAGTCGTCGCGCACCGACGGGTGGTTGGCGCTGCGATGCGGGTAGCGCTCGGGACGGGTTAGGCCGCGCGAGGCCAGACGGAAGCGACGCCAGTGCGCGAGCCGCGCGCGGGCCTTGCCGAAGCCCGTCTCCTGGTAGTGGACCGAGGCGACGAGAAACCAGGACACGCCGAAGCGGCGCTTGGCGATCTTGTACAGCTTGAAGTACGGGTGCGCCGCGAGCAGACGCTGGCGCTCGCTCACCGGCCGCATGGCGCGCCGGACGTCCGCCGACGTCGGCGTGCCCTCGACATCGGTCGAGACGTGCCGCGTCAGCTCCTCAGAACCGGACCCGCCGGCGAGCGGGTTGGTCGCCTTCGGCCGCTGTCCGCCCGCTGCGGTGAGCACGACGAACAGGCAGGCGACACCGACCCCGCCGACCACCGGGGGCAGGAGCACCTGCCGTGCCAGCGCAGCCGGCCGCAGACGATCTCGCGTCATTCCCTCCACCGGAGGCGCCTCTTCGCCGCATTCACAGACTCGCCTTCCGGTCGCACGAATTTTCCGTGCGCCGGCTGTGCAAGGCTGGCTTTGTGATCGGCGTCATCGTTCCGGTGCACGGCTTCGCGCCGTACCTCGCCGAGGCTCTGGACTGCATCCTGGCTCAGGACCCGGCGCCGGAAGCAATCGTCGTCGTGGACGACGCTTCGCCCGAGCCGCTGGCGCTGCATCCCGACCACGCGCCGCACTGCGCGCTCGTGCGCCGCGAGCGCTGCGGCGGTCCCGCGGCAGCGCGGGAGACCGGGCTGGAGGCGTTGGGCGCGGGCGTGGAGCTCGTCGCGCTCTGCGACGCCGACGACGCCTGGACGGCGGGGAAGCTCGCCGCGCAGATCGACGCCTTGGTGCGCTGTGCGGACGCTGCGCTGTGCTTTGGGCGCGCGCTGGTCGTCGGCGCGGACGGCCGCGCGACGGGCGAACGCTGGACGGAGCTCGCTGGTGGATTGCATAGCGGAGCGTCGTTGATGGCGCGGCTGTATGAGGCCAACCCGATCCCGACGTCAAGCGTCGTGCTACGGCGAGCGGCGTTGGAGGCAGCCGGTGGCTTCGGGTCGCCCGTGCGGCTGGCGGAGGACTGGGACCTGTGGCTGCGGCTGGCCGCGCGCGGCGAGCCGTTCGTCTGCGCGCCCGATGCGGTCGTGCGCTATCGCCGCCATCCGGGCGGGCTGACCGCGGACGTCGCCGCTCTCGCTCGCTGCCAGCTTGAGCTGCACCGCGCTCACGGCGCGCTCGTCGCTGCGGACGTGCGCGAGCGCGCGCTGGCAGCCGACGCGGCGGCGCTGCGGGCGGCGCAGCGTCGCGGCCTGCGCCAGCTCCTGCCGCGGCGCGATCCCTATCGACGCTGACCGAATCGCAACCGTGGCCGCGGCCGCGGGCGGTTCGGCACGAGACGGCCGAGTTCGAATGCCCACACGGCCGGGCCGTCGAGCAGACCGAGCAGCGCCTCGTCGCGGTCGCCGCGGGCGGCGGCGAGGAGCCCGTGAGCAGCACGGCGCGCGCTCCACCAGGCCAGGCCGGGCCAGCGCCGGCGCGGCAGCGCGCCCGGCCAGCACCGCGCGAGCCAGGCCGCGCCCGCGCCGTGGCGGGCGCGCTGGGCGAGCATGCGCGGGATCGTGGCGCGGTTTTGGTGGCTGACGGCCGCCTGCTCGCGGCGCTCGAGCGTCCAGCCCGCAGCGCGCAGGCGGTAGCAGAGATCCGCGTCGCCGCCCGAGCGAACACCGGCTTCGAAGCCGCCGACCTGCGTAAACGCCTCGCGGCGCACTGCGGCGTTCGCGGTCTGGGCGAACGCCCAGTCGCCGTGGGCGAGCGTGACTTCCTGGCTCATCGAGGCCTTCAGCCAGGCGTAGCGCTCGGCGGCGGTGAGCGCGTCGCCGTCGTCGACGACGGTCCCGGCCAGTACGCCGGCGCGCTCCTCCGGGACGGGTTCGAAGTACCGGTCGAGCAGGTCAGGCGGTGCGAGCACGTCCGCATCGAGGAAGACGAGCCAGGGTGCGCGGCCGGCGGCCACGCCGCGATTGCGCGCGTGATACGAGGTCTGGCGTTCGCCCGCGCCGAGGATGCGCACAGGGCCGCGCGTGGTGTCGATCGCGCCGGCGCGGTTGTCGGCGATCGTGACCGTGTCGCCGGGCCGAAGCTTTAGCGCCGCGAGCCGCCGCGCCACGCGTTGCAGCTGCTCGTCAGAGCCACGGAACGGCAGCACGACATCGACGGCTGGACGATCGTTCACCCCATAAATCTACGGCCCACGCAACTTGTTGACGTGGGGACCGTTCCAGCGCTGACACAAATACCTGCATGAACGAGCTGGAGGTCACGATGGTGAAACGCCGACGGTCGGCGGCGCTCGCGTGCGCCCTGAGCGCTGCCCTGATGGGCGCCTCGGGCGCGGACGCGAACGTCCGCACACCAACTTCTGGATGGGAGTGGGGTAACCCGACGCCGCAGGGCAACACGCTGCGCGCGCTCGGCTTCGTCGGCGGACGCGGATACGCCGCCGGTGACTTCGGAACGGTCCTGCGCACCAATGACGGGGGCCTGACCTGGGCTGGACTGCCGTCGGGGGTCTCGGCGTCGCTGAACCTCCTGCAGGTCCTCGGGCCCGACAGCTTCGTGGTCGGCGGCGGCTGCGTTGTGCGCCGCTCCGACGATGGCGGAACCGTGTTCCGGCGCATCTACTTCGTCGCCCCGTCCTGCAAGGAGGGTGTCAGCGCGCTGGCGTTCTCCTCCAGCGCGGTCGGCTATCTCGCGCTCGCCGACGGCACGCTGCTGCGCACGACCGACGGTGGCACGAGCTTCGCCCGCGGGACCGCCGTGCCCGGCACCCGGTCGAGCGCTCAGGCAGGCCAGGCGACCCCGACGGATCTTGCAACCCTGAGCGACACGACCGCCTTCGTCGCCACCTCGTCGGGCGAGATCAACGTCACGACTGACGGCGGGGGGTCGTGGAAGGCAGTCATCGACGTCAAGCGGCCAGTTCGCGACATCACGTTCGTCGACGCAAAGCGCGGCTTTGCGGTCGGCGACGGCTCGCTCGTGCTGCGTACCGATGACGGCGGCGCCACGTGGAAGCCCCAGGCCCTGGGCACTCCCGACCCGATCGACTTGGCGGCCATTCGGTGCGTCCCGGGCGCGGCTCCGGAGACGCCCCCCAGTTGTCTGGCAGCCTCGCGCAAGGGTGACGTGCTGGTGCGTACGACCGACGGCGCGGACACGTTCAGCATCATCACGCCGTCGACGGATCCGATCTTCGCGGCAGACTTCGCCAGCTCGGCACGGATCGTGGCGGGCGGCAACGCGGGTGCGGTCGTCCTATCCGACGACGGCGGCTTGACGTTCGGCCGCATCGGCTCGCGCCTGCCGGGGACGTTCTCGCGATTGCGCTCGACGACGCAGGGTGCCGCGTTCGCCGCCGGCGACGACGGCGCGCTCGCCCGCTCGACCAACTCCGGTGCGAGCTGGAGCCGTGTCGACGTGCCGACGTCGGAAGCGCTCGTGGACGTGGCGTTCGCGTCGCCGACGACCGGCTACGCACTCGACAGCGCCGGCGCGCTGTTCCGCACAACCAACGGCGGCACGGGCTGGTCGACGCTCGACACCGGCACGACCGCAAAGCCGGCCGCGATCGCCGCGCCGACGGACCAGCGCGTCCTGCTGTTCGGTCCGACGGGCATCCGCCGCTCCAATGACGGCGGCGGCTCGTTCACGACCGTGCGCGGCAAGGCCGTCGCGAAGACCAAGCTGAACGGCTTTGACCGTGCCGGCTCGGCGCTGTTCGCGTACGGCTACACGGCGCTGCTCCGCTCGACGGACGGCGGCGCGACGTGGACCGCGATCAAGGATCCCGGCACACCGCCGCGCCGCGGCGTCAAGCGCCGGTTCGGCCAGCGCCTCCTGCTCGCCGACTTCGCCGACGCGACTCACGGCTTCGGGCGTGATTCCGGTGGACGCATGTGGCGCACCGACAACGGTGGGCGCAAGTGGACGCAGCTGCTCGGGATCGGCACGACGATGGGGAGCGGGATGGCGTTCTCGTCCGCGAAGAGCGGCTATGTCGTCCTGCCGTCCTTCCGCGGCCAGACCGGCGGCTACCTGATGCGTACCGACGACGCGGGTCGGACATGGGCGCCGCAGCTCGTCACGCAGGAGCCGATCGGCGCGTTCGGCATCGCGGCCGGCGGTCCCGTCGACTACCTGCTCGCGGGCAGCGCGTCGTTCCTCTCGACGCGTTCGGGCGGCCGTTTCGGCGACCCCTCGTCGCTGACGATCCGCGCGGACAAGACGAAGCTGCGCAAGCCGGTGCGGATTCGCATCAGCGGCAAGCTGTCGCCCGCGCGGGGCAACGAGGAGATCGCGGTCAGCGCGCTCATCCAGGGCCGCTGGAGCACCCAGACAGCCCGCGCCGCTGCCAACGGCTCGTTCACGACCAGCTGGAATGTCCGTCGCGGGACCAACGCGTTCGTGGCTCAGTGGGCCGGTGACGACCGGTCGGCCGGTGACGGATCCACCGTGCTGACGGTGCGCGTCGGACGCTGAACCTTTGTGATCGGGCTTCTCTGGTTCAACTCGGGGGCTCAGCTGCGCAGAAGCGGCTGGGCCCCCGATGTGCGCGTGTTGGCATACTGATCGTCCCCGCTGGGGGCGTAGCTCAGTTGGTTAGAGCGCCGGCCTGTCACGCCGGAGGTCGCGGGTTCGAGTCCCGTCGCTCCCGCTTTGTAGCGGGCGCATAGGTCCGCAGGCGCAGCAGCCCGAACCACGATCCACAAAGAGTCCGCAGGGATCCCAGCGGGATCCGGCGTGGGAGTGGTCCCACAGTCTGTGGGGCCGGGCGGACGAACGGACCGTTGCCGCACATGGCTGAGCCGGGCGGTCGCTGTGTCGTTCCTGTCCTGACGAGCGTGCCGCAGGTGCCAGGCGCGCTCCTGGCCTTGCTCGCCGTCGAGCGGTTCCAGGGCCTTCTACCCGTGCCATTCGCGCTCGCCGGCGGCGCAATGCTCGCGCTCGTCGTCGTCGACCTGCTGCCTGGAAGCACGCATCGCACCTGCGCGTCGTTGCGGGCACGGCACCCGGCGCGGTGCTGATGCTCGCCATCGGTGCGGGCTTGGAGGTCTGAGCGCCGTGGCGGAGGCGATTGTCGGGCCGCCGGCTAGCGGCGGCGTACTGCAACCGGGGGGCGGCGGCTCGGGACCCGCCGCCCCCAGCATTACCAGCAGGTCAGCTGCAGGCGATGGCTACCGGGGTGGTCCCCCCGATGGGGTTGGTCGGGAGCACAGTTACCGTGCAGGCCTTCGTGACCGTGTTGACCGTGTTGGTCACGGTATTGACGACCCAAGTGTTCACCGCGGTCTGAACGGTGGTGTTGAGGTCAGCCGCGAAGGCGTTGATGTCCGAGACGTTCGCGAAGTTCGCGAACACATTATTCAGCTGCACCGTCAGGGTGTTCAGTTCATTGTTGCTGACGGGATTGATGTTGCCGACGGTGACCGTGACAGGGTTGCCATTGATCTGCCCGGCGCACACGACATTCACCACGGCGTTGCAGTTGTCGACGCTCGTGGCGGCACTGGCGGTCGCGGGGCCGCCGAGAAATCCGACCGCGAATGCACCCACCGCCATGAGCGCTGCGAACGTAAGACGGACAATCTTCGTCGGTACTGCGGGAGCAAAACCAGCCTGATGCATCATGTTACCTCCGTGCTGAGGTGTGACGGCTCGCACGCGACCGCAACGATCTGCGCGACCCATGTCACTTTCCCCGTGATTTGTATGTAACGGGCATAGATGCCCGTGAGCCACAGGTGCCTGACTGCGGTATCCGTGGTTGAGACTTAGCGTCGGACCCGTCCTCAGGGCCCTTTCCCGCCATGGGCGGTTCGCTGTCTTCGTAGCAACTCTAGGCAGCCCGGGGGGGCGGCGGCTCGGGACCGGCCGCCCCCCAGGATTACCAGCAGGTCAGCTGCAGCTGATGGCAACGGGCGTGCTTCCCCCGACGGGATTGGTTGGGAACACATTCACCGTGCAGAGCTTCGAAACCGTGTTGACCGTGTTGTTCACGGTGGTGATGACCCAACTGTTCACTGCGGTCTGAACGGCAGTGGTGATGTCAACCGCGAATGCGTTGATGTCCGAGATGTTCGCGAAATTCGTGAACACATTGTTCAGCTGTGCAGTGAGGGTGTTCAGCTCATTGTTGCTGACGGGATTGATGTTGCCGACGGTGACCGTGACGGGGTTGTTACTGATCTGCCCGACGCACACGACGTTCACCACGGCGTTGCAGTTGTTGACGCTCGTGTCCGCGCTGGCCGTCGCGGGGCCGCCGAGAAATCCGACCACGAATGCACCCACCGCCATGAGCACTGCGAACGTAAGACGGACGGCCTTCATCGATACTGCAGGAGCAAAACCAGCTTGATGCATCATGTTACCTCCGGACAGAGGTGTGACGCGTTTCGCACGCGATCGCCAGGATCCGCGCAACCCATGTCACTTCCCCGTGATTTATATGTAGCAGACACGAACGCCAGCGAGCCACAGACTCCTATTGAGGTATCCGTGGGTCCGGCCTTCTTGTGTCGGCCCGTCCTCAGGGCCGACCTCCATCGTTTGCCTGCGCGGCGGTATGTAGCCTGGAGCAAGGCAGCCTAAGCATGCGATGACCCGTGCTTAACATGGCGTTAACGTGACGGTTCTTGCGACGCCTCCAGCCGGGGGTTCCCTAATTCGGCGCTCCTGCTGTTCCCGTGGGTGAAGGTAACGGGCTGATCGAGGGCGCACGCCGCGCCGCGCCTAGGGTTCCGGCTTCTCAAGGGCTGGAATCCAGGAGGGCGGAAACGACGTGCGCGGAACAAGGGTATGGGCGCGCCTGCTGGGTCTGCAGCGGGCGGTCGTCGAGGACGTGCGGATCGGCGATGAGGGAGAGATCGTCGTGGCGGCTCGGCCGTCCTGGCGGGAGCGTGATCGCTGCGGCGTCTGTCGGCGACGGTCGCCGGGCTTTGACATGGGTGAGGGCCGTCGACGCTGGCGGGCACTGGACCTCGGCACGGCACGGGCGTTTGTGGAGGCCGAGGCGCCGCGGGTGCGCTGTCGTCGCCACGGCGTCGTGGTCTGCGCGGTCCCGTGGGCGCGCCATGACGCGCGGTTCACCAAGGCGTTTGAAGACCAGACGGCGTGGCTGGTGGTCAACTGCTCCAAGACCGCGGTCGCGCAGCTGATGCGGGTCGCGTGGCGTACGGTCGGCGCGATGTGCGAACGCGTCTGCGACGAGGCGCAGCAAGAGGTCGATCTGCTCGACGGGCTGCGACGAATCGGTATCGACGAGATATCGCATCGCAAGGGCCAGCGCTACCTGACCGTCGTCGTCGATCACGACACGGGCCGACTGGTCTGGGCAGCCGCCGGCCGCGACCGCAAGACCGTCGAGCGCTTCCTCGACGAGCTCGGCGAAGAACGCTGCAAACAGATCAAGTTGGTGTCCTGCGACATGGCGTCGTGGATCGCCGGGCCGGTCGCCGACCGCCTTCCTGACGCGGTGCGCTGCGTCGACCCGTTTCATGTGATTCAGCTCGCGACCGACGCGCTCGACGAGATCCGCCGCGAGGTCTGGAATGAGGCACGCAAGGCCGGTGAGGTCGCGGCCGCCCGCGACCTGAAGGGCGCGCGCTATGCGCTGTGGAAGAACCCCGAGAACCTCACCGACCGCCAGGCCGCGAAGCTCTCGAGCATCCAGAAGACCAACGCGCGGCTGTACCGCGCCTACCTGCTCAAGGAGCAACTCCGCCAGATCTACCGGCTGCCCGCCGACGCCGCGACCCCGCTGCTCGACGAGTGGATCGCCTGGGCGCGAAGGTGTCGCCTCGCATCGTTCGTCAAGCTCGCCCGCACCGTCACCAAGCAGCGCGCAGGGATCGTCGCAGCCATCGAGCACGGCCTGTCCAACGCCCGCGTCGAAGCGATCAACACCCAGATCCGGATGATCACCCGCCGCGCCTACGGCTTCCACAGCGCCGGCGCCCTCATCGCCCTCGCGATGCTCTCGCTCGCCGGACTCTGCCCACCGCTACCGCAGTGAAATCGGCGTTCACCGACCCACGGAAACGTCACGAGACCCCCTAATTCCGGGAAATCAAGCGACGGCACCGGTACTTCAATCGGCGAGTCCTCCAGACCCGAATCGCACGCAGAAGCGCGCACCCCCCGCCGGCGAGCGCTCCACCGAGATCTCCGCGCCATGGGCGCGTACCTGCTGGCTCACCAAGGCAAGCCCGAGGCCCGAGCCGGGCGCGGTCGTCCCGGGCGCGCGCACGAACGGCTCGAAGATCCTCTCGCGCTCGCCGTCCGCAACCCCGGGTCCGTCGTCATCCACGACAAGCACCGGACCCGCGGGGTCAACCCGGACGTGTACCGCCCCGTCGCCTTGCCCGTGGCGCGCGGCGTTCTCGAGCAGGTTGTCGACGAGGATCCGTAGCCCTGGCTCCCACCCACGAATCGAGACCGTCTCCTCCGGTAGATCCGAACTCCAAGCGATCTCCGGATGGCGACCGGCGGCGACATCGACCGTCGACGCGACGAGGTCGGTGAAATCGACCTCCGTACGCTCCAGCGCAGGCGCGTCGCCGCGTGCCAGAGCCTGCAGACCGTCGAGCAGATCCACCAATCGCCGCTGCTCGCCCAGCGCATCGCGCAGCAGCTCGGCCCGCTGTTGGGGCGCAACGTCCGGGTGACGATGCAGCGCCGACAGCGTCGCTTGCACGCTCGTCAGTGGCGTGCGCAGTTCGTGCCCGGCATCGGCAGCGAAGCGGCGCGTCGCAGCGAGCGCGCGCTCGCGGTCGGCCGCCGAGCGGCCAAGCCGGGCGAGCATGTCGTTGAAGCTCGCGGCCAGCGAGCGCAGCTCAGCGGGACCGTCGTCACCTGGCACGCGCCGGTCGAGATCCTCGGTCGACGCGATGTTCGACGTTGCCGCGCGCAGCCTGCTCAACGGACGCAAGACGAGGTTCGCGGCAAACCACGCCCCGAGTCCGGCGAGGGCCAACGCCACCGCGCCGAACTTGAGCAGGCGCGCGTCGAGCTCGCTCTGGCGGCGCTCGAGCGCCCGCAGCGCCGTGGTGACCTCGAGCTGCGCGAGGCCCTCGGGAGACTTGCGGTCCAGGCTCAGCGCATAGGATCGGTAGCGCTCGCCGCCCGCGCTGAACGTGTGCAGACCGTCGCGTGGGCGCCTGCGATCGCTGCCCGGCGGCGACTGGCCTGACTGGAGCACGACGCGCTGGGCGAACAGGATCCGCAGCGACGTACGGGTGGCAGACAGAACCTGGTCGATCCGGCCGTCGTTGGAGGGCAGCGCCGACTCCACGGCCCGCAGCGCGGTCTCCCGCGACAGCTCCGCCGTGCGCTTGAGGCGGTCGTCGAGCGCAGCGCGCTCGTTGGCCTCGACGTCGCGCGACACGACGACACCGGTGACCGCCAACACGATGGCGAGCACGAGCGTGATCCCGAGCGTCAGGCGACCGCGGAGGCTGCGCATGCCAAGCCCAGCCTACGTCTGCAGGATGAAGCCGATGCCGCGCACGGTCTGCAGCACTCGCGGCGCTCCCTCGGCCTCCAGCTTGCGACGAAGGTAGCCGACGAAGACATCGGCGATGTTCGTGCCGGGGTCGAAGGTGTAGCCCCAGACCTCTTCGTGCAGCCGTTGGCGGTCGAGCACCTGGCCAGGATGGCGCAGGAACAGATGCAGCAACTCGAACTCGCGCCGTGTCAGGCCGAGGTCGCGGCCGGCGCGGCGGGCCACGTGCGAGCGTGGGTCAAGCTCGATGTCGCCCACGGCGACCGTCGCGTTCGACGCCGCGGGCCGCCGGCGCAGCAGGGCCTGCAGCCGGGCCGTGACCTCCTCCAGCGCGAACGGCTTGACGACGTAGTCGTCGGCCCCCGCCTGCAGCCCGCGGACGCGGTCGTCGACCTCGTCGCGCGCGGACAGGATGCAGACCGGCACGTCGTCGCCGCCCTCGCGCAGGCGGCGCAGCACTTCCAGCCCGTCGAGGTCGGGCATCGCGAGATCGAGCAGGATCACCGCCGGATGGACCGACTCGGCGGCCGCCAGGGCGGCGCGGCCACCGGACGCGCGCACGACGCGGAAGCCTTCGAGCTCCAGGCCCGCGCCGACGGCACGGCGGATCGCCGCGTCGTCGTCGACGAGCAGGACGAGGGGACCCTCGGGATCCGTCGCCGCCCCCGCTTCATCCACGCTTGACCACCTCGCAGTCGCGGGCGACGCTGTCGAGCGCGTCGGCGATGACACGGTCGCGACCGGGGCCGCAAGCGATTCGGTCCCGCACGCCGTCGCGGGCGGTGATGTAGTCGTTTCCGGTGCCGCCGGCGATGACGTCCTCCGCGGGGCCGGCAGCGGCGTTGATGCGGTCGTTACCCGAACCGCCGAGCAGCGTGTCGGCGCCGGGGCCGCCGACGAGCCGGTCGTTGCCCGAGTCGCCGAACAGCGTGTCGGCGCCGGGGCCACCGAAGAGCTTGTCGTTCCCCGGCCCGCCGACGAGCTTGTCGTTGCCCGGACCTCCGCGCAGGATGTCTGAGCCGGCGATGCCCTCGAGCAGGTCGTCGCCGCCGCGCCCGGCGATCTCGTCGCGACCGGTCGTCCCGACGAGGTGGTCCGGGGCGTGCGTGCCGGGGATTGCGTCCGCCACAGCGGTCGCACCAGACATCAGCGTCAACGCGGCAATCAGAACAGGAAGACGGTGACGCATGGATGACACCTTGACGCAAGAACGCGCGGGAGAACGCCGCGGTCTCATGGACTTCTCACGCCCCGTGAGGACTGGGTGAGAGCGACTGTCGCGCGGCGCTGCCGGTCCGCAGAGTACGACCGACAGCACCCACAAGGAGGACGTAGCGGCATGAGCTTCAACAGAAACCACCTCATCGGCGCGATCGCCACGGTCGGCCTCGTCGTCCCTGGAGTCGCGATGGCCGCGACGATCGAGGGCGGCCCCGGCAACGAGCGCCTGCGCGGTACGATGGCCGCCGACATCATCAACGGCAACGGCGGCAACGACCGCATCCGCGGTCTCGCCAGCGACGACCAGCTCAGCGGCGGCACGGGCAACGACCGCGTCTTCGGCGGTAAAGACAACGACGTGGTCAGCGGCGGGCCCGGCAACGACTGGCTCAACGGCGGGCCCGGCGACGACCGCGTCAGCGGCGATGTCAACGCTGTCGGCGACCTGACGTCGTTCGACCGCATCTTTGGTGGCCCTGGCAATGACACGCTCAAGGGCGGCGACGCCGCGGACCGCATCAACGGCGGCTCGGGCAACGACTCGTCCTTCGGCGAGAACGGCAACGACCGCATGAACGGTGGAACCGGCGACGACGCGCAGGACGGCGGAACGGGCAACGACACGATCTTCGCCAACATCGGGCAGGACATCTCCAGCGGCGGCGACGGCAACGACGTCCTGTGGGCGCTCGCCCGCTCCGACGTGCGCCCGGGCCCCAACGGGGAGACCGACATGGCCGGCGACAAGCTCGACGGTGGCGCAGGCAACGACATCCTGCGCGCGCGCGACGGCGAAGGCGACCTGATCACCTGCGGCGACGGCATCGACGTCGCGCTGCTCGATCAGGTCGACGTCATCACCGACGCGACGCCCGAGAACCAGAACGGGTCCTGCGAGATGGTCAAGCGCCATGCGCCGAAGCCCAGGGAGTCCAAGACCGAGGACGCTCAGCAGCGCCAGAGCGACGAGGACGAGCGGATCCCCTCGTAGCGAACGCTTCCCCAGACAGGCTCGGCTGGCCGCCACATCCCCCGAGGCGGCCAGCGCGAGTCCGGTCTCATTCACCTCTCACCCCTCGTGAACAGGGTCTGGGCGCGGCTGCTCGCGGTTCCCCCGACGCAGAGCAGTCCGACACCGCAAACGAGGAGGACGCAGCGACATGAACTTCAACAGGACCCAGCTCACCGCAGCGGTGGTCACAATCGGCCTCGTGGTCCCCGGCGTGGCGCTGGCCGCGACGATCGACGGCGGCCCGAGCAACGACCGCCTGCGAGGCACGGCGGCCGCCGACATCATCAACGGCAACGGCGGTGACGACGCCATTCGCGGCTTCGCCGGCAACGATCAACTCAACGGCGGCGACGGCAACGACCGCGCCTTCGGCGGTAAAGACAACGACGCGGTGACCGGCGGGGCCGGCAACGACCAGCTCATCGGCGGGCCCGGCAACGATGTCCAGGACGGCGGGCCGGGCAACGACACGATCGTCGGCAACGCCGGCCAGGACACGTTCGTCGGTGGCGACGGCAACGATCTCCTGTGGGCGCTCGCACGCTCCGACGTGCAGCCCGGCCCCGGCGGCGCAACCGATACGGCCGGCGACAAGCTCGACGGTGGCGCCGGCGACGACATCCTGCGCGCGAGCGACGGCGAAGTGGACCAGATCGCTTGCGGCACCGGCAACGACACCGCGATGCTCGATCGGGTCGACGTCATCATCGACGCGACGCCGGCGAGCCCGAAGGGCTCCTGCGAGGCGGTCACGCGTACGGCCCCGAAGTCGTGGAATTACGAGGCCGGGGATGACCAGCGGCCAAAGAGCGACGATCACCGGCCAAAGCGCGACGACCAGCGGCCCAGCAGCGATGACCGGCGGCCCAGCAGCGATGACCGGCGGCCCAAGACTGACGACCGGAGGGCCAAGAACGACGACCAGCGGGCCAAGTACGACGACCATCAGCCCAAAAGCGAAAACGAGCAGCCGCAAAACGATGACGGGCCGTCCAAAGGCGAGAACAAGCAGCGATAATGCCCGGACGCGGCGGGTCGCGCACAAGCCAGACGACGCGCGAACCGGCGAGTCGTTCAGTCGGATTGAACGCCGTTCCTTATGGGCTCACGCCAAGGGGATGACGACAGGCAGGGACATGCCACCCGAATCACCCGAAGTTCCAATCTGAATCCCGGAGCTTCACACCTACCGGAGAAAGGGCGCCTCTTCCCCGTGGCGCCCTTTCTTCTGTCGGTGTTCGTTCTTCTGTCGGTGCTCCCAGCCAGGCTGGGGGCCTCGCTGCGCCGAGCGGCGCTGCGCCGCCGCGATTCGCCGTCAGGCTGCCGCGAAGACCGCGTGCGGGGCGGTCACGTTCTTGAAGCTACGTGCGCCGCGGGCGGCGATCGTCAGGCCTCGCGGGGTCGACAGGCGATCGCGCGTCGTGAGGCTCATGAGGATCTCGTCGGCGCCGGCCGAGTCGGCAAGGCGAGCGGCGACGTTCACCGTCGAGCCGTACCAGTCGCCGTCACGTTGGACGGCGCCGCCGGAGTGCACGCCCATTCGCAGGGGCGGACACCAACCCTCGCCGCGCAGATCGCGGCGCAGGCGGACGGCCAGCGCGACCACCCGCGCGGCGTCGCGCCCGTGAACCATGACCGCGTCGCCGAGGTTCTTGACGACCTCGCAGCCGTGGTCGGCGGCCAGGTGCGCCGCGGCGTTCTGGAAGGCCACTGCGATGTCCGCGGCGGCCTCGTCACCGACGCGCTCGGTGAAGGCGGTGTAGCCGACGAGGTCGGCAAAGAGGAAAGTATGTTCGGCTGCCATGTCCATGCGCTCACTGGGCGTAACGAACCTATGAACGTCGTGCATGGCGTTTAGTAGCGCCCGTTCCGGCCTGCGGAACGACGGCGAGAATACGTACTACTCCTCCACCAACCAGGTCAGCGGCTGACGAGGATCGGGCTCGTAGACGCAGAACGTGCCGGTACGGACCGTGCGCTCGAGCTCGTGCCCGAGCACGGCATCGTAGCCTGCGATGCGCTTGAGCGTCGCACGGATCGCCCGCGTCACGTTCACCCGGGCGCGCTCTACCTGCAAGGTCGACTCGCGTCCGGCGGTGGAGGAGACGATCGGCGACGGCGGCTCGGCGCCATCGACCGCGGCAACGAGGTCGAGGCTGTGCATTTCCTCGCTGGGACGCGCGAGCAGGAGCGCGAGGAAGCGCACGCCGCGGCCGTCGCTGAGATGCAGCGTGCGCCGGGCGTGCTCGATCGTCCACACGTCGCCGATCCGCCGCAGGACCCCGGGGCGCTGCGGCGGCACGTCGGCGACCGGTGTCGGCACCGCGGCCGGCACCGCCTGGTCAAGGCGCGCCTGCAGCCCGACGGCGCGCTGGAGCAGGTCGGCGAGCCCCATCTCCTCGCAGGCGCGGGTCGCCCCATGGAGTAGTTCGCGCGCGCGCTCGCGCGACGCGCGCGAGCCATCGCGGCCGAGAACCGTGGCCTCCTCGACGGCGATCCGTGTGAGCGCCGTCCGCGCGCCGTCGCGGGTCGCCGACACGCGCGCCGCCGTCAGATGCTCGCGTGCCGCGCTGTCGCGCCTCGCCACGCTGGCGAGGATCCCGAGCCACATCTCGACCGGTCCGAGGAACCCCACCGTCGGCGCGATCACGTTGCGCCCGGCGAACGGCGCGAGCCGTGCGTGGATCTGAAGTGCATGGTCGGGCAGATCGAGTGCGACGGCACACTCGGACAGCAGCGTCATCGCAAGCAGCCAAAGGTTGTCGCGGGGCAGCGCGACGAAGTCGTCTGCGGCGAGGCGATCGAGCTCGAGCCGGGCCTCCTCGACGCGCCCGGTCGTCGCAAGCGCGGCCGCCGAGGCAGCCCGCCAGCACGGCATCGCCGGGACGTTGTCGACATATGCGCGCACGTGCTCGCCGATCTCGCCCGGACCCTGCTGAAGCCACGCCAGCACGGCGAACCCGGTAGCGACCGTGATCGGGATCGTCGAGCCAGACAGCTGGTCCTGGATCGCCGCGACCCCGGCGAGCAGGCGGTGGGCATCCTCGAAGCGACCCTCCAGCGCAGCCCGGCGCGCCCGGTGCAGCGGCACGAACGCGGCAGCGTGACGGTCGCGCGCCTCACGCGCGAGGCGCTCGAGCTTCGCGATCGCGATGTCGGACGCGGCGAGGTCGTCGAGCTCGAGCAGCACGTCGATGTGGCGGCTGCGCGCTGCGAGCGTCATCGCGGTCTCGCCGATGCGCTGCGTGAGCGCGAACAGCCTTCGCAGCCACTGCTGGCCCTGCAGCGTCTGGTCTGGTCCCGAGGTCGCCAGTTGCGCGGACGAGAGCGCAAACGCGGTCGAGCGTTCGTCGCCGGAGCGCTGGGCGATCTCCAACGCCTCGCGCGTGAGCTCGGCGCGCCTGGGCGCGCTGTCGGACCAGTACAGCGCCGTCGCGAGCGCGCCCAGCAACCGCACGCGCAGCGAGTCGTCGGTCGCGCCGATCCGCTCCAGCGCCTCGTTGAGCAGCGACACGTGGACCTCGTCGACGTACCCGGGCGCGAGCGCGAACGGCGCGAAGCCGAGCGCAGCGCGGGCCAGGATGTCGTCGGCGTCGATCGTGCGGGCGGCGGCGACAGCGGCCTCGAAGGTCGCCCGCGCCGCCGACCGGCCGGCACGTGATTGGGCAGTGCCCAGCCCAAGTAGCAGCGCCGCGCGGCGCGGGATGTCCGGCTCGAGCTGGTCGAGCGCCTCGAGCGCGCGGGCGAACAACTCCTCGGCTTGTTCGTAGGCGAGCGTATTCAGCGCGCGCTCGCCCGCCCGCTGCGCGTAGTCGACGGCCTTGCGCATGTCGTGACGCGGTGCGGCGGACAGGAAGTGGTGCGCGATCTCGGGAAGCCGCGCCTCGATCGCTCCGCGGTAGACGTGCTCGAGCGCCTCGCCGACGGCCCCGTGGCCAGCCATCCGCACCGACGCCGGCATGTCCGCCAGCAGCGTCTCCGCGATCAGCCCGTGGCCGAATCGGTAGCGGCCGAGCGAGCCGGCGAGTTCGACGACGAGCCCGAGGCGGGCAGCTTCGTCGAGCGCCGACAGCACGCAGTCACGGTGCAGCGACGACGCTCGCTCGAGCGACGCCAGACTAAACGTCCGGCCGATGATCGCCGCGAGCTCGAGCACCTCGATCGCAGGCCGCGGGAGCGGCTCCAGGCGGCGGCGGATCGTCTCGCGCACGCCGTCGGGGAGTGGCAGCTCGGCGGGCGGATCGTCCAGCCACCCGCCGGCGAGCAGCAGCGCGATGATCTCGCGGGCGAAGAACGGGTTGCCCTCCGTCGCCTCGTGAACGGCCGCCGCCAGCGCGGGCGCCGGCGGAACGCCGCTCGTGATCTCGATGATCTGCCTGACGTCATCCCGCGTCAGGCCACCGAGGACGAGACGGCGTCCCGCACGGACGATGTTCGCGAGCGCGGTCTGGGCGTCAGACGTACGCTCGGGCGTCCGCTCGTGCATCGTGACCACGAGCAGCACGGCGGTATCGCGGAGCATCCGCGACACGAAGTCCAGGGCGACGAGGGATCCCTCGTCGACGGCGTGTAGGTCGTCGAGGACCACGACGACCGGATCGCGGGCGCTGCTCATGCGCAGGAGCGCGACCAGCGCGTCGAAGAGCGTGAAGCGCGCGATCTCCGAGTCCTCGCGCCCAGGCACGGGCGGATCGGCCGCGGGCAGCCGCTCGCCGAGTTCGGGCGCCAGGCGCAGCAACTGGTCGGCACCGGAGCCGAGCTCGCGGCGCAGCGTGTCGCCGTCGACGTCCTCGCAGAGCCCGCGGACTACCTCGACCCAGGGCCAGTAGGCCGGGGCCGCGCGGCCCCAGCCGCGCGTCCAGATGACCGTTGCGCCGTCGCCCGCCGCCTGCTCGGCGAACGCAGCAGCCAAGCGCGTCTTGCCGACGCCCGGATCGCCGAGTACGAGATGGACGCCACCGTGACCGCGACGGGCATCGGTGAATGCGTCGATGAGTTCGGTGAGCTCGCGCTCACGACCGACGAGCGGGCCGTCGCCCTCCGCAGGCTGTGTGGAAGAAACCTTCTCTCGAGGCAGGGACGCGCTCCGGTGGAGGATTTGACCCTAGCCGGTTGACCATGCCGCGTACAGCCCCGATCAGCATTCAAATGCTGATCTCCCAGTCGAGCGGCTTGCCGGGATCCGGCTGATAGCTGCACGAGTTTCCGGTGCGGATCGTGCGCTGCAGCAGATGCCCGAGCTCCGGCTCGTGCCCGGCGATTCGCTTCAGCGAAGCCTTGATCGCCCGCGTGACGTTGATGCGAGCACGCTCCTCGGCGGCCCCTCGAGACGTGCCCGCGACTGCGAGCTCGGCGACGAGCGACTCCATCTCGGCGCGCGCGCTCGCGATGCGCTCGGGATCGTTGAACGCCTGCGCCTCGGCAAGCTCCTCCTCGAGGCCGGCGGCGCGTTCGCGCGCCGCCCGCAGATTGCCGGCCGCAACCATCGCACCGTCCGGCGCGCCGGCCAGAGCGACCGCGGTGACCGGCGTCTCGGGACTCGCGAGCAACGTGGCGAGGTAGCGCAGGCCCTTGGCGTCCGGCAGGTGAACGCTGCGGCCTTCGTATTCCAGCAGCCAGACGTCCTGCTCGCGGCGCAGGCAGGCGTGCAGCGTGCGCGACGTGCTTGCACGGTCGGTCGCCGCCACGGCGTCCTCGAAGCGCGCCCGCAGATCGGCGGCGCGAGCGAGCGCGCCCGCCATCCGCCGTGCGACCGGATCGTCGAGGACGCGCTGCACGAGTGCCCGGGCGCGCTGCCAGTCCCCGGGCGCCGCGCGCCGCGCGAGCACCTCCGCCACCTCCAGCGCCGTGAGCACGACCGCCGGCCGCGCGCCCATCCGCTCTGCTGCCTCGCGCGCCGTCTCAAGGTGGCCGAGCGCGCGTTCGTCCTCGCCGCTCGTCATCGCCAGCAACCCGAGGTACCGAGCGACCGGGCCGAGGTAGGCGGCGCCCATCGAGACAACGTTACGGCCCTCGTACGGAACCATTAGCTCGTACAGGCGCCGAGCACGCGGGCGGTCGTCCAGCCGGACGCACAACTCGGCGAGCAGCGACAGCGACACGATCCACTGGCCATCTCGCGGGACCTCCTCGAAGTCCTCCGCGGCGAGGTGCTCGAGCTCGCGCCGTGCCTCGTCCTCGCGGCCGAGCTCGGCCAGCACGAGCGCGAGGCTGCAGCGCCACTGGCACATCGCCGGCAGGGAGTCGGCGGCCTTGCGCACCAGCGGCTCGAGGTCGAGATGGCGGCCCTGGGTGCGGCGCACGAGGAACGTCTGCGCGTCGGCCATGATCGGCCCCATCGAGCCCGGCACGTCGCGCGACCACGCGAGGGCCTCGGCGGTGAACCGTTCGGCCTCGGCGAAGTCGCCGCGCAGATGTGCCGCCATCGCGCGATGCAGCGGGTCGAAGGCGAGCATGCGTGGCTGGCCCAGGCGGCGCGCGGTCGCACCGAAGGCCTCGATCTCCTCGTCGGCGCGGACGGGATCGTCGAG
Source organism: Solirubrobacteraceae bacterium (assembly GCA_033855115.1). Classification (GTDB taxonomy): domain Bacteria; phylum Actinomycetota; class Thermoleophilia; order Solirubrobacterales; family Solirubrobacteraceae; genus CADCVQ01. Next base: position 63,289 of record JAWVGJ010000158.1, read on the forward strand.
CTCGAGTAGCAGGGGGATGCGCCACAGCCGCACCTGCATCCCGAGCTCGAGGTCGTTCGTGCGCTCGCACAGCTCGAGCGCCTCGACGGAGATCGGCAGGCCGCGCATGACCGTGTCCGGCCCCCAGATCGCGACGAAGCCCTGCGCGAGCGCGAAGGCGAGGGTCCGGTCGGCAAGCACGCGGGCGGCTGGCGAGCTCTGTGCGACCTCGCCGGTGAACAGCTCGCGCGCGATCGCCAGCGCCTCGTCGACGAGCTGCTCGCGACGCTCGCGCTGAGGCGACCAGTACAGCGCGAGCGCGAGCTGAACGCGCACACGGCAGCGCAGCGCATCCGCGGTCGCCTGGCGCATGTCGTCCATGGCCGGCGCGCGGTCCAGGCGCGCCAGCGCCTCTTCGAGCGTGGCGACGAGCTCGGGCTCGACGACGCCCGGCGAGAACGAGCCCGGCGAGCCGGCGAGCGCGGTCTGCGCGAGGCGCACGGGGTCGTCCAGGCGCCGGGCGTGCTCCGTCGCGTCGCGCAGCGCGCGCTGCGCGCCGTCGGTGTCACCCGCGCGCATGAGCGCCTCGCCGAGGCCCTGGCTCAGCTGCCAGGCGCGCGCCTCGTCTGCCGGCAGCGCGGCGGCGACCTCGATCGCTCGCGCGTACAGTCGCGCGGCCTCCTCGTAGCCGAACTGACCGATCGTGCGCTGGGCGGCGCGTGCGGCGTAGTCCACCGCTCGCTGCGCTCCGCCCTCTGTCGCGGCCTGCAAGAAGTGGTGGGCGATCTCCGCCAGCCGCGGCTCGGGATCGTCGCGATAGATCTCCTCGAACGCTTCCCCCACGATCCGGTGCAATCGCGCGCGGCTGGTTGCGCCCAGGCTCTCGAGCAGCGTGTCGCGAACGAGCGCGTGTGCGAAGGCGAAGCGGCCAGGATCGCGTGCGGCGCTGATGACGCCCGCCGCCAGCGGGCCTTCGAGGCGCGCGAGCGCCTCGACCGGCGGCAGGCCGAGGACGCTTGCGAGCGTCGCCAGCCGGAACTCGCCGCCGATGACGGCGCCGGCGTTCAGCGCGTCGATCGCGTCGTGCGTGAGTGGCGCGAGGCGGCGGCGGATCGCGTCGCGAACGCCTTCGGGCAGCGGCAGCGGCCGCTCGGCGGCCCACACGTCGTGCAGCCGTCCCTGCGACGCCAGCAGTTGCACGAGCTCGTCGACGAAGAACGGATTGCCGGCGCTCGCCTCGTGTACCGCTGTCACCAGGCGCGGCGGGATCCGCTCCGGCTCGCCCGGACCGAGGCCGCGCGCCCGCGCCGCTGCGAGGCGCCCGACGTCGGCGCGGTTCAGACCCTCCAGCGGCAGCCGCATCCCCGCGCGGGCGAGTCCGCCGAGCGCCGGGGCGAGATCTTCGCGCGCGTGCGCGTCGGCGTGGCGATAGGCGGCGATCGCGAGGATCGGCATGTCCGGCAGCGACCGCGCGACGAACTCGAGCGCGAGCAGCGACGACGCGTCGGCCCAGTGCAGGTCGTCCAGGACGACGACGAGCGGGCGACGCTCGGCGACGGCTGCCAGCAGGCTCGTCAGGGCGTCGAAGAGCCTGAAGCGCGACTGGTCGGAGTCGAGCTCGGCCGGCTGCGCGGGAGCACCGAGCGTGGCGGCGAGCTCGGGCAGCAGGCGGGCAATCCAGGACGCACCGGCACCGAGGGCGGCGCGCAGCGTCGCGACGTCCTCGCGCCGCGCGAGCGCGCGCACGACCTGCACCCACGGCCAGTAGGCTGGCGCGCCGCCGCCGTCCCAACAGGTGCCCCATGCCCACGACGCCCCGCGCGCAGCGGCGTGCTCGACGAACTCGCGCGCAAGCGCGGTCTTGCCGATGCCTGGCTCGCCGGTGAGCAGGACGAGACCGCCGCGATGCGCGAGCGCGCTGTCCAGCGCGGCGTCGAGCTGATCCAGCTCGCGCTCCCGGCCCACCAGCCCCGGATCGTGCCCCTCGCTCATCGTTCCACGCTGCCGCAGATGATCCCCGACATGCATCGTAGACGACGGTTTATGGCGTATCGCGGGTCAGGGTTCGTCGCGACGGACCCTTGCGAGCACGGGGGTCCTCGCGCCGGTGCTGCCACACTCATGGATTCGTTTCCCGCACTTTGAGGGATCACCTCTGCTGGCAGCACACGCACCCACCCGGAGAATCATTGTCAACTAACAGCTTCGATGCCCGCAGCACGCTTACCGTCGGCGATCGCACCGTACAGATCTTCCGCCTCGACGCCCTGCAGGACGCCTACGACGTCGCTCGGCTGCCGTTCTCGCTGAAGGTCCTGCTCGAGAACCTGCTGCGCACCGAGGGCAACGGCTCGGTCACGGCGCAGGACATCGAAGCGCTCGCAAGCTGGGACCCGGCCGCGACGCCCTCGGTGGAGATCGCCTTCACGCCCGCGCGCGTGGTCATGCAGGACTTCACGGGCGTGCCCGCCGTCGTCGACCTCGCCGCGATGCGCGACGCGATGGCCGCCATGGGCGGCGACCCGGCGATGATCAACCCGCTCGTCCCGGCCGAGCTCGTCATCGACCACTCCGTGCAGGTCGACGCCTACGGCAGCCGCGGCGCCTTTCTGCACAACGCCGAGCGCGAGTTCGATCGCAACCAGGAGCGCTATGCGTTCCTGCGCTGGGGCCAGGACGCGTTCGACAACTTCGCTGTCGTGCCGCCGGACACCGGGATCGTCCATCAGGTCAACCTCGAGTACCTCGCGCGTGTCGTCTTCGTGGACGGCGAGGGCGTCGCCTATCCCGACACGCTGGTCGGGACCGACTCGCACACGACGATGATCAACGGCCTCGGCGTGCTCGGCTGGGGTGTCGGCGGCATCGAGGCCGAAGCGGCGATGCTCGGCCAGCCGATGCCGATGCTGATCCCGCGGGTGCTCGGCTTCGAGCTGCGCGGCGAGCTGCCCGAGGGCGCGACGGCGACCGACCTCGTCCTGACCGTCACCGAGATGCTGCGCGAGCAGGGCGTCGTCGGCACGTTTGTCGAGTTCTACGGCCACGGCCTGGCGTCGTTG
>JAWVGJ010000159.1:0-12933 GCA_033855115.1 Solirubrobacteraceae bacterium
AGCAGGACGCGGTTAAAGGACGGCCCGGGCTCCACGCCGAGAATGATGATCCGGAAGACCTCGTACGTCCGGCGGCCCAGCGCCTCCTCGACCACGGCCAACCCGGCCATCCCGGAGCCGACGACGACGAGGCGCTTAGGCCGCGCGGGCGGGCGGCGTTGGACCGGCTCGTGGCGGCGGCGCGCCGCCTCCAGTCGCACCGCGATCGCCTTGAGCTCGGGCTGGGCGGAGGTCGGGTCGACAGCGGCGAGCGTCAACGAGTTCAGCACGCCCGCGCCCGCGGCGGCGTGCATCGCGCCCCAGTGAAACGGTGCGAAGGCGACGCCGCGCGGCATCGCGTCGTCGTAGGCCACGGCCATGCGCAGCTCGCCCCGGCGCGAGACGATCCGCGCGAGCGCGCCCTCCTCCAGGCCGGCGGCGACCGCGTCGAGCGGATGGCAGGCGAGGGTCGGCGAGCCGGCCGATGCCAGCAGGCTCGGCGAGTGGGCGGTGCGCGTCATCGTGTGCCATTGGTCGGCGACGCGGCCGGTCGTCAGCAGGACCGGGAAATCCGGGTCGGGGGTCTCCGCCGGATCGGCGTGCGGGGTGGGGGCGAAGCGCGCGCGCCCGTCCTCGGTCGGAAAGCGATGGTCGGCGTACAGCCGCGGTGTGCCGGAATGCGGGTCTCCGACCTCCACCGCCGGGCACGGCCACTGCAGGCCGCCCTCGAGGCGCAACCGATCGTGCGACACCCCGCTGAGATCGCACGGGCGCCCGGCAGTGCAGGCCGCGAACTCGTCGAAGACCGCGGCGGCGTCAGGCCACGCGAAGCGCTCGGCGAACCCGAGGTGACGGGCGAGGGCGGCGACGATCTCCCAGTCCGCCTTGGCCTCGCCGGGCGGCGCGACCGCGCGGCGCACGAGCCCGATACGCCGCTCCGAGCTCGTCATCGTGCCCTCCTTCTCCGGCCAGGCGGCGGCCGGCAGGACGGCGTGCGCGAGCGATGACGTCTCGGTCGGGTGGTGCGGGTCCTGGACGACGACGAGCTCGGCGCGTTCCAGCGCCGCGCGGGCGCGCTGGCCGTCGGGCAGCGAGACGAGCGGGTTGGTCGCCATGATCCAGACGGCCTTGACGCGTCCCTCTTCGAGCGCATCGAAGAGCGCGACGGCCGGCAGCCCCGGCTTGTCGGACATCCGCGACGGGTTGATTCCCCAGTGCGCGGCCATCGCCGCACGGTCGACGGGATCGGCGATCTTGCGATAGCCGGGCAGCAGGTGCGCGAGGCCGCCGGTCTCGCGGCCGCCCATCGCGTTGGGCTGGCCGGTCAGCGACAGCGGGCCCGAGCCGGGCCGCCCGATCTGCCCGGTCGCCAGGCAGAGATTGATCAGCGCACGGTTCTTGAGCGTTCCGACCGTCGACTGGTTAGCCCCCATCGACCACAGTGCGAGCGCTGCACCCGCGCCGGCGAACTTGTGCGCCGCCTGCTCGATGAGCTCGGCCGGCACGCCGCACACCTCGGCGGCGCGCGCGGGCGGCCACTCGCGCGCGACCGCCCGCGCCTCCTCCCAGCCGCTCGTGTGCCGTGCCACGAAGGTGTCGTCCACCAGGCCGTCGCGGTCGATGACGTGCAGCATCGCGCTCAGCAGCGCGAGGTCGGTGCCCGGACGAACCGGCAGGTGCAGGTCCGAGCCCTTCGCCGTCGGCGTTACGCGCGGATCGGCGCAGATGAGGAACGCGCCCTCGGCCTGGCGGTCGCGGATCCGCGCCCAGACGATCGGATGGCAGGCCGCCGTGTTCGTCCCCAGCAGCAAGAAGCAGTCGGCCAGTGCGATGTCCGCGTAGGCGGGCGGCGGGCCGTCGAAGCCGAACGCGCCACTGTAGCCGGCGACCGCCGAGGACATGCACAGCCGTGAGTTGGAGTCGACGTTGTTCGTCCCGAGGAAGCCCTTGGCGAGCTTGTTGATCGCGTAGTAGTCCTCGGTCAGCAGCTGACCGGAGATGTAGAACGCGACCGCGTCGGGGCCGTGCTCCTCGATGATCGTCTCCAGGCGGCCGGCGAGCGTGCCGAGCACGTCCTCCCAGCCGGTGGGCTCGAAGCGCGCGTCGCGGTCGGTGCGGTAGAGCGGCACGGTCGCGCGGTCGGGGGCATGGACGGCGAACGGCAGACCGAGCGGCTTGCGGCATGTGCGGCCGCGGTTCGCAGGATGAAACGGGTCGCCGCGAACGGCGGTCAGCCGGCCATCTTCGACGTCTGCCAGCAGGCCGCAGCCGACGCCGCAGTAGGGACACTGGGTCGGGGTGGTCTGCACTGCTGAGCAGACTGGGCGTGCGCGGTTTCCCTGCCGCGTCGGATCGATGAACGTTGTGTGAACGTCGTCTGGACGGCGGTTCGTCGGCGACTGCGCAACATCGGCACGCAAACGGTGACACGTGCGCGCAGAACGAGGTCTGGGCAGCGGGTCGCCACTGGTGTGCACCAAGCGCCCCGATGAGAACCAGATGAGTACGTGCGGTGGCGCCTGATCAGCGGCTGCGTTGCGACAACAACGCCATGTTGGATCGGTAGCGTGACGGCTCGCCCATGGAGATCGGGATTGCATACGACCTCGCTCCGCAGGCGACGGGGCCGTGGGAACCCAACGATCTCTACGAGGAATACGACTCCGCGGCGACGGTAGACGCCGTCGCAGACGCGTTGGGGCGCCTGGGCCACGACGTGCGCCATCTGGGTGGCGGGCGATCGTTCTTGCGTGCGATGCTCGACGGAGCCTGCGAGCTGGTGTTCAACATGGCAGAGGGTGAGGGCAGCCGATCGCGGGAGGCGCACGTCCCGGCGGTCTGCGAGATGCTCGCGATCCCGTACACGCACAGCGATCCGCTGACGCTCGCAGCTGCGCTGGACAAGGCGGTGGCAAAGGCGCTCGTCGTCGCCGCGGGGATCCCGACGCCGGCGTTTGCCGTGCTCGAGTCTTCAGACGAGGACGTCGCGCTGCGCTTCCCGCTGATCGCCAAGCCCGTGGCGGAGGGCTCGAGCATGGGTTTGCGCTCGTCGTCGCGGGTCACCGATGCCCCGTCGCTGCGCGCCCACGTCATGCGGCTGATCGACGACTACGCGCAGCCGGTGCTGGTCGAGGAGTTCTGCCCCGGACCGGAGTTCACGGTTGCGATCGTCGGTACGGGCGCGGATGCGACCCCAATCGGCATCATGGAGATCGTGCCTCGTCGCGGGCAGCTCGCCGAGTTCGTCTACTCGACGGAGATCAAGCGCGCCAGCGCCGCGGCGGTGCACTACCGCGTGCCGCCTGAACATCCTGCGCGGCTCGTGCAGCGCGCTGTCGAGGTCGCAATCGGCGCCTACCGCACGCTGGGCTGCCGGGACCTCGCGCGCGTGGACGTGCGCGTCGACGCGGCCGGGGAACCGAGCTTCCTGGAGATCAACGCGCTACCCGGGCTGCGTCCGGGGTGGGGCGACGTCACGATCCTCGCCGAGCGGTACGGCGTCACGTTCGACGAGCTCGTCGGCGGTGTCGTCTGTGCCGCCCGGGCGCGGCTCGGAATCTGATGTCGCCCCTACGTGGCGCTCCAGCGTCGACCCGCGCCACCAGGCGCGGCCAGCCTCAGGCAGCGTGTCAATCGGGTCGTAGTAGCGATATCGGCGCCCGTCGGCGTCCGGATCGTCGCGCTCGACCGCGGTTCGGTAGCGCTTGCTCCACCAACTGATTCCGCGCTCGCGGTCATATTCGTCGACCTGGTGCACCCAGAGCTTGCCAGCCCGCGGCACATCGCAGACGATCCTCGGTGTCGCGTATCCAGGCAGCAGCCCCATGATCGCGTGCTGCAGCTCCTGCGCCTGCCACAGCGACGTGCGCCAGTGCTCTGAGCCGGGAACCATGTCGCACATGTAGAGGTAGTACGGGGTGATCGCGGCGTGGTCAAGCGTCGCACGGCACAGCGCGAGGATCTCCTCCGGGGTGTCGTTGACGCCGCGCAGGAGCACCGATTGATTGCGCACGTCGCGAAATCCCCAATCCCGAAACGGCGCCACCGCGCGCGCGACGAGCGGGGTGATCTGGTTGGCATGGTTGGCGTGGGTATGCATCGAGAGGGCGACGCCGCGATCGCGCGCGCGGCGGCCGAGCAGCTCCATCGCGACCGTCACCTCCGGCTCCAGGAAGTGCTGCGGCAGCGCAATCAGCGACTTGCTCGCCAGCCGCACATCACGGATGCTCGGGATCTCCATCAGCGCCGACACGAACTCGGTCAACCGACGGGCGGGCACGTTGGCGACATCGCCGCCGGAGACCACGACGTCGCGGATGGCGGGGGTCCGGCGCAGGTAGTCGAGCGCCGCTGCGAAGCGCTCGCGAGGGCGCATACGAAAGCCGTGCTTGCTGACCTGCGGCGTGCTCGAACCGACCAGGTCCATCCGAGTGCAATGCCCGCAGTACTGCGGGCATGTCGACGCAAGTTCGACAAGCGCCTTCGTCGGATAGCGATGGACGAGCCCCTCCAGCGCCCACATGTCCGATTCGCCGAGTGGGTCACGGCCCGAGCGTGGATGACTCGGCCATTCGGGATCGCGGTCAGACAGCGCGGGCAGCATGTAGCGGCGCACCGGATCGGCGCGCAGGTCGTTCTCGCGCATCGTGTTGATCATGTGCGGCGGGACGAGCATCGGCATCGTGGCGTGCCGCTGCTGATCGCGCATGATGTCCGCCGCCAGGTCGTCGTCGAGCGCCCGGCCGAGCACCGCCGCCAGCTCGGGCACGCTTCGCACGGAATGCCGTCGCTGCCAGCGCGCGCTGTGCCATTCGCACGCCGTCACGCCGCGATAGCCGGGAAGGCGCCGCCAGTCCGGCTCTTCAAACTGCGGTTCGAACGCCGCGCCGAGCGCGGGCTCGGGGGTCGCGGCCCCGCGCGTCATCGGTAGCGAGCATATATGGGTCTCCGGCTCACGCCGCTCACGGCGGGCAGCCCATAGCCTCGAGCCCGTCGGCTAACTCAGCTCCGGCGGCAGCGCTCGCGGCCCGTCGGGGTACATCACAACCAGCTGCTCGTCGGTCATCGCGAGCGTGTTCGCGAACTCGGGCGGCGTCCCGACGACGAGCCAGAGCGCGTCCGCGTCGGTGTCGTTGAACACCTGTCGCACGACCTCCGGCTCGATCAGAACGCTGGACAGCGGCTCGAGCGCGTGAACCTCGTCGCCGATCCGGATCCGCCCCGTTCCCTCGAGCACGACGTAGAGCTCGGTCTGCGTGATATGCCGGTGCTTCGTCGACGCCTGGCCGGGCGTGAGCCGCCACATCCGCGCCGCGAGCGAGTCGGATTCCAGCTGCTTGCCGAGGTCGGTGTTCAGCACGCCCATCTGATTTGACGGGCGCCAGAACGCCTCGCCGGCGGGAAGGATGCGGGGGCTCATAGGGCTGAGCGTAGTGTCCGACCGCTCACCACGACGCACCGCACCGCTACGTACGGCGCACACGGTGTGTGAACGGCATGTGAACAACTCGACCGGATGTCGAGTGGGTTGGGACCAGTGGGCCAATGACAGACCCTCGGGCCGGCCATACCTTCATTGCGTGACCGGTCGCGAGCAGTTTGTGCTGCGCACAGTCGAGGAACGGGGGGTGCGGTTCATCCGGCTCTGGTTTGTCGACGTGCTCGGCCTGCTCAAGAGCATCTCGATTCCGGTCTCCGAGCTCGAGTCGGCGCTCGTGGACGGCGTCGGCCTCGACGGCTCGTCGCTGGAAGGCGCCGCGCGGTTGCGTGAGCACGACGTCATCGCGTACCCGGATCCGCGCACGTTCCAGGTTCTGCCGTGGAAGCCGGACTCGATCGTCGCACGGATGTTCTGCGATGTGCGCCAGCCCGACGACGGGCCGTTCGGCGGCGACTCGCGCGCGACCCTGCGGCGTCTCCTGGAGCATGCGGCCGGGCTCGGCTACACGATGCAGGTCGGCTGCGAGGTCGAGTTCTTCATCTTCGGGCCGCTGGGCAGCAACGGCGCGGCGCCGACGACGCTCGACGACGGGGCGTACTTCGACCTCACGCCGCTCGACGTCGGCTCGGACTTCCGGCGCCTCACGATCGAGTACCTCGAGCAGATGGGCATCCCGGTGAAGGCCTCACACCACGAGGTCGCGCCGTCCCAGCACGAGATCCAGCTCGCGCACACCGACGCCCTCTCGATGGCCGACGCCGTGACGACGTTTCGCATCGCCGTCAAGGAGGCCGCACATGAGCTCGGCGCCTACGCGACGTTCATGCCCAAGCCGCTGGCGGCGCATCCCGGCTCGGGCATGCACCTGCACATCTCGCTCTTCGAAGGCGACCGCAACGCCTTCCATACCGACTCCAAGGAGCCGCTGTCGCCGACCGGCCGTGCATTCCTGGCCGGCGTCCTCGCGCATGCGCGTGAGATGACGGCCGTCACGAACCAGTGGATCAACTCCTACCGGCGCCTGGCGACCGGCTTCGAGGCGCCGGCGTTCGTCAGCTGGACGCGCCGTGGCGGCGCCGCGCTCGTCCGCGTGCCCTCCCGCCGCCCAGGCCGGGCCGCGGGCGCTCGCTTCGAGCTGCGCTCGCCGGACCCGTCCTGCAACACGTATATGGTGCTCGCACTCGTCCTCGCCGCCGGGCTGCGCGGAATCGAGCGCGGCTATGAGCTGCAGGCCGAGTCGATCGACGACCAGCCCAACGGCGCGCCGCAGCTGCCGCTCGACCTGCGCGAGGCGACCGATCTGTTCGACGACTCCGAGCTCGCGCGCGAAACGCTCGGCGACCGCCTCTGCGACGTCTTCGTCGCCAACAAGCGCCGCGAGCTCGACGACGAGCGCCGCACGGTGACGGAGTTCGACCGCTCTCGCTATCTGCGACTCCTGTGAGCGAGGACGTGCGATGAACGCTTCCAACCACCGTCTGACGAGCAAGGGCGCTCGGTCGTGACCGACGCCTGGATCTACGGCACGCACGGCTCGGAGAGAACGTCGCGGCTGCTCGCAGAGCTCGGATTCAGCCCGCATCGCGTCGCCGCAAACGGCACCTTGCGCCCATCCGACGGTGGCAGCCGCGCGCCGGCGCTCGCGGTCATTCTGGCCGATGGCCTGGAGCAACCCTCCTGCTCGGAGCTGTGCGCGCGGCTCGCCGCCGACGAGGACCTCGGCGAGGTCCCGGTGCTCGTCGCGCTGGCCTCCGGCGGCCTTGCCGAGGGGATCGGCATCACCGAAGGCCACGAGCTGCTGGTCGAGCCGTTCTCGGCCGACGAGCTGCAGGCCCGGATCGCTCGCGCTCGTCGTGCGGTCAACGGGATCGATCACGAGGACGTCGTCCGAGTCGGCAGCCTGGAGATGAACCTCGCCACGTATCAGGTGGCGATCGACGCGCGGCCTGTGGACTTCACCTACATGGAATACGAGCTGTTGAAGTTCCTCGTCACCCACCCGCGGCGCGTGTTCTCGCGCGAGGCGCTGCTCAGCCGGGTGTGGGGATATGACTACTACGGCGGTGCGCGGACGGTCGACGTCCATGTGCGGCGGGTGCGGGCGAAGCTCGGCTCCGAGCATGCGGCGCGGATCAAGACGGTACGCAGCGTCGGCTACCGCTGGGAGGGAACATGAGCCCGCAGGGACACGCAGAGGCCAGCACAGCGTTGCCCGACCGTCGCGGCCGCACACCGTACGCGGGGTTTCGCGCGGTCATCAAGGCCGTCGGGACCGGCCCGCGCGGAAGTCGTGCGCTCACGTTCGACGAGGCGCGTGGCGCGACCGCCTCGCTGCTCGCCGGCGAGGTCAGCCCGGTCCAGGCCGGCGCCTTTCTCGTGGCGATGCGGATCAAGGGAGAGACGCCGCCCGAGCTGGCCGGCATCACGCAGGCGCTGCGCGACGCCGCGCGCTCGATCGCGCCCGATCGGCCCCCCGGTGGACGGCCGGTCGTCGCCTGCGCGGGCGCCTTCGACGGGATGTGCGAGGCGCCGCATCTGTCGCTGGCCGCGGCCGTCATCGCCGCCGCCGCCGGGGCTCGGATCATCGTGCACTGCGGCTCGACGCTGGGGCCCAAGTGCGGCACGACCCCCGCCGACGTGCTCGTCGCGCTCGGCGGCCCGGTCCGTCCCGATCCCGTCGAGTCGCTGGCGATGCTCGAGCGCGCCGACGTCGCGCTCGTCCACGCGGGAACAGCGATCCCCGGCTGGGATGCGCTCGCCACCGTCCGTGACGAGATCGGGCTGCGCGGCCCGGTGCACAGCGCGGAGAAGCTCGTCGACCACCTCGGTGCGACGCACTTCGTGGTCGGCCATACGCACAGCTCCTATCGCGACCGGCTCCTCGGCGCGCTGACGCTGCTCGGCGCGCCGCGCGCGGTGGCAGTTCGAGGAATGGAGGGCGCCGACGTCCTGCGCGCTGGGCGTCCGTCGGCCGCTGACGTGGCTGGGCCGCTCGACATCCCCGAGAGCCCGGGCAGCGTTCTGCGCGGCGACGCCGACCCGCAGGTCGCCGCCGAGCTGACGCGCGCGATCGTCGACGGCGACGAGCACGGGATCGCCGCGCACACCGCGATGCTCAGCGCTGGATTGAGGTTGTATGTGGCCGGGCGCTGCGAGAGCGTCAGCGCCGGCGCCGCTGCCGCGTCGGACGCCGTCGCCGACGGCCGCGCGACGGCGACGCTCGCAGCGCTACTGGCTGCCTAAGAGGCTGCGGCGGGTTACGCTTGGCGGGCCCCAATGCGACGCCATGGCTGGATCGTGCTGCTGATCGCCCTGGTCGCGTTCACCCTCTCAGGCGTTTCCGAGGCCAAGCGCGCGATCGGGTGCGAACGCCTGCGCGGAGCGGACCTCGCCCCGGCGCGCGCGATCAAGCTCGTCACTCGCGCCAACGCGTACAAGGGCACCGATCTCCTCGGCTGCGCGATGCCGCGTGGCCGCATTCGCACGCTCACCTCCAGCGGCGCCCAGGGAACGATACGACGCGGCTACGACGTCCTGCAGGTGGCGGGCGCGTTCGTGCTGCTGCGCGCCGCGGGCACTACCCCGTCCGCCAACGCCGATACGGTCACCGTCAGGGACATCGGCACCGGCGACTCCTATGAGATCGCCTATCGCTGCGCCCAGCTCGGTGGCAACGACTGCGGCCGCGCAGGCCGCAGCAGCTCGGCGCTCAAGGCCGTCGTCAACGACCGTGGGCAGGCGGTTGCGGCGCTGCGGGTCGCCGGCTCGGGCGCGACGACGATCAGCGGGTTCTCGAGCCTGGGTGAGCGGCGCGACTTCGACTCCGGACTGCCGGCCGACATCCCCGCCGCTTCGCTGAGGCTCGCCGGCAACAGGGCCAGCTGGACGAACGCCGGCCGGACGTACAGCGCTCAGCTGCCGGAGTAGGGAACGCCGCGTCCGGCGAACCGTCAGACGAGCATCCAAAATCATTGCCCGGCTCGACGAGGCGCGTTGCTAACGTGCCTCGCCGATGACCGCCAGCGAGTTCCTCGTGGCCTTCGCCGCGGAGGTGGGAGGGCCGATCCCGACGGCAGCTGAGTTCGACGCGCTGCTCGAGCTGGCGTCGATCGCCGCGCACGGATCCGAGCGGCTCGCCGCGCCGCTGACCTGCTGGATCGCCGGCGCCAGCGGGCGCCCCGTTTCCGAGCTGCTCGCCGCCGCGCAGCGCGTGCTTCCCGCCGAGGGCGCCGCCTAGGAGCGCTCGCGTGGCCGTTTCGATCGACGAAGCCCGCAACGCGGTGCTCGAGCACGTCAAGGTGCTGGGCTCCGAGGAGGTCGTCCTGGACGACGCGCTCGGCCGAGCGCTCGCCGCCGACGCCAGCGCGCCCAACGACGTCCCGCCGTTCGCCGCCTCGGCGATGGACGGCTTCGCGATCCGCGCGGCGGACACGATCGACGGTTCCGCCCAGCTCCAGGTCATCGGCGAGTCCAAGGCCGGCGCCGCCGCCGGCGTCGCGGTTCGCCGTGGCACCGCCGTGCGCATCTCGACCGGCGCGCCGATCCCGGAGGGCGCCGACGCGGTCGTGCCCCAGGAGCTGACGACCAGGGAGAACTCCACGGTCGTCATCGACGGCCAGATCGCGCTCGGGTACCACATCCGCTGCGCGGGGGAGGACATCCGCGCCGGAGAGCTCGTCGTCTCCGCGGGGTGCCTGCTCGGCCCGGCAGAGCTCGGCGTGCTGGCGTCGATGAACATCCCGCGCCCGCGCGTCGTGCGCCGGCCGCGCGTCGCGATCGCCGGCACGGGGGATGAGCTCACGGATCCCGGCAAGCCCCTGAAGCCAGGCTCGATCCGCGACTCGAACGGTCCCGCCCTCGGCGGCGCGGTCCACCGCGCGGGCGCGGAGCTCGTGACGCGCATGCGCGTCGGCGACGACCTCGAGGCGACGGTCGCCGTGCTCGGCGCCGGCCTGCGCGACGTGGACATGCTGATCACGACCGGCGGCGTCTCGGTCGGCCCCCACGACCACGTCCGCCCGGCGCTGAAGCGCCTGGGCTTCCGCGAGGTCTTCGCGGGCGTGAAGATGAAGCCCGGGCGCCCGACGACGTTCGCCGTCGGCGAGGACGGAACGCTCGTCTTCGCGCTGCCCGGGAACCCGGTCTCAGCGCTGATGGGCTTTCGCTTGTTCGTCGTCCCCGCGCTCGACGCGATGCTCGGCCGCGAGACGGTCATCCATCCGGTCAACGCGGTCGCCGACGAGGAGCTTCCGGGCGCGATCGGCCGCACGACGATCGTCCGCTGCCGCACGACGCTCCACGACGACGGCTGGCACGTGCGCCCGACGAAGTCCCAGGACTCTCACATCCTCACCTCGATGCTCGGCGTCGACGCGCTCGCGCTCGTGCCCGCCGACCGCACACAGATCGCGCCGGGCGAGCCGGTGGAGATCGAGTTCGTCGTTTCGTAGCGATTACTTCGTGGTGAACATCACGTAGATGCCGAACGCGACGAGCGCCAGGCAGAGCGCGAGGCACAACGCGCCGGCGGCGCGCCGCGCCGGCGATGCGCGCCCGCCGTCGCCTTCGATGAAGAGCACGCCGGTGGTGAAGAGCCCGGTGAGCAGCAGGGCCCCCGCGAAGGAGTACAGGATGACCGTGCCGAGCGCGGCCCAGTCGACGATCGTGGCGAGCATCAGACGTCCTTGGCGCTCACGGGTGAGGATCGGTGAGCCCGAACGAACAGCGTGGCGGCGGCGAGGATCGCGAGGATGCTGACGACGAGCGGCCCCGCGATCTCGGTGCCGATCTGCTCGGTGAGGAAGTAAAACGCGCCGGCGACCAGCGCGGCAGCGGGGATGGTCAGCAACCAGGCGGTCGCCATCTGGCCGGCGATGCCCCAGCGCACGTCTGCGGCGCGCTTGCCCAACCCCGCGCCCAGCACGGCCCCGGAGGTGACATGAGTCGTCGAGAGCGGATAGCCGGCCTGCGATGCGGCGAGGATGACGACGGCGCTCGAGGTCTCGGCTGCGAAACCCTGCGGCGTCTCGATCTTGGTGATCCGATGCCCGAGGGTGCGGATGATCCGCCAGCCGCCGACATAGGTGCCGAGGCTGATCGCGGTCGCCGCCGCGACGATGACCCATGCCGGCACGCTCGCGCCCGAGCTGAGATTGCCGTTGGCGACCAGCGCGAGCACGATTACCCCCATCGTCTTCTGGGCGTCGTTGGTCCCGTGCGCGAGCGCCACAAGCGACGCGCTGGCGACCTGCCCGATGCGAAAGCTGCGCATGATCTGCTCGGGGTCGCGGCGCTGTATACGCCGGTAGACCAGGAAGGTGACGCTCGCTGCGACCGCGAGAGCGAGAACGGGCGCCACCACGGAGGGCACGAGCACCTTCCCGATCAGCCCGTCGATCGTCACGGCATCGAATCCTGCCGCCACGATCACCGCGCCGACGACGCCGCCGATCAGCGCATGCGATGACGAGGAGGGAATGCCCAGCCGCCACGTCAGGAGGTTCCAGAAGATGGCACCGAGCAGTCCGGCAAAGATGATCGTGGTCGTGATCGCCTCTGGATCGACGATGTCCTGGGCGATCGTGGCGGCGACCTTCAGCGAGATGAACGCGCCGACGAAGTTCAGCAATGCGGCGAGCGCGACGGCGACCTTCGGCTTCAGCGCCCTCGTCGCGATCGAGGTGGCCATCGCGTTGGCGGTGTCGTGAAAGCCGTTCGTGAAATCGAATGCGAGCGCGGTGACGACGACGAGGCCGAGGACAACGTCTTGCGCGTCCATGCGGCGGCTCTCCCCGCTGCCGGGCGCCGGGGACCGGCGTTCACAGGATGGTCACCACTGAACAACCGGCGTCGCCGGCGGCAAGGTGACGCAGCTTGTCGGGATTCAGATGATTGTGGATCGAGGTGATCCGCCCACCGTCGACCGTGAAGGCGGCGACCCCGACCCGGGCGGGGTCGCGTCCGACGACGAGCAGACCCGGGAGTCCGTTGACCTCGACGACGCGCAGGTCGGCGCCGCGCAGTTCCTTGCGAGCCAGTGCCACGACGGCACGGGCGACACGGTCGGCCCCCGCGAGCGGCTTGCGCGCCGCCTTCACTCGGCCGCCGCCGTCGGCGCGCATCACGACATCGGGATCCAGCACCTCGAGCAGGCCGTCGACATCGCCCTCGGCGACGGCGGCGGCGAACGCCTGCACCAGGCGCCGCTGCTGTGCGGGGGTGCCCGGCTGCCGCGGCCGCGCGTCGACGACGTGGCGCCGGGCCCTCGACGCGAGCTGGCGCGTGGCCTGCGGCGTGCGACCGACGACAGCGCCGATCTCGTCGAACGAGAACGCGAAGACGTCGTGCAGGATGAACGCCGTGCGCTCGGCGGGCGAGAGGCGTTCGAGCACGAACAGCAGCGCGAGGCTGACGGACTCGTCGAGCGTCACGCGGTCGGCCGGATCGGCGTCGGTGGCCGGCGCGTCGACGAGCGGGTCGGGCAGCCACGGTCCGACGTACTGCTCGCGCCGCGC
>JAWVGJ010000160.1:0-36139 GCA_033855115.1 Solirubrobacteraceae bacterium
CCTACGGGCTCGGCTTCGCGACGACAGCGTGCTGGGGAGAACCGATGGCCACCAGCGGGGAGCCAACGTGACCGCCAGTGGGGAGAACCGATGGCCGTAGCTGGGGAGACACCGATGGCCATTGACATAGATCTCGTTGTCGGTGATCGCCTCCCACAGGCGCTCTGCGGTCGTCTTGATGTAGATCTCGAATACTTTTTCCATCAGGTCTCCTCGAGTCTGCGCTTGAGCCCCGCTGAGCGTCGCGGCCCAGGGCTGTGTATTTGCTCGCCCAGCGATCGTGAACGAGTCGGCGCGGCGAGGGCTTTGAAAACCGCGTCCACGCGACCCAGACAATACGTGACCATTTAGTCACCTGTCAAGCGGACAACTTTGTGATCCGCCGAGGCTAGAATTGGACCATGACGCTTACCACCACGGGCATGGTGCCGCTCGGCTACGGGAAGTTCGTCCGTGCCGACGAGATCGTTGCGCTCGTCCCGATCGAAGAAGGCGACCGTGGCGACCGTCGACGCACCTACGTGCACACCGAGGGCCTGCTTGACCCGCTCGTCGCCTCCCGCTCTGAGAAGGCGATACTCGCTGACATGGAGAAGGCGCTGACGGCACCCGACGCGCCGCACCGCCGCCGCTTGTTCGCCCGTCGCGTGCCGGAGCAGCCGCGGCGACGCCAAGTCGCGTAGACGCCCACATCGCTCACGCTCTGTAGGAGGCTTCGGCTCGAGGCCCGCGCCAGAGCAGGCATGGAGCGTCGTCCGGCTGGGTTACCTGCGGCGGGCCGCGGGCGCCAGCGCGGGGTTCGTCCAGCCGGCATCCGTCGGGTTGATGGTCGCGCCCGGCGCGACGATCTCGTCGATGCGGTCCAGCAGGGGGCTGTCGAGCAGCACGTCCGCGGCGCCGAGCTGAGATTCGAGCTGCTCGATCGTCCGCGGGCCGATGATCGCGGCCGTGACGGCTGGATGGCGGATGACGAACGCGAGCGCCATGTGGATCAGCGATATGCCCGCCTCGTCCGCCAGCTGACCGAGCGCATCGGCGGCCTCGAGCTTGGCCTGGTTGGCCGGGATCGAGAGGTCATAGCGCTGTGGAATCATCGCCGACCGCCGAGATGTCAGGTCATCGGCGCCCTTGCGCCAGCGGCCCGACAGCCAGCCGCCCGCCAGCGGGCTCCACGCGATGACGCCCATCGCGAACTCCTGACAGGCCGGCAGCACGTCCGCCTCGATCCCGCGGGCAAGGATCGAGTACGGCGGCTGCTCGCAGACGTAGCGCTGCGTGCCGCGATCACGCGCGACCCACTGGGCCTTGACGATCTGGGCCGCCGGATATGTCGAGGAGCCGATGTACCGTACCTTGCCCTGCGCCACGAGGTCTGAGAGCGCGCCGAGCGTCTCCTCGTGGTCGGTCCAGGGATCCCAGCGATGCACCTGGTAGAGGTCGATCCAGTCGGTGTTCAGGCGCTTGAGCGACGCCTCGACCTCGCGAAAGATCCAGCGCCGCGAGTTGCCCGTCTCATTGGGGTCCTCGCCCATCGTGCCGTGGAACTTCGTTGCGAGCACGACGTTGTCGCGCCGCCCGCCGCCGAGGGCCTTGCCGACGATCTCCTCCGACTCACCGCGCGAGTAGACATCTGCGGTGTCGATGAAGTTGATCCCCGCATCGAGCGCGCGATGCACGATCTTCACGCACGCGTCGTGGTCGGTCTCTCCCCAAGCGCCGAACATCATGGCGCCCAGGCACAGTGGGCTGACGTGCACGCCCGTTCGGGCAAGCGTTCGTTGATCCATGCGCCGGACGTTAGCGCGGGCCCAGCAGCGGCTTGCTCGGTCAGGTTCGCTCGGCGATCTGCACCCGGTCGCCTTCGGGCCACGCCACGAGGACGCGTCCGCGGGCACTCGCGACGGCAATGCCGCGTCCGTCCGACGCCATGGTGGCTGAAAGCGGCACGGTGCCCGTCGAGGTGCTCGCCGCGACGGCCCAGCTCAGTGGCGTGCCCGGGGAGGCGGTGAGCGTCGACGACATCGTCCCCGGCGGGCGCGACGGCGAGGGGGTCCATGCGGCTGAAGCCTAGGTGTGCGACCAGGCGCAGCGGCGGGATGTGGCCAGAGCACGGACGGCGACGGTCACGCAGCAGCGTCGATAAGCGGAACGTCGTAGTCGGCGATGCGCGCATCGGCGGTCAGGACCGTGAGTCCTTCACAGCGGGCTTGTGAGATGAGCAGCCGGTCGAAGGGGTCGCCATGGTGCATCGGAAGGTCGGTGACGCCGAGGCCGTGATCGGGAGCCAGGCCGAGAATCCGCAAGCCGCTTCGCAAGACGTGCTGGTGGAGGTCGTTAGGTACCGCGAGCTTGCCGATCGCCGCCTTGACGCCGATCTCGGCGAACGACACGACGCTGAACGCCAACTCGCTCGCGCGCTCGATTGCTTCCTGCGCTCTGGGTCCGACTGTCCGCGTGCCCTCCAGTTCCCAGAGTACGACGTGCGTATCGAGCAACAGCCTCACGCGGACTCGTCAAGCATGTCGTCGATCTCCTGCTCGGTGAACTCGAAGTCCGCCCCGATCCGGATCTGTCCGGCGAGCGATCCACGTGCTGCGAGGAATCGGGACCCGGGCCCCGGAGACGGATCGATCCGTACCAAGCGCGCGACGGGAACGCCATCGCGCGCGATCTCGACGTCCTCGCCGGCCTCGACACGGGCCAGCAGCTTTGACAGGTCCGTCTTCGCCTGGCCGACGTTTACTCTCACGCAGCTGATCCTATCTCGGTTGGCCAAGCGTGGCCAACGCACCGCCGACCTGGGCCAGAGTTCTGTCTTGGTTGCCTGCGACCTCGCACCGGCTGTGACTCAGCGGGCCTGCGCCCCGCCGTGGTGGGCATGCACGACGGCATGACCCTTGCCGCGCGCCAGCAGCCAGCGGTTGGCCGGATACGCGGCGGCGCCGGCAATCAGCAGGGCGGCGGCGAGCGCGGCCCAGAAGCCGAGGTCGGTCAACGATGCGTCCATCGCGCCCGGGATCGCGACCATGATCGTGTTGTCGACGATCTCCATGATCGTGATCGAGATCGTGTCCGACGCGAACGCCAGCGGGGCCACCGCCGCGAGCGTCATGCCCGAGCGCAGCAACGGCAAGCTCGTCAGGCTGTAGCCGAACAGGAACGCCAGCGCGACCGACAGCACGATCGTCGCCGCTGCGTTCCAGCCGAGTGCGGTCCCGATCACCATCCCGAGAACCTCGCCGATCGCGCAGCCGGTGAGGCAGTGGACGGTGGCGCTGAACGCGAGCGAGTTCAGCGATTGGCCGGCGCCATGGCCGCCGTGTGCGTGAGCTGACATCGAGGTCTCCCTGCGTACGGCATCGGAAGCGAAGGCACGGCCCCGAATCATACCCCGTAGGGGTATCGCGAACCGCGATCCACCCAGAGAGGACCACTAGCCTGTCGCGTCGATGTCCGACCTTCCCCGGCAGGCCAAGCTGTGGGCGCAGAAATGGCGCTGGTATCAGCGCAACGAACTGCCATGGAACCGCGCGCGGATCCATTGGCAGCTCATGCGTCGCGAGGCGTTCGCCCGCTGGCCGCTGCACGGCAACGTGCTCGAGGCCCTCGAGGAAGGACGGCTGCAGGTCGGGCCCAACGCGCTGTTCGAGCCCGACGTGTGGATCACCGCTCCTGGCGACGCCTGCGTGCGCATCGGCGAGGGCACCTTCCTGAACCTTGGCGTGATGGTCGCGGCGCAGGAGCTCGTCGAGATCGGCGCTCACTGCATGCTCGCCAACCACTGCTTCGTCACCGACGCCAACCACCGCTTCGACGACCCACACAAGCCGATCACCTGGCAGGGCTTCACCAGCAAGGGGCCGACGCGGATCGGCGACAACGTGTGGCTCGGCGCCAACGTGGTCGTCACCAGCGGGGTGACGATCGGCGATCGTTGCGTGATCGGCGCCAACAGCGTCGTGACCGAGGACATCCCGTCGTTCTCGATCGCGGCGGGGGCGCCGGCCAGGGTGCTGCGTGCCGTCACCTACGACGACG
Source organism: Solirubrobacteraceae bacterium (assembly GCA_033855115.1). Taxonomy (GTDB): domain Bacteria; phylum Actinomycetota; class Thermoleophilia; order Solirubrobacterales; family Solirubrobacteraceae; genus CADCVQ01. Next base: position 4,039 of record JAWVGJ010000160.1, read on the forward strand.
CGGAACAGCCCGCGTAGGTCCGGGCTTCAGCCCCCGAAGCGTCCCCGCAGCGCCAGCACGTTGTCGACGTAGCGCTTCGTGTCGTCGAACATGCCGCGCTCGCGCACCGACGAAAGCCCTTGGTAGTAGCCCGCGGCGGCCAGCCGGGGGTCGCCGCCCGTCTCCCGCATCAGCCGCGCGAGATACAGCGAGCCGGCGCGCACGTTGTCCTCGGGCGAGCGCGGGTCCAGCCGGGCGGAGGCGAGATTGCGCTGGACCCAGTCCCACGTGCCGGGCATCACCTGCATGATCCCGCGGGCATTGGCGGAGGAGACCATGGCGTTGTTGAAACCGCTCTCCTGCCAGGCGATCGCGGCCGCCAGCGACGCCGGAGCCCCGTGCTGGGCTGCCAGCTGCCTGACGCGGTCGGCGCTCAGGCGGGCGGCCGTGGGGATCGGGCTGGCGTTCGGGACGACGCGCGTCGCGGGCAGCGGAGCGGACGCGTGCGCCGGCGCGGGGGCGCCGCTGGGCAGCTTCATGACCGTGCCGATAAGCAGCCGCGCGGTCGGTTTCAGGCCGTTCATGTACGCCATCTGCGCGACGGGCACGCCGGACTGCGCGGCGAGGCCGGTCAGCGTGTCTCCGGGCCGCACGACGTAGGCGCCCTGCGGCCGCGGAGCTCCCGGCGAGGTGGTCGCGACGATCATCCTGGAGGACCGCAGGACCGGCACGGTCGCACCGCTGCCGGCGGCGGCGAGCGCGGCGGCGCCCTCGGCCACCGTCGGCACCTTGATCTGCGTACCGAGGATGACGTTGGCGTTCTCGGAGATCCCGTTGTAGGTCGCCACGGTACGGGTCGTCAGGTTGCGCTGAGCTGCGATCCACCACAGGGTCTCGCCAGGCTGGACGGTGTGAAGGACATGGGCGCTCGCAGGGGGCGCCGCAGACATCGCGGCGAGCGCCGCGAGCACGCTGATTCGCAGGGGACGCATGGCTCCTCTTCCTTGGGGAGCCACCAAGATCCCCGCTCGCAGCGCTGCGCGCACGTTCGCGCGCATGGTTACGTCACCCTGCAACGGCCGCTGCAGACCGTTGGACCCGAATCTGGCCGGCGCTAACCCTTGGAGGTCATGACGATCAAGCCGAAGACGACCGCGGCCATGAACAGCGCCGCGCCGGCGATCGCGGTGATCGCGTGAAGAACCGCGAGCACCGTGCGCCCGTCGCGCTGGGACTCGACCGCGCGGGCGCTGCCGTGGATGACCAGGCCCCAGGCGACCGTGACGGTCAGAGCGGCGAGCGGCGCGGCCCACATGAGCTCGAGCAGCGCCTCCGAGTCGACTGCGCCGATCACGATTCCGCTGGGGCGGCCGTCATCGCCGGGCCGTGGCGCAGGCGCTTGCCGAAGATCGCCGCCATCAGCAGGAGCAGGGACGCGAAGATGAGCACCGGCCCGAGCGCGCCCTCGCCGAAGATGCGGCTCAACCCGTACGTGACCGCGCCGACGGCCGCCGCCGCCGGCAGCGTCAGGACCCATGCGATCGCGATGTTGCCTGCCAGGCCCCAGCGCACGGCCGACAGCCGCTTGGCCGCTCCGGCGCCGAGCACCGCCCCGGTGATCGAGTGCGTCGTCGACAGCGGGAAGCCGAGATGCGAGGCGGTCAGCAGCACCGCCGCGCCGCCTCCCTGGGCCGCAAAGCCCTGAGCCGGATCCATCTTGTAGATCCGGCTGCCCATCGTGCGGATGATCCGCCAGCCGCCGGAGTAGGTGCCAAGCGCGATCGCGGTCGCCGCGGAGATGATGACCCAGATCGGCGGCTCGGGGCTCGCGCCGCTGAGGTCGCCGTGGGCGACGAGCGCGAGCACGATGATGCCCATCGTCTTCTGCGCATCGTTGGTCCCGTGCGAGAGTGCGAGCAGGCTCGCGCTACCGATCTGTCCCAGCCGGTAGCCGCGGTTGACGACCCCGGGGTGCAACCGTCCCACCATCCGGTAGGTGATGAGGATCGCCAGGCCCGCGGCGGCGAACGCGACGATCGGCGCGACGAGCGCCGGCACGATCACCTTCTCCAGCAGCCCGCTGGTCTGGATGGCATGCGAGCCCGCGGCTACGAAGGCGGCGCCGACGACGCCGCCGATGAGCGCGTGCGACGAGCTCGACGGCAGGCCGTAATACCAGGTGACGAGGTTCCACACGATCGCCCCGATCAGCCCGGCGAAGATCACCGTCTCGTTGATGACGTCGGCCATGACGATCCCGCCCGCGATCGTCGCTGCGACCTTCAGCGAGATGAAGGCGCCGGCGAAGTTCAGGATCGCCGCGAGCCCGACGGCCACTTTCGGCGCCAGCGCCCGCGTCGAGATCGAGGTCGCCACGGCGTTGGCGGTGTCATGGAAACCATTGGTGAAGTCGAATGCCAGCGCCGTCGCGACGACGATGACCAGGATGATGTCGCTGTCCACGGAGGAGCCGTCCGTGGCTACGAGTTCTTGACCACGATGTTCGAGATGACGTTGGCGATCTGCTCGGTGGCGTCGATCGCCTCCTCCAGACGTTCGAAGATGTCCTTCCAGCGGATGACGACCATCGGGTCGATCCCGTTGTCGAACAGCGACGCGACCGCCTCGCGGGTCACTCGGTCGCCGTCGGTCTCCAGCCGGTGGATCTCGCCGGTGTAGTGCGCGACGTCCTTGAAGCCGCGCATCCGCGGGACTGCTGCGGCGATGTGCCGGCAGGCCTCCGTGAGGATGTGCGCCAGCCGCTGGGCCTGCTCCATCGGTGCCTCGATCTTGTACAGCCCGAGGTAGTCGGCGACCTCCTCAGTGAGGTCGACGATGTCGTCCAGGCCGGACGCGAGCTCGAGGATGTCCTCCCGGTCGATCGGCGTGACGAAGGTCGCGTTGAGGCGCTGGATGATGTCGTACGTGATCCGGTCGCCCTCTTGCTCGCAGAGGAGGATGGCCCGCGCGAGGTCGTTGTGCTCCGGATATGAGCGCAGCATCTCGTCGAGCAGGTCCGCCGCGCGCAGCACATTGTTGGCCGATTCCTCGAAGAGATCGAAGAAGACCCCGTCCTTGGGGGAGAAGACTTGGGAGAACCGGCCCATGGCACGGCACTCTACGTCAGGCGATCCCGGAAAGCCGATAGCTCAGCCTGGTCTATGGCATAGCCGTGGCGCGGCTCGGGATAGCGCCCCGTGCGCACGTCGTCAGCGAACGCCGCGACGCCGGTGACCATCTCGTCCTGCAGGCTTGCGTAGCGCTTGACGAAACGCGCGCCGAGCCCCTCGCGGATGCCGAGCAGGTCGTGGAAGACGAGCACCTGGCCGTCGGTCGCGGGACCCGCGCCGATGCCGATCACCGGAACGTCGATGAGCGTCATGAGCTCCGCGGCCACCTTCGACGGGATCGCCTCGAAGACGATCGAGAAGCAGCCCGCGTCCTGGAGCGCGAGCGCGCCGGCGGCGACGCGCGCGGCAGCCTCGGCGCTGCGACCCTGGGCGCGGTAGCCGCCCAGCGCGGTCGCCGTTTGCGGCGTCAGCCCGACGTGGCCCATGACCGGGATGCCCGCGCCGACGATCGCTCGCGCTCGCGAGACGGAGCTCGGCCCGCCGCCCTCGAGCTTGACGGCGTCGCAGCCGGCCTCCTTGACGAAGCGCAGCGCGTTGCGGATCGCCTGCTCGTCGGAGATCTCGTAGGAGCCGAACGTCATGTCGCCGACGAGGAAGGGCGTGCGCAGCCCGCGACGGACGGCCTTGGCGAGCACGAGCAGCTCGTCGAGCTCGACGGCGACGGTCGACGGGTAGCCGAGGACCGTCATCGCGCCGCTGTCGCCCACCAGCACCATGTCGACGCCCGCCGTCTCCGCGGCGCGGGCTGACGGGAAGTCGTAGGCCGTCACCATGACGATCGGCTCGCCGAGGCGCTTCATCTCCGCGAGACGGGGAAGGGTGACGGGGAGGCGCTCGGAATCGATCGCACCAACCCCCGCGGCGATCTGGCTTGGATGCGTGGACATCAGCGGTCCTCCTCGGAGGTCAGCAGGGTGGCGACCGCGTCATCGACGTCGACGATCTGGTTGGTGTGAGCCCGCACATGGACGACGCGCGGCTCGTGGCGCTCGATCTCGGCCTCGTCGTACGTGGCGTAGGAGATGACGATGATCGTGTCGCCGGCGTGTACGAGGCGGGCGGCGGCGCCGTTGACCTGCATCGTGCCCGTGCCGGGCTCCCCGGCGATCGTGTAGGTCTCGAAGCGCGCGCCGTTGTCAACGTCGACGACATGGACCTGCTCGTGCTCGAGGATGTCGGCCGCTTCAAGCAGGTCGCGGTCGATCGTGATCGAGCCGACGTAGTGCAGGTCACAATCGGTGACGGTCGCGCGGTGGATCTTGGACTTGAGCATCGTGCGCTGCATCGCTTAGGAACCTCCGTCGATGATGTCGTTGTCGATCAGGCGGACGTCTCCGACCCGGGCGGCGACGGCGACCAGCACCTGCTCGCCGTTGAGCTGCGCGACCGGGGCGAAGCTGTCGGGTGAGACGAGCGCGAGGTACTCGGGCTCGACGTCGTATTCGCTCATCGCCGCGCGGCCGGCGGCGGCGATCGCCGCGGCGTCGCGCTCGCCGGCGCGGGCGGCGGCGCGGACGGCATCCAGCGCCCGCGGCAGGGCGAGCGCGCGCTCGCGCTCGCGACCGCTCAAGCGGACGTTGCGGCTCGAGAGCGCGAGGCCGTCGGGCTCGCGGATCGTCTCGCCGACCTCGATCCGAACCGGGATGTCGAGGTCGCGGACGAGGCGTCGGATGACGACGACCTGCTGGGCGTCCTTCTGGCCGAAGAACGCCACGTCGGGCTGCGCCATGTTCAGGAGCTTGCAGACGACCGTCGCGACGCCGCTGAAGTGCGCGGAGCCGCGCTGCTCGCCCTCCAGCGCAGCGGTGATGCCGGCGACGCTGACGGTCGTGGCGAAGCCGGGTGGGTACACCTCGGCGGGCGGCGGGGCGAACAGCAGATCGGCGCCGGCCCGGTCGGCCATCGCGGCGTCCGCGCGCTCGTCGCGCGGGTAGGCGTCGAGATCCCGGGAGTCCTCGAACTGTGCCGGGTTGACGAACAGCGTCACGACGACCTCGTCGCAGGTTGCGCGGGCGCGGCGGATGAGCGACAGGTGGCCCTCGTGGAGCGCGCCCATCGTCGGGACGAGGGCGATGCTGCGCCCTGCGCTGCGCGGGCCGCTCAGCGCGTCGCGCAGCTCGGCGACGGTGCGGATCGTCTTCACGCGACCGCCACTCTCTGGTGGGCGAGTGCATCGTCGTCTTCGTCGTCGGGGCGGCGCGCGAGGCGGCGGGTCGCGCCGGCGAGCACGTCGAAGAGCTCGAGCTGCGCGGGCGCTCGTTGGGCGACGGCGGCGCGCTGGCGGGCGACGGTCTCCTCGTCGCCGCGCGCGATCGGGCCCGTCAGGGCCTTGGCCGCGCCGTGCGCCGCCCAGTTCTCGACGCTCGCCCGCACGAGCGCGAGCAGCGGCTCGCGGCTGAGGCCGGCCGATCCGGCGAGTCGCTCGGCGAAGTCCTCGATCGTGATCAGGAAGTTCGATGCGATCGACGCGGCGGCGTGGTAGGCGGCGCGGTCCGCGTCGGCGACTTCGACGGGGCGCATGCCGAGCACGAGCGCGAGCTGGCGCGCGGTGTCGAGCGCGCGGGCCGAGGCGCCCGCGATCGCCGCCGTCGCAGCTTCGAAGCTTGCGCCTTCCGGCGTCACGGTCATGAGCGGGTGCAGGGAGAACGCCTCGTGCCCGGCGAGCGGCGCGAGCGTGGTGGCGGCGGAGCAGTGGCCGACGAGCGGGCCGGGCCGCAGCGCTGTCGCGGCGGCCTGGATCTGGGCGTCGGGAACGCACAGCAGCACGGCGCTCGCGCGCGGGGACGGGGCCTCGTCGCGCGTGAGCGGACCCTCGACGTCGACGCCCGCGCCTTTGAACGCTGCGGACAGCGCCGTCCCCAGCCGGCCGGCGCCGACGATGGCTATGCGGAACGGAAAGCGGGCCTCAGCGGGCACCGTGAGGGCTGTGATCGAGTCCATCTGTCGGTCCAGTCCTCGCAGGCGAGGTACCGGTCGCGTGTCATGGATGCAAGACGGCTGACGCCATCTGCCCTTTGGACGATAGCTGATCGCGAGCGGCGTCTACCATCGCGATCCAACGTATGGCCATCAAGGAAGAGCGGCGGGAGGAGCTCAAAGCCGTGTACGCGCAGGCGCGCGCCTGCCAGCGCTGTCCGGAGCTGGCGCGCACGCGTACGCAGGTCGTCTTCGGCGCCGGAAACGCCGACGCCGACCTCATGTTCGTCGGGGAGGCGCCGGGCGCGCGCGAGGACGAGCAGGGCATCCCGTTCGTCGGGGCCGCGGGAAAGCTCCTCGACGAGCTCCTCGCGGAGGTCGGGCTCGCGCGCGCGGACGTGTTCATCGGCAACGTCCTGCGCTGCCGCCCGCCGGGCAACCGCGACCCGCTGCCCGTCGAGATCGAGAACTGCTCGGAGTACCTCCTGCGCACCGTCGAGCTGATCGCGCCCCGCGTGATCTGCACGCTCGGGAACTTCGCGACGAAGCTGTTGCGAGCAGACGCGACCGGTATCTCGCGGCTGCACGGTCAGGCGGAGATCCGCGTGATCGGCGCGCGGGCCGTTCGGCTGTACCCGCTGTTTCACCCCGCGGCAGCGCTCTATACGCGCTCGCTGCTCGACACGCTGCGGGCCGACTTCGCGCGGCTGCCGGAGCTGCTGGCGCTGCCGTTGCCCGAGCAGCCCGAGCGCGCCGAGTCAGCGCCCGTGGAGGCCGAGCCGCAGGCGGTCGTCGAGCCTGAGGCGCAGGGGGAGCCTCCGGAGTCAGCGGAGCAGCAGTTGGGGCTGTTCTGATCGGCGCGCCGTTGCTCGGCGGTCCTACGCGGCAAGAACCGCCGCCCTGTCCTCGCTACCGCGACCCGACGATAGCTCCCCGCAGGACCGGCAGCACCTGCTCGCCATAGGTCCGGATCGAGCCGAGCGGGTCGGCGCGGCCGATGAGTTGCAGGCAGATGACGGTCGCGCCGGCACGCTCCATCTCGCGGATGCGATCGACGTGCTCGGCCGGGTCAGCGGCGATCAGGAAGCCCTTCTTGGCGAACTGCTCGTCGCTCATCTGCTCGTCGGCGCGGCGCTGCATGTCCTGCTGGTCGGCGATGTCGTCGAGGTAGATCTCGGGCAGCTGCGTCGGCTTCCAGTGGCGCGCGCCCTCGATCGCCGCCCGCTCGTCGTCGGCCCAGGCGAAGCCGGCCTGGAAGATGATCTCCCCGGGCTCGCGCCCGTGCTTGTCGCACCCCTCGCGGTAGGCGTCGATGATCTCCGGCGCCTTCTCCGGATCGCCAAGCGTCCAGAGCCCGTCGCCGAAGCGGGCGGCGACCTCGGCCGACTGTGATCCGAAGGCCGAGACGTAGAGCTTCGGGCGCGTCTTGGCGCGCGTCCAGAGCTTCGCCTCCTTGAGCTTGAACCAGCCCTCGTCGATCGTCACCGTCTCGCCGTTCCACAGTCGGGTGATCGCGTCGAGGCCCGTCTCCAGGCGCCGGCGCTGCTCGTCGTAGGACGGCCAATCCAGGCCCAGCGGCGTCTCGTTGACCGCCTCACCCGAACCGGCACCGAGGAACACGCGGCCGGGATAGAGCTCCTCCAGCGACATGAAGGCCTGCGCCACGACGCCGGGGTGGTAGTGATGGACGATCGGCGTGACGGCCGTGCCGATCGGCTTGGCGGTCACCTGGCCGAGCGCGCCGAGGTGAACCCACGCCATCGCGGCCTCCCCATCTGCGAACCACGGCGCGAAATGGTCGGATGTGCCGAGGGCATCAAAGCCCGCCCGATCGGCGGCCCTGGCCTGCTCCAGCATCTCCGACGGCGTGGACTCCTCCGTCGAGGTGGCAAACCAATATTGCATAGGCGCTCCTTTCAGGAGGGGGGACGCCTGCTGACTTACCCCCGTATGGGCGCGGCATGCAGCGTAGCGGGCTCGAACACGCCCGAAATGGCGCCGGCCCGATGGCGCCTCAGGGCAGCGCAGCGGTCGGGCGGGCGTGCGGCCCGATGGCGCCGATCGCCGGGCCGCCGACGAGCGGTGCCGACTTCGACCGCGCCGCGCTGAAGCCGACATCCTGCTGACACACCGTGCCGGAGGGCGGCAGCGTGCCGTCGGCGACGTAGGACTCCACCGTGCGATCGATGCACGCGGAGTTGGCGCCGTAGGCGGTGTGGCCGTCCCCGTCCATCGTCAGCAGGCGCGCGTTGGCGAGCTCGCGAACGAGGTTCTGCGCGCCGCGGTACGGCGTGGCGGGGTCGTGCGTCGTGGCGACCACCAGCGGCGCCGGCGACGAGCGGGGGACTCGGAACGGACCGGAGAACACGGAATCGCCTCGCACCGGGAAGATGCCGTAGTTGAGCTCCAGGTAGCCGTTGTTCCACCAGAAATGCGGGTGCTCTTCGAAGGATCGCCGGCCGGCCCTCAGGTAGGTCCCCAGATCGTGCGGGTAGCGCTGTTCGATGGCCGTGATCGCGAAGTACGCGTCCGGGCCGGGCTGGTAGGTGCCGTCGTCGTTGCGGGCGTAGTACAGATCGGCAGCGAACCGCATGTTGGCGCCGTCGCCACGCTCGAGGTCCGCGAGGGCTTGGCCGAGGAACGGCCAGTTCGACTTGCTGTAGAGCGCGATCAGCGTCCCGGCGCGCGCGTCGTCGCCGTCCACCGCGCGGCCGTCCGGCGTGGCCAGCGGCGCCCTGTCGAGCCGGGCGAGCAGCCGGTCGTACGCAGCTTGCGGGTCGCCGCCGCCGAAGCCGCTGCACGCGCCCTGATCGCTCGCGCAGGCCGCGAGGAAACGGTCGAGGGAGCTCTCGAAGCCCGACGACTGCGCGCTCAGCTCGCTCATCGGATCGTTGAAGTACGCATCGGCGTCGACCGGGCCGTCGAGCACCATCGCGCGGTAACTCTTCGGGAACAGGCTCGCGTACGTCGCCCCGAGGACCGTGCCGTAGGAGAATCCGACGTACGTGATCTGCTGCTCATGGAGCGCTTGGCGCACGAGATCCATGTCCCTGGCCACGTTCTCCGTCGACACGTACCGCAACTCGGGGTTGAGCCTCAGGCAACGATGCACGTAGCTCGCGTCCTTGGCCGCCAGCGAGAAGATGTCGAGGCTCTTCGGCGTCATGAACGGCTGCGAGTAGATGCCGTCACGCTCCTGATCTGCGTGGCAGTCGATAGCGGGGGCGCTCTGGCCGGCGCCGCGTGGATCCATCGCGATGATGTCGAAGCGCGCGTTGAGGGCGGCAAAGAGGCCTGCTCCGTTCGCCTCGAGCGCAGCTGCGATCGACGAGCCGGGCCCGCCGGGGTTGACGAACAGCGAGCCGATTCTGTGCGCTGGATCGGTGGCCGGCGACTTTGCGACGAACAGCCGCAGGCTCGCGACCCGCGGGCGCTCGTAGTCGCGCGGGACCTCGAACGTCGAGCAGCTGACGTTCGCCGCCTCACCGCACGGCTTCCAGGCCAGCGACGGGAGCGCCGGCGCCGTGGCCGCGATCTCTGCGCTCGCGGCCGGCGCGACGCCGAGAACGGCGCCCGCAACGGCCGCGAGCGCGAGGAGCTGATGGCGCGCGCTCATCGCGGCGCTCCCAGCAGCGCCAGCGAGTTCTCGACCTCGGCGCGGTCGTCCGCGTCCGGCGCCAGCCGAAGGTACGCGGCGAGATCCCGCGCGGCCTCGTCCTCGCGGCCGAGATCGAGCAACGCGACGGCGCGGTTCTGATACAGCTCGGCGACGTCGGGGGCGAGGCCGACAGCAGCGTCGAGGTCGGCCAGGGCGTCGAGCGGGCGCCCTTCCTCGTAGTGCGCGATCGCCCTGCTGGCGAGCACGAGCGGCTGATCGGGCTCCATCTCCAGCGCGCGGTCGTAGTCGGCGCGAGCGAGCTCGGGACGGTCGAGGGCGAGCTGCGCGTCTGCGCGGCCGAGGACGGCGAGCGTGCAGCCGGGGTCGAGGTCGAGCGCCCGTGTGTAGGCGTTGGCTGCGTCCTGCATCCGGTCCATCTCGCGCCAGCACTGGCCGAGGTTCGTCCACACCTCGGCGTACGGCGGGCTGAGCTCGATCGCGTGCAGGTAGTCGCGCTCGGCCTCCGCGAGGCGGTGCATCTTGAAGTACACGGCCCCGCGGTCGTTGTAGTACTCGGAGTAGTTGGGGTCCATCTCCATCGCCTGGCTGAGGTAGTCGACGGCGACCTCGAACGGGCCGATGTGGGCGTGAACCTGCGCGATGTTGAACAGCAGGACAGATCGGTGCAGCCGGTGGCGCTCGGGGTGCAGATGCCGGTCCAGCCGGGCGACGCCTTGGCGGCAGAGCTCGAGCGCCTCCTCGACCCGGCCCTGGCGCAGGCGGACGAAAGCGAGTCCGTTCATCGTGAACACCGTCAGGAAATGGCGCTCGTCGTCGGGAATGCGAGCTCCCGGCAGCACCTCGAGACCGCGCTGCAGGTACTTCTCTGCGAGGGCCTGGTCGGCCGCCTCCAGGAAGCGGGCATGCAACATCGACAGCAAATAGCAGTAGCGCGCGACGTCGGCCGCCTCGTCGGCGCGCGCCAGCACCTGCTCGAGGACGGCGCGCGCCTCGCCGGACTTGTCGAGCGGAACCCAACAGAAGTACAGGACGTTGACGGCGCGGTGGTACTGCACGACGTCTTCCTCGGCGAGGCGGTCGAGCTGCGCGCGCAGGTCCTCGGCGTATGGGAGCGACGCCTCGTACAGGCCGGCGTGGTTGAAGCGCTCCATCGCGTCGAGCTGCCACGGCAGCGCGCGCTGCGGCGCGTCGCTGCGCCGCCACGCGTCGATCAGGCGCGCCGTCGCCGCCGCGCCCGGGTCCGGGTCAGCCGCCATCTGGCGCTCGAGCTCGGACGCCAGCACCGTCATTGCCGCCGGTGTCGGCGCTTCGCGCTCCTCGGCGGGCAGCGCCAGGCGCACGGCGCCGACGATCGTCCCAGGATCGAGCTCGGCGGCGAGATCCTCGCCGCGTCGCGGCCCGCAGACCGCGAGCAGCTGCAGGCCCAGGCGGGCGCCGCGCCGGCGAATGAGCTCGGTGAAGAATCGCCGCACGAGCCCGTTGGCGTCGTCGTAGCCGTCGCAGGCGACCGACCACGGCCCGCCGCCTGACAGAGCGTGCCATTCACTCATCAGGTCGATCAGGCCGTGCAGCGCCCGGTACGCCCGGTCGGCGGCGTAGTTGCGCGTCTTCTCGTCCTCCTCGGACGTGTCGGTGAGGCTTCGCGGGAACGTCAGCTCCGACTCGAGCCGTGGCACGACAAGGCACAGCTCGTGCGAATGGCGCGCGAGCAGCTCCGGCGCGCGCTCGCGGATCGCCGCGACGAGCTCCTCGACGAGCGTGTCGAGGCCCGCCCACGGACCGCCCTCCTGCTGGCGGCAGTGCACGTGCCAGGTCGGCCCGCCGGTGTTGCGGCGCTCGTCGAGCCAGCGCGTGACGACATCGTCGCGCGCTGCACCCGGCTCGGCCTCGAGCACGATCACGCCAGCCGCCTGGGGCCAGCACTGCGGTTCACTGCGCTGCCATTGCATTGGTTCTCCTTTGGGTTCGCCCCCGGTGGAGGCTTCGGATCCAGAGCACGAGGCCCGCGCCCTGCACGGCGAGCCCGACGCCCGCGAGCACCACGAGGTCGGCCGTGTCATAGGTCGAATCGCGACCCGTGAGCGCGCCCCCGAGCCCGGACGCATAGCCCACGAGCACGGGGACGGTGATGAGGATCAGCGACGCGAACGCGACCGCTCGGCCCCCGAGCCAGATCCACGCGTATGCGCGCACGGCGCGCATCTCGCGCGCTGGGATCGCGGACTGGTCCACCGCCGGCACCGAGCCGCGCAGCCGCGCCCAGCGGTTGCGCAGCAGATCCTCGGTGTCGGCGAGCAGGCTCTTGCAGTTCAGCGCGGTCGCCAGCACGTAGTAGAAGTCGGTCCTGATGAAGACGAAGCACTGCCACAGCAGCCGCACGAGATAGCTGAAGAACACGGCGCCGGTGAGCTGCTCGAGCGTCGGTGACAGGGCGATCCATCCGCGTCGCTGCCCCCACAGGACGCCGGCGAGCGCAGCCGCGGAGGCCACGTCGATGATCGGGCCTGCGAGGAAGGCGAGGTAGCGCTTGCGCCTGGGCGCAAGCCACATACCGGTCATGTCGGTCTCCGCCACGAGGATCCACAGCCGGTTGCCGAAGCCGATCCGCGCCGGGACCCCGCTGGCGCGGGCAGCCAGCAGGTGGCCGAGCTCGTGCACTGCGATCCCGAGGGAGGTGATCGCGAACATCGCGCCGCCGAGCAGGGCGAGATCGTGATGGAAGACGAGCACGCTCGGGCTGGGCACGAGACCCGGATCGCTGGCGATCAGGGCCGCGGCAATCGCTATCGCGATCGCGCAGGCGCCCAGCAGCGGGCGACCGAACATCCGCCTGGCAATCGCGGGCGTTATCCATGCGAGCGTCGGCGCGGGCGCGATGTCGGGTGGGGCGGCGCCGGCGGCGTCACCCCAGGGCGCCACGAAGCCCTCGTCAGCAAGCGCGTCGAGGAGGCCGTCGATGTCGGGCGTCACGCCGTGCGCCTGCTCGTAGAGCCGCGCTGACTCGCCGACCGTCTTGCCGGCCTCGAGCGCGGCGAGGATCTCCATCGCCTCGGCGGGGATCGTCAGGAACACCTGCCGCTCGAGGTCGCCGATCGTGACGCTGTCGCCTTCGCGCTGGCGGGCGATGGGACGCACTGCGACGCGCGCGTCGTGCTGGAATTGTGACATCGTGTGACTGAGTCCTTTCCGGAGGGTTGTGACGGACGGGCAGGAGCCGCGGGTCGACGGGGCTCCTGCCCGCAGTCACGGTGTGGCGCTGAGCTAGGCGATCTCGAGCGCGGGGCGGAAGCCGCCGCACGTCGGGCCGTACAGCGCCGCCGTGGTCTTCACGGTTTCGAGCTTGCGGACTGAGAACTTCTTCATCTGTTCACCTCCTATGCGAACTGATGTGGTGAAGGAGGATCGGTGGGCGCTAGGCAATGACCGTGCGGGGGCGGGTGCACGTCGGGCCGTACAGCGCCGCCGTGGTCTTCACTGTCTCGAGCCTGCGAACAGAGAACGTCTTCATGGCTTTTCACCTCCTCTCGCTGAGATCGCTGCGGACGAAGGGGTAAAGGTTGGGCGGCGCCGCGGCCGGTTGGACGTCGCGGTCGCTGACAGCGCGATAGCGACCGGCGTGGAACACGAGCGGATCGAGGTCGGGCGTCTCGCCGAGGCCGGCGACGCGACCGATCGCGATGACGTGGTCGCCGGCCGGGTGCGCGGCGGCGAGGTGGCAGTCGATCCAGCAGGCCGTGCCGTCGAGGAGCGGCGCGCCGGTCGGTCCGGCGCGATGCGGAACGTCACGCAGGGATGCCGGTCCGCGAGGGCGGTTGCGCGATGCGAATCGCCGCGCGAGCCATTCCTGGTCGGCGCTCAGGACGTTGATCGCGAACAGGCCGTTGCGCTCGATCGCCCGCAGCGTCGCGGAGCCCGAGCCGAGGCACACGAGCACGAGCGGCGGTGCGAGCGACAGGGTAGTGAACGCGTTCGCCGTGGCTGCGGACGGTCCCTCCGGACCTGCCGTGGTGACGACTGTCACGCCCGTAGCGAAATTCCGCAACGCGGCACGGAATGCGAAGGGGCTCACCTGCTCGATCGTGTGTGGCGCTGACATCGGGCTGGCAGTGTGAGCTCCCCGACGGCCCGCTGTCATGGGGCCGATGTCCCGACCTCGTGGGCTGTGTGATCATGCTCACATACTGTGACAGGGCTCGGGCAAACACCGTATAGTCAACGCAACGCGACGTCATCAACGGAGTGTGAAAATGACAGGTGAATGGATTTTCCTCCTGGTGGGAGTCGTGCTGCCCTTGATCGCCGTGCTCACCGCGAGAGCTCGTGGGCTACGCCGGGGTCTTGCCCCGCGAATCGCGGCCGCCGCAACGGGGCTGCTGTGCGTCGCCGCCGCGGTGATGCTCATGACAAGCGCCGCGGCGGACTCCCGCTCAGGGCCATTCAGCGTCGCGATCACCGACCAGCTCGGCCCCGGTCAGCTCAGCGAGCGCATCAGGGTGCTCCTCGACGGACGGGGCGTCGGCCTGCTCGAGGTGAACAGGCGGATGCCACGGTCGCGGGTGATGCTCGCGGTCGCCCATGCGGGACGCCATCGCTACGAGCTTCAGGTCACGCGGCGCATGGCGGGCGGCAAGCCGGTCGAGGTGACGAGCGGCGGCCAGGTCGACGTCGCCGACGCGCGGCCGCTCGTGCTGTACGCCGATGAGACGGGACGCACCTACCTAGGGCACTGACGCTTCAGCCTGGAGCGAGGCTCAGTCGGCGTGATCGACGCCCATCCCCGCCTCGCGCGCACGGACGATCGCCGCCGAGCGGTCCCTCGCCTGCAGCTTGGCGAGGATGTTCGAGACGTGGTTGCGCACGGTCTTCGGGCTGAGGACGAGCCGGCTGGTGATCTCGGGGTTCGGCAGGCCGCGCGCGATGAGGTCGAGCACCTCCCGTTCGCGCGCCGTGAGCTCAGGGAACACAAGCGGGGGCCGCAACGAGCCGGAGCGCGCGAAGAACTCGATCACGCGCTTGGCGATCGCCGGGCTGAAGATCGACTCGCCCTCGGCGACGGCCTGGATCGCCCGCGCCAGCTGCTCCTGCCCGGCGCCCTTGAGCACGTAGCCATGGGCACCCGCGCGCAGGGCCGCGAATACGGAGTTCTCGTCTTCGAACATCGTCAGGACGAGCACGCGGACGTGCGGAGCGGCCGCGACCACGCGGCGCGTGGTCTCGATGCCGCCGAGCCCGGGCATCTGAAGATCCATGACGATGACGTCTGGTGCGAGCTCGATCGCCGCCGCGAGCGCCCGCTCGCCGTTGTCGGCTTCGCCGACGACGACGAACGCGCCCAGCGATTCGAGCAGCAACCGCAGCCCCGCACGAAAGGCGGGGTGATCGTCGGCGATCAGCAGCCTGAGCGGATCGGTGCTCACGAGACGGACAGCGGCAGGATCGCGTGGACGTGCGTGCCGCCGCCGGGCGCGCCCGTGATCGTGCACGTCCCTCCCAACTCGGCGGCGCGCTCGCGCATCGAGCCGAGTCCGACGCCCGCCGGGCGATCGGCCGACAGGCCGCATCCGTCGTCCTCGATCGCGATCGTGAGCGCGCCGTCGGCGGCGATGTCGACGCTGCAGTTGCGCGCGCGGGAGTGGCGCACGACGTTCGTGACCGCCTCCTGGACGATGCGCAGCGCCGCGACCTCGACGGCCGCCGGCAGCGCAGGCAGGCGCGGCGGCGCCTGCAGCGACAGTGAGAGCCCGCCCGCGCCGCCGCCGGGAGAGATGCGCTCGATCCACTCGCGGATCGCCCCGGCCAGCCCGTGCTCGTCGAGCGCCGCAGGACGCAGCTCGTACACGAGCCGGCGGACCTCCGCGATCGCGTCCTGTGCCGTGGTGCGCAGCCCCGCGAGCAACGGCTCGACGGCCCCGGTGTCCCGGCGCAGGACGTTGGATGCCGCGTCCATCTGCATGACCATGCTGGCGAGCGTCGGCCCGAGACCGTCGTGCAGGTCGCGGCGCAGCCGGCGACGCTCCTCCTCGCGCGCCGTCACCAGCTGCTCTCGGGCCCGCTGCAGTCCGGCCGACAGTTCGACGGCGCTGACCGTCACTGCAACCGACCGCGCCACGTCCTCCAGCAGCGAGCGGTCGCGCGCGGGCAGGTTGCCGCCGACCGTGCGCGGCGTCACGAGCAGCCGACCGACGAGCTTCCCGTGGTGGGCGAGCGCCAGCGCGATCGGCTCGCCGTGGCGGCGTCCCCACTCAGCCAGGGGCTGGGCGGCGTGATCGGAGGCGACCTCGATCGCGATGTAGGGCAGCGCAAGACCCCGCGCGACGGCTTCGGCGACGTCGCAGAGCAGCGTCGGCGCGTCGGCCGGCGCGCCCACGCTGCCCCCGAGCGCGGTCATGACCCGGTAGGGATCGTCGCGGTGTCCGAACAGCACGCGATCGACCGCTCGCTGCAGCCGCCGGCGCAGCGGATCGAGTCCCACCGCGGCGACGGCGACGGCGGCGAGCGTCCACGCGCCGCCGGGCAGCTCGCCCGGCGCGAGGCTCCCGAGCAGGGTCACCGTCGCGACGAACGCGGCCAGCAGCGCGGCGCTGAGGCCCGCATGCACGAGCGACCGGTTCAGAAACAGATCGAGGTCGTAGAGGCGGTGCCAGAGGATCGCCACGCCGGGGGCCAGCGCGAGCGCCAGCCAGCCGGCGAGCAGCGCGTCGGTGAAGCCGGCGATCTCGAGCCCCAGCCCGATGGCGAGCGCGATCGCCCCGAGGAAGAGGCACAGGATCTGGCGCCGCTCGACGTCGGTCACCCGGCGCAATCGGACGAACAGCGACACGATGGCGAGCAGCAGGGCGAACGCCGCGACACCCGCGCCGACCTTCGCCGCCATCAGGAGCTTCTCGACCGGCGCTTCGCCCGGCGAGCCGAAGATGCCGACCGGATCGGGCTCGACCGCGCTCGCGACGGCGAGGAAGAACGCCGGGATTACCGCTCCCGCGAGGGCGAGCGCGTACGGACCGCGCCACGACGGCGATGGCAGGCGGCCGTTCGGGAACAGCAGCAGCGCGACCGGCAGCAACCCAGCCGGCGTGTACATGACCCAGGAACGCAGCCAGACGAGGACACCCGGCACGGCGTCGCTCCACGTGCCGGCGGTCAGCGCGCTCGCGCCGCCGATCGACAGCAGCAGCCAGCCGAACGGGTTCTCCGGCACGCGCCGTGCAACGGCGACGCCAAACCCCGTGAACGCCACGGCGGGACCCAGCCACGCCGCGAGCTCCGCGCTCCAGCCGATCCCGAATGCGATCCAGCCGCAGAGCATGACCGACAGACTCAGCAGCGCGACGAACCCGACCATGGCGCGGGTCGAGGACCGCCGGGGCGTCCGGCGCGCGAAGCGCGCGCCGGCGGAGCTCATCACCTCGGGCAGCAGGGAGGCGTGCCGCGCACGAACCTCTGGGTCGGGTTGCACCGGATGCAGAACGTCGCCGCCCCGTCTGGCCGCTCGTTGTAGCGCACGCTGGCGAGCCCGAGTCCGTGCAACGTGTGTTCGAGCTTCGGCGAAGCCGCGAGCCAGCCGGCGACGGCGTCGATCTCGGCGACGTCCTCGGCGTGCAGGCCCTGTTGCCTGCGAGCCCGGCGCAGCTCGGCCAGCACGTGGCGCTGCACCGCGGCCGGGTCGGCCCGGCCGGTTGGCTGCAGCTTTCGCAGGCCGAAGCGCACGTGCGGCATCACGACGTAGCCGTTGGCGTCGTACAGCGGATTGTGCGGGTCGGCGTCGACCGCGTCGACGGCCTCCTGCTCGACAAAGAACACCTGCAAACGCGGATGATCGGGCTTGAACTGGATACACGGCAGCAGCGCTGCCTGCGTTGCGACTGCGGAACCTGCGGCGACGTGCGAGGGCTGGGCGGGGGTGCTCGGCATGAGGATCCTGTTCCGTGGGTTCCGGGCTCGCGGGGACGGCTCGGAACCGGGTGGGGGGTGTGGGCTGTGATCAGGTTCGCCCTATGGTCGTCTCACTGTCAAGCGGCGGATGCCGCCCGCGCTAGGACTGCTCCTGCGGCTTCAGATCCAGCGCACACGAGTTGATGCAGTAGCGCTGCCCGCTCTCGCCCGGGCCGTCTGGGAAGACGTGGCCGAGGTGGCCGCCGCAGCGCGCGCAGACGACCTCCGTGCGGACCATGAAGTGGCCGCGATCCTGGCGCAGCTGCACCGCTTCGGCGATCGCCGGGTCGGTGAAGCTCGGCCAGCCGGTGCCGGAGTCGAACTTCGTGTCAGAGGCGAACAGGTCGGCGCCGCAGCCGGCGCAGACGTACATGCCGTTCGCCTTCTCGTTGACGTACTGACCGGTGAACGCGCGCTCAGTGCCGGCGCGGCGCAGGATCTCGTACTGCTCGGGCGTGAGCTGCGCCCGCCACTCGTCGTCGGTCTTGTCGATGGGAGTCTCGATCTGGTCCATGTAGCCAATGTAGTGGCCGGCGCTTACGCGAATCTCACGTCCGTCGCGCCTGGCGCGTCAACCTGCGCACGAAGGACGGCATTTGCGCCAGCTGGGCGATCACGTCGAGCACGCGCTCGCCGATCGTGAGATCGGCGCGCACGTATTCCGCCAGCGCTCCGTCGCGCCCGAAGTAGCGCCAGGAGCGCGACGAGCCGACGGTGCGCACCAGCGCCGCAGTCAGCGGCGGGGTGGCGAACGCGCCGTGCACGAACAGCGTTCCGCCGGGGACGACGCGACCCGGCCATCGCTGGAAGGTCTCGACGGCCGCGCTGTAGCGCACCGCGGGGCCGATGAAGAGCATATCGATGGACCCGTCCACACGCGCGACCTCGCCCGCGCCGAGCGCGAGCACCTCGACGCCGGGCCGGGCGGCGCCGGTCACCGCCGCGAGCGCTCCCGCCGCGACATGGCCGGTCATGACGATCCGCGCGGGCGGATCCAGGACGCGCGCGCAGGCTGCCAGCCGCTCTGCCTGGGCATCGGTCAGCACCCGGCGACGGTAGCGCAGCAGGGGGTCATAACATTGGCCCGCGCGTTGGTCCGGTGGTCGACTAGAGTGCCGATCCGTGCGGGCCCGTCGACTTATCGCTGCTCTTTTCGTGGTCGTCTTGCTGTGCGGTCCGGCCGCTGCCGCCGCGCAGATGACGACCATCCCCGAGGATGGCTCGAACCTCTCACAGCAGCCGCCGGTGCAGCTCTCCGATGGCCCCGAGAACTCCTCCGGCGATCTTCCGAACACGGGGACGGATCCGCGCCTGCTGTTCCTCGCGGGCGTCGCGTTGACGCTGCTCGGCGTGGGGCTGCGGCTCCGCACCGCCGATGCCGACCTCTACTGAGCGCGCGGGGTCCGGTTCCGCCGCATCTCCCGGCATCGCGCGGCCGGAAGCGATCGACGATCATCGCCGGATCCAGACCGAAACGGCGGCCCCCGACGAAACCGAGGCAGTTGCGGCGCAACTCGCGCAGCGTCTGCGGCCAGGCGACATCGTGCTCGTCTCGGGAGATCTGGGCGCCGGCAAGACGACGTTCGTACGCGGCGCCTGCCGTGCGCTCGGCGTCACCGCCGCGGTGACGAGCCCGAGCTTCACGATCGCCCGGCGTTACGAGGGCATGGTCCCGATCTCCCACCTGGATCTCTACCGCCTCGGCGACGTCGACGCCGAGGACCCCGCGCTGCTGGCCGACGAGCTCGCCGGCGACCGCATCGCGTTCGTCGAGTGGCCCGAGATCGGCACACCGGTCGGCCTGGACGCCGAGCGGATCGCGGCGCGGGTGCGCCTGGAGCACCGCGGCGGCGATCGCAGGCTTGTCGTCGTCGACCCGTGATCGTCCTCGGCTTCGACACGGCGACGCCCGCGACTGCGGTCGGCCTGATCGACGCCGCGGGCAACGAATCCGAACGCCGCCATGAGCCCGGCGAGGGCGAGCGGCCCGGCCACGTCACGCAGCTGCTCGGGCTTGCCCACGCGCTGCTCGACGAGGCGGGGCTGGCGTTCGCCGACATCGACCGGATCGCCGTCGGCCTCGGCCCGGGGACGTTCACCGGGCTGCGGATCGGCGTTTCGACGGCGCGCGCGCTGGCGCAGGCCTCCGGCGCCGAGCTCGTGGGCGTCTCGACGCTCGAGGCGCTCGCGCTGGAGGCCCAGCCGCACGCGTCCGGCGGCTACGGCGTCCTGGCCGTCGTCGACGCGCGCCGCGGAGAGGTCTTCGCGGCCGGCTGGCGCGACGGCGAGCCCGTGCTGAGGCCCGTCGCGCTCCCCCCGACGGCGCTTGCGGACCTGATCGGCCGGTGCCAATACCCGTTGCTGGCGGTGGGAGACGGCGCGCTACGATTTCGGGCGGATCTGGAAGGCGCAGGATGCATGGTTGCGGCAAATGGAACAGGGCGGCACGGCGTCCGCGCTCGAGCGATCTGTCGGTTGGCGCTCAGAGCTTCCCAAGGGACCCCGCGCGACCAGATCGTTCCCGACTATCTGCGCCGTCCCGACGCCGTCCCGAAGCCAACCATCCCGTGAACGACGCGCAACTCGACATCCGCCGCCTCACCTACGCCGATCTGCCGCAAATCATCGCGATCGAGCGGCGGGCGTTTCCGACGCCGTGGTCGCTGGCGATGTTCGTGCTGGAGCTGTCCAAGCCCGCGGGCGTCTGCCTGACCGCGCTACGCGGCTCGGAGATGCTCGGCTATCTCGTGTGCTCGCGTTACGACACCGTCTGGCACATCATGAACGTGGCGGTCGACCCCGACAAGCGCCGCGCCGGCGTCGCGACAGCGTTGCTCGCCGACCTATTGCGGCGCATCGACGGTCACGGCGTGCGCTTCACGCTCGAGGTGCGCGAGTCCAACCACGTCGCGATCGCGCTCTACGAGCGCTTCGGCTTCCGCGCCGCCGGCCACCGGCGGCGCTATTACCAGGACAACGGCGAGGACGCGGTCGTCATGTGGCGCACGTGTTCGACGCTCGCCGGACACCTGGACGACGTGCCCAACGCCTCGCCGGCCTGATGTCCCCGTCCGATCTCATCCTGGCGCTCGAGACGAGCTGCGATGACACGTGCGCGGCCGTCGTGACCGGCGACGGCGAGATCCGCTCGAACGTCATCTCCGCGCAGGGAATCCACGACGCATACGGCGGTGTCGTGCCGGAGATCGCCTCGCGCCACCACCTCGAGCTCGCAAACGCAGCTGTCGACGATGCGCTGCGCCGGGCGGGCGCGACGCTCGCCGACATCGACCTCGTCGCAGTCACGCAGGGCCCGGGGCTCGTCGGCGCGCTGCTTGTCGGCGTGGCGACGGCGAAGGGCATCGCGGCCGTTCGCCGGCTGCCGCTGGCGGCGGTCGACCATCTCCAGGGCCACGTCGCCGCCAACTTCCTGCGCGTGGACTCGGGTGCGGAAGCCGTGCTCGAGCCGCCGTTTCTCTGCCTGATCGCCAGCGGCGGCCACACGCTGCTCGCGCGCGTGGACGATCACGAGCGCTTCGCGGTCCTCGGGCGTACGCTCGACGACGCGGCGGGCGAGGCGTTCGACAAGGGCGCGCGGCTGCTCGGGCTGCCGTTTCCCGGCGGGCCGGCGATCGAGCGGCTGGCGCGAGACGGCGATTCGCGAGCGTTCGCGTTCCCGGTGGCGCGCAACGTGCCCGGGCTGGACTTCTCGTTTGCCGGCGTGAAGACGTCGATGCTGTACCGCGTCCGCGACCTCGGTGAGGCACAGACGCGCGCCCGCGCGGCCGATCTCGCCGCGAGCTACCAGCACGCGATTGTCGAGGCGCTCGCGATGCGCTGCGAGCGCGCGCTGGCCGACACGGGCCTCGATCGGCTCGCCGCGGGCGGCGGGGTCGCAGCCAACGGACCGCTGCGCGAGCGTCTGGCTGCGCTCGGCGTCACGCTCGGGATCCCGCCGCGCGAGCTGTGCACCGACAACGCGGCGATGATCGCCTCGGCGGCGCGCTACGTGCAGGCGCAGCCGTTCCCGGACTATCTCGCGCTCGACGCCTACGCGTCGGGCGAGCGCGCGCTGGCGTGAGGCTCGTCATGTACAGCCGGCCCGGCTGCCACCTGTGCGACGACGCGCGAGCCGTGCTCGAGCGCATCGGCGAGCCGTTCAGCGAGATCGACATCACGACCGACGACGCGCTGCACGCCGCGTACCTTGAGCGGATCCCCGTCGTCAGCCTCGACGGCGCGGAGCTGTTCGAGTACTTCGTAGATGAGCCCGCGCTTCGGGGGTACCTGGATAGAGTGGGCCGTCGATGACTGCCGGCGAGCGCGTTCCTCCCCAGGTGGACTCGGCGGTGGCGCGCGACGGTGGCGAGCGCCTATCGCTGGGCGTCGCCGCGCGCCTGTCTCGTTACCTCCAGGTGCTCACGCAGGCCAAGAAGATGGGCAAGGAGACGATCTCCTCGCGCGAGCTCAGCGATTACACGCACGTCAACCCGACGCAGATCCGGCGCGACTTCTCCGGCTTTGGCAAGTTCGGCAAGCGCGGCGTGGGCTACAACGTCGACGCCCTCGTCTCGCAGATCCGCAAGATCCTGCGCACCTCCGGCCAGCACAACATCGCGCTGTTCGGCGCCGGCCACCTCGGTCAGGCGATCGCCTCGTCGGACATCTTCGCCGACCACGGCTTCCGCGTCGTCGCGATCTTCGACACCGACAAGCGCAAGATCGGCCAGACCGTGGGACCCACGATCGTGCGCCACAGCACCGATCTGCGCTCTGTCGTCGAGGAGGAGGACATCGTCGTCGGCGTGCTCGCGGTGCCCACCGCGGCGGCCCAGGCGATCGCCGACGACCTCGTGGAAGCGGGCGTGAAGATCATCTTCAACTACTCCGAGGCGTTGCTCCAGGTGCCGCCGGAGGTAACCGTGCACACGTCCTCGCCCGCGGTCGACCTGCTCTACGCGCTGTACTTCTATCTAACGTAGTTCACGCTTCACCGCAGGCTATGCCCATCGACCTCGACAACACGGAGGAGATCTTCGCGGCGTCCAAGGACCTCACGGTCGGCCTCGAGGAGGAGTTCGCCGTGCTCGACGCGCAGACGCTGGACCTTGCGCCGCGCTTCGAAGAATTGCGCGATGGCGCGGCGCGGTTCGACCCGGTGCTGTTCGAGGCGATCACCGGTGAGCTGATCTCGTCCGAGATCGAGATCGTGTCGGGCCGTGGGGAGGATCTGCACGACGCCGTCGGACACCAGCGCGATCACCGCCGGCGGCTGTTCGCGCTCAGCGCGGAGCGGGGCATCGCGCTGGGGTCGACCGGCACCCACCCGTGGGCGGATTACCGCGAGCAGCCCAACATCGACACCGAGCACTACCGGCGCGTGGTGGAGGGCCTCGGCTACGTCGCCCGGCGCAACAACACGTTCTCGCTGCACGTCCACGTCGGCGTCAACGGCGTCGACCGGGCCGTGCGGGTGTGCGACCGCCTGCGCCCGGTTCTGCCGGTGCTGCTCGCGGCCAGCTCGAGCTCGCCGTTCCTCGACGGCCAGGACACGCTGCTGCACTCCGCCCGCAGCCAGATTTTCACGAAGTCCTTTCCGCGCTGCGGCGTCCCCGACGCGTTCGGCAACTGGCGTGCGTTTCGCGACTACCTCGAGCTGCTGATCGCCACGAGCTCGATCGTCGAGTACACGCAGGTCTGGTGGTCGATCAGGCCGCACGCGACGTTCGGGACGGTCGAGGTTCGCATCTGTGACGCCCAGGTCACCGCGGCCGAGTCCGAGGCGCTGGCCGGGCTGATTGTGGCCTGCGTCGGCCAGGCGCTGCGCGACATCGACGAGGGGGTGGCGTTTGACGATCCGGCGCACCGGCTTATCGAGGAGAACGTGTGGCGCGCGATCCGTCACGGGATGGACGGCAAGATGATCGACCTCGGGCGCGGTGTCGAGATCGACGCCGCGGAGGCGCTCGACGATCTCTACACGTGGACCGCGCCCGTGCGCGACGAGCAGCGGATCGATTCCGTGCTGGACGGGCCCAACGGCGCGCAGCGCCAGCGCGCCGCGCTGCTGCAGGGAGGCGACCTGCGCGATGTCTACGCTGACAGCGTGCGCGAGACCATGACCACGTACGCACAGGAGGTTCCAGCATGACAGCGCGTCATTGCTCGCCCGAGGCCGGCTTCGAGCCAAGAGGCTGGTGCTCGCGATGAGTACCGATCCCGGCGCCCCGCCACCGGGCGACACCGACCCCCGGTCCGAAGAAGACCTCGACCTCGGCGATCTCAGCGAGGACGAGCTGCGGGCCGCCTACGAGGCCGAGCTGCAGCGCATCCGCGTCGAGGACGTGATCGTCCAGACCGTCATCTCGCTGCTGAACCTCGGTGCGCGCAAGGCGGGCCTCGCGGGCGCCGAGGAGGAGCCCGACTTCGACCAGGTGCGCCAGGCGATCGACGCCACGCGCGCGCTGCTGCCGCTCGTCGAGCCGCTGCTCGGAGCCGAGGCCAAGCAGGTGCGGGACGCGCTCTCGCAGCTGCAGATCGCCTACGCGCGGTCCGGGGCGACCCCACCGGCACCGGCGCCGCCGGCTGCCAAGGCGCCGCCGGTCAAGCCGGGAGACACGGGGCCCGCGCAGCAGAGCGGGCGGCTCTGGGTGCCTGGGCAGTAACGGTCAGCCGCCCGTGTCACAAGTGACCTGGACGCGTCGCAACCGGCACTGCGGGTAGACTGCGCGCGCGTTTCTCGCGGCTGGGAGCCGCTCTCGCCTTTGCCCCGCGGTTAGGCCGTAGCTCCCTGCCAACAAAGACTTCTGGAGGCCGTTTCCTTTGAGTGAATTCCTGATGGACCACGGGGTCGTCGTCGCGCTGATCTGCGCCGGCCTGGCGGTGCTGTACGGCGCGCTGACAACTCGCTCGCTGCTGGCGCTCTCGCCGGGCAACGAGCGCATGGTGGAGATCTCCAAGGCCGTTCAGGAAGGTGCTTCCGCATACCTTCGCCGCCAGTACACCACGATCGCGATTGTCGGGATCGTCCTGTTCGTCATCCTGATACCGCTGCAGAGCATCGAGGTTGCGGTCGGCTTCGCTCTCGGCGGCCTGCTGTCCGCATCGGCCGGCTTCATCGGCATGAACGTGTCGGTGCGCGCCAACTGCAGGGTCGCCGAGGCGGCCCGCGGCGGCATCGCGCCCGCGCTCGATACGGCGTTCCGAGGCGGCGCGATCACGGGCATGCTCGTCGTCGGCCTCGCGCTCCTGGGCGTCGCGGGCTACTACGGCGTGCTGACGGCGCTGTTCGACAAGGACCAGAAGGCGGCTGTCGACGCGCTCATCGGTCTTGGCTTCGGCGGCTCGCTGATCTCGGTCTTCGCCCGTCTTGGCGGCGGGATCTTCACCAAAGGCGCCGATGTCGGCGCCGATCTCGTGGGCAAGGTGGAGGCTGGGATCCCCGAGGACGACCCGCGCAACCCGGCGGTCATCGCCGACAACGTGGGCGACAACGTCGGCGACTGCGCCGGCATGGCAGCCGATCTCTTCGAGACCTACGCGGTCACCGCTGTGGCCGTGATGCTGCTCGGCGTCCTGACGTTCTCGGCCGAGAACGCGACGCAGGTGGTGCTCTACCCGCTCGTGCTCGGCGGCGTGGCGATCGTCGCCTCGATCATCGGGACATTCGCGGTCAAGTCCGCGGCCGGCAACGTCGAGCGCGCGCTGTACCAGGGCCTGATCCTCTCCGGCCTGATCGCCGCGATCGCCTTCTATCCGGTCACGAAGTGGCTCATGGAGGGCCTGGCGACTAAGTCCGCCGACGTCGCCATCTCCGTCCCGTCGGTCGGCAAGCTCTACCTCTGCTCGCTCATCGGGCTCGCCGTCACGGCGTGCCTGTTCGTCATCACCGACTACTACACGTCGACGCGCTTCGGTCCGGTGAAGAAGACGGCCTCCGCCTCACAGACCGGCCACGCGACGAACATCATCTCCGGCCTGGCGCAGGGCATGCAGGCCACTGCCCTGCCGGCGGTCGTGCTCGCGCTGGGCATCTACGCAGCCAACGAGCTCGGCGGCATCTACGGCATCGCCGTCGCCGTCATGGCCCAGCTCGGCCTGTGCGGACTGATCGTCGCGCTCGACGCGTTCGGCCCGATCACCGACAACGCCGGCGGCATCGCCGAGATGGCCGAGATGCCCGAGGACGTGCGCGCGGTCACCGACCCGCTCGACGCCGTCGGCAACACGACGAAGGCCGTCACCAAGGGATACGCGATCGGCTCGGCCGTGCTTGCCGCGCTGGTGCTGTTCGCGGCGTTCAAGATCGAGCTCGAGGACGAGCTCGTGGCCGCCGGCAAGGAGCCGGTCCAGTTCCTCATCGACGCGCCGCTCGTGCTCATCGGCCTGCTGGTCGGCGGCATGATGGTCTACCTCTTCGCCGCGCTGTCGATGGAGGCGGTCGGCCGCGCCGGCGGCGCCGTCGTCGAGGAGGTTCGCCGGCAGTTCCGCGAGAAGCCGGGGATCATGGACTACACGGAAAAGCCCGACTACGCGCGCTGCGTGGACATCGTCACCCGGACCGCGCAGCGGGAGATGATCATCCCGTCGCTGATTCCGATCGTCTTCACGGTCATCATCGGAGTCTTGAGCGTCGAGGCGCTGGGCGGCCTGCTGATCGGCGTCATCGTCGTCGGCCTCTTCGTCGCCGTCTCGATGACCGCCGGCGGCGGCGCATGGGACAACGCGAAGAAGCTCATCGAGGACGGCGCCTTCGGCGGCAAGGGCTCCGACGCGCACTCGGCGTCGGTCACCGGCGACACCGTCGGCGACCCCTACAAGGACACCGCCGGCCCGGCGATCAACCCGATGATCAAGGTCGCGAACATCGTGGCGATCCTGATCATCCCGCTGGTGGCATAGCCCGGCTCGCGGCGGCGAGTGTCCGAGCGGCCAGACGCACCCGCGACGTTCCTGGAGCAGCATCTCTCCGGGGGCGTCTGGCGTGCTGATCCGCCGTTCTCCTCGGTCTCCTTCAAGGTCCGCCACCTCGGCATGCGCGACTACCGCGCGAGCTTCCGGGAGATCGACGCGACGCTCGACGTGGCGGCGGGCACGCTCGTGGCGTCGGTCCCCGTGGGGAGCCTGGACCTCAACGATCCGGCTATCCGAACACGCATGCTGTCGGACGAGTTCCTGGATGCGGCCCGCTATCCGGACGTGCGCTGGGCGGTGTCCGACTTCCGCGGCGCCGAGAACCGCGACATCGTCGTCGTGGGGGAGCTGACGATCCACGGTCACACCCACACCGTCGAGGCGACCGGCCGGATCGGGCTCCCCGGCCCTGGCTTGTTGAGCCCGGAGAACCGGGTCGGGATCGAGCTGACGGCCATCGTCGACCGGCGTGACTACGGCCTGGACTGGCAGGAGGAGCTTCCCGGCGGCGGCGAGACGCTCGGCTACGACGTCACGCTCGAAGCGCTGCTCGAGTTCGTCGAGATCGGGTCGTAGCCCGGACTCACCAACGCTTCGGCGGCGCCGGCGGGAGCCACCGGGGGCGGCTGCCCCGAGCCGGCGCGGCCCCGATGGTCGGTCCGGCCTACTGGACGGTCACGGCGCCCTTCATTTGCGGATGCAGCGAGCAGGCGTACGCGTACGTGCCAGGTTGGCTGAACGTGTACGAGAAGGTCGCGTCCTTGCCGAAGGACTTGGACTTCAGGGCCGATCCACGGGACTGCGTGACGTTGTGGTCGGCGTCGTCGTGGTTCTTCCATGTCACCGACGTGCCGGGCGCGACGGTGAGGCTCGCCGGCGAGAAGGCGTAGTTGTGAATCTCGACGGCTTGCGTCGACGCCGGCGGCGCCGGTGGCTGCGCCGGCGCCGGCGGAGGGGGTTCGGCAGGTGCCGGCGAGCCGTGCGCCGGCATCGAGGGCATCGGCGGCGCCGCGGGCGCGCCGCATCCGTCGAGCGCCGGGCTGAGCATCGACTCGACCAGCACGGTGTGCGCGAGTACGTAGTCGTCGGTCTTCATGAGGTCCTGGACCTGCTGCACCGGCGAGCGTTCGAGGTGCGCGCTCTTGATGTGGTCCTCGAGCGGCGTGATGATGCCTTCGGCCGTCGGCAGGACAGGCGCGACCATCGATTCGACCAGGACCGTATGAGCGAGCACGTAGCTGTCGATCGAAAACAGGTCTCGGACCTGCTGAAACGGCGAGCGTTCGAGGTGCGCCGTGTTGATGTGATCGATCGCCGGCTGCATTACGGCCTGCATTGCGCAGGTTTCGGCGGCGGACGCCGCCGGAGCGCCGAATGCGAGCAGTGCGGCCGCCGTCGTCGCCACGGCCCCGGCGACTGGCGCGCGCCCGCGAACCGTTCTGGATACTGGATGCGGTCGTCTGCTCATCTGATCCTCCTGGACGTCGTCGGGCGAGTTCGCGCTTATCGACGGCCATCACAGCGAGGTGCGGTTTCGTCCTCGTGGCGCGCTCGTGGACATCGGATTGCCACCGCGTTTCGTGCAGCGCCCGTTCTGAAACAGGACCGAGACGGAAGCGAAACACAACTCGCCTACCTTCACGGGCGTGTCACGCGGAGCGAGCTTCGGCATAGCTGGCGCATCGGCGCTCGTCACCATGCTCTGTGGCGCGGTCGCCGCGCCGGCGCGGATTACCGTAAACCGCAGCGTGGACGGGGTCGGCCTCGGAATGACCGCCAAGGAGGTGCGCGCGCGGCTCGGAAAACCGTCGCTCGACGCGGTCGGCGAGGGGGCGCGCAACTACGTCTACCGCCGCCGCGCGCTCGTCGTCTCGCTGGTCGGTTCGCGCGTCGTCATCGTCTCCACGCGCAACGCGCGGCAGCGGACGGCCGGCGGCATCGGGGTCGGCTCCACGGATGCCGACGTTCGACGGCGCGTGCGCGGAGCGCGCTGCGGTGCGACGGCAGACGTGCAGTTCTGCCGCGTCGGCAGCATCCGGCCGGGACGGCGCAGCACGACGTTTCAGATCCAGCAGGGACGCGTCGTCACCGTCACGGTCGCACGCGGGCTAGGGTGATCCCGCCGCCGCTCTGCGTCGTAGTAGCAGAGGTGCTCGCATGGGTGATCGCCGACCCGGGGGAGGCGCTCGCAGACGTGGACGCCGAGCTGGAGGCGCTCGGCTTTCGGACCTGGCGCATGGGCCTGGAGGCGCTCGCCGCCTGGCGGGTGGCGCCGACGTTGGCGCTCGTCATCGGGTCCGCTGATCTCGACAACGTCCACGCCCAGCACGCGTGCCTGTCCTTGCGCGAGAACCCGCTGCTGGCGCAGGTGCCGGTCGTCGTCGCGATGCCGGAGCAGCGCAGGCCGATCGCAGACCCGGCGCTGGCCGACCACGAACTCGTCGTCCGCCCGCTGCGTCCCGGGGAGCTGCTGTCGCGGATCGACCGCGCGCGAGCGGCCGCCGCCGCTACGGCCCAGCCGGTCGACGTCAGCCTGCGCGCCGGCGACCTGCGCCTGGACCCGCGCCGCCGCGTGGCCTGGGTCGGCCCCCGGCCGGTCGCGCTCAGCGCTCGCGAGTTCGAGCTCGTGCTGTTCTTGGCCCGTCACCCGGCGCGGGTCTACTCGCGGGCGCAGCTGTTGCACGCGGTCTGGGGCGTGCGAGGCGCGGCGGTCGGCGGCCGCGCCGTGGACGTTCTGGTGCGGCGGGTGCGGGCCAAGCTCGGCGACGAGCACAGCCACTGCATCCGCACGGTTCGTAGCGTCGGCTATGCGCTCAACGCGCCGGACACCAAACCGGTGGTGGCAATGCACGGGGCGTGAGCTGACCTGACCTGCATCTCGGCAGGCCACGCCCCGGGCGTAGACTCCCGCCGCTGACATGGCCGAGCCTCGAGTGCCTGAGTCTGGACGCGACATCCACCGCAGCGTGACGATGCTCCTGTCGGCCGTCATGGCCGTGCTCGGCGTCGTGATCCTCATCCGCACGATCGCCGCAGGCGGCGGTCCGGTCTCGCTCGGCGTGCTGTTCGGCGTGCTCTTCATCGCCGCCGGCGCGGGACGCTTCTACGTGACCTGGCGGCGCGTTTAGATGTTCCGCAAGGGTCTCGGCTCGGCGACGCTGTTCGCGATCGTCTGGACCTCGCTCGCAAGCGCGATCTACTTTTCGCTCGGGGTCGTCGCCGAGAACGCCCTCGGGCTCACGCCGTTGGTCTTCCTCGGCGCCGCGGTGTTCTTCGTGCTGACGGCGATGACCTACGTCGAGGGAGCGTCGCTGCACCCCGAGCGCGCGGGCTCGACGGTCTTCGCTCGCTACGCCTTCAACGAGCTGTGGAGCTTTGTCGCCGGCTGGGCGGTCGTGCTGGACTTCCTGATCCTCATCGCCGTGACGGCGTTCGTGGCGACGAACTACCTCGCCGCGTTCTGGGCACCGCTCGGCCGCGGCGCGCTGGAGCTCGCGATCGCCCTGGCGATCGTCGCCTACGTCGCGTTTCGCAATATCCTCGGCTTCGGAACAGCCGTTCGGCGCGAGCGGGCGGCGGCGCTGGTGCTGGCCGACGTCGCGCTGCAGCTGCTGATCATCGTGATCGGCGCAGTCGTCGTCATCGACGTCGACGCGCTGACGGCGTCGGTCGACCTCGGCACGAGCCCGCGCTGGAGCGACGTCATCTTCGCGCTGACGATCAGCACGGTCGCGTTCACGAGCCTCGAGTCAGCCGCGGGGCTGGCCGGCGAGGTGCAGATTGGCCGGCGCGGGCTGAGGCGGCTGATTGCGAGCGCTACCGCCTCCGTGCTCGTCATCTACGTCGGCATCTCGCTCGTAGCGGTTGCGGCATTGCCGATCACGCCCGGCGCCAGCCCGCTGAAGGGAGACGCGCTCGACGCCCCGGTGCTCGCGATCGTCAAGACCTTCGACCACGGCTGGCTCGACGACGCGTTCACGTATGTGGTGGCCGCGTTCGCGACGCTCACGCTCGTCGTCGCCGCGCACGCGGCGATGCTCGGGCTCTCCAGGCTGGCCTATTCCCTGGCGACGAACCGCCAGATCCCGAGCGCCGTCGGGCGCCTGCACCCCAGGTACGCCACGCCGTATGTCGTGATCCTCATTGCCGCGGCGCTGGCGGCCGCGCTCGTCGTGCCGCGAAACCTCGAGTTCCTGGCGGGCATCTATGCGGTCGGCGCGATGCTCGCGTTCCTGATCGCGCATGTCTCGATCTGCGTGCTGCGCTACCGCGAGCCCGAGCGGCCGCGGCCGTTCCGGATCCCGCTCTCGATCCGCGTCGGTGGGGGTGACCTGCCGCTGCCGGCCGTGCTCGGCGCGGCGATGGCGGCCGTCGGCCTGCTCAGCCTGCTCGTCTTACACGCGGGCGCGCGCTACGTCGGGATCGCGTGGATGGGAGCCGGACTCGCCCTCTACGTCGGCTACCGGCGCCGTGCCGGGTTGCCGCTGCTGCGGCGCGTCGTCATGTCCGAGGAAGCGCTGCGCTCCGAGTCGATCGAGGTCGAATACGGCTCGATCCTCGTGCCGATCCTCGGCACTCCGCTGGACGACGACATCGTCCAGACCGCCGGCCGGCTGGCGGCGGAAGACAACCCGGAGGCGGGCGACGGCCGGGGTGCCACGATCGAGGCGATCTGGGTCTTCGAGGTCCCGCTGTCGCTGCCGCTGGACGCTCGCCTGCCGGAGGAGCAGCTCAAGCGCGCGCGTGCCGCGCTCGCGCGGGCAAAGGCGGTCGGGGAGGAGTACGACGGCGTCGAGGTGGCAACCGCGACGATCCGCGCGCGCCGCGCTGGAGAGGGGATCGTGGCCGAGGCGACCCGCCGCGGCGTCGAGCTCGTCGTGCTTGCTGCCGAGGAACCGTCGCGCATCCGCGGCGGGTCGCGCTTGGGCGGCAAGGGCGGGCCGCTGGACAACTTCGTCGGCGATGCCACGAAGTACGTCGTGCGCAAGGCGCCGTGTCGCGTGATCCTCACCGCGCCGCCGGCTCGGGACGGCGCGGACCCCGCTCCGGCCGAGCACACGGCCTGAACCGGAGTTGCTCTAGCATCCGCTCACATGATGGTGCTCGTGGTAGGGGCCGGCCGCGTCGGTGCGGCGGTCGCCAAGTCCTCCCTTGCAGCGGGCCACACCGTTTCGGTGCTGGACGAGGACCCGCTCTCGCACGAGCGCCTCGACGCGGGCCAGGCGACATCGTGGGAGGACGCCGGCGGGCGATTCACCGTCGGCACGGCGATCGAGATCGACGCGCTGCTGGCGGCAGGCATCGAGGACGCCGACATCTTCATCGCAGCGACGCGCGGCGACAACACGAACATCCTCGTCGGGCAGATCGCGCAAAAGCGCTTCGGCGTGCCGCGTGTGGTCGTGCGCGTGCTCGACCCCGCGCGCTCGGACTGGTACGCCGAGCAGGGACTGCACACGATCTGCGCCGTCAAGCTCGGGATCAAGATGTTCGAGCAGGCCGTGCTCGAGTCCGTGCCGGCCTGATGTACGTCGTCATCGTCGGGGGCGGCAAGGGCGGGCCGCTGGACAACTTCGTCGGCGATGCCACGAAGTACGTCGTGCGCAAGGCG
>JAWVGJ010000161.1:0-20298 GCA_033855115.1 Solirubrobacteraceae bacterium
CTACGCGGCCGCCGAGGGGGGGGTCCAGTACTACCTCTTCCACCTGGCCCAGGACAACGCGTACTGGACCAACTGCACCAACGTGCCCGCGCCGAGCGCGAGCGAGCCGAGCCCGATCGTCCAGCAGTGGAACGGCTCGGGCACCGACACCCGCACCGGGCACTGGCGCAACGTGACGGGCGGCACCTCGAAGTACGCGATCGAGCTGCTGCCGGCCAACGGCAACAGCTCGTGCGACGCCAACAACGCCGAGGCCACGATGATCGACACGACCACGGGCACGTTCCGCGTCCGCGCGACCGGCCGTGCCCTGGTGGGCGGCGTGAAGCGCTCGATCGTCGCGAACTTCAAGCGCCAGAGCCTGCTGGATTTCATCTACTTCACCGACAAGGAGACGCGCAGTCCGCTGCTGTACGACGTCGATAGGGGAAACGTGCCCACGCACAGCCTCAGCGGCAGTGGCGAGACCCTCACCGAATGGGCGATCAACAACTGCGACCGCTACTACGGCAATGACACCGACGGCCTGCGCCAGAACCAGAAGTACCACGGCGAGGAGTACGACTCGGCTGCGGGCACGTGGTCGGCGCTCGAGGAGATCCACTGCAGCGAGATCGATTTCATCGATCCCGATGTCACGCTAGGGCCGTTTCACACCAACGACGAGTTCAGCTGCAGCGGCGCGCCGGACTTCGGCGAGTACGGCCAGGATCTCGTCGAGACCTCCAGCTCGGGTCAGACGGCGATCCCCGCGATCGGCTTCCGCAACCCGCCGACGAGCAGCGGGGCGACGTGCAGCCCGGACTTCATCGGCACGCAGGTCCGCAATGCCGCGAAGCTCGAGATCCCGCCGACGAACCTGTCGCTACGCCGCGACACGGCCCCCAATAACCGTTTCGTGGGCAGGACGCAGATCAAGCTCGCCGGCGCGAACATGATCGTCACCGGAACGCGCGAGGATGGCACCCAGCTCACCAACGAGACGGTTCCGATTCCCGCCGACGGCGTCGTCTTCGTCTCAAACTCCAAGCCCGGCGTCCCGCCTGGATCGCCGGGCTATCAGTGCCCGCGCTACAGCGTGACGAACCCGTACGTGCCGGTGCCCGACAACGCATGCGGCAACCTCGAGGTCTCGGGCAACTACAGCGTGAACCTCACGCTGACGGCGGAGAACGACATCATCGTCACGGAGGATCTCCGCCGCCCGGCGGGGAATCCGCCCAGCCCCGACGTCCTGCTCGGCCTGATCTCGAACAACTTCATCCGCGTGTACCACCCGGTCCTCGGCTGCGATGTCATGCGCGGCTGCGACTACACCACCACCACGTGCCCCAACGGCGTCGGTCCGGGCGACATCCAGATCGACGCCGCGATCCTGTCGCTCAACCAATCCTTCCTCGCCGACAACTGGTTCTGCGGCGCGGCCCTCGGCAACTTGACGGTGCGCGGCGCGATCGTCCAGAAGTACCGCGGACCGGTCGGGAAGACCACGCCGCCGCCGGCGAGGGGCTATGTCAAGAACTACACCTACGACCGTCGCCTGCGCTACCGCTCGCCGCCGAAGTTCCTGGACCCCGTCCAGGCCGCCTGGCGCATCCAGACATACAGCGAGCAGGTTCCAGCGCGCTGAGCCTGGATCAGCGCGGCGAGCGCGCGCGAGGCTTCGTCCTCGACCACTAGCCTCACCCCGCCAATGGCTCACGCGATCGTCGTCGCCGCGCTCGGCGGACTTCTCATCGGCTCGTTTCTCAACGTCGTGGCCTACCGGCTGCCGCGCGGGGAGTCGCTCGTGACGCCAGGATCGCGCTGCCCGAGCTGCGGCCACCCCGTGCGCCCGTACGACAACGTGCCGGTGTTCTCGTGGTTGGCGCTGCGCGGTCGCTGCCGCGATTGCGACGAGCCGATCTCCGCCCGTTACGCGATCGTGGAGGCGACGACGGGCGCGCTGTTCGCAGCGGTCGTCGCCGTGCGCTACGGGGAGACGCCTCAGCTCGTCCTCGGACTCGTGCTCGTCGCGCTGCTGGTGCCGCTCGCCCTGATCGACCTCGACACGCGCCTGCTGCCAAACGCGCTGACCCTGCCGGCCGCGGGCCTCGCCGTCGCCCTCGGCATCGGGCTCGATCCAGGCGAGCAGGTGGAGCGCCTGGTCGCCGGCGCGGCGGCCGGCGGCTTCTTCTTGGTCGCCGCGCTGCTGCAGCCGCGCGGAATGGGGATCGGGGACGTCAAGCTCGCCGCCGTCCTGGGCCTCTTCCTCGGCCGCGAAGTGGCGGTCGCGGTGCTCGTCGCGCTCGTCTGCGGCGTGGCCGTCGGGGTCGCCATCATCGCTCGCAAGGGCTCCGCCGAGGGTCGCAAGACCGCGATCCCCTTCGGGCCCTTCCTTGCCCTCGGCGGGGTCGTCGCAGTGCTCGCCGGCGACGTGCTCGTCGACGCGTACCACTCGACGCTCTGAGAACCGGTCCGACGCCAGCCGGGACGTGGCTGGACAGATGGAGGGTCCGTTCAGCGATCCGTACAGGGTCCCTCGCCGACCGCCGATGAAGCCCTCGATCACAGCATGGGACTCTCACATCGCAAAACATCTCGCCCCCGTTCGATCGTCGGACTCGACATCGAGCCGGGCCGTGTCTCAGCAGCGGAGGTCTCGGTCAACGGGACGATCGAGCTGACGCGCGCAGCCACCATCGACCTCCCGCTCGGCGTCGTCCGGGACGGCGAGGTCGTGGATGTCGAAGCCGTCACCACGGCGCTCAAGCAGCTCTGGAGCGAGCACAAGGGCCTGGGTAAGGATGTTCGCATCGGCGTCGCCAATGCGAAGATCGTCGTCCGGACGGTCGATGTCCCGCCGGTCACCAACGCGGCCGACATCGACGCCGTCGTGCGCCAGGTCGCGGCCGACGAGCTTCCGATGCCGATGGAGTCGGCCGTGCTGGACTTCGAGCCGCTCGGGATCGTCGAGACCGAGCAGGGCCCGCGCCAGCGCGTCGTCCTCATCGCCGCCCGGCGAGAGATGGTCGAGGCCGTCCTGGCCGCGGTCGTCGGCGCCGGCCTCAAGCCTCGTGGCGTGGACCTTTCCGCCTTCGCGATGATCCGGGTCCTCGGCGCCGGGCGCGCGGACTCGGCGCTGTACCTGTCGATCGGCGGTGTGGCGAACCTCGCCGTCGTCGTCGATGGAGTGTGCACCTTTACGCGCGTCACCGGCGCCGGCATCGAGGGCATGAGCATCGAACTCGCTGAGCGCCGCAGCCTGACCCTCGAGCACGCCCGCGAGTGGTTGCGCCACGTCGGGCTGGAGCGTCCGATCGAGGAGATCGAGGGCGACGAGGAGATCGTCGCCGACACTCGCACGATCCTCAACGACGGAACTCGCCGGCTCGCCGCGGAGGTGCGCGCGTCGCTGGAGTTCCACGCGACCCAGACGCTGGCCGGCGCCGAACCGGAGCAAGCCGTCCTGACCGGCGCCGCGGTGGACCTGCCGGGCTTCGCCGAGACGTTTTCACGTGAGCTCGGGATGCGCGTGGAGACGCGCAGCGTCGCAGCCGGCGCCGACGTCGCCGACGCGAACGAGCTGGCCGGCATGACGATCGCGGCCGGACTGGCCGTCGAGGAGGTGTCGGCGTGAGAGCTGCGAATCTGATGCCGGGCGAGGACAGAGCGTCGCGCGCAGTCAAGTCCGTCGACACCGGTGGGATCCTCTACGTCCTGCTTGCCGGGCTCGCCGCGTTGGTCGCGATGGCCGCCGTGTGGGCGACCGCGAACAAGCAGGTCGGCGAAGGTCGCGCGAAGGTCGACCGCGTCACCGCGCAAGCGCGGGTCGCCGAGGCACGCATCGCGAGGGCCGCGCCGTACCAGGCGTTCGCCGCCCTGGCGCGTGACCGCGTCGCCACCGTCACATCGCTGTCGGCGACCCGCTTCGACTGGGCCCACGGCCTGCGCGAGGTCAGCCGCGTCCTGCCCGACGACGTCTGGCTCACGTCTCTGAGTGGCGCCTCTGGCGCCACCAGCGAAGCTCCGTCGCCGACGACGAGCGCCGCTCCGGCGCCGACGTTCGAGTTGCTCGGCTGTACTGGCAACCAGGCCAAGGTCGCTCGTCTGATGGCGCGGCTGCGTGCCGTCGACGGCGTCCGTGACGTCGACCTGCGCACGTCCTCCAAGCCGGACGCGGGAAGCAGCGCCGCCGCCGACTGCCCGGCCGCCAAGGCCAGCAATCCTCGCTTCACGATCGCGATCGCGTTCGCCGTCCCGGGTGCCGCCAAGGCCGCCGTCGACGAGACCGGCACGGTCACCGACGCGTCGGCCGCCGTTTCCTCGGCGCCTGCCGGCACTCCCGCCGCGCCACCGACCTCAACTACTCCGTCCACCGCGTCTGATTCGAGCACCCGATGAAACAGCGTGATCGGCTCGTCCTGGCAATCGTCGCCGTTGCGGGCGTGGTAGGCGCAGTGTGGTTCTTGGCCCTCGCGCCCAAGCGCGAGGCGGCGAACGCCGTCACGGCCAAGATCACCGCGGCCGAGCTGCGCCGCGACGCAGCCAACCAGCAGGCCGACGTCGCCGAACAGGCGAAGTCGACCTACCGCCGCGACTACGCGACCGTGGCCCGCCTCGGCAAGGCCGTGCCGGCGAAGGCCGATGTGCCCTCGCTCGTGTACCAGCTGGAGAGCGCCGCCCGCGCCGCGAAGGTCGACTTCCGCGCGATCACCGTGCAGACCTCGGCCGCGCTCGCTCCGGCGCCCCCGGTGGCTCTCAGTCCCGCTCCCACTCCAACTCCCACTCCCGCTCCCGCTCCGGCGACCGCGGGCGCCCCGGCGGCGCCCGGCGCTCCGGTTGCCCCGGGCGCGGCATCGAGCGCCGGTATCGAGCAGAAAGGCTTTCAGTTCACCTTCCAGGGCAACTTCCTCTCGCTGCGCCGCCTCCTGAGCGAGATCGACCGCTTCTCGCGCGTCAAGGGCTCGAAGGTGTCCGTCAGCGGCCGCCTGCTCACGATCGACACAGTCGCGCTGAACCCGGCGGCCAAGGGGCTTCCCAACATCAAGGCTGAGATCAAGGCGAACGCATACGTCGCCGCCGTCCCCTCGGCGCTGCCTGCCGCGTCATCGCCGCAGGTGAGTGGCGCAGCAGCTCCCACTACGACCACAGCCTCCGAGGTATCGCAATGACCTTCGCACGCGCGCTCGTTCGCGATCTCGTCGACAAGCGGCTGTGGCCGCTGGCGGTGCTGCTCGTGGCGGCGCTGATCGCCGTTCCGCTGCTGCTCGCCGGCGGTGGCAGTGCCGGCAAACCGGTCCCGGCAGCGGCAATCGACGCGGACACGTCCGCAACCGCCTCGGGGTCCGTGCCCGCCGTCGAGCTCGTCGGACCGCCGTCGGTCCGCTCGCGCCCCGGCACGGTGCGCGACCCGTTCCGCAGACCCAAGCCCAAGGCCGTCAAGGCGAGCGCCGACACGCCGCCGCCCGGCACGCAGACGACCGCTGCTGACCCCGGCGCCGCGGCCTCGATCCCGGTCGTCCCGGCGACGCCGGCGGCGAAGCCGTTCGCCTACCGCACGGAGGTGCGCTTCGGCTCGACCGAAGGCGACGCGCCCAAGGCTCGCGGCATCTCCCGCCTGACGCCGTTCGGCGGCCTGATCGAACCTGCGCTGATGTACCTCGGTGTGTCCCCCGACGGCACGCACGCGACGTTTCTGCTCGGCCCGACCGCCCAGCAGAACGGCGAGGGCCGGTGCGTCGACGTGGCATGCCGGATCAAGGTCCTCAAGGCCGGAGACTCGATGGTCGTCGATGTCACACCGGCCGCGGGCCAACCGCGCCAGTACGCGCTCGACGTCGTCTCGGTGAAGCGCGAGGAGATGCGCAGCGAGCGCGC
This sequence comes from Solirubrobacteraceae bacterium, assembly GCA_033855115.1. Lineage (GTDB taxonomy): Bacteria > Actinomycetota > Thermoleophilia > Solirubrobacterales > Solirubrobacteraceae > CADCVQ01. Next base: position 5,860 of record JAWVGJ010000161.1, read on the forward strand.
TGCCAGTGAGGCGCGGGCGCGCGTACACCCGGACGGCCGCGATGTCCTGCGCGACCTCATCCGAGACGGCGCGGCGGGAGGAACGATCGGCAAGATCGTCTTCGACCAGAGCCGCGGCCTCCTGACGAGCAAGAGCGCTCCGTAGACTCCAGCGCCGTTATGGCGCTCCGCTTCATCACCGCCGGCGAGTCGCACGGCCCCGGCCTCACGTGCGTGGTCGAGGGCCTGCCGGCCGGATTGGAGCTTGACGAAGAGACCTTGAATCGCGACATGGCCCGGCGTCAGCTGGGCCATGGCCGTGGAGGGCGCATGAAGATCGAGCGCGACCGCGCGGACGTCACGGGCGGCGTGCGCCACGGCCGGACGCTCGGCGGGCCGATCGCGCTGCAGATCGCCAACCGCGACTACGCCAACTGGGAGGAGCGGATGAACCCGTGGCCGGTGCAGGCCACGATCCCCGAGGTCCACCTCCCGCGTCCGGGCCACGCCGACCTCGTCGGCACCCAGAAGTACAACATGACCGACGTGCGCAACGTCCTGGAGCGCGCGAGCGCCCGCGAGACCGCCGCAAGGGTGGCGGGGGGCGCCGTCGCGCGCACGTTCCTGCGCGCGCTGGGAGTCGAGATCCGATCGCACGTCGTGCAGATCGGCTCGGTCACCGCGCCGCCGCGCTCGCAGCCGCTGACCGTCGCGGATTTCGACGGCGTCGACGCCGATCCCGTGCGCTGCCTGGATGCCGAGGCGAGCCGCGCGATGGTCGGCCACATCAACGTTCAGCGCAAGGCCAACGAGTCGCTCGGAGGCGTCTTCGAGGTGATCGCCTTCGGGCTCGTGCCCGGTCTCGGATCGCATGTCTCGTGGGAGGAGCGATTGGACGGCCGCCTGGCCGGAGCGCTGTGCTCGATCCAGGCGATCAAGGGCGTCGGATTGGGGGAGGGGTTCGAGCTCGCCGGCAAGCCGGGCTCGCAGGCCCACGACGAGATCTTCTGGTCCGAGCAGCGCGGCTTCTACCGCGAGACCAACCACGCCGGCGGGCTCGAGGGCGGTATGACGACCGGCGATCCGCTCGCCGCGCGCGCGGCCATGAAGCCGCTGCCGACGCTGACCAAGCCGCTGCGCTCGGTCGACATCGCCACGCACGAGCCTGCCGCCGCGCTGCGCGAGCGCACCGACTCCTGCACCGTGCCGGCGGCCGGCGTGGTCGGCGAGGCGATGGTCGCGTTCGTACTCGGCGACGCCTACCGCTCGAAGTTCGGCGGCGACCACATCGACGACGTCGCCGCCGCGGTGGACGCCTACCGCGAGCGAATCGGATGGCGCTCGTCTTCGTAGGCTTCATGGGCTCCGGGAAGTCCTCGGCGCTCGACGACGTCCTCGACACCGACAGGCTTGTCGAGGACCAGCTGGGGATGAGCATCGCGTCGTTCTTCGCCGTCTACGGCGAGCGCAAGTTCCGCCAGCGCGAGGAGCCGGTCGTGCTGCGGGCGCTGCGCTCCGGGGCGCCCGCGATCGCCCTGGGCGGCGGCAGCGTCCTGTCGGAGACGGTTCGCGCGGCGCTGCGCGAGCACACGGTCGTGTGGATGGACATCTCCGACAAGACCGCGTGGAAACGTGCGGCCGGCGGCGCTCGGCCACTGGCATCCGATCGCGCGGCGTTCGAGACGCTGCACGCCGAGCGCCGGCCGCTGTATGAAGCGGTCGCCGATGCGTTCCTTCCCGAGGGGGATCGCCTCGTGCGCCGCGCGCTGCCGGCGCTGGAGGCGCTGAGCGAGGCGCCGCGTGGAACCAAGCTCGTCTGGGCCTGCGCGGGCGGCTCGGAGTACCCGGTCTACGTCGGGCGCGGGCTCATCGGCGGGCTGCCGAGGCCGGGCCGGCGGGCGTTTGTCGTCACCGACGAGCATGTGGGTCGGCTCTACGGCGAGCGGCTGCGCGACGCGCACCACACGATCACGATCCCGCCGGGCGAGGAGCACAAGACGCTGGCGGTCGCCGAGGGCGTGTGGCGCGAGCTCGCCGCCTGCGGGATGGGCCGCGACGACCATCTCGTCGCCCTCGGCGGCGGCGTCGTCGGCGACCTCGCCGGCTTCTGCGCGGCGACCTACCAGCGCGGGGTGCCGATCGTGCAGGTGCCGACGACCGTCGTGGCGCAGGTCGACTCGGCCTATGGCGGCAAGACCGGGGTCGACCTGCCGGAGGCGAAGAACTACGTCGGCGCCTACCACCAGCCGGCGGCCGTCATCACCGACGTGGACACGCTCGACACGCTGCCCGCGCAGGAGCATGCGGCCGGCTACGCGGAGGTCGTCAAGACGGCGCTGATCTCGGGCGGGTCGCTGTGGGAACGCGTGTCGTCGGGCGCGGCGGTGGACGAGCGGATCGTCCTGGACTGTGCGCGCGCGAAGATCGCGGTCGTCGCCGCGGACGAGCGCGACGGCGGCGCGCGCCAGCTGCTGAACCTCGGCCACACCGTCGGTCACGCGATCGAGACCGTCACCGCCTACCGGCGCTATCGCCACGGCGAGGCAGTCGGGCTGGGGCTGCTCGCAGCGCTGCGACTCAGCGACCTCGGCGAGCTGCGCGAACAGGTCGCCGAGCTGCTGGCGAGCGCCGGGCTGCCGACGCGCCTGGACGGCATCGACGCGGCCGCCGTCGTCGCCGCCACGCGCTTGGACAAGAAGCGCGTCGGCGACCGCGTGCCGTTCGTGCTCGTCCGTGCGCCCGGCGACGTGCGCTTCGGCCGGCGCGTCGGCTCCGACGCCGTGCTGGCGGCCGTGACAGAGTTGATGCAGTGAGCGCGATCGCCCGCAACCGCATCCAGATCATGCACGGTGTCAACCTCGACCAGCTCGGACGCCGCGATCCCGAGCACTACGGCGGCATGACGTTCATGCAGCTCGAGCAGGCGATCGATGCCTTCGCCGCCGAGCTGGAGCTGGACGCGCGCTTCTTTCAGACCAACCACGAGGGTGAGTTCGTCGAGCACCTGCACCGCGTCGAGGACGTCGCCGACGGGCTGGTCGTCAACGCGGGCGCCTGGTCGCACTACTCGCGCGCGATCGGCGACGCGCTGTCGTTTGCGGGCGTGCCGGCGGTCGAGGTGCACCTGTCGGATGTCATGGCGCGCGAGCGATGGCGCCATCAGTCCGTGCTCGGCGAGCACTGCATCACCACCATCGCCGGCAGGGGCGTCGACGGCTATCGCGAGGCGCTGGCGGCGTTGAAGTCGGAGCTGGCGTCATGAGCAGCGCCCGCCATGACGCGCTCGCTGCCGCCGTCGCCGAGCGCGAGCTCGACGCCCTGCTGGTCTCCAACCTCGTCAACGTGCGCTGGCTGACGGGCTTCACCGGCACGAACGCCGTGGCGGTCGTAGGCGCTCAGCGCCGGTTCGTCACCGACTTTCGCTACCTGGCGCAGTCCGCCGAGCAGCTCGATCCGGAATGGGAGCGCGAGATCGCGACCGACCTGCTCAAGCGCGTGGTCGGCGGGCTGCCCGCGGGACCGCTGAAGCTCGGCTTCGACGATGCCCACATGAGCGTCAAGCAGCACGCGCAGCTCGCAGGCCTCGTGGCGCAGGATGTCGAGCTCGTAGCTGCGGGCGGCGTGGTCGAGGCGCTGCGCGCGGTGAAGGACTCCGCTGAGATCGATGCCATCCGCGCGGCCGCGCGGCTCGCCGACGAGGCGTTCGAAGAGGTCACGTCGGCTGGCATCGTCGGGCGCACCGAGAAGCAGGTCGCGCTGGATCTCGAGTTCGCGATGCGCCGGCGCGGCGCCGACAGCGCCTCGTTCCCGTCGATCGTGGCCGCCGGCGAGCACGGCGCGCACCCGCACGCCAGGCCGCGCGACATTCCGATTCCAGCGGGGACGCTGGTCGTCATCGACTGGGGTGCGCAGCTGGACGGCTACGCCTCCGATTGCACTCGCACCGTCGCAACCGGCGAGCTGGACCCGCGCGATCGCGCGGTCTACGACCTCGTCCTGCGCGCCCAGGAGGAGGCTCTGGCAGCCGTGCGCCCAGGTCCGACGGGCAAGGAGGTCGACGCCGTCGCGCGCGCGATCATCGACGGGTCCGGCCACGCCGAGCACTTCGGCCACGGCCTCGGGCACGGCGTCGGGCTGGAGGTCCACGAGGGGCCGCGGCTATCCAAGCAAAGCGACGACGCGCTTGCCGCCGGGAACGTGGTGACCGTCGAGCCGGGGGTCTACGTGCCCGGTGCCGTCGGTGTCCGCATCGAGGATCTCGTCGCCGTGACGGCAGCCGGTCACGAGGTGTTGAGCAGCGTGTCGAAGGAGCTGCGGGTCGTCCAGTAGCGCAGCGGCTGGTCAAGCGCGGTGGCCGGGCGGCCGATGGCGGGGTTGTGCGAGCACGGCTGCGCAGCGACTGGCTCTGGTGGGGCGCCGCCCTGCTCGGCGTTGCCACGATGGCCTGGCTCGGGCTCGCCGGTTTCGCTTGGAGTGACTACGACAACGAGGTCTCGGGCGCGTTCCAGGCGCTCATCCGCGGCGACGTGTGGGGCTTTCTGGAGCTGGCGCCGGCGTACGGCGGCTCGCTCGTGCTGCGGGCGCCGTTCGCCGCCGTTACCGCCGCGCTCGGCGGCGGCGAGCTGGCGGTCTTCCGCGCCGTGTCGATCCCGTGCTTGCTGGCGGTCGCGCTGCTCGCCGTCGTGCTGGTGACGCGGATGGGCGAGCGCGGGCGCTCGACGGGCGCCCGCGCGCTCGTGCTCGCCCTCTGCGTCGCCAACCCGATCACGCTGCGGGCGCTGGAGCTCGGGCACCCGGAGGAGCTGCTGTGCGCCGCCCTGTCGATCGGCGCGGTGCTGATGGCGAGCTCGCGGCGCACCCTGCTCGCCGCGGTCCTGCTCGGCCTCGCGATCGCCACGAAGGCCTGGGCCGTGCTCGCAATCGGTCCGGTCCTGCTGGCCCTGCCTGGACGGCGCATGTTCGCGCTCGTCGTCGCCGGTGCGGTGACGGGCGCCGTGCTGGCGCCGCTTATGCTCGCCGGGTCGCCCGCCGCCTACGCGCACGGCGCGAGCACGACGGGCACGATCTTCCAGCCCTGGCAGGTCTTCTGGCTGCTCGGCGACGCCGGCCACGTCATCATCGGCGGCGACGGCATGCCCAAGCCCGGCGGTTACCGCCTCGCACCGGGGTGGATGTCCGGGCTCACCCACCCGCTGATCGCGCTGCTCGTCGTGCCGCTCTCGCTGCTATGGCTGCGCCTGCGCGGGGCGGCGCCGCGGGTCGCGGGCGAGCAGTTGCTGGCACTGCTGGCGCTGCTGTTGCTCCTGCGCTGCGTGCTTGACCCGTGGAACGTCGTCTACTACGAGCTGCCGCTCCTGCTCGCGCTGCTCTCGTGGGAGGCGCTGTGCCGGCCCGACCGCCCGCCGATCCTCGCACTCGCGACGACCGCGATCGTCTGGGTGACGTTCGAGCGAGCCCCGGCGTGGCTGAGCCCGGACATGCAGTGCGCGCTGTTCCTCGCCTGGTCGCTGCCGCTCGTCGCCTGGCTCGCGCGAGAGGCGCTGTGGCCGGGGGACAGCGTGAGCGCCCGGCGCGGCGCACCGCGCGCCGTCGTACGTTTTGTGACCGATCATCGCCCGACGGCGACGCCCGCGGCGCCGGCGCTCGGCGAGCGGTTCGACCGCTCGGCGTCCCAACGCTGACGCGACTCGGCGATCGCCTCGCGGTGGTCGGCCGAGCACTCGGCGTGAGCCCTCACGAGGCGGGTGAGGTCGTGGCCCATCGCACTGCGCTCGTACTCGACCTGCGCCGGCAGAGTGGGGTGGACCGCGCCGGAGTCAGCCCGCGCGCGAAGGCGACTTCCCGTAAAACCAGCCGCCCGCAACATCGGGGTCATCGGAGGTGTAGAACTCATCTATGAGCTGGACGAACTCCTCGCGCGACAGGAAGCCGTCACCGTTGAGGTCGAGATGCTCAAACGCTGTCTCGGCGGTCGCCTCGTCAACGCTCAAGGCTATGAGGTACGCGCGGTGCTCTTCTGCCGTGATCCGTCCGTCGTGATCGGTGTCGATCAGGTCAAACGAGCTGTAGGCCGGCTCGACGATGACCTCGCGATATCGCTGCGGATCGGCGTGTAGCGCGTCGAAGCCTGCGAGAGCCTCCTCGACAGTGACGCGACCATCGCCGTTGCTGTCGAACTGCCGCATCAGCTGCCATCCGCCGTTGACCAATTGGCTATAAAGCTGCTCGTACTCCATAGAACCTGGCTTGAGTCCACTGAGCCCTGCGATGCGGCCCGCGGCAACCTCATAGTCGGACTCCTCAATCGCACCGTCCCGGTCAGCATCCCAGAACCCGAGGACGGTGACAAAACGGTCTCGCAAAGCATCACTCAACATCCGAATCCCCCTTCACGTAGGCGGGGTGAACGTACACGACTGGGCCACGAAGCGTCTGTCAGCCGCTCGGGGCGCAACGGGCGTAGAGTCGCCGCGGGGTCGGTCTATGTCGCCGCGGCTGCAGCATGTGCCAGGTACCAACCACGATCGAGTGTGCGGTGTTCTTGACGCGTGATGTCAATGCTCGGAGCGAAGTCGCGCGTCTTTACCAGCGACGCCAGCCCCAAACACTGCGGCGATGACTCCATTACAACGGTGGTCGCGCCGGCTCCGGCACTGAGGGTCAGATCGCGCCAGCGCGAGCCCATCGACCGGTACACACCCCGGCGAAAGGGCTTTAGATCGGGCGCGCGACGCTTGAGCATGCCGCTGACGAGCGCGTCGGCGCGTGGGTAGCGAATCCGCGACTTCGTAGACGCCGGCGCGCTCACCGGGCTGCTGTCCGCGCTGCCAGCGCGGCCGCATGCCGACGCCACGTAGCTGACCGAGGCCGCCGGCCGGCCATCACTCCCGAAGCGATCGCGCGTTTCGCGGGCCTAACAAGCCAACCTTGCATGGTGGGCGTCGTTGTAGAGGACATGTGTCGCCGTACAAGGATCGTCATTTGATGCTCACCCCCAAGGTCTCCCAGCTAAGCGCCCTGACGGCGCACCCGATCAAACCCGGCAGCTGAGCGTTGTGGCTCTCGCGTTGGTCGCGTCGCTGGTCGAAGCGTGGCGCATTTGACCATCAAAACGGAAACGGTCGGCGACTCACATGCGCCCGTGGCGATCGTGCTGCCGGTGCGCGCGACTTAGCTGTATGACAACTTGAGAGCGATCGACCGATGTTGAAAGGGACTTCAGATGGCGAAGCGCGGATTCTTCGCTGAACTGCACCACCAGAATCAGCTCGCCGCAAAGCGACAGCTGCAGGCGGAGCGGGAGTCGGTGCGGGCGACTGCGGCCGCGCAACGGCGGGCGGAGCAGGCTCGGCGGCAGTCCGAGCGGGCACGGGCCCAATTGGCGCGCGCTTCCGCTGCTCAGCAGAAGGCGTAGGAGAGTGAAGCCAAGCGACTTCACGAGGAGTCCCGGTTGGCTGAGGTGGGATCGCTGAACGCGCAACTGGCCGCGACTTACGACGAGATCGATTCAATCCTGTCAGCCACCTTGGCAGTAGACGACTATGTGGATCTGGAGCAATTGCGCGTGGTGGTCGAGCATCCGCCGTTTGCGCACACCGATCTTGAGGTTCTTACGCCGTCTCCCGTGCGTATCGCGACCCCTCCTGAGCCCGAAATTGTGGAGCCGGAGGCGCCCAAGGGTCTGGCCGGTGTGCTTGGTGGCAAGAAGAAGCATGCGGAGGCGCTCGCGGCGGCGCGGGCGGCCTTCTCAGTTACGCACCAGGCCTGGCAGGCCGCGGCTAACGCTGTGCCAGCGCGTCAAACGACAGCAGGCGCAAAGAGCGTAGAGGTGCTGAGGCGCAGCGGCTGACGCGGCTCAAGCAGGCGCGACGTGCGTACCGTCGCGAGTGCGCCGAGCGCGACGTGCAGGCGGCGTCGACGAACCAGGCGCTAGACGAACTGATCCGTGGCGTCCAGGCCGGGGCGGACTCCGCGATCCAGGAGTACGTGGGGATCGTTCTAGGCAACTCCGTATACCCCGAGTCGCTTTGCGTCGCGCACGATTTCGAGTTTGACTCTGAGCTCAGGGAACTCGTCCTCACGGCGCTTGTTTCTCCGCCCGCCGGCTTGCCGTCCGCGAAGGAGTACAAGTTCGTCAAAGCCAGGGACGAGATCGTGGCGACCGCGCTCTCCAAGAAGGATTTGAAAGATCGATACGCCAACGCCGTCTACCAGGTAGCCCTTCGCACGCTTCACGAGGTCTTCGAAGCCGACCGGGCGGCGCATATCAACACGATCGCTCTGACCGTGGCCACGGACGCTATCGACCCGGCCACGGGCCTGAACAAGCAAACGAGGCTTGTCGCGGTGGGAGCCGAGCGCAGATCGTTCGTGACGTTCGACGTCTCGAACGTCGTTCCCTTGGCCACCCTGCAGCACCTCGGCACGTCGGTATCGACAAACCCGTACGACCTACGAGGCATCGACGATTTGCCGGGAGTCCGAGGGCGATGACCACCAGTGGCTACGCGTTCAACGCGCCCCCTGGATGGCTGGTTTCGACGGGCGGATGGGTCCCGCCAGATGGCTGGAACCCGCCAACTGGCTGGACTCCCGATCCGAGTTGGCCGCCCGCACCGGCGAATTGGGTGTTCTGGATTCCTGCAGTCTCTGCGAGCAGCGCGGTGGCCTCGCAGCCGGCACTGTCTCCGCAACCTTCCGCCTCGCCAGCAGAGACACGAGCGAGGAGAGCCGGTCTCGCGACCGGTCATCCGCAGCATTTCACCGCGCTGTCCAATGATGTGCAGACCGGCCGTAACGAGCTCCGGGCCCAGATCGCCGAGCTCGAAGGCGAGGTGAACAGCCTTCGATCGACCGCTGCGCGACGCGTGGACTTCGATGTCGTCGATCTCGACGACGAGCGCGTGCTTCAGGAAGTCGGGATCTATCGGTATCACCACCCATTGGAGAACGCGGCCGAGTACAAACACCGGTTGCGCTCCCTGAACGAGCAAATCAAGGGGATGGTGACAAAACGCGAGGCGGTGCTGGCCTCTGACATGTTCACGTTCAACAACTCGTTGGCCAAAGGCCGCAAGATGACCGGCGAGTTTTCGAAGCTCATGCTGCGGGCGTACAACGCCGAGGCAGACAACTGTGTCCGCGCGCTTCGCGCCGGCAACGTCCTCACAGCGAAAAAGCGACTCGATGCATCTGTGGCGGCCATCGCCAAGCTCGGTTCGATGATGGAGATGCGCGTCAACCCCGCCTACCACCAGTTACGCTTCCGAGAACTCGAGCTGACCGGCGACTACCACATGAAAGTCCAAGCGGAGAAGGAGACGGCGCGCGACGAGCGGGACCGACTGCGCGAAGAGCGCAAGGCCGAACACGAGTTTGCCGCGGAGCGCGAACGACTGGCAAAAGAGCGCAGCCACTACGTCAACGCGCTCGAAGCTGTGACGTCCAGCGGCGACCAGGCCGCCATCGCTGCACTGGCCCAGAAGCTGGAGAGGATCGATCAGGCCATCGAGCAGAATGACTACCGGACAGCCAACATCCGTGCGGGCTACGTGTACGTCATCAGCAACACGGGGGCCCTTGGCCCGAACATCGTCAAGATCGGCTTGACTCGTCGGCTCGCACCGATGGACCGTGTCCGTGAGTTGGGCGACGCCTCCGTCCCGTTTCCATTCGACGTCCACGCCCTGTTCTTCTCGGAGGACGCAGTGACGGTCGAAGGAGACCTTCACCGAGCGTTCGCATCGCATCGCGTCAACCACGTCAACACACGCAGGGAGTTCTTCTTCGCCACGCCGGCCGAGGTTCGCCTGGTGCTCACTGAAAAGGTCGGCAATCTCCTCGAGTTCACGGACAAACCAGAGGCCACGCAATACCGCCGAAGCAAGGGGTACTGGCCTGAAACAGCAACCCACCTGTAGGGCCCGAGCAGCAGGCGTTGCTTAGCGTCAGTCCCGTCGCAGCGCAGGGGACGCCGGAGGCAGGCGCAACATCTCACCGACGGTCCATCGCATCGAGCTGGCGCCTGATCCGCGCACCCGCGTGCACGCGGGTACACATCCAGCAGGCCTGAGAGCGGCCCGGAAATGCTCGACGCGACGGACGAGCAGTCGTGCGCGGGAGACACGCCAGAGCCCTACCCTGATTTGCTGCAGTCGTCTTCGACGGTCATCTTTCTTTTGGTGTGAGCGACAGCACATAGCCCGCAGCCAATACCGGCGACGCTTGCTGTACACACACGACGCAAATCAAGGAGCGCCGCAATGGCCACCACAGCCAACGCCGTAGCCGACCCTACGCAGCAGACGCCAACGCCCAACCAGTACCACCTGCACGCCCGCCATCTCAGCGTCTCGTATTTCCCGGAAGGCTTTGATGTCGGCCCCACCCCTACGGCCGGACCGATCATTCTGACCTACCGCGACAGCCACCAAGCCCTGAGCTTCCGCAAGGATGTCGTGAGCGTCATAGACGTCCCCGGCCTGGGGATGATCGTGACGGTCGTCCTGGTCGCAGACCACGACCAGGGCTCGACGACGTTCAGTCTCCTCGTGCCGCGCGTTGAGCTGCCCGGCGCGCAAAGCGCACCGATCCACACGGAGGCGATCACCGCGATCCACAAGGGCTTCATTCGCCTGACAGGTCAGGACCAGACATACACCGTCACCGCACTGTGCGGTACAGCCGCGATCGCACCCCTTCCCCGGTGAGCACGACCCAGCGACCCGCCCGATATTGACCAAGGGAACTAGCCTCGGGCGGCAGTCGCGGTTGCGGATGAACGGCCGTCCTGGATGGTTACCACGACAACGCGATCTTCGGGCTGAATGAAGACGTACACGAGCAGCAGCCATCGCCACGGCCCGAGCACGAAGCGAAAACCCTCCCATCGGCCGTCCAGTGGTGCCCCGATCAGCGGGAATTGTTCGAGGCCACGGAGCGACTTCGCGGCTCGCAAGCGGGTGTCGGCCGGGAGCGTGTGCGTGCTGATGAGCGCAGCTAGGGAGGTCGAGCCGATGACGCTGACGTCGGCGAGCTCGCCTGTCATGACGGCGCCTTTGCGACGATCTCGGCCGCGTCTTGGAACTGCCCGAAGCGACGGGCCCATGTGTGGGGCGTTGCGCAAGCCGATCTGAAAGACGCGCTTGTTCGTGCCCGGTAAGTCGACCAGGCGCGCGCAGCTTCCGCCATGCACCGGGTGTACGTGTCGAGCGCTTGGACGCGTACCGCTCACTGGCGCGCCGCCGGCGCTCCTCACGCGACTTCGACAGCGCGAACGCTGCGACGACGAACAGCGGGGTCGCCTGGAGCAGCGCCAGGGTCCAGTGTGCTGCGTGTGCAATCACGACCATCTCGGTCTCCTATCGGGGGGTGCTCGGCGGGCCGAGAGCGATGTGCCGCCCCCGGCCCGTGAAGCGATCCTCTTACGCCGTGGCTTGGCGGCGGATGCTGCCGACGGGGCTCGCAAGACCGACCGCGATGCCCGTCACAGCGATCGCGAGGTGCAGCACGTTGTCGGCTGTGTTGATCGGGATGAGCGACAACAGCAGCCCACCGTCGCCGACGGCGAACCCGAGGATCGTGACGAGCACGTACACGATGCCGTATCCGATGCTGAACAGGCGGGCCTTCGCAGCCGTCCCGGCCATCGCAAGCCCCACGATGCCCGACAGCAGGTGCACGACGTTGTGCCAGCCGTTGATGTCAAACAGGATCAGCGTGCCGCGCTGCGCGCTGTCGCCGACCGCGAAGCTCGGCTCGACGAGAAACCCGACGAGGCCGACGAGCACGAGGACGCCGCCGAGCGCCATTGCCCAGACTTGGGCGAGTGTCTTGCCTTGCATGAGACTGCCTCCGATGAGTGCGTTGATTTGCCACACTGTTCGCTCGAAGACGGGCTGGTGGATCAGCGGAACGAAATCGCTTGCGGTCGCTACGCGGTCCAGCGCTACCGCGCCGAAGGTCTCGCTGTCATTGCCCGGAGCTCAGGGCGCTGTCGACGCCCACGAACCCAACGCCCGCCGATGCGCTCGATCGTGGCGCCGGCAGCGGGACATGTAGACCTTCGCCAAGCGGTTAGCAAATTCCAAGCGTCGTCGCTCGGCTGAACGGCGGCCTGGCCCGCAACGTGGCGTACTCGTTTAAGAAGACGCCAGGTACCTGCGGCGCATCAAAGGTTTGTCCAGGGCGTTCAGGCGCGTTTGACGGTCGGGGACAGCGCGTCGTCCCGATCGATCCACCAGCGCACGGTCATCGAGCCGTTGGACTTCTCCCACTGCTGGGCTGCGTCCTCATATCCCGGATGCTCCCACCGCGACACGATCCGATTGATCAGTCGGTCCGCGTCCATCTGCAGCGTCTGCAAGGCAGCAGTCAGCTTCGGGTGAGCAAATGCGGTCCGCACGGCGGTGCGCACCGGGCCGGTCAATTTCACCGTGGCCTCTGCCTTGCCGCGCCGGACGAGCAGCACCGCGATCCGCACCGGACGGTTCCGAGCAGGAATATCGTCTATTGAGGCGCAGGGAAGAGGCACGATCGTCATCTTGTTGTAGTGCCCACCCATCGACAGGTCTAACCAGGCTCACGCCGCGTACCGCGACCAGGACGTGGCGAGGACGACGTAGGCGATGCCCAGCCAGCGGCCGACAGCGATACCGGCGACAACCTTGCCAGGACGAACCCGGCACCGTGCGGCACCTCGGTGCTGGCGCCAGCCTCTATTAGCGCGCACCAGGAGTGTGCGCAACCGTCTCCTTGGGTTCGGTTATCCAGCGGAGATCGTCGTCGTGAACGTAGGGCTACGGGTCAGCGATTGGTAGACGACGCAATAGCGCTCGGTGAGTTCGAGCAACTTCGCCAGCTGGTCGGCGTCGGCCGTCGTGTCGAGCTCGAACAGCAGGCGTATCGAAGAGAACCCGACGGGGGTTTCGCGGTCGACGGCGAGGGTGCCGCGGAAATCCAGATCCCCCTCCGCGCGCACGCTCCCGGAGCTCACGTGAATCCCAAGTGAGGTCGCGACCGCGCGCAGCGTGACCCCGGCGCAGGCGACGAGTGCTTCGAGGAGCATGTCTCCGGAGCACAGCAGCGTCCCGTCGCCGCCGGTCGCGGGGTGAAGTCCGGCCTGGGCGATCGCGCGTCCGGTCTGCACCGAGCACGACATGCCCTCGTCGAGCGTCGCGCTGGCCGCCAGCGTCACCAGCGCGGCGTCGGGCTCGACCCGATAGCGCGCTTTCAACGGCGCCTGAAGCGCGCGCAAGCCATCGCGATCCATCAGCGAATCCTACGCCGACGCGGACCCGCGACCCCGCGGCGCCCCGGTGGCGCGACCTACGTCCGCCCCATCGGACGCGCTCCTACACCAGACTTCCGACGGCAGCCGATCCAGAGCTCGACGTCGCCGGAATGTAGCGTTCACCCTGCGATGCCAACCTGGGACGATGTCGTCGAGATCGGAACGCGCCTGCCAGGCGTCGAGGTCGGGACGTCGTTTCGCACGCCCGCGCTACGGGTGCGCGGAAAGGGGATGTGCCGCCTCCGAACGAATCCCGACGCTCTCGTGTTGCGTGTGGCGGACATAGGTGAGCGCGAGGCGCTGCTGCAGGGCCAGCCCGAAGTGTTCTTTTCCACGCCGCACTACGACGGCTATCCATACGTGCTCGTCCGTCTGAAGCTCGTGGACCCGACCGAGCTCGGCGAGCTGCTCGAGGAGGCCTGGCGGGTATTTGCAGCCAAGCGCGTCGTAAAGGCCTATGACGCCGAGCGCAGCTAAACCCGGACGCTCCTGGCCAGGCGTGGCGATGATCTCAAGCAGCTGGCACACCGTGCGGACAAGGCGAGCCAGGCGGAGGACCGCATTAACATGAACTTACGCACAACCCTCCGGTACTCAGACACTTCTTGAGACGGCGCTGAGCACAGGAAACCTGATTCGCCTTCACGGGTGAAGACCGCGAGTCATGGTGTCGCACAGCCCTTTGGTTATGTGCTACTAGCGGTGCTGAGCTTCCTACAGCGTCTCCCTCGATCGCCGCGCTGGCGGCGCGACTTCCGCGCACAACGCCCTCGTCGCGATCGCAGGTGTGAGAGTGCCACCCTTGGTGCGCACCGCGTCATGAGAGCATGGCTCGCACCCGGCGGATGGCAAGCAACGACGCTGCGAGGAGGTCGCGATGAGCAGGGCCGGCAATGTCACGCTGACGGCGGCTGGCGGCCTGCTCGCGATTCGGCGTGAGCTCGCTACGACACCCGGTCGCCTGCGCCTGGCAGCAGGGCTGAGCGTCCTCGGCGCGATCGTTTTCGGGGTCGTCGCCGTGCACGCCGCGGGCATGCGCCAGCAGGCGGTCCAGGACGTCAGGAGAACCGAGAAGCTGCTCGTCTCGGCGGTCGATCTGTCGACAAACCTTTCTGATGCCCACGCGACGGCCGCCGGCAGCTTCCTCGCAGGCGGCCCGAGCCCGCGGC
>JAWVGJ010000162.1:0-20811 GCA_033855115.1 Solirubrobacteraceae bacterium
GGCGCGCCGAGCCGCCGAAGCTGCCGGAGGCGACCGAGCCCGAGATCGTCCGCCACTACGTCAACCTCTCCAAGCGCAACTTCGACCTCGACTCGGGCTTCTATCCGCTCGGCTCGTGCACGATGAAGCACAACCCGCGCCTGCACGAGCGCGTGGCGGCGTTGCAGGGCCATGCGCGGCTTCACCCGTTGCAGGATCCGCGCCGCGCGCAGGGCGCGCTGGAGCTGATGTTCGAGCTGCAGCAGGCGCTGGCGGAGATCGCGGGCCTGCCGCACGTCTCGTTGCAGCCCTCGGCCGGCTCCCACGGTGAGCTCGCGGGCGTGCTGCTCACGCGCGCCTACCACGCCGATCGCGGCGAGCAGCGCACGAAGGTGCTCACGCCCGACAGCGCACACGGCACGAACCCGGCGACGGTGACGATGGCCGGCTACGAGGTCGTCAAGGTCGGACTCGACGCCGACGGCGGCGTCGACCTCGACGACCTCCGAGACAAGACCGACGACCAGGTCGCCTGCCTGATGCTGACGAACCCGAGCACCCTCGGGCTCTTCGAGCCGAACATCGAAGAGATCGCCACGATCGTCCACGGAGCGGGCGCGACGCTCTACTACGACGGGGCAAACCTCAACGCGATCATGGGCTACTCGCGGCCCGGCGACATGGGCTTCGACATCGTCCACTTCAACCTGCACAAGACGTTTACCCAGCCGCATGGCGGCGGCGGCCCGGGAGCAGGACCGATCGCCGTCAGCGACCGGATCGAGCCCTTCCTGCCGCGTCCGCAGGTCGTGCGGCGCGCGCCTACCAACGGCGGGCCGCCGACGTTCGAGCTTGACGAGGATCGCCCGAAGTCGATCGGCAAACTGCGCGGTTTCCAGGGAAATTACGGGGTCTTCGTGCGGACGTACGCGTACATCCGCTCGCTCGGCGCCGAGGGCCTGCAGGAAGTGTCTGAGGTCGCCGTCCTGAACGCCAACTCCCTGCTCGCGCGGCTGCGCGAGAGGGTCGGCGACCGCCTGCCGCTCGCCTTCGGCGAGCGCTGCATGCACGAGTTCGTGTTGACCGGCGCACCGCTGAAGAAGGAGCTCGGGGTCCGCACGCTCGACCTCGCCAAGCGCCTGCTCGACCACGGGATGCACCCGCCGACGGTCTACTTCCCGCTGGTCGTCGACGAGGCGCTGCTGATCGAGCCGACGGAGACCGAGACGCGCGAGACGCTCGACGCGTTCGTCGACGCGATCGCCGCGATCGTTGCGGAGGCAGAGACCGATCCGCAGATGGCCCGCAACGCGCCGTACACGACGCCTGTACGGCGGCTGGACGAGGCGGGCGCGGCGAAGCGCCCGCGCGTGCGCGAAATCC
Organism: Solirubrobacteraceae bacterium; assembly: GCA_033855115.1. Classification (GTDB taxonomy): domain Bacteria; phylum Actinomycetota; class Thermoleophilia; order Solirubrobacterales; family Solirubrobacteraceae; genus CADCVQ01. The sequence goes on from JAWVGJ010000162.1 coordinate 1,363, forward strand.
TGTAACGCGTGCCTTAGCTCGCCTGCGCGCTGCGCAGCGCCTCGAGCATCCCGTGCAGATGCGCGACGGCGTTTTCGACGTCGAAGTACTTGTTCTGCCCGGCCCGCGACTCGGCGCTCAGGACACCGCAGCGGTGAACCTTCTCGAAGTCACCGTAAGGGAACTTGTAGCGGGCCTTCGTCCCCTCGCGGTGCTCGTCGTCGATCGCCAGGTACCACTTCGCGTACTCGCGCTCGCCGTGTTGCTCGAGGAACTCGTTCTCCTGCTGCGCGGTCGGGCGGTGCTCGCTCCACGCGTCTCGGTCGTCGAGCACGAACCTGTGCTGCTCGATCAACTTGCGGGCGTGGTCGTACGCCCTTCGGTTGAGCTTGACGGCCATCTCGAGAGCGGCAGTAGGCCAGCCTGGTCTCGAGTCCAGTTCGAGCTTGTCGGCCGTGCCGGACGCGCGTAGGGTGCGACCATTCCAACGAAGGAAGAGGGACACATGGACCGAGTCTTCCGGACGGCAGCCGCCGCGCTTCTGTTCGGTTTGGTGTGTGCGCCGGTGGCCGTAGCGGCCCCTGAATACGCACCGAACAGCGTGATCGTGAAGTATGCGAATGGGGCATCCCCGACTCAGCGCTCGCTCGTCGGGACCGCTGCGGGCGTACTGACGTCGCTCGGCAAGGTCACTGGCCTCGGCGCCCAGCTCGTCCGCGTGACCGGTGACCCGGCCAAGGTCGCCGCGTCGCTGAACCGTTCCAGCGACGTGCTCTATGCCGAGCCGAACTACATCTATCGCGCGACCGTGATCCCGAACGATCCGCGCTTCGGCGAGCAATACGGTCTGGACAACACCACCGGCGCCGACATCGACGCTCCCGAGGGCTGGGGCACGAACGCCCTCGGCGCCGGCGCCTTTCCGGCAGCGCTGAACGGCGCGAAGATCGGGATCGTCGACACCGGCATCCAGGCCGGCCACGAGGATCTCGCGGGCAAGGTCGCCAACTGCGTCGGGGTGAACTCGTTCGGAATGCTGCTCGGGCTCTTTGCCGACCCGACCATCGTCCCCGACAAGTGCGTCGACGACAACGGCCACGGTACGCATGTCGCCGGCATCGCAGCAGCGAACACAAACAACGGCATCGGCGTCGCCGGGGTCGCCTTCAACTCCCCGCTGGCGATCTGCAAGGCACTGAACTCGGCCGGCGCCGGCTCGCTCGTCGCCGTCGCCAACTGCATCGCGTACCTCGCCAACAACGGCGCGAAGATCATCTCGATGTCGCTCGGCGGCCCGGGGTCGACGACGCTGAAGAACGCCGTCACCGCGGCGAGTCAGAACTCGCTGATCGTCGCCGCGTCGGGCAACGCCGGCAACGGAACCGTGAACTACCCGGCTGGCTACCCAGAGGTCGTCTCGGTCGCGGCCGTCGACCGTAACGGCGCGCGCGCACCGTTCTCGACGTTCAACTCCGACGTCGAGATCGCCGCGCCAGGCGTCGACATCCTCTCGACGTGGAACAACGGCGCCTACAACACGATCTCCGGTACGTCGATGGCGACGCCGTACGCTGCGGGGGTCGCCGCGGTCATCGCCGGTAACACGCCCGGAGGCCCGTCGGACTGGCGCGCCAAGCTCGACACCTCCGTGAACGGGCCAGGTGGGCGCAGCCCCGAGCTCGGCTTCGGGCGTGTGAGCCTGCTCAAGGCGGCGACGTAGCCTGAGGGTGCGGTGCTACTGCGGCGGGCGCGGGCGCAGTAGCCTCCGCCGCCGTGGCACCCGTCATCTTCTCCGGCATCCAGCCCACGGGGCGTAAGCACCTGGGTAACTACATCGGCGCGATCAAGCAATACGTCGCCGGCCAGGACCGCGGCGATCCGGCGATCTACTGCATCGTGAACCTGCACGCGACGACCATCCCGTTCGATCCTGCCGAGCTGCGCGACCGCGTGCACGACACGACCGCGATCCTGATCGCGTCGGGACTCGATCCCGACCGCTGCATCCTGTTTCGCCAGGGCGACGTGCGGGAGCACGCCGAGCTGAGCTGGCTGCTGTCATCGGTGACCCCGGTGGGCGAGCTCAACCGCATGCACCAGTTCCGCGACAAGTCCGCGGCGCAGCGCGACGTCGTCTCGGCCGGGCTGCTCTTCTATCCGGTGCTGATGGCCGCCGACGTGCTCGCCTACCGCGCGCACGAGGTTCCGGTGGGAGAGGACCAGCGTGAGCACCTCGAGCTCATGCGCCGCACCGCCGAGCGCTTCAACGCGCGTTTCGGCGATGGGACGCTTGTCGTACCCGAGCAGCGAATCCCCGCCGTCGGCGCCCGCGTGCGCGATCTCCAGGAGCCGACGCGCAAGATGTCCACGACCGGCGGAACCGCTCAGGGCACCGTCTACGTGCTCGACGAGCCATCGGTGATCCGCAGGAAGTTCAAGCGCGCGGTGACGGATTCCGACGAGCCGCCGGTGCTGCGGCGCGGCGACGACAAGCCGGGCGTGACGAACCTCGTCGAGATCCTCGCCGCGATGCGCGATCAGAGCCCCGAGGAGGTCGAGGCGTCTCTTGACGGCGCCCGTGGCTACGGCGACCTCAAGGACGCCGTCGGCGAGGCGGTCGTCGCGGCGCTCGCGCCGGTGAACGAGCGCTACAACGAGATTCGCGGCGACGAGGCCGCGCTGGAGGAGATCCTCGCCGCGGGCGCCGCCAAGGCCCGCGCGATCGCCGCCGGCACGCTCGCGGACGTCCGTGACGCGATGGGCGTCGGCCCGCCGCGACGGTGACGCCGTCGGGTCGCGCCGCTAGCCTGCTCTGAGTGACCGTCGCCTCGCTGCAGCTCGACCTCGAGGTCTTCTCCGGGCCCTTCGATCTGCTGCTGACGCTTGTCCTGCGCGAGGAGATCGACCTGCTCGAGGTCCAGCTCGCCGAGATCGTCGTCGCCTACCTCGACCATCTCGAGCAGCGCGACGAGCTCGATCTGGAGGTCGCGACGGAGTTTCTCGTGCTGATCGCCGCGCTGCTGGAGCTCAAGTCGCGGCTCATGCTGCCGCGCGAGGAGGAGGAGCTGCTGGACTTCGAGCCCGGCGAGGCGGCCGAGGAGCTGCTCGCTCGGATGCTCGAGGCGCGTCGCTACCGCCGCGCCGCGGAGCATCTGACCGCGCGGCTGGCCGGCGAGGAGGGCATCCGCTACCGCAGCGCGGCGCTGCCGCCGGCGCTGCGACGCAGGAACCTCGCCGACGCGGGTGCCGTCTACCCCCCCGCCCGACTCGGACGTGCGATCGGCGACCTGCTGCGCGTGCCACCGCGGCTGAACCTCGAGCACCTGACGTCCGCGCGGATCACGGTCGCCGAGCGGCTGGACCATCTGCGCTCGCTGCTGCGCCGCGGGGCATGCACCTTTGACGAGGCGGTGCGCGGCGCCGACCGCGTGACGGTCGCCGTGACGCTGTTCGCGCTGCTGGAGATGTACAAGCAGGGCGAAGCGACCTGGACCCAGCCGGCGGCCTTTGGCGAGATCGCGATCCAGCCCGCGACTTCGCCGCTGCGCTCCGCGACGGCCGCGTCATGATGCGCGGGGGGTCGAGGTGTCCCGTGGACGATCGATGAGCGAGCTGTCCCGCATCGTCGAGGCGCTGCTGTTCCTGTCGCCCGACCCGGTCGCGCCGAGCGATCTTGCCGAGGCCGCGGGCTGCGACGACGAGGAGCTCGCGGCGGCGCTTGCCGAGCTGGACCGCGAGTATGCGCCGGGCGCGCGCGGCCTGCAGCTCAAGCGCGTGGCCGGCGGCGTGGCGCTCGCGACCGATCCGCTGGCCGAGGAAGCCGCACGGCGCCTGCTCGCCAAGCCGCGCACGCCGCCGCTGACGCCCGCTCAGGCCGAGACGCTCGCCATCGTCGCCTACCTGCAGCCCGTTTCGCGCCCGGAGATCACGCGCATCCGCGGTGTGGCGGCCGAATCGGCGACTTCGACCCTCGAGGAGCGCGGCTTCATCGAGGAGGCGGGACGCTCGCAGTTCGGCGCGATCCTGTACCGGACCACGGACCTGTTCCTCAAGCTGTTCGGCCTTGACTCGACCAAGGCGCTGCCGAGCGTGGCCGACTGGGATCCGACGCCCGAAGAGGAGGGCGAGCTGCGCGACCGCCTGCTGCGGGCCGGCGAGCAGCGCGTGGCCGACGCGCCGCGGCCGGCGTAGAGCGCGATCTAGGCAGTCTCGGCAACTGGGTCGAAGCCGAGGCAGTAGAACGCTCCGTGGTCGCGCACGTCCCATGGCGTCAGGATCGACGCCTGGTCGGGAAACGTCTGCGTCAGGCGCAGGCGGTGGCGCGCGCCGACCTGGAACTCCGGTGCGTTGGGATGGGCATGCTCGTGGCCGACGTACAGTTCCCGATGCGGGTATTCGCCTTCCAGGACCCGCTCGACCGCGTATCGCATCAGCGGGATCGTCCAATCCCCCCGCTTGGGAACTGGCCGTCCGCTGTCCTCGAGCGTGGCTTCGACGATCAGCTCGGGGGATGTCACGGAACGTCCTTCACGAGCGTTGCGGTCGTCACGGCCACGATTGGCTCGCCGGCCAGCGCGGGCGACCATAGGCTCCGCCCCCGCACGGCGTTCATCGGCTCGACGGAGGTCACGGTGGAGCCGGCTCCTCGATGGTGATGACGACCCGCCGGTTCTGGCTCCTGCCGGCCTCCGAGGCGTTGTTGGCCACGAAGCCGGTCGCCCCGCGGCCCACGCTGTGCAGTGAACCGCCACCGATGCCCCCGCCCACGACCGCCGCCCGCACCGTGGCGGCGCGGGCCTCGGAGAGCGGGTCGTTCACGGCCGACGTGCCGACGTTGTCGGTGAAGCCCTCTATGTGAGCGGTCGCCTGCGGATGGGACACCAGGTCCGCCTGCGCAGCGGCGGCGTGGGCCGCCCCTCCGGCCGGCATTGCGCTCGAGCCGGTGGCGAAGTCGTCGATCGTGTGCGTGCTGACCGGGGTGCGCGCGGCGGTGTGGGCGTTGGACACCGCGAAGTCCTGGCCCGTACGGGTCTCGGTCCAGACGAGGAAGTGGACGGTGAAGTCGCGCACCTTGATCGTCTCGTTGGCGCTTGCCCCGGGGGCCGAGCGAAATGCGACCTTGTCGGCGCCGGGGGCGACGAGCTCGCTGGCGACGTCGCTCTCGGCGCGCGTTCCCGCCGGGTGCGCCGCCGGGAACAGATCGACGCCGGCCACCGGGATCTGGGAGTGGGCCGTGTAGTTCTCGTGGATCTCGTGCGCGAATTGGGCAAGCCCGTGCCCGGGAGCACCCGCCTCGACGTTCTCGATGTCGTCGATGTCGATCAACTGCACGCGCGAGCCGGTCATGTCGTCGGGGTCGGGAAATGCGCCGATCGACACTCTCGGCTGGCCGCGCCCGAAGTGCACCTCTGCGTCCTGGCCCGCATCGTTCATGATGTTGGTGAGGATCGTCGCCAGCGCCGGCGAGGTGGCCGGCGTCGCCAGGCTGCCGACCGCCGTCACCGCGTTGGTGGCGGGATCGTGCGAAAGCACGACGCCAATCGCCGGCTGCACCATGGCAATAAAGCGGTCGACTTCGCCGGTGGCGATCAGCTGTCGCTGGAGAACCCGGCGCCCCGGCGTCGTCGTGGGCATAAAGGCGCGCTGGACCGTGCGGCTGACGGTTGCTTTCGGGGTCGTCTGCAGCGCGCGATCGTCCGCCGCGACCGGGACGATCCCGGCCGAGCGGTCGCCGTTGGCGGCCGGCGGCCTGAGTGCCTCCTGCAGCGCCCGGTTGCCGGCCGTGGCCTGGACGCGGAGGGCCATCGCCACCAGCATGCGACCGCCGCCGCGGCCGGGCATCTCGGCGGGCAAGCGTGGCGGGATGACGGCCGGCGCGTCACTGGGCTGCAGGCCGAGGCGCGGCTCTGGCCCGTCCTCCTCGCGTTCATATGTGCGGCGCTCTCGCATGGGCCTTCGCGCGACGTTACCCCGCGACCCGTGTACCGCCAAGAGCCGTTGGGGCAACCTTCGGTACACATACGCCAGCGCCTCGCGCCGGCCCTGGCTCTTCGACCGTGACGCGCATTCAAGCCGGCCTCCTCGCAACTCAAACCGGCGGGCGCGGCTTACATCATCATCGCGCGCCGCCCGCCACGGCGAGCTGCCCGCAGGCCGCCGCGATGTCGCGCCCGCGCGTCAGCCGTACGGTCGCGCGCAAGCCGTGCTCCTCGAGCACCGCTTGGAACGCCGCGATCGCCTCGCGGCTCGATCCCTCATACGGCGAATCGGTCGGGTTGTACGGGATGAGGTTGACCTTGAAGACCTTCCGGTCGAGCATCCTGGCGAGCGCGACGGCCTGCTCGTAGCGGTCGTTGACGCCGGCGAGCATGACGTACTCGACGAAGACGAGCCTGCGCTTTGCGGCATGGAAGCGCTGGCACGCCGCCAGGACATCGGCCAGCGGATAGCGCTCGTTGACGGGCATGATCTGCGAGCGCAGCGCGTCGTCGGCGGCGTGCAGCGAGAGCGCGAGGCGGATCGGCATGTCCGTTTGCGTCAAACGCTCGATGCCGGGGATCCAGCCGACCGTCGAGATCGCCGTGCGGCGGTGCGTGATACCGATATCGGGCAGGCGCCGGCACGCGCCGAGCACCGCGTCGAGGTTCATCATCGGCTCGCCCATCCCCATGAAGACCGCGTGATCGACATTCTCCACGCGCCGGAAGTGCAGCGCCTGGTCGAGGATCTCCGACGCGCTGAGGTTGCGTCCGAAGCGCATCGACCCGGTCGCGCAGAACGTGCAGGTCAGCGGGCAGCCCGACTGCGAGGAGAGGCACAGCGAGCGGCGGCCGTCGCGGTAGCGCATGAGCACGGCCTCGACCGGACGGCCGTCGCGGGTGTGAAAGAGCGACTTGACGGTGCCGTCGCGCGCATGCGCCTCGTCGGCGAGGGTCAGCGTGGAGAACGGGACCTCCTCGGCGAGCTGCGCACGCAGCGTCGCCGGCAGATCGGTCATCGCCTCGTAGCCGCTCGCGCCGCGAGCGGCCCAGCCCCATACCTGCCGGCTCCGGAACGCGGGCTGGCCGGCGTCAGCGAGCGTGCGGTCGAGCAGGTCGAGGTCCATCGTCCCATCGTAGGGCGGCTGGCCGGGGCGCTTTGTTCATGCCGTGCATGGACAACGCGCCCAGGCCCGGGCCTACGCCAGGTCGTAGAACTCGAAGCTCGCCGTGCCGGCAGCCGAGAGCATCCGCACGCCGCTAGCGGCGAGGTCGTGGGCGCCCTGCGTATGGAAGTGGTCTGGGATGTCCTGGCGCCCGCCGTGCTCGGGCTCGATCGCGTAGGCACCACGGTGCATCTGCGACGCCGCTTCACGGACGAGCGCCACCCACGCGCGCAGGCGCTCCTCGTCGCCCATGCGCGAGGTCATGGCCGTCGCGCGCAGCCCATCCTCGGTGACCGGTTCGAGAACCATCGTGAGGCACTCGGGGTTGCGCACGAGGTGCTGGCGCTCGTTGATCGCGCCGTCGTAGAACGGCCCGCGGCGCACGCAGACGCGGCGGATCGGCTCGAGCTCGGTGACGGCCGCCGCGATGTCCGCACCCTGTGGCACCGCGACCGCGGCGTACGTCGGAAAGAACCGCTCGAGCGCGACAAACAGATCGTGCTCCTCGGCCCACGCGGCGGCGATCGCGATCAGCTCCTCGCGCAGGCCGTGCAGCGGCAGTGCGAACGCCGTCATCTCCGGGAGGAACGGGTTCGGGATGACCATGCGACCATCGTATGCGTGCGCCTCGCCAAGTTCCTCGCCCACGCCGGGGTCGCATCGAGACGCGGCGCCGAGGAGATCATCCGCGCCGGACGGGTGACGATCGCCGACGAGACGGTCACCGATCCGGCCCGCGATGTCGATGTCGACAGCGGCGTGGCCGTCGACGGGCGCTTCATCGAGGGTGCCGAGGAGCGGATGGTCTTCGTCGTCCACAAGCCCGTCGGCGTGCTCTCGACGGCCACCGACCCGTACGGTCGCCGGACGATCGTGGACCTCGTCCCTTCGCGCGGGGCGCGGTTGTATCCCGTCGGGCGCCTGGACGCCGACAGCAGCGGGCTCATCGTCGTGACGAACGACGGCGATCTCGCCCAGCGTCTCACGCACCCTTCGTTCGAGGTTCCGCGCACGTACCGCGCGACGGTGCGTCCGTCGCCGGTCTCAGAGCACGCACTGCGCACGCTGCGCGAGGGCGTCGAGCTCGATGACGGTCTGACCGCGCCGGCGAAGGTGCGCCAGCCGCGCCCGGGCGTGCTCGAGCTGACGATCCACGAGGGCCGCAACCACCAGGTTCGCCGGATGTGCGAGGCCGTCGGCCACCGCGTGCGCACGCTGCAGCGGGTTCGCTTCGGACCGCTGCGGCTCGACGATCTACCGGAGGGAGCGCACCGCCGGCTGAAGGCGGCCGAGGTCGAGCGGCTGCGTCGCGGGGAGCGGTAGGGGGCGAACTTCGCCGCGCCACGACCTCAGGAGGGTGGATGGCGCAGGTCGACGAGAAAGGACACGTGTACGATGACCGCTGTGCCGGTTGCGGAGCGCATGACCGCGGACGAGTACCTCGCCCGGGACAACGAGGATCGCAGGACGCAGCTGATCGACGGCGAGATCGTCATGGATGAGCCGCGGCCCCTGCACCAGGCGCTGGTGAGCCATCTCTACATCGCGCTGACCGATTGGATGCGCGCCGGTCCCAGCCGCGGACGTGCCTGGCTGCCGCTCGACGTCGTCATCGACACCTACAACGTCTATGCCCCCGATCTGCTCTGGTACGCCGACGATCGCGGTCCCGGTCGTCGTGATAACCGTCCCTCGCCGATCCCGGACGTGGCCGTCGAGGTTCGCTCGCCATCCACGTGGCGCCACGACGTCGGCACCAAGACGTCAGGCTACGAGCGTGCCGGCCTACGCGAGCTCTGGTTGATCGACTCCGCGGCCGACGAGGTGCTCGTCTTTCGCCGCAGCGCGCCGGACGTGCCCGCGTTCGACGTCAGCCTCCGGATCGGGCGTGACGAGACGCTCACGTCCCCCTCGCTGCCCGGCTTCGCGCTGGCGCTTGACACGCTGTTCACCGAGGAGGACCACTAGAGTCGCCGCATGCGGCTCTACGCCCTGCGCGGGGCCTCGTCGGTGGATCGCAACGACGCCCACGCCATCCTCGGTGCGACGGAGTGGTTGCTGCGCGAGATCCTCAAGCTCAACGACCTGCACCCCAGCGACGTCGTCAGCTGCATCTTCACGCTGACCGACGATCTCAACGCCGAGTTTCCGGCGGTCGCCGCTCGCAACATGGGCTTCTCGCAGGTACCGCTGCTGTGCGCGCGCGAGGTGCCTGTGCCGGGTGCCCTGCCACGCGTCATCCGCGTGCTCATGCACTACTACGCGCCCGACAACCACGTCGCGCGCCATGTGTACCTGGGAGAGGCGCGGGCGCTGCGCTTGGACCTCGAAGGTGCGCAGTAGCCTTCGCGACAAACGGCATGCGCATCGACGAGACGTTCTCCGTCGCGCGCCCGCCGAAGGTCGTCTTCGACTACGTCATAAAGGCCGGCAACCTCGCCGACTGGCAGACGTCGAAGACGTTCGTCGAGCAGATCACCGCGAAGTACCACCGAAACCTGCGGCCCAACGTCGAGGCACTTTGACGAACTCCGCCGCCCGTCTCCTGGCAAGCGGCCACGACAGCGAACCCGGCACAGGCCGCACGACGCGCTGCCCGCCTTGACAGCGGGCGTCGATCTGTGGTCACGTACGTCGCAGCGGCGACGAACCGTCCTGGTCCGGGATGGCGAGCTGGAAGAGGCAAGGGGAAGCGGTGTCCACAGCAGGGCAGGGACTGCACGCGCCGGTGGCGGCGTCCGGCACGGCTCCGACGCCACCGCTGGAAGAGATGCTCGACCTGCTCACCGTCGGCGAGCCGCTCATCTGCTTGACGGCCGCGGGTCGCATGGCCGCTTCGCCGACCCTGGCGAAGTCGGTCGGGGGCGCCGAGGCCAACGTCGCGATCGGGCTCGCGCGGTTGGGCTTGCGCGCCGGCTACGTCTCCCGTGTCGGCGCCGATCCGTTCGGTGACGAGATCGTGCGCACGCTCCGCGGCGAGGGCGTCGATGTGTCGCGCGTGCAGCGATCTGCGGCGCGCCCGACCGGCCTGATGGTCAAGGAGCTGCGCTCGCCCGGCGACGTGCGCGTGCACTATTACCGGCAGGGATCGGCGGCGAGCGAGCTCGACGGCATCGGTGCGATCCCCGCCTCGCGCCACGTGCATGCCACTGCAATCACGCTCGCGATCGGCCCCGGCCCCGCGGCTGCGGTCGGCGAGTTGCTTGCGGCAGCGCAGCGGATGGGGGCGAGCGTGAGCTTTGACCCGAACATCCGCCTCAAGCTGTGGTCGATGGACGATGCCGTGATCGCGGTGCGCGAGGTCCTGCCATACGTCGACGACCTGCTGCTCAGCGAACGCGAGGCGCTGGCGATCGCCGGAGCCGGCGAGCTCGGCGATGCCCTGCGCCGGCTGTCCGCTCACGGGATCGCGCGAATCGTCGTGCGCCGAGGTGCCGAAGGGGCCGTCGGAATCGCCGACGGCGTCCTGGTCGAGGTCGCGGCCGAAACCGCCGGACCCGTCGTCGATTGCGTCGGCGCCGGCGACGCGTTCACCGCTGGATACCTGTTTGAGCGTCTCTGCGGCGCGACCTTCGAGGCCGCGATGGTGACGGGGGCGTGGGTGGCGGGGCACGTCGTCGCGCATCTGGGCGACTACGAAGGCCTGCCCGACCGAGCCGACTACGACGACTGGCGCGGCCTCACGCCGGTGATCGACCGATGAGCCCGCAGCCGGCGAGCTTTCGGACCCTGCTCGCCGACCGGCGTGTCATCGCCGTCGTGCGCCACCACGATGACGCCGCCGCCGAAGCGATCGCCCGGGCGGCGGCCGGCGGCGGCCTACGCGCGGTCGAGATCACGACCAGCGTTCCACGCGCGGCGGCGCTCATCGCGACGCTGCGCGCGTCGCTCCCCACCGACGTGCTCGTCGGCGCCGGCACGGTGCTGTCGGTGCAGCAGCTCGACGACGTGCTCGCCGCCGGCGCACAGTTTGTCGTGGCGCCGGGCCTGGATCGCGCCGTGGTCGAGCGTTGCGTCGACGCGCAGGTGCCGATCGTCCCCGGAGCGCTGACGCCGACAGAGGTCATGGCGGGCCGCGCGCTGGGGCTCGACGCGCTCAAGCTGTTTCCGAGCGATACGGCAGGTCCGGCTCACCTGCGGGCGCTGCGGTCGGTGTTCGCAGACGTCGCGTTCATCCCCACCGGCGGGGTGAGCAGTGCCAACGCCCCTGGCTGGTTCGATGCCGGCGCCCACGCGCTCGGCCTGGCGGGCGAGTTCGACGCCGCCTATCGCGCCGGCGGCGCGGACGCCGTGCGGCGCCTGGCGCGGCGCCTCAGCCAGACCTTTGAGATGGTCAACACCAACCGATCCGTCTGCGGTGCCCCGAAGTAGGAGAGAGGTCCGATGCACAAGATCAGTCGAAGATCACTTATCGCCGCGATGGCGGCGACCGTGGCCGTCGGGCTTGCCGCCTGCGGATCGCCGGAGACCAAGACGCAGCCCTCCTCCAAGGCGAGCGAGGGGCCTGCCGATCTGACCAGCGCACCCGCGCTGCCGGCGAAGCCGATTAAGCTCAACGTGATCGACGGCGGAGGCGATCTGCAGCTCTCCCAACCGGCGATCGACGAGTTCGTCAAGGACAACCCGAAGCTCGTCGACAAGGTCACGTACTCGAAGTCGACCGGCCCCGAGCTGGCGGGCAAGATCCAGGCCGGCCAGCGCGCCGGCAAGGTGCAGTACAACCTCGTCGTCGCGGGCTATGGCGAGATCGCCACGGGCGCTCAGCAGGGCCTCTGGCAGAAACTGCTGCCGAACTTCGCGAAGACCCTCGGCGACGTCGAGAGCAAGTACCAGGAGGGTGCGCTGAAGATGTTCAAGCAGGTCGACGGCTTCGCGCTGACGAGCTATTACAACCCCAACGGGCCGCTGCTGGAGTACAACCCCGCGAAGGTCTCCAAGCCGCCCACGACGGCGCAGCAGCTGCTCGCCTGGGCGAAGGCGAACCCGAAGAAGTTCACCTACGCGCGGCCAGCCAACTCCGGCCCGGGACGGACCCTGCTGATGGGGCTGCCCTACATCCTGGGCGACTCGAACCCGCGTGACCCCGACAAGGGCTGGAACAAGACGTGGGCGTTCCTCAAGGATCTCGACGAATACATCGACCACTACCCGTCCGCCACCGGTGTGACGATGGACGAGCTGACATCGGGCGCCGTCAACATGATCGCCAGCACGACTGGCTGGGACGTCAACCCGCGCGCGCTCGGCGTCGTCCCGAAGGACTTCAAGATCCAGCCCTTCGATGGCTTCCACTTCGTCGCCGACGCGCACTACATGGCGATCCCGCGCGGTGTGCCCGAGGGTGAGCAGGCGGTGATCCTCGAGCTGATGAAGTTCATGCTCACGCCCAGGGCGCAGGCGTACGCCTACGACAAGGGTTACTTCTATCCCGGTCCTGCAGTGAAGGATGTTCCGCTGTCGCTCGCGCCCGCCGGCAGCCAGAAGGTCGTCAAGGAATACGCGCGGCCGGAGTACGACAAGCTGTTCAAGACGATCCCCGTCGAAACGCAGCTCGACCCCGACGACATCGTCTACATGTTTGACAGGTGGGACCGAGAGGTGGGTGGATCGAAGGTCAAGGAGTGACCGCGACGCCGCGGCTGCGCGAGCTCGTGCTCGACGGCCTGAGCCGCAGCTTCGGCAAGCAGATCGCGCTCGCCGCCCTCGATCTGAGGATCGAAGGCGGCGAGTTCATCGCCCTGCTGGGGCCGTCGGGCTGCGGGAAGTCGACGGCGCTGAACTGCATCGCCGGCCTGATCGCGCCGACTGGCGGCACGATCTTTCTCGACGGCCGCTCGCTCGACGGAACGCCCTCGGAGAAGCGCGGCTTCGGCGTCGTGTTCCAGAGCTACGCGCTGTTTCAGCACATGACCGTCCGCGCGAACATCGCGTTCGGGCTGCGCATGCGCCGCCTGCCCAAGGAGCGCGTCGCCGCCCGCGTCGACCAGGCGCTCGCGCTCGTCCAGCTCGAGGGGCTCGCCGACAGGTACCCGAGCCAGCTCTCGGGCGGCCAGCAGCAGCGCGTCGCGATCGCCCGGGCGATCGTCATCGAACCGCCGCTCGTGCTGATGGACGAGCCGCTGTCGAACCTCGATGCCAAGCTGCGCCTGGAGATGCGCACGGAGATCCGGCGCCTGCACCGCGAGCTGGGGCTGACGACGATCTACGTCACCCACGACCAGGAGGAGGCCTTCTCGCTCGCTGACCGGCTCGTCGTGCTGCGCGAGGGCGTGGCCCAGCAGATCGGCGCGCCCGACGAGATCTACTACCGCCCCGCGAACCCCTACGTCGCCGACTTCGTCGGCTTCCGCAACGCGGTGGCGATGACGCTCGAGCGCCGCGACGGCTACGTCGGCCTCGCCCGCGGGCGCGGTCTGCGCGCCAGCGGCAGGGTGTCGGGCGTGGGATCGAGCGGGCCGGTCACGCTCGCGATCCGCCCCGACGACCTCGTCGTCGGCGGCCCGGGCGAGAACGCCTTCGAGATCACGGTCGACGCCGTCGAGTTTCGCGGGCGCAGCTTCGTCCTCGAGGGTCTGACGGACACGGGCCAGCGCCTGCGTGGCACGTCGGCGGCGGCCGTGCCGATCGGCGACGCCGTCACGCTGCGCGCGCCGTCGGATCGAGTGCTGCTGTTCACAGGGGCGGGCTAAGCAGTGCGCCGCCGGCTCGCCGCTCACGGGATCGACCGCGCGCTGTTGCTGCTCCTGCCGGCGGTGGCGTTCGTCGCCGTGATCTTTCTGTACCCGTTCCTCTACGGGCTCGTCCTGTCCTTCAAGCCCGAACGCTACGTCGGCGCCTTCGGCAACTACCAGCAGTTCTTCGCCGACCCGTTCCTGCGCGACACGATCGCGATCACGCTCGGCCTCGCCGTTCCCGCGGCGCTGTTCAACGTCATCGCGTCGGTGCCGATCGCCTACCGGATGCGCGGGGCGTTTCGCGGCAAGCGCCTGCTGATCGGGATGCTCGTCATGCCCGTCACGCTCGGCACGGTCCTGATCGCCAAGGGGCTGCTGACGCTGCTCGGCGCCCGCGGCTGGGTCAACCGGGCGCTGCTGGACCTCGGCCTCGTCGAGGACCCGGTGCGGTTCGTCAACAACTACTGGGGCGTCCTGCTGACGCTCGTCATCACCGGCTTCCCGTTCGCGTTCTTGCTGACGCTGTCCTACCTCGGCGGCATCGACCCGATGCTCGAGCGCGCCGCCGCGACGCTTGGCGCCGGACCGCGACAGCGCTTCTGGCGGATCACGTTCCCGCTGCTGCTGCCAGGGCTGGCGATCACGTTCATCCTCACGTTCGTCCTCGCGTTCGCGGTCTTCCCGTCGGCCGTCCTCGTCGGCGAGCCGGCGGGCGAGACGCGCGTGATCTCGATCGTCGCCTACCGCGCCGCCTACGAGCAGTTCGACGCCTCGATGGCTTCCGCGATCGCGATGATCATGGGCGCCGTTCAGCTCGCCGTCGTCGTCATCGTGCTCGGCGTGCGCGGCCGCCTGTACCGCGGACCGAGCGGCGGGGGCAAGGGATGACCGTGGTCGCCCGGCGGCCCGTCGCCGCAAGCCCGCTGGCGTGGCTGGCGTGGGGCTTCGTCGGCTTCTTTCTCGTCTTCATGCTCGCGCTCGTCGCCGCGGTGCTCGTCAACTCGCTGGGGACGCGCTGGCTGGACCACTGGCTCCCCGACGGGTACACGACGCACTGGTACGGCGACGCCTGGCGCGAGTTCGGCCTGACCTCGGTGATGCTCGTGACGATCGAGATCGCGGCCGCGGTCGTGGCGCTGTCGCTGCTGATCGGCGTGCCGGCCTCCTACGCACTTGCCCGCCGCTCCTTCCCCGGTCGCGGGCTCGTGATGCTCGCGTTCCTCATCCCGCTGCTGCTTCCGCCGGTGACGTACGGCATCCCGCTGGCGACCGTCCTGCTGCGCCATGAGCTTGGCGGCACGCTGACCGGCGTGATCCTCGCCAACCTCGTCCCCAGCGTGCCGTTCGTCATCCTCACGATGACGCCGTTCATCGAGCAGATCGACCCGCGGATCGAGGCTGCCGCGCGGACGCTCGGCGCCGGGACCGCCACGATCTTCGTCCGCGTCCTCGGTCCGTTACTGGTTCCCGGGATGCTCGCCGCCGGCCTGCTCGTGCTCGTACGCACGGTCGGCATGTTCGAGCTGAGCTTCTTCACCGCCGGACCGGGGACGCAGCCGCTCGTGGTCGTGCTGTACTACGCGGCGTTCGCCCCCGGCGTGCGCGCGTCGCAGTCGATCGACGCGATGGCGGTGATCTACATGGGCCTGATGCTGATGCTGCTGGTGGCGGCGCTGAGCTTCGTCAACCCGACGAACCTCGTCGCCCGGCTGCGGGAGAACACATGAGAATCAAACACGCCGAGGTGATCGTCACAAGCCCCGGGCGCAACTTCGTGACGCTCAAGATCGTCACCTCCGACGGCGTCGTCGGCTATGGCGACGCGACGCTCAACGGCCGCGAGCTGGCCGTCGCGAGCTACCTGCGCGACCATCTCCTGGCGCTGCTGATCGGCCGCGACGCGCACCGCATCGAGGACACGTGGCAGTACCTCTACCGCGGCGCCTACTGGCGCGGCGGCCCCGTGACGATGACGGCGATCTCCGCGGTCGACGTGGCGCTGTGGGACATCAAGGGCAAGGTCGCCGGCCTGCCCGTCTACCAGCTGCTCGGCGGCGCGTGCCGCGACGCATGCCTCGTCTACGCCCACGCCTCCGGCCGCGACGTGGACGAGCTGATGCAGAGCGTCGCGGCCAAGTTGGAGCTCGGTTACCGCGCCGTGCGCGCGCAAGTCGGGGTGCCGGAGCTCGGAAAGGTCTACGGGGTCGCGGCCGATCGCGGCGGCTACGAGCCGGCCGCGCGCGGTGCGCTGCCGGTCGAGGAGGCGTGGGACGCGTCTGCGTACCTGCGTCACGTCCCGGGCGTGTTCGCGGCGCTGCGCGCGCAGTTTGGGCCTGAGCCCGCACTGCTGCACGATGCCCACCACCGGCTGACGCCGCTGCAGGCCGCGCAGCTCGGGCGCGCGCTGGAGCCCCACGACCTCTTCTGGCTGGAGGACGTCACGCCCGCCGAGAACCCGGACCTGCTGCGCTTCGTGCGCGAGCATACGGTCACGCCGCTCGCGATCGGCGAGGTGTTCAGCACGATCTGGGACTGCCGCACGATCCTCCGGGACAGGCTCGTTGACTTCATCCGCACGTCCGCGACGCACGCCGGCGGGATCAGCCATCTGCGGCGCATCTTCGCGCTGGCGGAGCTGTCGCAGATCCGCTCGGGCTGTCACGGCGCGACCGACATCTCGCCCGTCGGCATGGCAGCCGCGCTGCATGTCGGGCTCGCGATCCCGAACTTCGGCATCCAGGAGCACCATTGCCACGAGCCGCTCGTCGACGAGGTCTTCCCGCACGCCTACCGCTTCGCCGACGGCTGCCTGCATCCGGGAGACGAACCGGGGCTCGGCGTGTCGCTGGACGAGACGCTTGCCGCACAGCACCCCTACTCAGCGGCATACCTGCCCGTCAACCGCCTCACCGACGGCACGATGCACGACTGGTGAAGGGCTTGGCGACGGCAGCACTGACGCGCCGCGGTCTCGGCGCGCGCGGCGGGGGCGACGGGTGGGCGCCGATCCCCGCGGACGCGCCGGCGCAGGCGGGCATCGTCCATCTCGGGCTGGGCAGCTTCCATCGTGCCCATCAGGCGCTGTACACCGCTCGCGCGCTCCAGCGCGAGGACGGACCATGGGGGATCGTGGGCGTCGCCAGCCGGTCGCGCCGGATCACCGATGCGATGCGCGCGCAGGACGGCCTGTACAGCGTCCTGGAGCTTGGAGGCGACGGGTCGGCCCCGCTCGTCGTCGGCGTCCACACCGAGCTGCTCGTCGCGGCCGGCGAACCGCTCGCGGTCGTCAACAGGCTCGCCGATCGCGCCACCCGGATCGCGACCCTCACGGTGACCGAGAACGGCTACACCGCCCGCAGCTCGACGGGCGCGCTGGACACGGGGCTCGCGCAGGTGCGTGCCGACCTCGCAGGCACGCCCCCGAGCACGACGATCGGCCTGCTCGCGCGGGGGCTGCAGCAGCGCTGGCGCGGGCACGGTGAGCCGATGGCGATCGTCAGCTGCGACAACATCGCGCGAAACGGGGAGCACACCCGGGCGCTCGTGCTGGAGTTCGTCGGGCTGCTGCCCGGGCCGGACGCCGCCGAGCTACAAGGCTGGATCGAGCGGTCGATCGACTTCCCGTCCACGATGGTCGACCGGATCGTGCCCGCGACGTGCGATGAGCATCGCGCCCGCGCGGACGAGCTGCTCGGGCTTCACGACGCCGCGCTCGTCGTCGCCGAGCCGTTCAGCATGTGGGTCCTCGAGGACCGCTTTCCCGCCGGGCGCCCGCGCTGGGAGGTCGCCGGCGCGATCTTCAGCGACGAAGTGGAGCGCTACGAGCAGCTCAAGCTGCGCCTGCTCAACGCGACCCATTCGCTGATCGCCTACCTCGGCCTGCTCGCCGGGGCACGATCGATCGCGCAGGCGATCGCGCGGCCGGAGATCCGCGCCGCGGCCGAGCACGTCGTCCACGCCGAGCTGCGGCCCACGCTCGACGCGCCTGCGCAGGTCGACGTGGCGGGCTACGCCGAGGAGCTGTTCGCCCGCTTCGCCAACCCCGCGATCGATCATCGCGCCTGCCAGGTCGCGTCCGACGGTTCGGCCAAGCTGGCGGTCCGCATCAGCGCGGCCGTCCTGCACCACACCGCGCGCGGCAGCGTGCCCCGCGTGCTCGCGCTGACCGTCGCCGCCTACATTCGCTGCCTTGCCACGCCGGGGGCGTACGACGCCGCCGGGCTTGGCGCGATCGCCGACCCCCAGCGCGAGCGGCTGGAGGATCTCGGGGCCCGGGCGCGCGATTCGCGCGAGCTCGTGGAGGCGGTCTTCGAGCTGGGGATCTTCGCGCCGGCCGTCGCGGAAGCGAGCGCGTTCGTCGCGGCGGTCGCCGAGCTGCACGCCGTCCTCGTGGCGCACGGTCATCGCGCCGCCATCGACGCCGCGATCCGATGAGCGAGCCGCTGACCATCCACCCGCACATCCTGCTGCCGCCGTCCGAGCCCGCGCGCGGCGTCGCAGCCGAGCTCTATGCCGGGGTTGCCGGGGCGCCGATCGTCTCGCCGCATGGGCACGTCGAGGCGGCGCTGCTCGCGCAGGACACGCCGTTCGGCGACCCGGCCGCGCTGCTCGTCACCCCCGACCACTACGTCACGCGGCTGCTGCACGCCCATGGCGTCGCGCTGCACGAGCTGCGCCGTCCGGCGCAGCCGCGCTCCATCTGGCGGCATCTGTGCGAGCACTGGTCGCTGCTGAGCGGGACGGTCGTGCGGCTCTGGCTCGAGCTGATCCTGCACGACGTGCTCGGCGCGCGAATCGCGCCCTCGGGCGCGAGCGCGGACCTGCTCTTCGACGAGCTGTCGCAGCGCCTGGCGCGTGCGGAGTTCCGCCCGCGTGCGCTGTACGAGCGTTTTGGAATCGAGCTGCTGGCGACGACCGACGACCCTGCCGACGACCTGCGCCACCATCGCGCCCTCGCTGCGGACCCCCGCTGGACCGGGCGCGTCATCCCGACGTTTCGCCCCGATGCTTACTTCGATCTTGCACGTCCCGGCTGGCCCGCGCAGATCGAGCGCCTCGCGGCAGCGGCGGACATGCCGATCGACTCCTACGAGGACTTCGTCGCGGCGCTGGAGCAGCGGCGAAGCTTCTTCGCCGAGCATGGGGCGACCTCCAGCGACCATGGCGTCGAGCGCCTGGCCACGGAGCGCCTGGACGATCGCAACGCGCGGCGCATCTTCGCCTCGGCGCTGCGCGGCGACTGTCGGCCGCGGGAGGCCGCAGCGTTCGGCGCGCACATGCTCGACGAGATGGCCCGCATGTCCTGCGAGGACGGACTCGTCATGCAGCTGCACCCGGGCGTGCAGCGAGACCACCACGGCGCGACGCTCCACGCCCACGGACCCAACGCCGGCGCCGACATCCCCGTGCGGGCGGAGTTCACTTCGGCACTGCGACCGCTGCTCGAGCGCTACGGGACCCACCCGCGCTTTCGCCTGGTGCTGTTCACGGTCGACGAGACGACGTTCTCGCGCGAGCTCGCGCCGCTCGCGGGGTTCTACCCCTCGATCTATCTCGGGGCGCCATGGTGGTTTCTGGACTCGCCCGCGGGGATGCTGCGCTTCCGCCGCGCGGTCACCGACACGGTCGGCTTTCACCGCACGGCGGGATTCG
>JAWVGJ010000163.1:0-12858 GCA_033855115.1 Solirubrobacteraceae bacterium
CACCGGGACGCTATTGACCGTGCAGGTATCGGGTGCCGCGGTCGCCGACGCGCTGGTGATACCCATGGCGATAGCGACCGTGCCGGCAACAGCGCCGGCAACAAGCACGCTCCGACGAGCGAGGTGACGTGGGCTAAACGTATGGATCATGAATGTGTTTCCTCTGTTGCTCTGGGAGCCGACCCCCCGCAACGCGACGGGTGCGACTCAGGGTGCACCACCCGTCGCGATCCAACGAGTGGCGTAAGCAGTTCGTGGCCGTCGCGGTCAGCGCCGGCGTGGCGGGGCCATAACGAGCCGTTGCGTCCCCGGAAGGACCAAGCACTTTCGCCGCTATAGCTCTGTCAGTGGGATTCAACGGCTCCCCACGCGCTTCACGATCACCATATGGCGCAGCGACCGCAAAGAACATCGCTGAACCTAGCCATTTTGGCTGTGATGCGATCGTCGAGTCGCCGGGGGAGGCGGGAAGGCTCAGCCCTCGTAGCCCGCCGTCGCAAGGGCAGCGAGGATTGCCCGGGGCATCCGACCGATGACATCGGTGGCCGAGAGGAGCGAACCGAAGTTGCGCCAGAGTTGTCGGACCTCGAGCCGGTGCTGTGGATCGTGACTGGACGGGAGGTTTCCGACCAAGACTTGAGCCCCCCGCTGCCCTGCCCTTGCGCCTGGTAACGCTGGAGTGCGGCGCTTCGGCTACCTTGGCGCTAGCCGAGTCGTCCGACCTCGCCGCCGAGCGCCTCCCCCTGGCCATCATCGGCTGAAGGCCACATCGAGTTGCTGGCCGCCAGCCACCCCGGGAGCGCCCGGATCGGCACGGTCACCGACCGCGCTAGAAGCATCGCGCGCGTGCCCGTAGACTCCGGCCCGCGCTGAAGGGCGCACCCGATCCGCGGGAAGGGCTGAGCCCACCTTCCACGTCGTTGCATTGCTCGGCCATCCGATGTTCTTCCCGCCCGCCGCGGACACGGGCCACCTGGGAGGAGTCATCGTGAACCTCGAGCAGCTTCGCAAGCAGGCCAAGGAAATCGTCCGCGCGGCGCGGGATGGCGACCCGGTGGCGGTGGCGCGCCTGGGCGACCTGCCCGCGCGCCTGGCCAGCGCGCAGCTGGTGCTCGCACGCGAGCACGGCTTCGCCAGCTGGCCGGCGCTCGTCCACCACATCGAGGCGACGGTGCAGTCGTTCGTCGTCGCCGCCACGGACGGACGCTGCGGCCGCGCCCGGCGGCTGCTCGACGCGCGCCCGCAGATCGCGCGCGACCCCTGGGCTCGGCTGGTCCTCGGAGAGGGCTGGGACGGTGACGCGACCCAGCCCGGCGGCCCGCGCGGCTGGGCGCCGTTGCTGTACGTGACGCACTCGTGCTACGCGTCGGTCGACCTGGCGCGCGAGTTGCTGGCCCGCGGCGCCGACCCGAACTCGACATTCACGAACCAGTACGGCGAGATGTCCGCGATCTACGGAGCGGCGGGCGTGGTCCACAACCCCGAGCTGACGCGGGTCCTGCTCGACGCCGGCGCGGACCCGAACGACGGCGAGTCGCTGTACCACGCGACCGAGGCCGCCGACACCGCTTGCCTGCAGGCTCTGCTGGACGGTGGCGCCAACCCGGCCGGCACGGCCGCGCTCGCCCATGCGATCGACGACGACAAGCTCGACCACGTCCGTCTTCTGTTGAGCAACGGCGCCGACCCGAGCGAGGACTGCTGGGCGCTGCTCGTCCACGCCGTCCGGCGCGGCTGCGGCCCGGACATGGTCGGACTGCTCGCCCAGCACGGCGCGGAGCTCGATCGTAAGGGCGGCGAGTGGTCGACGCCGCGCGAGCAGTACCGCACGGCCTACCAGAACGCGGTCATGCGAAACCGCGACGAGATCGCGGACCTGCTGGCGTCGCTCGGGGCAGACACAACGGTCGCGCCCGAGGACCTCGCCGTCGCCGCGCTGGCCCGCGGCGAGCGCCCGAACGAGCCGCTTGCGCAGGACAAGCTCGGCCCCGACGCCCAGGAGGTGCTCATCCTCGCGGCCCTGCGCGACCCCGATCGCTTTGCGGTCATCGTCGACACGCTCGGCCCGAACTTCTTCGGCCACGTCGGCGGAGGCCCTCCGGGCACGATGCTGCATCACGCAAGCTGGGTCGGCGACCCCGACGTCGTCGGGCGGCTGCTGAAGCGCGGCGCCGATCCGCTCGCAACCTCGGGCGCCGAGGTCGACCTCCCGATCGCCTGGGCCGCGCTCGGCTCGCAGTGGCATTTGTGCGAGGGACGCGACTACATCGCGGTCGTCCAGCGCCTGCTCGACGCGGGCGCCGAGCTCGAAGCGCGATTCGCCGAGGTCGCCGAGGGCCCGCTCGCCGATTGGCTCGAGGACCAGGGCTGAGCGCCCCAGCGCGCTACAGCGTCCGGCGTTCCTGACCCAGCGTGCGCGTCAGGCGCCCCGTCGCCGGGTTCCACAGTCGCACGGTCGTGTCGTCGCCGGCGCTCGCCAGGCGGTTGCCGTCGGGCGAGAACGCGATCGACGACACGGCGTCGGTGTGGGCGGCGAGGATCGCCGTCTGCAGGCCGGTCGCCCAGTCCCACAACCGCACGGTCTTGTCCTCGCCCGAGGTCACGAGCGTGCGGCGATCTGGTGAGAAGGCGACGCCCGACACCCAGTCGGCGTGGGCCTCGAGTGTTCCCTTGTGCTTCGCGGTCGCGTGGTCCCAGAGGCGCACCGTCCCGTCGTCGCCCCCGCTCGCGAGCAGAGCGCCGTCGCGGGAGAAGGCGACCGCCCGGACCCAGCTCGTGTGTCCCTCCAGGAGGGCGGTCTGCTCGCCGCTCGCCGTGTCCCACAGGCGGACGGTCCCGTCGCCGCCGGCGCTGGCCAGGGTGGCGCCGTCGGGCGAGAACGCGATCGCGCGGACGCGACCCGTATGGCCCTGGAGGAGCAGGGTCTGCTGGCACGTCGCCGGATCCCATAGCCGGACGGTCCCGTCGCCGCCGGCGCTCGCTAGCGTCGGCCCGCCGGGCGCGAAGGCGACGGCGCGCACACGACCCGTGTGACCCTCGATGATCGCCGTCTGACGACCGCTGCCCGGATCCCACAGGCGCACCGTGCCGTCGTCGCCGCTGCTGGCGAGCATCCGCCCGTCCGCCGAGAACGCCACAGCGCGCACACGGCCCGTGTGACCCTCGATGATCGCCGTCTGACGACCGCTGCCCGGATCCCACAGGCGCACCGTGCCGTCGTTGCCCGCGCTCGCGAGCACCCGCCCGCCGGGCGAGAACGCGATCGCGCGCACGACGCTCGTATGGCCCTCGAGCGGCGTCGTTTCCTCCGGCGGCCGCGGTGCGGCCTGGTAATGGGCGGCCAGCCGGTCGGACTCCAGGCCGGCGACTCGCCGCTCGAGCTCGGCGATGCGTGCTTCCAGCGTCCTGGGCGGTTGCGTGCTCATGAGGGTCGGGAGCTTGCCATAACGGGTCGCTCGGGCGGCCGACAGCATCCTCCGCGGGTAAGGATCTCGTCCCGTGTTCGCCCATAACGTAGGAGATCGTCACCCGGGCGGCGAACCGGTTCTGCAACGGCCGTTACGCCGGTTCTGGCGCCCACGACTGCGGATAGACGGAATCGGTGACATACATGACGGGCACCACGGGCACGCGACTGCACAATAGAGCGATGGCATCTCCGGTCGGCACGCTGCTCTCCAAGCGCTACCGCCTCGACGCGCAGGTTGGGTCGGGCGGCATGTCGACCGTGTACCTGGCGTTCGACACCGTGCTGGAACGCCAGGTGGCGATCAAGCTCATGCACCGCGAGATCGCCGGCGACTCCGACCAACTCGAGCGCTTCCGCCGCGAGGCGCGCGCCGTGGCCCAGCTCAACCACCCGCACATCGTCGGGGTCATCGACGCCGGCGAGGAGGGCGATCCGGAGTATCCGACGCCGTACATCGTCTTCGAGTACGTCGAGGGCGAGACGCTCAAGGATCGCATCCGGCGCCACGGCCGGCTGCCGGTGCCGGAGGCGATCGCCTACGCGATCGAGGTCGCGCGCGGGCTCGGCGCCGCCCACGCCTGCGGGATCGTGCACCGCGACGTCAAGCCGCAGAACGTGCTGGTCGACGGTGAGGGCGCCGCCAAGGTGACGGATTTCGGCATCGCGCGCTCGTTGCACCAGGAGGGGCTGACCGCCGACGGCCGCGTCCTTGGCACGACCGACTACGTGTCTCCCGAGCAGGCGCTGGGGCAGGCCGTCTCCGGGCAGTCAGATCTCTACTCGCTGGGGATCGTGCTGTTCGAGATGCTCTGCGGCGACGTCCCCTTCAAGGCCGAGAATCAGATCGCCGTCGCGATGCGGCATGTGCGCGAGCAGTTGCCCGACGTGCAGCTGCGCCGCCCGGAGGTCTCCGCCGCGCTCGCCGCAGTGCTCGAACGTGCCACATCCAAGGAGCTTGATCGCCGCTACCCCGACGCGCAGTCGATGATCGCCGACCTCGAGGACGTCCTCGCGATCGAGACCGCGCGCAGCGGGCAGGTCACGGGCGAGGCCACGACCGTGCTCAAGTCGCTGCCTGACAAGACGCGCCAGCGTGTGCCCTGGGGCGTCCGGCGCTCGACGAAGGCCTTCTTCGCGCTCATCGTCGCGGGAATCGCACTCGCCGGGGTCCTCGCCTATGTCGCGGCCGACAACACCGTGCGCGGCACCGGCATGCGCGCGGACGCGCCACCCACGCCCGGCGTGGTCGAGGTCCCGCTCCCGCAGCGGGCGGCGTCGGACTTCGATCCGATCGGCGGAGACGGCGAGCACCCGAGCCAGACGAGCGCCATCGTGGACGACATCAAGACGTCGACGTGGTCGACCGAGCGCTACAAGGGCAACACGTTGAACAAGACGGGCGTCGGCGTTGTCATCGATGCCGCCCCGGCGGGCGTCGCCGGCAGCCAGCTCGAGGTACAGACGCCGACGCCCGGCTTCGAGGCGACCGTCTACGTGGCGCCGTGGGATACGCCGAAGACCGCGCCCCCCGTCGGCTGGACGAAGGCCGGCCCGACGCGGCCGGTTCGCGACGGCGAGAAGTTCGATCTCGACACGGCGGGCAACAGGTTCCGGCGCTACCTGCTGTGGATCACAAAGCTGCCGCCGGGCGAGGACAAGGTCGAGATCTCGGAGATCCTGCTCTACAAGTACCGCGCCGCGCGCCGTACGACCAAGCCTCAGAACCGGTACCCGCGCTCGCGTTGAAAGCGCTCGATCGCAAGTTCGCACAACCGCGTCACAAGCTCGCTGTACGGCAGCCCGCTCGCCTCCCAAAGCTTCGCGTACACGCTCGTCGCGGTGAACCCGGGCATCGTGTTCAGCTCGTTCACGAGCGGTCTGTCGCCTTCGACGAAGAAGTCCGCGCGAGCCAGTCCGGAGCAACGCAGCCGCGAAAACGCCTCCAGCGCCATCGCCTGCACTCGTTCGCGCGCGACAGGTGAGATGCGGGCCGGAACGACGAGCTCCATCCCGCCGGGCGAGTACTTCGCGGCGAAGTCGTACCACTCCCCGCCGACAACGATCTCGCCGGGCTCCGAGACCGTCGCCTCGCGATCCGTGCCGAGGACCGAGCACTCGACCTCGATCCCGCTGCTCATCGCCTCGACGATGACGTTCGGGTCATGGACGAATGCACCGTCGAGCGCGTCGCCGAGCCGGGCCGCGTCGGTCACCTTCGCGATCCCGACCGACGACCCCAGCTGCGCCGGCTTGACGAACACCGGCAGGCCGAGATCCGCCGCCTGCTCGAGCACATCCGCGCGCGAACGCTCCCACCGGGCCGCCGCCACGCCCAGGTATCGCACCTGCTCCAAGCCCGATTGCGCGAGCAGCTCCTTGGCGACGATCTTGTCCAGGCACGTCGCCGAGGACAGGACGCCCGAGCCGACGTATGGCACGTCGAGCAGCTCGAGCAGGCCCTGGACCGTGCCGTCCTCGCCGAACGGACCATGCAGCACCGGGAACGCGACGTCGGCGCCGAGCAGTCCCCGGCCTGCGCACAGCGGGAGCTCCGCGCCGTCGTACATCCAGGTGCCGTTGAGGGCGAGCGTCACCTCGAGCACGTCGTGGCCCGCCGCGCGCAAGCCCGCGGCGACCGCCGCGCCGCCCGCCAGCGAGATCTCGTGCTCGGATGAGCGCCCCCCGGCGAGGACCGCGACGATCACGGGATCGGGGGCGGTGGCGGTGGCGGCGTGGTGGTAGTAGTAGGGGGCGGTGGCGGCGTCGTCGTGGTAGGGGGTGTGGTCACCGTTGCATCGAAGCGCCCGACGGTGATCGTCACCGTCGAGCCGCGGTCGACCTTCTTCCCCGGACCGACGGACTGCTTCTGTACGAGCCCGTCCTGGTCGGGCGTGGTGACCGCGATGTCTTCCGGCGAGACCTCGAAGCCGCGGCCGGAGAGCGTCTTGGTGGCGTTGTTCTGCGAGCGCCCGACGACGTCGGGAACCGTCACCTGCTTGGGTTGCGCCGCGACGGTGATCGTCACCGTCGAGCTGCGTGCGAGCTGTGTCCCCTGCTCCGGGCTCTGTGCGAGGACCGTACCCGGGTCGGCCTTGGCGTCTTCCTTGGATCTGACGCTGACGCGGAAGCCCGCGCCCTCCAGGGCGCCCCGGGCATCATTCTCGCCCTTACCGACGACCTCGGGGACGGCGACCCGTTCCGGCCCCGTCGAGATCTCGAGGTTGATCGCGACGCCCTGCTTGGCCTGCGATCGTGCCGACGGCTCCTGCTGGATGACGTGGTCGATCCCCACGCTGTCCGAGGACGTGGGGATGTCCTTGAACGCGAAGCCGGCAGCACGCAGCTTCTTGTGGGCATCGTCGCGATCCAGATCGATGACGTCGGGCACCTCCGTGATCGCGGGCCCGTCTGAGATGTTGAGCGTGATGCGCGAGCCCTCGTCGGCCGTCGCACCCGCTGCCGGGTCCTGGCGGATGACGGTGTTGCGCGGCTTGTCGGAGTTGTCGCGGACCGACTCGACCTCGAAGCCGTCGCTGCGCAGGCGCTGCTGAGCGAAGGAGATCGTGCTGCCGACCACGTTGGGCACGCTTACGCGCTTGGGATTGAGCGTCGTGACGAGCAGCAGCAGGGCTCCTGCCGCGATCAGCGCCGCGACCAGCAGCCACGGCCAGCGCGAGCGCTTGCGCCCCGGTCGCGGCGGCGGCGCGGCGACGCGCTGCGCCTCGTAGGCCTCGAGACCCGGATACACGCCCGTGAGCGGGCCTGAGGGCGGCGGTGGCATGATCGCCCCGGTGATGCCGGAGGCCGAAGGCAGCGCGGCGGCGGCCGCCTCGGCGGCGGCGATCGCCGCCGCCGACGGGATCCGCGACGCGGCGGCCTCCAGCGCCGCGATGAACTCGTCGGCGTCGGCGAACCGCGCCGCGGGATCCTTCGCCAGCGCCCGCAGGACGACCGCCTCGAGTTCGGGCGTCACCGCGGGGTTGCGCTCGCTGGGACGCACGGGCTGCTCGCTGACCTGCTTGAGCGCGATCGTGACGGCCGACTCGGCGTCGAACGGCACGCGCCCCGTCAGCAGCTCGTAGAGCACGATGCCGATCGAATACAGGTCCGAGCGGGCGTTCACCGCGTGGCCCTGCGCCTGCTCGGGCGACAGGTACTGCGCGGTGCCCATGATCGACCCCGTCTCCGTCATGTCCGACGGTCCGGCGCGCGCGATGCCGAAATCCGTCACTTTGGCGCGCCCGTCGTCGTCGACGATCACGTTCTGGGGCTTGAAGTCGCGGTGGATGACCCCCCGGCGATGCGCGAAGCGCGCGGCCCGCAGGATCTGCACGGTGAGATCGGCAGCGCGCGCGGGGTCCAGCGGGCCGTCCTCGTGGACGAGCTGCTTGAGCGTGCGCCCGGCGACGTACTCCATCGCGATGTACGAGGCGCCGTCCCACTCGCCGCGGTCGTAGATCGATACGACGTGCTGATGCTGCAGGCCCGCCGCGGAGGAGGCCTCGCGCTTAAAGCGCTCGACGAACTCGTCGTCGGCCGCGAAGCGCTCGTGCAGGACCTTCAGCGCGACCTTGCGGCCGAGCTGCAGATCCGTCGCGCAGTAGACCTCGGCCATCCCGCCGGTGCCGAGATGTGAGATGACCCGGTAGCGCTCGTCGACGACGGAGTCGATCGCGATCTGGTGCCTCATCGCAACAGCTCCTGCATGACCTGCTTGGCGACCGGGGCAGCGACGACGCCGCCCTGGCCGCCCTGGACACGCTCGATCGTCACCGCGATCGCGACCTTCGGCTTGGAACGCGGGGCGAATCCGATGAACCACGGCTGGTTGAGCCCCCGCAGGTTGAGCTCGGCGGTGCCGGTCTTGCCGGCGACCTCGATGCCGGCGAGCGCCGCCGCCGTGCCTGTCCCCTCACGCACGACGTTGCCCATCATCTCGTTGAGCTGGCGCGCGGCCGAGGCGGACATGACACGCTTGGCCTGCTCGGGCTTGACGCGCGACACCGTGCGACCGTCCTGGTCGACGATCCGGCTGGCCAGGTGCGGTTTCATCCGCACGCCGTCGTTGGCGACCGTCGCCGCGACCATGGCCATCTGCAGCGGCGTCACGCGCAGGCGCTCCTGCCCGATCCCGACGCGCCCGATGTCGACGCGCCTGGAGTCCGCGGGAATCTGCTTCCCCTTGGCCAGGTCGATGACCCCGCTGGGGAACATCTGGGAGTCGGGGTAGTCCAGCGGCGGGTCCGAACCGAAGCCGAAACGTTGCATGTAGTCCCACATCCGCTTGCGACCGACCTGCTGGGCGACCTGCGCCCAGACGGTGTTGACGGAGTTGGTGAGGGCCGTGGTCAAGGTGATGGCGCCGAACTGTCGATTCGAGAAGTTGTTTAGAGGTACGCCGGAAACGATGATTGGTGACTTACCAGAGACCGTCGACTCCGGCGTGAACTTGCCGCTGTCGAGCGCCGCCGCGGCCGTGACGACCTTGAACGTCGAACCTGGCGCGTAGCCGGCCTGCGTCGCGCGATTCAGCAGCGGGGAGTTCTCGTTATCCGTGCTCAGCCGCTTGAAGACGCCGTCGTTGTCTAGGCCGTTTGGATCATAGCCCGGCGTGCTCGCCATGACCCGCACTTTGCCAGTTTCCGGTTCGATCGCGACGACCGAGCCCTTGCGGCCCCCCAACGCGTCGAGCGCGACGCGCTGCGCCCGCGGATCGAGGTTTGTGACGATGCTGTCGCCCTCGCGGCGCTTGCCCCTCAGCTGGTCGACGATCGAGGTCAGCTGATTGCGCTTGCCGAGCAACTCGTCATTGCGGAAGCGCTCGATCCCCGCCCGGCCGACACGGAGGAAGTCGTAGCCGACGACGTGCGCGAAGCTCCGCGCAGCGGGCGTGTAGCGGCGGCTGTAGAGGTCCGCCTTGCCGAGCACGGAGCGCGCGAGCAGGCTGTTGTCACGGGCGCGGATGAAGCCGCGCTCGATGCGCTGCTGCTCGATCTGCGGGCGTGCGTTGAGGCGGTTCTCGCGGTACTGCTTGGCGTTGATGACGCTGTTGTAGCTCGTCATTCCGGCCAGCGCTGCGAACAGCAGCAGGACGAGCCCGAAGAGCTTGAGGATCGGCGCGTTCACAGGACCTCGTGCGCCTCGCGCCGGGCGCGGTCGGACACCAGCAACAGCAGCGCGAGCAGGATGAAGTTCGCCGCGATCGACGAGCCGCCGTAGGAGATGAACGGCAGCGTGACGCCCGTCAGGGGGATGAGCTTGGTGACCCCGCCGACGATGACGAAGACCTGCAGGGCGAGCACCGCGGTCAGCCCGGTCGCCAGGAGCTTGGAGAACGAGTCGGTCGCGAGCATCGCGGTCTTGAACCCGCGCTCGACGATCAGCAGGTAGACGAGCAGCACCGCGCAGGCGCCCAGCAGGCCCAGCTCGTCGGTGATGACCGCGTAGATGAAGTCCGTGTGCGCGGCGGGCAGTATGCGGCCGCTTGGCACGTCGATGATCGCCTGGCCGAAGCCCTGGCCGAACAGCCCGCCGTCGGCTTGGGAGAAGATCGACTGCGCGATCTGGAAGCTCCCGCCGATCGGCTGGTTGTAGAGCTCGGGGTCGAACGGGTGCAGCCACGCGTCGACGCGGTTCTCGATCGTCGGACGCAGCGCGTAGAGCACGCGCGCGCCGAGCCCGAACAGGCTCAGCCCGATGATGACGAACGAGATCCGGTTGGTGGCGACGTAGATGAGCGCGAGGAAGCCGCCGAAGAACATCAGCGACGAGCCAAGATCCTGGATGACGAACAGCAGCGCCATCGCCGTGCCCCAGACCGCCAGCAGCGGCCCCAGGTGCTTGAGCGGGGGAAACGTGATCCCCATAAAGCGGCGCGCGCCGACGACGAGCACCTGGCGCGTGTCGCGCAGGTAGGAGGCGAGGAAGATGACGATCGCGATCTTCGCCAGCTCGGCCGGCTGGAAGGCGACCGCGCCGAGGTTCAAGGACAGATACGCCCCGTTGACGGGGCTGCTCAGGCGCGGCAGCAGCAGCAGCAGGATCCCGGCGAGGGCGATGCTGTAGCGGTAGCGCTCGAGCACGCGATGGTCGCGGCGCAGCGCGATGATCGTCGCCGAGAAGAAGATCAGCCCGACCACGAACCATCTCGCCTGGTCGCGTGCGAAGTTCTCGTCGAGTCGGTAGAGCATCACCAGGCCAAAGCACGCCAGGACCGCGACGAGTGGAAACAGGTACGGGTCGGCGTGCGGCAGGGTCATCCGCAACACGACGTGCGCCGCTAGGCACAGGCCGAGGAAGAACGCGCCGTATGTCAACGACAGGTCCGACAGCAGATCCTCGCGCTGGATGAAGACCGCGGTGAAGCCGGCCGTCACGAGCAGCGACGCCGGGATCAGCGCGAATAGCTCACGGTTGCGTTCCTTCATGAAGCGACGCGACCGAGCTCGAGCTCGCGGATGAGGTCCGCAGCGTCGTCGTGCGAGCGCAGCGTGTGGTCGACGAGTCGCTTGGCGCGGGCCGCGGGCAGCGAGGCCAGCGGGACCCCGCTGACGTAGTTGACGCTGTAGAGCTTGATGCCCGCGGGCAGCGCGTACGGCAGACCGCGGTACATCGTCACAAAGCCCTCGTCGTTGCTGCCGACGAAGTAGACGGCCTGGTTGGCGATATAGCCGCCGAGGCCGAGCGGGACGACGACGAGCGCGAGGATCGCGAAGCTGATGGTGAGCCGGCGCCGGCGGCGCGACCCGGCGGCGGCGGGGGCGGGCGGCTGCTCCGGTGCCGCGGCCGGGCGCAGGCGCCGCGTCCCATCGCCGTCGCTCTGTGGCGGCAGCGGTGGCTCGGCGGGCGGCGCCGCGGCGATTGCCGCATGGACCTGGGTGGCCGTCGGCGCGGCGCGGCCCGCGGTTGTCGGCTGGTCGAGCGCCGGATCGCCGTCGCCCCCGATCTCCTCCAGACGGAACAGCAGCACCGTGATGTTGTCGCGACCGCCGGCATCGTTGGCGGCGGCGATCAGCCCGCGGCCGGCGGCGCTCAGGGAGCTGGCGCCGCGGACGATGTCGGCCACCCGCGCCTCGGGCACCATCGACGTCAGGCCGTCGCTGCACAGCAGGTAGACGTCGCCCTCCAGGCCGCGCCAGGAGTACGTGTCGACGATCACCTCCGGCTCGGGCCCGAGCGCGCGCGTGATGATCGAGCGCTGCGGGTGCTCGTCGGCTTCCTCCGCCGTCAACTGTCCGCGACGGCGCATCTCTTCGACGAGCGAATGGTCCTCGGTCAGCCGCGTGAACTCCTCGCCGCGCAGCCGGTAGGCACGCGAGTCGCCGACGTGCGCGATCGCGACGTCGTGCTCGCCGACGTGGGCGGCGGTGATCGTCGTGCCCATCCCGGCACGCTCCTCCTCGGCCTGCGACATCTCGTGGATACGCCTGTTCGCTTCCTGCACGCGGGCGGCGAGCAGCTGCTCGGCGCTGTCGGAGCCCTCGTGGCCGAGGTCGCGCTCGAATGTCTCGATCGCCACGCGTGACGCGACTTCGCCGGCCTGCGCGCCGCCCATGCCGTCGGCCACGACGAACAGCGGCGCGCGCGCGAAATAGGCGTCCTCGTTGGCCCGGCGGGCACGCCCGGTGTCGGAATGCGAGAAGTGGTCGTTGGCGACGCGTAGCATGCGATCGGTCAGCGGTCGTCGTAGGTGAACGTGCTGTCGCCGATCCGGATGCGGTCCCCGGCGTGCAGCGGACGTGGTCCACGCAGCAGCTCGTCGTTGAGGTACGTGCCGTTCGTCGATCCGAGATCCTCGATCACGAGGATCGTGCCCTGACGGACGAGGCGCGCGTGGCTCGAGGATGCGAACGGGTCCTCGAGCTGGATCTCGACGTCGCCGCGGCCGAGCGTCGCGCCGTCGGAGACGTCGTAGCGGCTACCGCGCTGCAGGCCCGGAACGGACTCCACCAAGAGCCGCGGGGCGACGTCGGCATCCCCCGCCAGGACGCCCGGCCGCGATGCGGAGTGCATCCCCGTCGCGTCGGGCGCCGCGTCGCGCGCGTCCGGCGCGCCCCCGAACGCCCCGCGGCGCAGGTCCTTGAGCACGCTGCGCGAGACCCACAGGAGGAACAGGTAGAGCACGGCGAGGAAGGCGAACTTCAGTCCGACGGAAACAGGTTCGAGCATGGAAGCTCCAGAGAGCCTAGGGCTCTGCGCGGGCGCGGGGCGAACCGGTGCCTGACGCGTCTTCGATCATTCGAGCTCGAACACGATTTCGGCGGTGCCGAGCACGATCCGGTCGCCGGCCATGAGCGGCTCGGCGCCATCGATATCCCGGCCGTTGATGCTCACGCCGTTTGTCGAGCCGAGGTCGGTGATCGTCCAGGTGCCCGCCGCGCCGGGCAGCA
>JAWVGJ010000164.1:0-67442 GCA_033855115.1 Solirubrobacteraceae bacterium
GCGATCGACCGCGAGCGCTGCATCCTCTGCTACCGCTGCGTGCGCTTCAGCCAGGAGGTCGCCGAGGACTACCAGCTCGTCCTGCAGGAGCGCAGCGCCAACACCTACGTCTCGACCTTCGACGGGCATCCGTACGTCGCGCCGTTCAGCGGCAACATCATCGAGCTGTGCCCGGTCGGCGCGCTGACCAGCCAGCCCTACCGCTTCCGCGCGCGGCCGTGGGACATCGAGGGCTCCGGCTCGCTGTGCACGCTGTGCCCGGCGCAGTGCAACGTCGAGTTCACCGTCCGCGACGACCGCGTGCTGCGCGTGCTGTCGCGCGACCACCCCGAGGTCGACGACGGCTGGCTGTGCGACAAGGGCCGCTTCGCCTACCAGTCCGTCCACATCGACCAGCGCATCACCCATCCGCACGCCCGTGTGGACGGCGAGCTCGTGCCGGTCAGCTGGGAGCAGGCGTTGGACGCGGCGGCCGAGGGGTTGCGGACGGCGGGGGCGTCGGTGGGCGCCCTGGCCGGCGGCGAGACGACCAACGAGGAGGGGTTCCTGCTCGCCCACCTCGTGCGTGCGGCGCTGGGCTCGCCGCACATCGACTCGCGCACCGGCGGCTCGCTGCCGCGCGAGCTGCACGCGGCGCTGCACTCCCCGGCGTTGCAGGCGACGGTGCCAGATCTCGAGTTCGCGCACGCCGTATTCGTGCTCGACTGCGAACCGGTCGATGACGCGCCCGTGCTCGACCTGCGGATCCGCAAGGGCGTGCGCCGCAACCGCGTGAAGCTCGCGGTCGCCACGAGCCGGCCCTCGGCCCTGGATGCCAACGCGACGGCGGTCGCGCGCTTCGCCCCCGGCGCCGGCGAGGCGTTCTGCGCCGCGCTGAACGCGGCGCTCGGCGGCACCGGCGTCGTCGACGAGCTCGCGGTCGCCGCCGGCGCGGACGCCGCCCAGGTGCGAGCGTTCGCGACGCTGCTCGCCGACGCCGGCGATACCCGCTCGCCTAGCGGCTCGCAGGGCACAGGCGACATCGTCATCGTCTACGGCGAGCGCCTGACCCATGGCGCCCGCGGCGAGCACGCCGCGCGCGCGCTGCTGAACGTCACCGGCCGGCTCGTCGGCACCGGCCACGACGGCGCGGGGCTGCTCGAGCTGCCGGCGGGCACGAACGGGCGCGGCCTGCGCGAGGTCGGGGTGCTGCCGAATGCCGGGCCCGGCCTGACCGCGGTCAGCGATTCTGGCCTTGACAGCCAGGCGATGGGCGCTGCCGTGGCGGCCGGCAAGCTGCGGGCGCTGTACCTGCTGCACGTGGACCCGCTGCGCGATTTGCCGAGGCGGCGTACGTGGGCCGCGGCGATGCATCGCGCACGGACGGTGATCGCGCATGCCGAGTTCCTCACCGAGGGGCTGTTCGAGCACGCCGACGTCGTCTTTCCCGCCGAG
Source organism: Solirubrobacteraceae bacterium (assembly GCA_033855115.1). Taxonomy (GTDB): domain Bacteria; phylum Actinomycetota; class Thermoleophilia; order Solirubrobacterales; family Solirubrobacteraceae; genus CADCVQ01. Next base: position 1,435 of record JAWVGJ010000164.1, read on the forward strand.
TCCTACGCCGAGAAGGAGGGCACGGTCACGCATCCGGACGGGCGCGTGCAGCGCCTGCGCCCGGCGATCGCGCGCCCCGACGCGGTGCGGCCCGAGTGGCACGTGCTCGCCGACCTGTCGCGCCGCCTCGGGCACGAGCCCGGGATCCTGACCGGCGCGATGGCGTCGGCGGTGCTTTTCGACGCGATCCCGTTCTACGCCGGGCTGACGCTCGACGAGCTCGGCGGACGCGGCCTGCGCTGGCCGGCGCGGCCGGCGAGCGCCGCGTGGCCGGCCGCGGACACGGGTCCCTTCGGCCTTGAGACGCCGCCACACGCGCCGACGCCCAACGGCGTCCTGCGTCTGGGCACGTTCCGGTCGATCTGGGCGTCGCCGGAGGTCGAGCTGTCGCCGGCGCTGAAGTTCCTGCGCCAAAGCCAGCGCGCCGAGCTGTCGCCCGCCGACGCGCGGCGCATGGGCATCGCCCACGGCGACCGCGTGACCGTCGGCTCCAACGGGTCGAGCGTGCATGCGACCGCGGTGCTGCGCGCGGCGGTTCCCGAGGGCACGGTCTTTCTCGAGACCGGCATCGCAGAGGATTCCGCGACGGAGCTCGAGGACGCCCTCGTCGAGGTGGCGCCGGGCTGATGTCGATCTTCGCCGTCGTCGGCTACGCCGAGCCGTGGTACATCCAGATCGTCAAGTCGCTGATTCTGTTCGCGATCGCCGTGCAGATCGTGCCGATCGTGCTGCTCGCCGAGCGCAAGCTGCTTGGGCGTTTCCAGCACCGCTACGGGCCCAACCGCGTCGGCCCGTTCGGCTTCGCCCAGCCGCTGGCGGACATCATCAAGCTCGCGACGAAGGAGCCGTTCCGCCCGTCCACGGCGATCGGCTTCCTGTACGGCCTCGCGCCGATCATCTCGCTGCTGACCGCGCTCGCGGCCTTCGCGATCATTCCCTTCGGCGACGTCGCCAACATCTTCGGCGAGCAGGTCGGCCTCTACGGCATCGACGTCGGGATCGGGGTGCTCTACGTGTTCGCCTTCGGCGCGGTGGCGTTCTACGGGTTGATGCTCGGCGGCTGGGCCAGCGGGTCGAAGTACTCCTTCCTCGGCGCGATGCGCGCCGCGGCGCAGCTCATCTCCTACGAGGTCGCGATGGGCCTTTCGCTCGTCGGCGTGCTGATGACCGCCGGGACGCTGTCGCTGACGCAGATCGTCGAGGCGCAGTCGGGCATGTGGTACGTCGTGCCGCAGTTCGTCGGCTTTCTGATCTTCGTCGTCTCCGCCTTCGCCGAGACCAACCGCGCGCCGTTCGACCTCCCCGAGGCCGACGCCGAGCTCGTCGCGGGCTACAACACCGAGTACGGCGGCGCGAAGTTCGCGTCGTACTTCTTCGCCGAGTACGTGAACATCCTCGTCGTCTCGGGGATCGCCGTGACGATGTTCCTCGGCGGCTGGCTGCTGCCGTTCGGCATCGACCCGCCCGGCTTCGTGGACCCGTTCGTCGTGTTCGCAAAGATCTTCCTGTTCGTCTTCTTCTTCGTCTGGATCCGCGCGACGCTCCCGCGCCTGCGCTATGACCAGCTCATGAGCTTCGGCTGGAAGGTGCTGCTGCCGCTGGCCACGCTCAACGCCCTGGTGACCGCAATCGTGGTGGTGGCAACATCGTGAGTACCGACGTGACCCGCTGGATTCCGGCCGACGACACGCTGGTCGTGCAGCGCGCGCCCCAACCGGGCGGCGCCGGCGGCGCCTATCGCGCGTTCGGCGAGACACTGCGCGGCCTCAAGACGACGATGGCGCGCGTCTTCGAGGGACCCAAGACGATCTCCTACCCCGAGGAGAAGGTGCCGGTCTACCCGCGCTTCCGCGGCCGCCACCGCCTGCATCGCTTCGAGGACACGGGCCTTGAGAAATGCGTCGGCTGCTCGCTGTGCGCCGCCGCCTGCCCGGCGGACTGCATCCGCGTCGTCGCGGCCGAGAACACGCCCGAGCACCGGGTTTCTGCCGGCGAGCGCTACGCCGCCGTCTACGAGATCAACCTCGCGCGCTGCATCTTCTGCGGCTACTGCGAGGTCGCGTGCCCGTTCGACGCGATCACGATGGGCCACGACTACGAGATGTCGGACTACAACCGCTCGGACCTGATCTTCACGAAGGAGATGCTGCTCGAGGAGCCGCTGGAGCGGACGCCGTTGCGCAGCGAAGGGGAGTAGCTGCTCGGGCGCGCGGCCCGAGGGTCAGGCGTGTGCGCCGTTGCAGCCCGGGATCCGCGGCGCGTGGCCGTGCCCGTGACCGCCGTCGCGGGCGCCGAAGGGGTTGTTCGGGTCGAGCTTGGGCAGCGGCGAGGCCATCCAGCAGTCCAGGTCGCGGGTCTGGCGAGCGAGCATGCGACGGGCTTGAGCGCGCGACTGCGACCGTGACGCGACGCCCTGCTGCGCCTCGTCCTCGAGCACCTGCAGGGCGCCGGCTCGCACGATTCGGGGGTTTCGTTCTACGCGCAGCGCAAGTTGAGTCGGAGAGAGGTTCTGTTGCCGCGCCGCGAGGAACACGCCGCGCGTGATTCCGAACAGCTGCTCGGCGTGCGCGGGCACCGCCGGCCCGTGGAAGGTGTGGTAGAGCACGTACTGCGCGAGATGACCTTGGGTGAGCATGCGCTCGGTTCGCCAGCGCAGCGCCGCAAGCCGCCGTTTGGGCACCCGCCCGTCGAACCGGCGCGTCAGGTGGCGCGCCAGCGACCCCAGGCGCCAGTGGCGCCGGTGAGCCAGCGTCGCGAGCATGTGCATGTCATCGCTGAGGTAGGAGCGGAGGCCTGCGGCCGACGTTCCGAGGGCGCGACGCCGGTGTTGCGAGCGCGCAGGCAATCAGCACGGCGCGTCGCAGGCAGGTCATGCCCCTCTAACGGCTGCAATCGGCAACGGTTTCGCGATCCGGACCGATATACGACGTGACAGCTCTCGAAGAGGTTGCGCTGTCCCGTCGGTCGTTCCTATTGTGAATGGCGTCGTTCCCAACGACGGACGGGCAGACGGGAGTGTCCGACCAACCGATCAACGCCACGCCGTGCGAGAACTGCGGGCGCAGCACGCGAACCGTCTTCGGACGCTGCCCGCAGTGCGGTCGCGTCAGAGGTGGGAGGGTGCTCGCCGGACCGGCCCGGACGACGGACTCGAGCCTCCTCGACAACGTGCTCACGTTCGTGGTCGTGGTCGTGCCCGCGTTCGCTCTCGGCGGCATCGCGGTCGTCTGGCTGGGGTTCGAACTGCTGCTCGCGGCGATCTTCAGCGTCGCGCTGGCCGCGCTCGCGCTGGCGCTGGTGTCGTGGTGGTAGATCGCCGAGGGACAACCCGATTTTCTCCTATGGCGCTGGCTTCTCCCACATCTCCTCGATCTTGGCGATCTCGCGCTCGCGCTGCCATTCCAGCTCGGCGTCGTTGTCGCGGTTCCAGCGCGTCTGGTGGAGGTACATGTAGACATGGTCGGCCGCGAGCGGCGCCGTGAAGTCGCCGACGCGCGCGACGAACTCGTCGCGCAGCTCGCCGTAGTGCTGCTCGAGCCGCAACGACCAGCCGTCCTGATTTATCGCCGCGATCGTGTTGCCGTCCTCGTCGCGCAGCGATTGCCCGGCGATGCAGCACGCGAGCGCGATCAGGGCGAGCTCCAAGGGGGCACGGATCGACCACTCGTCGTTCGTCAGCGCGATCCGGATCTCCAGGCACAGCTCGGGCTCGCGGTGGATGCGCAGGTCGATCCAGTAGCGGTGCTCGTCGCGCAGGCAGAAATCGATCCGCGTGTCGCTGGTCGACCGGAGCAGCTCGGCGCCGGCGCCGTCGAGAACGAACATCGCCTGCTTCTCGCTGCCCGGCGCCAGCGTCAGGAAGTAGTTCGCGGACTCCCGTCCCACTCCCGGAAGGTACCCCAACCTCAGTGCGGTGCAACGGCGGTTCTCGCTGCACCGCGCGTAGTTCGCGCCCGCCCCGGCAGGCGCGAACTACGCGCTCGGAGAGGTCTCGGACAGGGGTCAGGACGCCCGCACCGATAGATTGCGCGCTTCATGGCGGAGGTGCTGTTCTTCCTGGCCGCAATCGGGGCCGTGGCGGGGGCGATCGGAGTCGTCGCGGTCCGCAACCCGTTCTACAGCGTGCTCGCCCTCGTCTCCCATCTGCTGTGCCTCGCGGCGCTGTTCTTGCTGCTGAACGCCGAGTTCGTGGCAGCAGCGCAGGTGGTCGTCTACGCGGGCGCCGTGATGGTGCTCTACGTCTTCGTCGTCGCCTACGTCGGCGGGCAAGACGAGCCGCTCGGGCCGCGCGCCGGCAGCGGCCTGCGCGGGGCGGCGCTGCTCTTCGGCGGCGCGCTGTTCGTCGAGCTGTGCATCGCGACGCTCGGCTCGGGCCTGAAGCTGATCGACTCGCCCGGGGCGCCGATCGCTCAGGGCTTCGGCGGGCCCAAGCAGATTGGCGAGCTGCTGCTGACGAAGTTCCTGCTGCCGTTCGAGGTCGCCTCCTTCCTGCTGCTGATCGCCGCGGTCGGCGCAGTCGTCCTCGCGCGCCGCCGCGGCGGGCTGTCGGCCGGCGAGGAGCAGGCGCGCTTCAGCGCGATGGACCTGCTGCGACCGATGAACACCGGCACGATGGCCGAGAGCGTCGGCGACCGGCCGGCGCTGACGAAGGCAGCGACCCCGGCAGAGGATGGGTAGATGGACATCGGCTGGTACCTCGCGGCATCGGCCCTGATCTTCTCGATCGGCGCGGGCGGCGTGCTGACTCGACGCAGCCCGCTCGTGATCCTGCTGTGCCTGGAGCTGATGCTCAACGCGGCGAACCTCGCGCTGATCGCGTTCGCCCGCATGCACGGCAACGCCGAGGGCCAGATCTTCGCGATCATCGTGATGGTCGTCGCAGCCTGTGAGGTCACCGTCGGGCTCGGCGTGATCGTCGCCATGCACCGCCGCAGGTTGCCGATAGACGTCGACGAGCTGCGGGAGCTCCAAGGGTGAGCTCGCTCAAGCTGTTCGCCTGGGCCACGCTGCTGTTCCCGCTGGCCGGCACGATCGTCATCGGGCTCGGCGGCCGCCGCCTGCCGGGCCGCGCGGCCGGCTACGTCGGCACGGGCGCGCTCGCGCTGTCGTTCGCATCGGCGATCGGCGCGCTCGTCAAGCTCCAGGCGCTCCCCCACGAAGAGCGCCACGTCGTCGCCGTCGCGTGGGACTACGCGAACTCGGCCGGCGTCGACGCCCAGCTGTCGCTGCTCGTCGACCCGCTGTCGGTCTTCATGATCCTCGTCGTCGCGGGCGTCTCGACGCTGATCCACCTCTACTCGATCAGCTACCTGGACTCAGACGAGGGCTACGTCCGCTTCTTCGCATACCTGAACTTCTTCGTCTTCTCGATGCTGCTGCTCGTCCTGGCGGGCAACTTCCTGCTGCTGATCATCGGCTGGGCGTTCGTCGGCGCCGCCAGCTACATGCTGATCAGCTTCTGGTACCGGCGCACGACCGCGACGAATGCCGGCATCAAGGCGTTCGTCATCAACGTGTTCGGCGATGTCGGGCTGGTGCTCGGGACGTTCTTCATCTTCAAGCACCTCGGCACGCTGGACTACCTCAAGGCCTTCGAGGGGGTCAAGGAGGGCTTCCCGCAGACCAACGACGCCAACCTCGTGGCGGGCTGCATCCTGCTGCTCGTCGGCGCGTTCGCGAAGTCGGCCCAGGTGCCGCTGCACACGTGGCTTCCGGACGCGATGGAGGGCCCGACGCCCGTCAGCGCGCTGATCCACGCGGCGACGATGGTGACGGCTGGCGTGTACCTCATCGCACGCATGCACCCGCTCTTCGAGCAGGCGCCGATCGCCGCCGACGTCGGCGCGATCATCGGCTGCGCGACGCTCCTCATCGCGGGAACGACCGCGCTCGCGCAGACCGACCTCAAGCGCGTCATCGCTTACTCGACGATGTCGCAGATCGGCTACATGGTCATGGGCGTCAGCGCGGGCGCCTACGCGGCCGGGCTGTTTCACCTCATGACGCACGCCTTCTTCAAGGCGCTGCTGTTTATGGCCGCCGGCTCGCTGATCGCCGCGATGGCCGGCAACCAGGATCTCGACAGGATGGGCGGTTTCAGGCGCGCGCTGCCGTTCACGTACGGCTGCATGGCGATCGGCGGCCTGGCGCTCGCGGGCGTCCCGCCGTTCTCGGGCTTCTTCTCCAAGGACGAGATCCTGCTGCTGATCGGCGACCGCGGCGGCTGGTTCTGGATCCTCTACGTGGCGGGCTACGTCGGCGCGTTCCTCACCGGCCTGTACACGTTCCGGATGATCTTCCGCGCCTTCTGGGGTGAGCCCGTGCCGGAGGCGCGCGAGCTCGAGGAGGGCCACCTGCACCACGCCGAGGTACACACCAACCCGGCGACCGGCGAGGTCGAGGACACCGACGTCGGCTTTCCGGGTCCCGAGCACCACATCGCCGAACGCGAGCCGACGATGAGGATCGCGATGGGGACGCTCGCGGTCCTGGCGATCGTCGGCGGCTTCCTGCAGATCCCGCAGGTCACCCACGTCGTCGACCACTTCCTCGAGCCGACGTTCGAGGACTCCGCCCTCTACACACGCGAGCCCAGCGGCGGCCTGATCACCTTCGGGCTGGTGCTCGGCGCGCTCGTGGCGTTCGCGGGCATCGGCGCGGCCTACTACATCTGGGTGAAGAACCCCGTGATCGCGGTGCGGGCGCGCGAACGCTTCGCCCCGCTGTACAAGCTGTTCTTGAACAAGTGGTACTTCGACGAGCTCATCACGATGCTCGCCGTGCGCCCGGCCCTGTGGTTCGGCGCGTGGGCCCAGCAGACGTTCGAGCGCATCTTCGTCAACGGGGTGCTCGTCGGCGGCAGCACCGGCGTCGTGCGCGCCGGGTCCTCGGCCGTACGCGCTGCGCAGACGGGCTTCCTGCGCTACTACGCGCTGCTGATCGTCGTCGGGATGGTCGTGCTCGCCTTCTACTTTCTGCTGGCCTCGTGACGCTGCACCTGTCGATCATGCTGTGGCTGCCGCTGGCGTTCGGCATCCTCGGGCTGCTCGCGCCGCCGAAGGTCGCGGGCAGGCTGGCACTGGTGGGGACGCTGCTCGTGCTCGCCTACGCGATCACCTACCTCGTCGACTTCGACAGCTCGATGGCGGGCCTGCAGCACATCACCGACGAGACGTGGATCGGCGAGCTCGGGATCTCCTACAAGCTCGGCGTCGACGGGCTGAACCTGTTTCTCGTGCTGCTCACCGCGCTGCTGTGGTTCAGCTGCACCCTGTGGGCGAACTTCACAGACTGGGAGAAGCCGCGGCTGTTCTACTTCCACCTCGCGCTGGCGCAGACCGCGGTGCTGGGTGCGCTGCTCGCTCAGGATCTCGCCCTGTTCGTCGTGTTCTTCGACCTCATGCTCGTGCCGTTCTTCTTTTTGACCGGCATCTGGGGTGGCGCCGGCCGCGTGCAGGCGACGATCAAGTTCGTCATCTACACGCTCGTCGGCTCGCTGCTCATGCTGACCGCCGCAATCGCCACCGGGGTGCTTGCGGCGAAAGGCCACGGCAGCCTGTCGTTCGCGTTCTCCGACCTCGCGCAGCGGACGCTCGGCGAGTCCTCGCAGCAATGGATCTTCCTGTTCTTCGCGGCCGCGTTCCTCGTGAAGATGCCAGCCTTCCCGCTGCACGGCTGGATGCCCGACGGCTACCGGGCGATGCCGCTGCCGGTGCTGGCGGTGTTCTCCGGCGTACTGAGCAAGGTCGCCGCGTACGGCTTCTTGCGCGTCTGCCTGCCGCTGTTCCCCGACGCGGTGGCGCAGTACCAGCCGCTGCTGCTGCTGATCGCGCTGGCCTCGATCCTCTACGGGTCGGCGATGGCGTTCACGACGACGGAGACGCGGCTGATCCTCGGCTACTCGTCGGTCGCCCAGCTTGGCTTCATCACGCTGGGGATCTTCGCGTTGAACGCTCAGGGCGCGCAGGGGGCGATCCTGCAGGCGTTCAACCACGGCCTCGTCGTGGCGCCCGCCTTCTTCATCGTGGCGCTGCTTGCGGCGCGCTCGGGCGGCTCAGAGGACATCCGCGACATGGGCGGACTGGCGATGCGCGCGCCGGCCCTCGCGGCACTGTTTCTCGTCGTCACGTTCGCGACGCTTGCGATGCCAGGCTCGTCGAACTTCGTCGGCGAGTTCTACATCCTGCTCGGCGTCTTCCAAGAGCAGGCCGTCATCGCGATCGTCGCGTCGGCGGGCGTCGTCCTGGCCGCGTTCTACGCGCTGCGGCTGTACATCACGACGATGCACAACCGCACCGGGCCGGGCGTGGAGTCGCGTGAGATGGAGCTGCGCGACGGGCTCGTGCTCGTGCCGCTCGTCCTCGCGATCCTGGCGATCGCGCTGTACCCGCAGTTCGCGCTGAAGCGCAGCGAGCCGACCGTGACGAGCATCGTGCCCGTCGCCCACGGCGTTGCGTCCGGCTGGACCGTGTACGGGCCAGGCTCGACGGAGCACGGTCCGTGATCGTCGCCGCCGCCAAGGTCGCCGGGCCGGCGATCGACTGGGCCGGCGCCTCGCCGCTCGTCGCGGTCTTCGGCGGTGCGCTGGTCGTGCTCCTGCTCGGGCTCGCGCCCGCGCGCGCGCTGCGCGAGAAGGCCGTCCCGGCACTGAGCATCCTGACCCTCGTGCTCGCGATCGTGTTCTCGGTCTGGCAGTGGGGCGAGCGCGAGGATCTCATCGCCGGTGCCCTGCGCCTGGATGAGCTGACGCTGATCCTGACGATCATCTTCTGCGTCGCCGGCATCGCGGCCGTGCTGCTGTCCTGGCGCCACGTCGCGCCGCGCGAAGCAGCGCACGGCGAGTACCACGCGCTCCTGCTCACGTCGATCGCCGGGATGATCGTGCTCGTCGCGGCGCAGAACCTCGTGTCGGTCTTTCTCGGCTTGGAGCTGCTCTCGATCCCGCTCTACGTGCTGTGCGCGACGGAGATGCGCCGGGCGTCGTCGCTGGAGTCCGGGCTGAAATACCTGGTTGTCGGCTCGGTCGGCTCGGCGACGCTGCTCTACGGCCTGGCGTTCCTCTACGGCGCGACCGGCTCGACGGACTTCGGCACGATCGCGGCGGCGCTGACGGGTTCCGGCGACCTCGTCTCCGACCCGCTGCTGCTGACCGGGATCGCGCTGACGATCGTCGGCCTGTCGTTCAAGGCGTCCGTCGCGCCGTTTCACCAGTGGACGCCCGACGTCTACGAAGGCGCCCCCACCCCCGTCACCGCGTTTATGGCCGTCGCGACGAAGGCCGCAGCGTTCGGCGTCATGCTGCGACTGTTCGATATCGCGCTGATCGACGCCTCGGTCGACTGGGCGCCGCCGCTCGCCATCCTGGCGGCGATCACGATCGTCGTCGGCAACGTCGGTGCTCTGGGCCAGTCGTCGCTGAAGCGCCTGCTCGCGTACTCGTCGGTCGCGCAGGCCGGCTACATGCTGGCGGGCGTCGTCGTCGCGTCGCGCTTGGGGCTCCAGGCGACGATCTTCTACATCGCCGTCTATCTCGTCATGAACCTCGCGGCGTTCGCCGTGATCGTCGCGCGCGAGCGCGAGACGCCGTGGGGCGACGACATCGCCTCGCTGAATGGGATCGGGTCCACGCGCCCGCTGCTGGCCTGGCCGATGACGATCGCGATGCTCGCGCTCGCCGGCTTTCCCGCGACGGCGGGCTTCATCGGCAAGTTCTATTTGATCGATGCCGCGGTAGCCGGCGACTACGCGTGGCTCGCAGTCTTCATCGTCGTCGGCTCGATGATCTCGCTGGCGTACTACCTGAAGGTCATCGCGGCGATCTGGATGACCCCGACGATGGACGCCGCCTTCCCGGGGCCGGCGATCGGCGGCGGCGAGCAGCCGCTGCTCGCCGGCGGCTCGGACGAGGCGACCGGCCTGCGAGCGCAAGGCGAGGTCGTCGCCGTGGCCGTCGTCTTCGGCGCGCTGACGCTCGCGCTCGGCGTGATCCCGACGCCGCTGTTCGACGTCGTCCGCGATGCGGGCGCGGCGTTGGGTCTGTTCTGACGCGCGAGCGGGTAGACCGCCGGGCGTGACCGACTCGCGCAACGACGAGGACAAGCCGCGCGAACGCGACGTCGGCCAGGGCTATCCCGAGGAAGCCCCGCCCGGCACCGGAATCGATGCGCGCGAGCACGCTGAGCAGGAGATCGACGCCGACGACGCGGCGGACACGACCAAGCCCGCAGACAGCGACCCGGGCAAGGCGACCGGCAACCCGCGTGCAGCCGGCGGGTAGCGGCCGCGCCGGATGGCGCGTTGCCACTCGCGTGTGCCGGTCGTGAGGCGACCCAGCCCGCGTGCAGCCAGTAGTACAGGCCGCCCGCGCCAGCGAGGGCTCGCCGGCGGCCTTGTGGCTCCGAGCGTCGAAGCACACCCCAATCCTATTTGACACGAACTGACGTTACATAGTACGGTGGCGACTTGTGAGCCCCGCTTCCGCCTCAGCCGTCCTCCCCGCCGCAAGCCCGGCCGGCGGCGCTCCAACCGAAGCCATCGGCGCCGCCTCGTTTGTCGCCGCGTTCGCGATCATCTTCCTGCTGATGGGCGGCCTCGGCCATCGCGGCGGGCTCGTCCCCACGCTCGGCTGGTTTGAGCGCTTCGCCGAGCGCATATCCGGTCAGCCCGCGTGGGCGTCGCTGCCCTGCGGTCTGGCGATCGCGTCGCTCATCTCGGCGGTCTTCGGGCTGTACTGGGATGTCTCGATCCACGTCGACGTCGGCCGCGATCCCGGCCCGCTGAATAACCCGGCCCACTGGTTTATCCTCGCCGGCCTGTACGGGATCTTCGCGTCGGGCTTCTTCGCGATCTGCCTGCCGCGCGAGGATCGCCCCGACCGTCCCGGTCCGACCTCGATCAGGATCGGTCGCGAGTGGAACGCCCCGCTCGGTGGAGTCCTCATGTGCGCCTCCGGCGGCTTCGCGCTGATCGGCTTCCCGCTCGACGACGTGTGGCACCGGATATTCGGCCAGGACGTCACGCTCTGGGGCCCGACGCACCTCATGCTGATCGGCGGCGCCGCGATGACGCTGCTCGGCATCGCCGTCATCCAAGTCGAAGTCCGGCGGGCGGTGAAGACCAGCGGCCTACCCGACCACGAGGCGAGCTGGGTCAAGGCACTGCGCGGCATCGCATGGCCCGGCGGCCTGCTGATCGGCCTGTCGACCTTCCAGCTCGAGTTCGACCTCGGCGTGCCGCAGTTCCAGCTGATCTACCACCCCATGCTGATCATGCTCGCGGCCGGGGTCGCGCTCGTGGCGGCTCGGGTCTGGCTCGGCCCGGGCGCAGCCTTCGGCGCCGTTCTCTTCTATCTGGCGATGCGCGGCCTGCTGTCGGTGTCGGTCGGCGGCCTCGGACGCAGCGTCGCCCACTTCCCGCTGTACATCGTCGAAGCGGCGCTGGTCGAGGCGGCGGCGCTGGTCGTGACGGTCAAGCGCCCGCTGCGCTTCGGCGCCATCTGCGGAGCGCTGATCGGAACGATCGGTCTCGCTGTCGAGTGGGGCTGGTCGCATGTCTGGATGCCGCTGCCCTGGCCGGAGCAGATCTTGGGCCAGGTGATTGGGCTCGGCTTCGCGATGGCCGTCGCCGCATCGCTCGTCGGCGCGTGGATCGGCGCGCGGCTGGGATCAGAGACGATTCCGCGCAGCCCGACGCTGCGCTGGGCCGCGCTGGCCTCGGCGATCGTGATCGCCGGCCTGCTGGCCTTCCCGCTGAACACGACGGGCACGAGCGACGTCAGCGCATCCGTCCAGCTGCGCGACGCGCATGGCGGCGCGCAGCGCACGGTCGCGGCGACCGTCACGATGAACCCGCGCGACGGTGCTGACGGCGCGAACTGGCTGACCGCCACCGCGTGGCAGGGCGGCGGGCGCATCGTCGACAAGCTGCGCGAGGTCAGGCCCGGGGTCTTCCGGTCCAACGTGCCGCTCCCCGTCTACGGCGAGTGGAAGACGATGATCCGGATGCACAAGGGCAACGCGGTCCTCGGCCTGCCGATCTACGCACCGCAGGACAAGGCGATCCCCGTGCCGGCGATCCGCGCCCCCGCGAGCTTCACGCGCCCGTTCTTCTCCGACAAGGAACTGCTCCAGCGTGAGGCGAGGATCGCGGACCCGGCCGTGACCTACGCCGCCTACGGTGTCGTCCTCGGGTTCACGTTGCTCCTGCTGGCGGCGATCGCCTGGGCGCTTCATCGCGTCGGCAGGACCGCCCGGCAGCGACGCGAGCCACCGCCGCCACCGCCGGCCACCCCTCAGCCCGAGACCGGCGGGGGCGGGGAACCCCAGCCCGACGACGCCTGGCCGGCCCGGATACCCGTCGCCGGCATCTCCTCCTACACCGGCGGAAGGTAGAGCAGCGAATGCGACTGACCAGCGTGCTCGACCAGCAGGGCGGCTCGCCCGCGGCGCGAAACGGCCACGCTCCGCACGTGAAGATCGCGATCATCGGCACCGGCTTTGCCGGGCTCGGGCTTGCGATCCGCTTCAAGGAGGCCGGGATCGAGGACTTCGTCATCCTCGAGCGCGCCGAGGACGTCGGCGGCACCTGGGAGGCCAACACCTACCCCGGCTGCCAGTGCGACATCCCGTCGCACCTGTACTCGTTCTCCTTCGCCCTGAACCCAAACTGGACGCGGACCTACCCGCGCCAGCAGGAGATCTGGGATTACCTGCGTGAGCTCAGCGCGCAGCACGAGATCGACTCGCACATCCGCTTCGGACACGAGCTCGAGGCGGCGGCCTGGGACGAGGACGCGCAGCGTTGGCGCATCGAGACCTCGCGCGGATCGTGGACGGCGCAGGTGCTCGTCGACGGCTCCGGCGGCCTGAGCCATCCGTCGATCCCCGCGCTGCCGGGCCTTCACACCTTTCCTGGGACGATGTTCCACTCCGCGCAGTGGGACCACGACCACGATCTCACCGGCAAGCGCGTCGCGGTCATCGGCACAGGCGCCTCGGCGATCCAGTTCGTGCCGCGCATCCAGAAGCAGGTCGGAACGATGCACGTCTTCCAGCGCACGGCGCCCTGGATCATGCCCCACCCCGACCGCCCGACGACGCGCGCGGAGCGGCTGCTGTACCGCAAGGCGCCGTTCTTGCAGAAGTTCGTGCGCTCGGCGGTGTACTGGAACAAGGAGAGCTTGGTTCCGGGTCTCGTCAAGGACCAGCGCCTGCTGCGCCCGCTGATGCAGATCGGTCGCCTGCACCTGCGCAACCAGGTGCGCGATCCGGAGCTACGGCGCAAGCTCACTCCCCAGTTTGACGTGTTCTGCAAGCGCATCCTGCTCTCGAACGAGTGGTATCCGGCGCTGCAGAAGCCGAACGTCGCGCTCGTCACCGGCGCGATCCAGGAGATCCGCGGCAACACGATCGTGAGCGCGGACGGCGGCGAGCGCGAGGTCGACACGATCATCTTCGGCACCGGATTTCACGTAACCGACCCGCCGACGCTGGGGCTCGTGCGCGGCCGTGACGGCCGGACGCTGCTGGAGCGCGCCGCGGGCAGCGGGGTCCAGGCCTACCTTGGGACGACGATCGCGGGCCTGCCGAACTACTTCAAGTTCACGGGACCGAACACGGCGCTCGGGCACAACTCGATGGTGTACATGATCGAGTCGCAGATGGCGTACATCATGGACGCGCTACGGGTCATGGACGAGCGCGGCGTCACGAGCTTCGACGTGCGCCCGGAGGTCCAGGCGCGCTACAACGAGCGCCTGCAGTCAAGGATGCCCAAGACCGTGTGGATGTCGGGCTGCGCGAGCTGGTATCTGGATGCCGACGGGCGCAACGTCACGATCTGGCCGGACTTCACGTTCAAGTTCCGCCATCGCACGCGGCGTTTCGATACGCGCGCGTACGAGCTGCGGACCGGCGCCGGAGCGAGCGAGCCGGCGCCCGCGACCGCCTCGGCGGCGGTGGCGTGATCCGGATGCCTCGGCGCAGGCGTCTTGACGTGGCGGGGCGGACGGTGTTCATCACCGGCGCGGCGCGCGGAATCGGGGCGGCGACCGCGCAGCGGCTGCACGCGGCCGGCGCCAACGTCGCGCTGGTCGGGTTGGAGCCCGAGCTGCTCGAGGCGCTGGCGGCGCGGCTGGGCGATCGCGCGGCCGCGTTCGAGGCAGACGTGACCGATTTCGCCGCCTTGCAGCGCGCGGTGGCGGGCACCGTGACGCGCTTCGGCGCGATCGACGTCGCCATCGCCAATGCGGGCATCTCGTACATCGGCCGGCTGGCGACCGCGCCGATGGAGCAGGTCGAGCGCACCCTGGAGGTGAACCTGATGGGCGTGTGGCGCACGAACCGGGCGGTGCTCGACCAGATCGTGGCGCGCCGCGGCTACCTGCTGAACATCGCGTCGCTGAGCGCGGCGAGTCACTCGCCGCTGATGGGCGCCTATACGGCATCCAAGGCGGGGGTCGAGGCGCTGACCGACTGCCTGCGCGTAGAGACCGCGCCGACCGGCGCCCGGGTGGGCTGCGCCTACTTCGGCTTCATCGACACGGACCTCGTGCAGGCGAGCTTCGCTCATCCGTCGACGCAGGTCATGTCCGAGCTGCTGCCGAAGTTCGTCGTGCGGCCGGCGCCGCTCGGGCAAGCGGTGGACGCGATCGAGCGCGCCATCACGCGGCGCTCAGCGCGCGTGTGGGCGCCGCGCTATGTCGGTGGCATGCTGGCGCTACGCGGCGTCCTGCAACCGCTGAGCGAGCTGCAGCTCACGCGCAGCCGGCAGCTGCCGCGGGCGCTGGCGCTCGCCGATCCGGCGAGCGGTGGGCTCAGCGACCAGCACGCAACGCTCGGTGTGGCCGCCGAGGCGGCTGCCGAACCGCTCGGCGCCGCGGCTGACGCAGCGTTGCGGCCCGGGGTCACGTCGGGCTGAAGACGAGCCGGCGTCAGCGCGGCCGCAGCACCCGGAACCGGTCCGCGGTCCAGCTGTATTCGTCGTCGGCCGCGAGCTTGATCGGATCCAGCGAAGCCGATCGCGGAAAGCCACGGCGGGCGTCATAGCGAACCCTCGCGCCGCCGCTGCCGGGCTTCGTCAGCGTCTCGCGGATGCGGGCGAACATCTCAGGGAACGTGTCGATGTGGCGGCTGGAGGCCGGCGCGCCGTGGGGTCGGCCGTTGCGCACCGTCACGATCACGGACCTGCGGACATCGGGCGGGCAGAAGCAACTGAGCTTCAGGCGAAAGCTGTAGTCGCGCACGTGCTGTTTGGCCCACAGCGCCCGCGCCTGCTTGAGCTTCGCGCTGTCGCTTGGTCCGGCGGCGAGCGCGGACGCGGCGAGGCATGCGGCGAGCAGCAGCACGACCAGCGAGGCGAGGCGGGGATGGGTCATGGCGAGAGCGTAGTGGTGGGTCCGGCGGATAGGGTCATCGGCCCAAGATTCCGACCGACGTGCCCGGCACGATGCGGGCATGAACCCACCGACAGCGCTCCAAGCGTCGGCAGCCACGCCGTTCGCCATGCACGAAACCACTCCTTCCATCTTCCTCATCTCGCGTCCGTCGATCGACGTCGATGCGATTCGCGCCTATCTTCAAGATGTCGGCGGGACGTCGTGGCTGGAGCGTCGGCTGGCCGACGATGACGGTGAGCTCAACGGCGCACAGCTACTGGTCGAGTTCTGTGGCCGCCTGTGCTACCGAAGCTGGGAGCCTGGGCTCAATCCCAACGTCACGCGCATCCGCGAGGACCAGCGTGCGTACTTCGGCAACCTTCTGCGCAGCCTCCACGGAAGCGTCTTCGAACACGCGAACTTCACGTTTGCGTTCCGCAATGTCTCGCGGGTCTTTACGCACGAGCTCGTGCGGCACAGAGCCGGCTCTGCCTTCAGCCAGGAGAGCCTGCGGTACGTCCGGCTGACAGAGCTCGGCTTCCGAGTTCCGTCGTCGTTGGAGCCCATTCGCGAGCAGGTGGTCAATCTTGTCGAGCAGTTGGAGGAGTTCCAAGTCACGGCAGCCGAGGCGCTCGGGCTCGATGACGAGGGCGTGCCCTTCGCCGTCAAGAAGGAGGTCACGTCGGCGCTCCGGCGTTTGGCCCCCATCGGCCTGAGCACGGACATCGTCTGGACCGCGAATCTCCGGACGCTCCGGCACGTCATCGAGATGCGCACGGCGCCGGGCGCTGAAGAGGAGCTGCGTCTCGTCTTCGACAAGGTGGCTCAGATCATGTGCGATGAGGCCCCCGGCCTCTTCCAGGACTTTGAGCGAGGCGCCGACGGCTCATGGGTTCCGCAACACCGGAAGGTCTGACGTAGAGGCCGAGCCCGGAGCGGGGCTATGCAAGCCAAGCTCGATGCTCGCTGCTAGGGTGCGGCCCGAGACGGTCGTGGGAGGACCGGGTCCGCGTGACGAGAGGGGTAGCCGGGTGAGCGACTGCGAGCGTACCGAGCGGGCACGCAATCTGGGCAGCCTCGTCCTGCGCAGTGAGCGCCAGGGCGACTCGCACGTCATCGCACTCATCGGCGAGCTCGATCTCGATGGCGCGCCGCGCCTGGAGGAGGAGCTGTTGCGCGTCGAGGCATCGGATGCGACGGCGATCGTCGTAGACCTCGCCAAACTGGAGTTCATCGACTCCACCGGTATCCGACTGCTGCTGATGGCTGCCGAGCGCGCGCAGCCCAACGGCCGCGTCACGATCCTGCGCGGGCCCAAGCAAGTACACCGCGTCTTCGAGCTCACCAATCTCGTCGACCGGCTGCCGTTCGCGGACGCATAGCTCGAAGCACGGCCACCGTTGTCGCTCAGGGCGCCGTGCTGCACGACGTGCTCGTTTGACGGCGATCGGGCGTTTGGGTGTTGGCGAGGCGGAGCCGGACAAGGGGTGTTCCGCCTTTGTTGGTCTCAGAGCGACAAGCCCGGAACACCCCCGGACGAACGAACGTCGCGATCCCCCTCGCTGGCTGATGCCACGGCCCTCGTATCACGCTGGTCCGCCGTGGGCACGCGTGTTCGCAGACGTCAGCTCGTCGAGCCCGTGCACGAGCGCCGGGATCAGCCCGGCCTGCGCAGGGCGGGTGATCGTGCCAGCGCTCGCTGGGTGTACCGGCGAACTATCCGCGCGCGAGCCCCGCCTTCTCCGCCCCGAGGCCGGTCTCCGATCGCACATGCAGCTCGGCGAACTCGCGCTCGTTGCCGCGCTCGGTGGACAGCATCGTCCCCAGCCAGCAGCCGAGGAACCCCAGAGGGATCGAGATGATCCCCGGGTTGGCGAGGTGGTAGAAGGAAAGGGCGCCGCCCTCGGCGTCCGGTCCGGGCCACACCTTCGGAGAGATGATCACGAGGACGATCGAACTGAGCACTCCGAACAGCACGCCGGTCACGGCGCCGGCCGTGTTGAAGCGTCGCCACGTCAACGCCAGCAGCAACGCGGGGAAGTTCGCGCTTGCAGCCACCGCGAACGCCAGGCCGACCATGAACGACACGTTCAGGCCTTCGCCGCCGATGATCGCGATCGCGATCGCGATCGCCCCGATCGAGGCCGCCGCGATCCGTGCGACCACCACCTCCTCATGCTCGGAGTCCCGGCCCTTGCGGATGACGTTTGACCACAAGTCGTGGGCCATCGCGCCGGAGGCCGACAGCACCAACCCCGCCACGACCGCGAGGATGGTCGCGAAGGCGACCGCCGCAACCACCGCCAGGAACAGGTCGCCGCCGAACGTGCCCTCGCCCCCGCCCAGGAACTGCGCCAGGTTCGGCGCTGCGAGATTGCCACCGGTGCCGGCAGCCGCCACGCCCTGCTCGCCCAGCAGCGCCCGGGCGCCGAACCCGACGAAGGTCGTCAGCACGTAAAAGCCGCCGATGATGAACATCGCCCAGACGACGGAGGAGCGGGCGGCTCGTGAGTCCGGAACCGTGAAGAAGCGCATCAGGATGTGCGGCAGGCCGGCCGTTCCCAGCACCAGCGCGATCCCCAGCGAGACGGTGTCGATCGGACTGGAGAGAAACGTCCCCGGCCCCAGGGAGAACGTCGACTCGGCCGTCGTGTTGCGCGCCGCGCGGTTGAACAGCTCGACAGGATTGAAGCCCACTCGCTCGAGCACGAACAGCGACATCACGAGGATGGCGGCCATCAGCAGGATCGCCTTGATGATCTGCACCCACGTCGTCGCGAGCATCCCGCCGAAGATGACGTAGCAGAGCATCATCACGCCCGTGATCAGGACCGCGATCGCGAAGTCGATCCCGACCAGCGCCTGGACGAGCACCCCCGCCCCCACCATCTGCGCGATGAGGTAGAAGGCCGCGACCGACAGCGTGCCCAGCGCCGCGGCGGTCCGCGCCGGACGCTCGCGCAAGCGGAAGGAGAGCACGTCGGCGATCGTGTACTTGCCCGCGTTTCGCATCCGCTCGGCGAGCAGGAACATGACCGTCAGAAACGCGACGAGGAAGCCGACGGAGTACAGGAAGCCGTCGAAGCCGAAGATGAAGATCAGCCCGGCGATGCCGAGAAACGAGGCCGCCGACAGGTAGTCGCCCGAGATCGCCAGCCCATTCTGGACGCCGCTGATCGAGCGGCCCGCAGCCCAGAACACCTCGGCGCCGGTCATCCGCTTGGAGGCCCAATACGTGATGACGAGCGTGATCGACAGGACGATCCCGAAGATCACCAGCGCCTCGACGTTGGCCGCTGCTGCGATGAACGTCATCGCGCCGTCATCTCCGAGGAACCGCGCGTGACGTCATCCGGCGGCGGACGGTCGCCCGCCGAGCCCAGCGCACGCCGAACCACCCTCTCCGCCAGCGGGTCGTACACGCGCTCGGCTTGGCGCAGGTACATGATCCCGAGCACGCCGACCATGACGAATTGCGTCAACGCCAGGCAGTAGCCGACGGTGAGCCCCTGGTAGACCGACCTCGCCATGAAGTCGGGCGCGTACCCAGCGAGCAGGATGAAGCCGATGTACCAGGCGAGGAAGAAGATCGTGGCGGGCAGGACGAAGCGCCTGCGCGCCGCGATCAGCTCCCTGAACTCGGGCGACCGCTCGATCGCCTCCCAATCCACGCGCAAATCCGTTCCCGCCATGGCCGCCCCTCACTCGCTCAGGTGGTGTCATTTGACACCTACCCGGCGCGATCGCGGGCCAAGCGACCCTCAGGCGTCCGCGTCGTCGCGGCGCGCGGCGATCCTCTCCTCCAGCTGCCCCATCACCGCGGGGTCGCGCAGCGTCGTGACGTCGCCGAGCTCGCGACCTTCGGCGATGTCGCGCAGCAAGCGGCGCATGATCTTGCCCGAGCGGGTCTTGGGCAGGTCGTCGGCCCAGACGATCCGCTTCGGCCGCGCGAGCTTGCCGATCTTCACGGCGACATGCTCGCGGATCTCCTGGACGAGCTCGTCCGTGCCCTCCAGATCGCCCTCCAGCGTGACGAAGCAGACCACCGACTGGCCGGTGTCCTCGTCGACCGCCCCGATCGTGGCGCACTCGGCGACCTTCGGGTGGGAGACGACGGCGGACTCGATCTCGGCGGTGGACATGCGGTGGCCGGACACGTTGAGGACGTCGTCGACGCGACCGATGACCCAGAAGTAGTCATCCTCGTCCTCACGCGAGGCGTCGCCGACGAAGTACGTCTCCGGCCCGAACTTCGAGAAGTACGTCTCGACGTAGCGGTCGTCGTCGCCGTAGAGCGTGCGCAGCATCGCCGGCCAGGGTTTGCGCAGAATGAGCAGGCCCTGCGTGTCGCGCTCGACCTCCGCGCCGTCCTCGCCGACGACGGCGGCGAAGACGCCCGGCAGCGGCTGCGTCGCCGAGCCGGGCTTGCAGTGCGTGATCCCCGGCAGCGGGGCGATCATGATCGCTCCGGTCTCGGTCTGCCACCAGGTGTCGACGATCGGACAGCGCTCACCGCCGATGACGTGGTGGTACCAGACCCAGGCCTTCGGGTTGATCGGCTCGCCGACCGTGCCGAGCAGGCGAAGCTTGGAGAGGTCGTGTCGGTTGGGGTACTCCTCGCCCCACTTCATGCATGCGCGGATCGCCGTCGGCGCGGTGTAGAAGAGCGTCACGCCGTAGTGCTCGCACAGGTCCCACCAGACGTCGTTGTCGGGGTAGTCCGGCGCCCCCTCGTACATGACCGACGTCGCGCCGTTCATCAGCGGGCCGTAGACGATGTAGGAGTGCCCCGTGATCCAGCCGACGTCGGCCGAGCAGAAGTACACGTCGCTGTCGGGCTTGAGGTCGAAGACGACCTTGTGCGTGAACGCGACGCCGGTCAGGTAGCCGCCGGTCGTGTGCAGGATCCCCTTCGGCTTGGCGGTCGAGCCCGACGAGTAGAGGATGAAGAGCGGATGCTCGGCGTCGAGCTGCTCGGGCGCGCACTCCGGCTCGGCCGCCTGCATGATCTCGTCGTAGAAGACGTCGCCCTCGCCCATCGGGCAGTCGATGCCGGTATGACGCACGACGATCGTCGTCTGCACGGGCATGCCGACGTCGTCGACCGACTGCTTGACCGCGGCGACCTTGCCCTTGCGCCGGGCGCCGTCAGCGGTGATCAGCGCCTTCGCGTCGGAGACCTCCATGCGCTCCTTCACCGACTCCGGCGAGAAGCCACCGAAGACGACGTTGTGCGGCGCGCCGATCCGCGCGCAGGCGAGCATCGCGACGACGACCTCGGGGATCATCGGCAGGTAGATCCCGACGACGTCGCCCTTGCGCACGCCCTGGTCCTTCAACGCATTGGCGAAGCGCTGGACATCGCGGTGCAGGTCGGCGTAGGTGACGTCGCGCTCCTCGCCCTCCTCCGATCGCCAGTGAAACGCGACGCGCTCGCCGAGGCCGGCCTCGATGTGACGATCCAGGCAGTTGTGCGAGGCGTTGATCTTGCCGCCGGCGAACCACTTGTAGAACGGCGGGTTCGAGTCGTCGAGCGTCGTTTCCCACTCCTCAAACCAGTCCAGCTCGCGCGCCTGCTCCTCCCACCAGCCCAGCGGATCCTTGGCCGCCCGCTCGTAGACCTCGGGATCGTTGAGCAGCGCGTTGGCGGCGAACTCCTCCGGCGGCGGGAAGGATTCGACCTCGAGCAGCTCCTCGAGGCGGTCGGCAAGCTGCTGGTGAGTGTCTGACTGCGTGCTCACTGCTCCTTGCTCCTCTCCCGCAATTCGATGCGGCGGATCTTGCCGGTCAGGGTCTTGGGCAGCTCGGTCACGAACTCGACGAGGCGCGGATAGGCGTACGCCGAGAGGTGGTCGCGCACGAAGGCCGAGATCTCCTTGCCGAGCTCCTCGCTGGGCTCATACCCCGCCGCTGGAATGACGAACGCCTTGACGATCTTGCCGCGGCGCTCGTCCGGCCAGGCGACGGCCGCCGCTTCCGCGACCGCCGGATGCTCCAGGCACGCCGACTCGACCTCGAACGGACCGATCCGGTAGCCGGCGGAGATGATGACGTCGTCGGCGCGGCCCTCATACCAGATGTAGCCGTCCTCGTCGCGGGAGGCGGCGTCCTTGGTGTGAAACCACTCGCCGCCGAACGTCTCCGTCGCGGCTTCGTCGTTGTTCCAGTAGCCGAGCGGATAGTGGGGGTTCGAGCGTGCCCGCAGGCAGATCTCGCCGCGCTCGTCGACGGCCACCTCGTTCTCGTCCTCGTCGAGAATCTTCACGTCCCAGCCGGGCATCGGCTTGCCCATCGAGCCTTCGCGCACGTCCATGAACGGGTAGTTCGCGACGAGCGGATAGGACTCGCTGAGCCCGTAGTAGTCGAGCACCGTCACGCCGTATTGCTCGCGAAACCAGCGGATCGCCTCCGGATTGAGCGGTTCGCCCGCGGAGCAGACGATGCGGAACTCCTGCGGGTAGCGCGTGCCGGCGTCGCCGATGCCCATCATCGAGCGGATCGCGGTCGGCGTCGCGAACACGTTGGTCGCCTTGTGGCGGCTGAGGAAATCCAGCTGCAGATGGGGATCGAAGCCGCCTTTGCGTTGCAGGACGACCTGCGTCGCGCCGAAGCGCCACGGGCCGAGGAGCGGGGAGATCCCGGCCGCCCACGCCCACTCCCCCATACCGTGGAAGCGCTCGCCTTCCTGCACGTCGTGGCAGTAGACGAACTCCTCGTGGCCGAGGATGTAGCGATGGGCGTGCAGGATGCCCTTCGCCAGGCCGGTCGTGCCGCTCGTGTAGTACAGCTGGGCGGGATCGTCGGGGGAGGTGTCGACCGGCTCGACGCCGGCGGGGCCGTCATCGAGGTCGCCGGGCTCGAGTTCCATGACCTGCGTCTGACCTTCCACGCGACTGCGATTGGCGGCGTTCGTCACGACGATCGCGGCCTGGGAGTCGGTCAGGCGGTGCTTGATACCGTCGTCGCCGTAGAGGATCGACATCGACAGCAGGATCCCGCCGACCTTCCAGGTGCCGAAGAACGCGGTGGCGGTCTCGGGCGTCGGCGGCAGCAGCATCGCGACACGGTCGCCGCGCTGTACGCCGGCGTCTACGAGGCGATGCGCGAAGCGATTGGACATGTCCTGGAGCTCGCCCCACGCGACTTCGCGGACGTTGCCGTCGGGGTCCTCGTGGATCATCGCGAGCTTGTCTCGCGGGTGCTTGTCGCATACGTCGGCGGCGATGTTGTAGCGCTCGGGCACCTGCCACGAGTGCGCTGCGCAGGCTTCCTCGTAGGTCATCGTGCGTGGACCGTATCGCGGATCAGCGCGGTCGCAGCCCGTCGAGCAGCTGGTCGATCGCATCGGTCACGACCGCGTCGACAGGGGCGGCTTCGATCATGCCGCCGTTGGCCATCGCGGCCAGGCCTTGGAGCGTCGCGAAGGCAACGATCGCGACACGTCCCGGGTCGCCGGCCTGAAGCTCGCCCGCGTTTTGCGCCTCGACGATGACCGCTCGCGGGGGCGCGAACGCGCGATCCGCGCTCTCGCGCACGCTGTCGGCGCCCGGGCGCTGCTTGCCGGCGAACATGAGCTCGAGCAGCGCCGCGTGGCGCGTCGCGAAGCTGATATAGGCCCGTCCGAGGGCATGCAGCCGCGCGTCGAAGGCCGCGCCCGCGCATTGCACGGCCCGAGCGAGCGCGTCGCCGAGGCGATCGAAGCCGTCCTCCGCAAGCGCGTCCAGCAGCGCCTGACGATCGGGGAAGTGGCGCCGCGGCGCGGCGTGGCTGACGCCGATCTCGCGCGCGAGCTCGCGCAGCGACAGCGCCTGCGCCCCGCGCTCTGTGAGCGTCAGCTCGGCCTGCTCGAGCAGCGCCGCGCGGAGATTGCCGTGGTGGTAGGGGCGCGTCGTCACGAGCGCTAGCGTAGCCGACAATGTAGACATTGACATCATTGTTGTCAGCGCCTACATTATCGCCATGACCTCTTCCAAATGGACCGCCGCCGACCTGCCCTCCCTCGATGGCCGCACCGTGATCGTGACGGGCGCCAACAGCGGACTCGGCCTGGTCACCGCTCGCGAGCTGGCGCGCGCCGGTGCCCGCGTCGTCCTGGCGGTCCGCGACACCGCGAAGGGCGAGCGCGCCGCCGACACGATCCAGGGCACGACGGAGGTACAGCCGCTCGACCTCGCAGATCTCGCGTCGATTCGTACGTTCGCCGAATCGTGGGACGGCGACCTCGACATCCTCGTCAACAACGCCGGCGTGATGGCCGTGCCCGAGCGCCGCACGAAGGACGGCTTCGAGATGCAGATCGGCACGAACCACCTCGGCCACTTCGCACTCACGAACCTCCTGCTGCGCCACATCACCGACCGCGTCGTGACCGTCTCGTCGACCGGCCACCGGACGGGGAAGATCCGCCTGGACGACCTCAACTTCGAGCGCGGCGGCTATGCGCGCTGGACCGCGTACGGGCAGTCCAAGCTCGCCAACCTGCTGTTCACGCTCGAGTTGCAGCGCCGTCTTCAGGACGCCGGATCCGCGGTCAGCGCGCACGCCGCACACCCCGGGTACGCCTCCACGAACCTGCAAAGCCACACAGGAAGCGGGCTGCAGAACCGGATCATGTCGATCACCAACAGGTTGTTCGCCCAGGACGACGCGATGGGCGCGCTGCCGACGCTGTATGCGGCCACCCAGAATCTGCCGGGCAACAGCTACAGCGGCCCGGGCGGCTTCTTGGAGCAGCGTGGCCATCCGGCGCCCGCCAGCCGCACCGCTGCGGCCCAGGACACCGAGACCGCGAAGCAGCTCTGGACGCTGTCGGAGGAGCTGACCGGCGTGGCGTTCGGCCTTGAGGCTGCGACTGTTTGAGCCGGCGGCCTGACGAGCCGGCAGCCCGAGCCTGGGTCAACTATCGATCGCGGCGTTCCAATCGACGAGCTCGACGATGACGCCGTTGGGGTCGCGGACCTGAAATCCGCGCTGGCCCCAGTCTTCGGCGGTGAGCGGCAGTGTGATGGCGACGCCCTCGGCCTGCAGACGAGCCAGTTCGCCCTCGAGGTCGTTGACCACGAAGGCCAGGATGATCCCTGACGCGTGATCGTCGCGCTGGTCGGCCGGCAGGCTCTCGAGGCCGCGGCGCAGGAAGACGACGTTCATGCCCGTGTCGTCCCGGGGGAGGGACGCGAAGCCGTCGGCAGCCATCTCTTCGTGGAAGCCGAAGTGCTCTACGAGGAAGGAACTGGACGCCGGGACGTCCTCGACGTTCAGCGATACGGCCGATGATGTGATCTGCACGGTTGCTCCTTCGCTGCGATGCGGGCCGGCGAGAAGCCGACCGGAAACGTAACGATGTACACCGTACAACGTACGGCGTACTATGCAGCGTCGAGAGAGAGGATGTTCGGATGCCCTCCGAACGCAGTAGCGCCGGCGATCCCGCGCGGACCCTTGAACTGCTGTGGCGCGATCCGAAGGCGACGCTGCGACGCGGGCCGGCGCGAGGGCTGAGCCTCGACGATGTCCTGGCGATCGCGACCGACCTTGCCGATCGTGAGAGTCTGCAGGCCGTCACCATGCGCCGCGTCGCCCAGGCGCTCGAGGTCGCCGCGATGACGCTCTACACCTACGTTCCGTCCAAGGCCGAGCTGCTGGACCTCATGCTCGACGCGGTCTACGCGCAGATGCCTCGCGCGGACACCACCGGACAACCCTGGCGACAACGGCTGGCGGCGGTCGCCGAGGAGAATCGAGCGCTGTTTCACGCCCACCCCTGGGCCGCCACGGTCTCCACCCTCAGGCCTCCACTCGGCCCGGGGCTGATGGCCAAGTACGAGCACGAGCTCTCCGCGCTGGACGGACTCGGCCTCGACGACGTCGAGATCGACGACGCGCTCACCTACCTGTTGAGCTTCGTGCAGGCTGGCGCCCGCGCCGCCGCCGACGCCATATCCGCGCGGCACGACAGCGCCGTGGACGACGAGCAGTGGTGGGCCGCCAACGCCCCCCTGCTCGCCCGCGTTCTCGACCCCCGGACCTACCCCCTCGCCACCCGCGTCGGGACCGCAGCCGGCGCTGCGCACGGCAGCGCTCACGATCCCGACCACGCCTACAAGTTCGGTCTGCAGCGCGTCCTCGACGGGCTCGCCGCGCTCATCGACGGGCGCTGATCCGATCGAGCACGAGGTCTCCGAGCGCAAGCTCCCGGTCCAGTCTCAGCCTTTCACGCAGGCGGCGATCGTGGGTCGCAACGATCAGGGCGCCTGGCCAGTGTTCCAGCGCCGCTTCCAGGACCTCCAAGGATTCGACGTCGAGGTGGTTGGTCGGCTCGTCGAGCAGCAGGCACGTCGCGCGTCGATGCGCCAGCACGGTCAGCTCCGCGCGGGTCCGCTCGCCGGGCGACAGCATCGCGACGCTGTGTCCGGCGAGATCGTCGCGCAGGCCAAACCCCGCGAGTGCTGTGCGGGCGGACGTCTCGTCGAGGCCGGTGAGCGCTCGCACCTGGTCGACGAGCGTCGCGGGACCGCTCAGCGCCTCGCGCGCCTGCCCGAGCTGGACGACGACGGCGCCGGGTGCCACCCGGCGTACGCCCTGGGCGAGACGGATCTGGCCGGCGAGCGCACCGAGCAGCGTCGACTTGCCGCTGCCGTTGGAGCCGCTGACGAGGACTCGCTCTCCATGCGCGACCGCGAAGTCGAGCGGACCGAGTGACCAGTCGCCCCGGCGCAGGACGACCGCTTCGAGAGCGACGACCCAGGCGCTGCGGCGCTCCGCGGACGTGAGCGCCAGCCGCAGGGGCGGGTTCTCCCACGGCGCGTCGGGAACATCGACGCGACGCGCCCGCGTACCCATCTTGCGCGCGCGCCCGGCCATCTCCTCGGCGCGCATCGTCACCCACTCGCGCATGTGCTTGTCGTTGTCGTGCACACGAGCGCGAGCCCGGTTGCGGCTCGCCGCCGCACGCCGGCGCGTCTCGCGCTCGGCCGCGATGAGCTGCTCGCGGCGTTCGAGAGCGTGCTCGCGCTCCGCTCGCGCCCGTTCGCGTGCCGCCGCTCGCTCGCGCTGATACGCGTCCCAGCCTCCGTGATAGTGCGTCGCCTGGCCCGTGTGCCGGTCAAGCTCGACGATCTCGGTGACCGACTCCGCCAGCACCCCGCGGTCGTGAGAGACGAGCACGATCCCGCCGGCGCGGGCGTCCAGCAGCGCCGCCAGCCGCCGCAGTCCGTCGGCGTCGAGGTGATTGGTCGGTTCGTCGAGCAGCACGACGTCGAAGCGCGCGACGTGCAGCGCCGCCAGGCCCGCTCGCGCTGCCTGCCCACCAGACAGCATGCCCATCGGTCGGTCGAGGAAGCCGGTCCCTAGGCCCATTTCCGCGACCGCCGCACCCAGTCGAGCATCGACGTCGGCGCCCCCAAGCGCGAGCCAGTGCTCGAGTGCGGCGGCGTGTGGTTCGACCGCATCGAGATCGCCGGCCGCGAGCGCTGCCGCCCAGCGGTCGAGCGCGTGGCTCGCCGATGTCAGCCCGATGCTGTCGAGGATCGTCTGGCGCACGGTCATCCTTCGGTCTTCGGCATCAGCAAGCTGAGGCAGGTAGCCGACTGTGCCGAACTGCCGGACCGTGCCGACGTCGGCGACTTCACGGCCGGCGAGGATGCGCAGCAGCGTCGACTTGCCGGCCCCGTTCGGACCGACCAAGCCGATACGGCTGCCCGCGTCCACGGATAGATCGACGGCGTCGAGGACGGTTCGGGCGCCGTGCTGGCGGGTTATCTGTTGGGCGTCGAGCAACGTCGACGGCATGCGGACTCCTTCCGGACTCAGGGGCAAGCTCGACGGCGACTTCCGCGACGACCGGTCACGCGGACCGGTCGGTCAGTCGAGGCGGATGTCAGCGAGCGTCACGCATACGGCGGCCCGGAAGGACCGCCTGGCACGATATCAGCGGCGCGGTACTACGGCCGGCGCTTGCGCCTCTTCTTCTTCGACGACGGGTGCGGAGCCTTCGCGGGCGCCTCCGGGGCCGGCGTCTCAGGCGGTTCAGCGCGCTCCTTGCGCAGTCGCGGCGCCGGATCGCTCGTCTCACGACCGTTGCGCGAGCGGCTCCCCCCATCACCGCCTTGCTCGGACCGTTGCTCCAGCCGCGCCTCACGGATCTCCTGCTGGGTCGGCCACGGCTGCGCCTCGCCCGTATCCCACGCGGGCGGCCGCCCGGGAGGCCAGTAGCCGAGAAACAACGCTCCCATGGCGATCAGCCAGAACGCCTGCACGATCGGCAGCGACGAGCCGAGCGGCACGATGAACAGGACGCCGACGATGATCCCCAGCACGCCCATGAAGCGCGTCAGCAGCCCGACGCGCATCGCGTTGAGCGACAGCAGCACGAACGCGAGTCCCAGTGCGAAGACGCCGACCTGCCGCAAGACCAGGGAGGCGATGACCAGCGGGGAGTTCAGCGCGTCGCGCGCGGCCTGCGAGGTCTGATTCGCCAGATTCGCGAACGCGCCGGCCTCGATCGTCACGCCGATCGCCTGCACGATGCCGGAGATCGCCACGCAGACGGCCCCGCCGATGGCCGCGATCATGGCGGCCCGCGGAAGCTCGGGGCGGCGCGCCTTCGTCGAGCGGTACAGATGCGAGAGCGCAAGCCCGATCGCCGCCGCGGCGAGCGCCAGCACGATCGAGACCGCGATGAGCTCGAGGGCGTTGTCGTGGTAGAAGAGCACCTGCCTGGCCTTCAGCGACTCGGCGGGCGCGACGGGATTCAGCCGCTCGCGCATCGCGCCGAGCAGCGGGACCGACGGCAGGTCGCTGTAGACAACCGCGGCGATGAGCCCGCCGCCGATCGTCAGCACGCCGGCGGCGATCGCCGCCGCCCCAGCCTGGGTGCGCCGGCGTTGCTCGTCGGCGAGCGTCTCGTCGGCCGTGGCAGCCACGGCGCAAGTGTATGTTGCGTTCGTGGAGATTCGTGACGTCATGACCGAGGGCGTCGTCACCGCCTCGCCATCGGCATCGGTACGCCATGTTGCCGAGCTCATGCGCGAGCGCAACGTCGGCTCGGTTGTGCTCGTCGAGGAGGACGGCTCGCTCGCTGCCTTCGTCACCGACCGCGACCTCGCGATCGGCGCCCTGACCGACGGCCGCGACCCGGGCGACCCGGTCGCCGCCCACGCCTCGTCGCCGGTCGTCACCGCTGAGCCGGGGATGGACGTCGAGCAGGCAGCCGAGCTCATGGTCCGCCACGGCATTCGCCGCCTGCCGATCCTCGACGACGGCCGCCTGACCGGAATCGTCACGCTCGACGACCTCGCCGCCCGGACCGGCGACCTCGAGCTCGCCCACCACATGACGGCGCAGATCACCCGCGCCGCCCTGCCCGGCTTCTATTTCCACGACCGGGGCGGGTGACCGGCCGCTGCCCGGCCTGCGACGGCGCACTGCGCCCGTGGCGGACCGTTCCGGGCTCGGATCCCGCCCTGCCCGGCGAGTACGAGCTCGTTCGCTGCGCTGACTGCGGGAGCGCCGTCACGCTCGCGCCGGTGCCGCCCGAGGCACACGAGGCGGGCGCGTACGGCGGCGGGGCGCCGCGCGGATCGAAGCTCGCCGCGCCGGTCCTCGACGGCTTCGCGCGCCGGCGCCTGAACATGCTCGCCAAGGCCGGCGCACAGACGCCCGGCCGAATCCTCGACGTCGGCGCCGGGCGCGGGCGCTTCGTCGCGCAGGCGCGCGCAGCGGGCTGGTACGCCCACGGGATCGAACCGTCGCTGCGTGGCGTCGAGGGCGCGAAGGCGATCGGCGTCGAGCTCGTGCAGTCCGGGATCGAGGACGCCGCCGTCCCCCTCGCGTCGCTCGACGCGGCGGAGCTGTGGCACGTGCTCGAGCACCTCGACGACCCGGGCGCGGCACTTGCGCGGATCGCCGGTTGGCTGCGCCCGAGCGGGCTACTGCTGGTCGGCGTGCCGAACCTCGCCAGCGTGCAGGCGCGAGCGGGCGGCCCGCGCTGGTATCACCTCGACGTCCCGCGCCATCGCACGCACTTCACGGTGACCGGGCTGCACGCGTTGCTGCGCCGCCACGGGCTGGAGCCGGTCGTCACCCATCACGTGCTCGCCGAGCACAACCCGTTCGGCCTGTGGCAATCGGTCGTCAACCGGGCGACGAGGACGCCCTCGTGGCTCTACAACGCCCTCAAGCGCAACGCAGCGCTGCGCAGCACCGACGCTCTCGTCACCGCAGCCGCGCTGTTGCTCGCGCCGTTCGCCGTGCTCGCCGAGGCCCTGTTCGGCATCGCGCGGCGTGGCGGCACGGTCGCCGTCGTCGCCCGGCGCCAGGGCTGATCGAGCAGCGTCCGCAGCCCTCGGGGCCGCTACACGGGAGCGAGCTCCTGCGCGTTGGACAACGCCTGCGCCCGCGCCTCCTGGCGCAGAGTCACGACGCTCACGACCGCGATCGCAAACGCCGCCCCAACCGCGAACAGGATATCGGCGACGATCGCAAACGAGCTGGCCCGCAACTGCTCTGACACTGTGCCGGCCTGGATCTGCGCGAACGCTGCCTGATTTCCGAACACGCCGCCGGCGACCCAGAAGGCCCACCACCAGTGCAGCCACGGCGAGACGTCACGCCCGTGCCAGCCGTCGCTGCGCAGCTGCGGGTCGGTCGCGCGCCAGATGTCGTTGGCGACCTGCTTTGGTCGGAAGAGGTTCAGGATCGGAACGAACCACGCGCCGACGGCCCATGCCGACGCGTAGCGCAAACCCGGCACGCCGAGGCGTGCGAGGTTGCGGTAGGCGCGCGCGAACCATGCAAGGAACGCGATTGCCGCCGTGAGGAACGCTCCAAAGCGGACGAGGTCAGCCGAGCGTGTGAGCTGGTCGGCGTGGCCGAGGTCGCCGGGATCGAGGTTCACGCCGCGGTTGAGGTCCGACAGCACGCTGTAGTGGTTCATCTCCAGGACGAACGCCACCGCGCCCGCGATCAACCCGAGCCCGAGCAGCGCGACGGCGACCTGTGCCGGCGGGCGCAGCGAGCGGTAGGGATCCGATGGCGTCATCCGCTGCTCATCGTGTCACGCGAGCAGCGCCCGCGCCGCCGCGAGGACGTCACCATCACGCGTGAGACGGACGTCTTCGAGCAGTCCGCCGAGCGCCTCCGCCGCGGCGACGATATGCGGCGCCGACGCGGTGCCGGTCACCACGGCGACGGGGGCCGCGATTGATCGCAGCTCGCGCCGCGACGGCGACCAGCTCGACTGCCCCGCGTAGTCGGCAAAGAAGCCGAGGTAGGAAGCGCGCGCTCGTCGCAGTCGCTCGGCGCTGACCTCGTCGCCGAGCCACGCCTGCACGCCCGCCGCCGGACCGCCCTGGCGCAGCGCGTCCTCGAGCAGCTGCCGCTGCGCCGCGAGCATCTCGGTCGCCTCCGCCACGAACGCGAACAGCGGCGGGTCGGCGAGCACCGCACCCGTCGCGAGCTCAGGCCTGCGGACGAGCAGCTCGAGCGCGACGAGTGCGCCGAAGCCGTCGCCGACGAGCAGCGCCGGCGCAGCTCGCAGTCCCTCCAGCAGCGCCGCGGCGTCCTGGGACTGCTCCTGCACGGTTGTCGCCACGTACGGCTCCGGCGCCCCGCTGGCGCCGTAGCCACGCCGGTCGTAGGCGATCGCCCGCGCGCCCGCGGCAGCGAGCTCTTGCAGGGGCTCCGCCCACGCGGCGGCGTCGGACGCCAGCCCGTGGATGACCAGCACCGAAGCCCCGTCGCCACGCTCGTCGTAGTGCAGCGCGACACCAGCGCCCTCGATCTCCGCCATGGTGCGGGCGAGGCTAATGGTTTGTGGTCATCGCGAGCATGGAGGCATACGGCGGCTATCTCGCTCACGTCCACGATGTGGCTGGGACTCGCGTCCGGAGGCGCTCGCCGATCTGGATGCGGCAGCCCTGCAGCCGAGGATCCTGACGGGCTACGGGCGGCAAGTGCGCTTGCGCCGCGGCCACGTCGGCCTTGTGATGCTGAAACGGCGCTGAGCCTGTGGCCGGCTACCGGCGGCGCAGGGTGACGGGGCGAGTGGCGGTGTACGCCGGCCCGCTGGGCGGCGTGACCGTGAGCCGGAGGCTGATCGCCAATCGCCCGTTGCGGCGCAGCGCCCTTCGCGCCACCGCGCTGATCTGGACGGCGAACGCGACGCGCCCGGCCCCGACCGACGCGCGAGACTGGCGGCCGACCTGCACCTGCCGCGTGCTCTGACCGCCGAACAGCGCCTTGCGGCGGGCGAAGGCGCGCGCCAGCAGGCGCGAGCCGGCGCTCCTCACGTTCACCGATCCGCGGATCGTGACGCCGCGCTGGGCGGCGGTGAGGCGAAGCGCCGATGCGGCCGGCTCCGCGGGTCCCGGCGGAGGCGGCGCGACTGGCGGAGGTGGCGGTGGCGCGGGAGGAGGAGCGGGCTCGGGAGGCAGAGGCGGAGGCGAATTGGGCACGACAGCCGGGTCGACGACCGTGACCGAGCCGGTCATGCCGGCGTGCTTGACGCACACGAACGCGTACGTGCCGGCAGCGGCGAACGTACACGTTCCCGCCCAGGGCGCGGCAGCCGGCGTCTTCGGAAGCGGCGTCCCGGGGCCCGGAGTGGGTCCGGCCGTCAGCTCGCAGAGAGCCGGTTGCATATTCGTGAAGCTGACGTTGTGCAGCTTGGTTGCTGGCCCGGTCGGGTAAGTGAACTCGACCGTCCCGCCCGTCGCGATCGTCACGCTGGAAGGGCTGAACGTGTTGGCCGTCCCCGACGCCACGACGCTCGCGGCCGGGGTCTGGCTGTGGGCCGGCGCACCAATCAGAGACGCCCCGATCCCGGCAGCCATGACGAACGGCAGATGGCGTTTGCGCAATCTCACGAGGCTCTGGCACATCATCCTCATGGTTTACAGCGTAAAACGCAAGGCGATGGCCCGGGGCCCGTCGCACCACCCCGCTACGATGGACAGACGATGGAAGGCTTCGGAGGACTCTTCGGCGATCCCGAGGAGCTACAGCGGCGGATGGCGGAGTTTGCCGAGCAGATGCAGGCCCAGCAGGGCCTCGTGTGGGCCGACAACGCGATCAAGCTCGCCGTCGAGATGACGGTCGCAGCGATCAACCGCGTCAACATCCAGGGCACGACGACCGAGCAGGCCGAGCAGATCCGCTCGGTCATGGCGGTGGTCTTCCCCGAAGCCGTCGCGCTCGTTCGCGAGGCGCGCAGCGGGCTTCAGTAGCCCTGGGCGTCGGGCTGCGAGAGGCGCTCCGCCCGCTCGGCCTCGCGCTCGGCCTGCCCCAGCCGGACCGCCTCCTTGAACGAGCGGATCCGGAAGATCGACACCAGCGCGACGAAGCCGACGGCGAGCGTCGCGGCGGCGATCACGATCTGCTGGCCAACCGAGTAGGCGGCCACGATCGCCCCCGTTGCCGCGCCGTGGAAGACCTTGACGAGCAGCGCCTGCTGGACGCCCGCACCACCGGGCGTGAACGGCACGACCGCGGCGACCGCGTTGACGCCGAGCACGAGCAGCACGTTCTTGACCGACCCGCCGACGTTGAAGGCCTCGAGCAGGCACCAGAACGCCGTGAAGCGAAAGCACCACCCGGCGAGCTGCCAGGCGAACACCTCGCGCAGGTAGCGGCGGCGATCGAAGAGGATCGTCAGGCCTTGGCGCACGCGCGCCCAGAACGCCTTCACGCGCTGTGAGAGCACCGCAAAGCCGACGAGCACGGCGATCGCGAAGAACGTCAGCAGGAAGAGGGCGAACTTCGGGTGGCTGGCGAAGTAGGCGAGGTCGAACGCATCGAGGTTGGCGAAGTCCGGCGGCTTGGGGAAGACGCCCTGGCTGAAGGCGAAGGTCAGGATGAAGATCGCCATGAAGGCGTCGAAGACGGCCTCGACGCAGATCGCCGCGCCGACCGCGGGGTACGTCGCGTGCGGGATCGACTGCTTGACGAGGAAGAGCTTGATGACGTCTCCCCCGCGTGCGGGGATGACGTTGTTGAAGCCGTAGGCGGCGATGTACGCCCCCCAGATGCGCCGGAACGGGATGCGCTCGTTCGGATAGGCGGCGCGCAGCGCGTTGTAGAACGCCCGCGACCGCAGGGTCAGGTAGACGATGAACGCGACCGCTCCGACGAGCAGCGGAACCCAGTTGACCCGCGACAGGCTGTCGAAAAACGAACCCACCGCGTCGAAGAACGAGCTGATGCTCGAACCGATGGAGGCCTGGACAGTCAAGCACCCAAGACTATTCGCGCTCATACATCGTCCCTGCGCTGCCGATAGGTGCCTGCCATGAATGCCCCGGCCGTCCTTTCAGCACCGTCGACGCGCACGGTCGTGTACTCCCGCCTGGGCGACGAATTCCTCGCCAGCCGCGCCGCGGCCGGCAACAGCGCGGCCTTCACGGTTCTCTACGAGCGCTACCACGGCGCGCTGCTGGGCTACTGCCGCTCGATCCTGCTCGACGCCGAGGACGCGAGCGACGCGACCCAGAGTGCGCTCGAGAACGCGCTGCGCGCACTGCCGCGACGCGAGCCGGGGCGCCCGCTCAAGCCGTGGCTGTACCGCATCGCCCACAACGAGGCGATCACGATCGTCCGCCGCCGCCGGCCGCAGGTCGAGTTCGATTCCGACGCCGAGCTCACCGTGCCCGGTCCTGAGGTGGACGCCGAGACCCGTGGACGTCTCGGCCAGCTCGTCAGCGACCTGCGCGAGCTGCCCGAGCGCCAGCGCGGAGCCCTGGTCATGCGCGAGCTCAGCGGCCTGAGCTACGACGAGATCGGCGCTGCGCTGGGCGTCACCAACGAGGCCGCGCGCCGCGCCGTGTTCGACGCCCGCAGCGCCCTGCACGACCTCGTCGACGGCCGCGCGACGGCGTGCGTAAGCGTTCGCCACAAGCTCTCGGACGGCGACCGTCGCAGCCTGCGTGCCCGCGGCATCCGCGCGCACCTGCGCTCGTGCGACGACTGTGCCTCCTTCGAGCGCTCGATCACCGTGCGCCAAGCCGACCTGCATGCGATCGGGTGGCTGCCCGGCGCGACCGGCCTGGGCCTGCTCGGGGGCATCGGCGTGGCCGGCGGTGCCGGTAGCGCGGCCGGCGGCGCACTGATCGCGACCGGCGGCGGCAGTGCCGCCGGCGGCGGCGGCCTTGGCTGGGCGAGCGTGCCGGTCGCCGTCAAGGGTCTCGCCGTCGCCGCCGCCGTGGCCGGCAGCGGCGGCGCCGCCGCAATCGAGATCCGGCACATCACGAAGGACAGCGCCCCGGCGCCGAAAGCCCAGGTCGCGCAGGCCGCTGCGGCGCGTCACGCTGCGCCGGCGGTGGCATCGCCGTACGCGGCGGCCTCCTCCGCGGCGTCGCTGAAGTCCGCGGCGCGCTCTACGGCCCACGAGCGCGTGAGCGCCCGTGCGCGGGCGAGCGCTCAAAGACGCCGCCCGGCGGTCATGCCATCCGCACCAACGCCCGCGGGGACGAGCGTTGCCGCCGTCACAGCGGCCGCTCAGACCGCGACAACTCCGGCTCCGCAGACCAAACCCGCTGCCGCGCCGCCGGCGCGTCCCGGCGCGACGACGGCCCCGGTCCAGATCGCGATCGACAAGCTGACGGTGCTTCGCGAACAGATTCGCCGCGCCTACGAGCAGGCAAAGGCGACGGCGGCGGCCGGTACGACGGCGGCCGTCCAGACGGCGAACACGACGCTCCAGCGAACGCTCGACGTGCTGCGTCCGCTGGTCGAGA
This sequence comes from Solirubrobacteraceae bacterium, assembly GCA_033855115.1. Classification (GTDB taxonomy): domain Bacteria; phylum Actinomycetota; class Thermoleophilia; order Solirubrobacterales; family Solirubrobacteraceae; genus CADCVQ01. The sequence continues at coordinate 36,535 of JAWVGJ010000164.1, forward strand.
GCGTGCTCGCAACGGTCGGCTTGAAGCTGCCGGCCGACGCCGCAGCACCCCCGACGCCGGCGCCGAAGGCGACGCCGACGACCATCCTGCAGCCCGTAGAGCACGTCCTCGGCGGGGTCAACGAGTTGCTGCAAACGCTCTTCTCACGTCCGCTAGGTTAGAGCGGCAACGCGCCAACTCATTGAGTAGCGCATCACAAACAGACGCGCCCTACGTGGTAGGGGTGTCACATCGAAACGGCAAACCCGTCGCGAGGCGGGGGCGCAAAACCAGGGGCCTCAACGAGGTCGCCCAGTTGCCGAAGGGGGCAAAAACCACATGTTGCAGTCTCGTCGAATCGTCGTCACGATGGCGACCGTCGCCACGCTGGTGGCCGTTCCGGCCACCGCCTCGGCCAAATCACCGAAGGTGTCGGCGTCGGCCGGCGTGCAGGTTCACGTCGTCAAGGCAAAGAAGGCCATCAAGCTGCTCAAGAAGGCCGCGAAAGCCGACAACAACGCGGTCGTCATCTCGCAGTTGCGCACCGCTCGCTCGCAGGTCGCCGCCGCGTCGAAGCTCGCTCGCCGGATGGCCAAGAGCGCTGATCCCGTCGCGGCCGCCGCATCGCTGACGCTCGTCGGCACGAGCTACGATCAGCTGCTCGGCTCGGTCACCGGGATCGTCGACGACGTCACGGGGCAGGCGCAGACGATGCTCGCCCAGTCGATCAACCCGACGCTTGCGGGGAACGCGCAGGTCCTCTCTGTCCTCACGTCCCTGCTGGACGACGTGCCCGCCAGCGTCCAGCCGCTGCTCGCCTCGATCGTCGGAAGCCTGGGCGTCAGCTCGGGCAATGACATCGTGACGATGGTCACCGCTCTCGCCAGCGGCGCCCTGCCGGTCGACATCAACGCGCTGCTGACCCAGAGCATCCATGCCGCAACGGCAGCGATCCAGGGCTCGTTCGCGACGATCACGTCGATCATGCCGTTGATGTCCAGCACCGTGCAGGGTCCGCTCTCGCAGATCCTCGCCACCGTCACGCAGGTCGGCAGCCCAGGCAGCATCCTGCCGTCCGTGCTGAACAGCGCGTCCGCGCTGAGCACCATCACCGGCCTCATCAGCACGGTGCTTGGCGCCCTGCCGGTCGCCGGCGGCGTCGCTGGCGCCGGCGGTCTCACCAGCACCCTCACCGGCCTGCTCGGCAGCATCACCGGCGCTAGCGGAGGCGTGCTCCCCGGCAATCTCGGTACCACGCTGAGCAGCCTGCTCGGCGGCATCACCGGCGGCGGCGCGGGCAGCATCCCGGGCGTCGGCGGCGTCATGAGCACCGTCACCGGGCTGATCAACAGCCTGCTGGGCGGCCTGCTCGGCGGCCTGGGAACGGCCACCGCGTAAGTCACGCACAGCAGTTCGAGTACGCAGGTCCACAGGGCGCAGCCATCGGCTGCGCCCTGTTTGCGTGCCGCTCCCGGCATGGCGCCAGGCTCACCGAATCCCGCGGCCGGGACGCGCCGGCTCGCGCCACATGAGCCATAGCGGCGGCCCTTGCTCGGGCAGGTCGATGCGCTCGGTCACCTCGAACCCGTGACGCTCATAGAAGGAAAGATTGCTCGCCTTGGAGGACTCGAGGTAGGCCGCCGTCCGATCGGTATCGCATCGTTGAAGAACCGGAACGAGCAGAGCCGAGCCAACACCTTCGCCCCGCTTGTCCGGGTCGGTGCCGATCACGGACAGGTAGAAGTGGGGCTCGACCGGATGGCGCCGCTCGATCTCCCGCACGGCCCGCGTCGAGCGCAGGATCCGCGGCAGCAGGACCGGCAGCATCGGCGTCAGCATCAGCGACTGGCGCAGGTCTTCGCGCCAGTGACCGGGCCGCGCCCACAGCGCGGCGCCCGAGTGGTCGGGCGTCGTGAAGATGAGCTGCTGGTCGGCGAGCTGGCGCAGCCGGATCGCGAAGAAGCGGCGCGCGTGCGACATGCGCCGGGCAGCGTTTGGATAGAACCACGCCGTGACCGGATCGTCGTAGAAGGCGCGGGCGAGGGTCCTGGCCAGCGCAGCGAAGTCCTCGCGACGGGCAAGACGGACGCTGCCCGGCGTGCAGGGCTCCATGGGGCCGAGTCTAGGACCGTCCGGCAGCTTGGGAACGGCAGGCACGGCCTGCGGTTCCCAGGCTCAGCTCAGTCCAGCAGCTCGAGCACGCGCTCGACGGGCCGCGCGAGCAGCGCGCGGTCGCCGCGCACCGCGATCGGGCGCTGCATCAACCTGGGGTGCTCGACCATCAGTGCGATGAGCGCGTCATCGGAGACCGCGCCCTCCGCTTGGAGACCGAGTTCGGCGACGAGCGGCTCGCGCAGGCGCAGGACATCGCGCGGGCGCAGGTTCGCCTTGCTCAGCAGCTCGCGAATCTGCTCTTCGGTGAGGCCGGTCTCGTGGTACTCGACGCCCTCGTACTCGACGCCGCGCTCGGCGAGCAGGGCGGAGAGGTTGCGGCAGGTCGAGCAGCTGCTGACCTCGTAGATCGTCAGGTCGGTCGCCAAGTCCTAGCCCCTAGCGCCTCGCGACGCGCTCGCAGTTGCGAGCGACGCTGTCGTTTCGATCTGCACTCACGCGGTCGCGGCCGGGGCCGCAGTTGATCGTGTCGCGCACGCCGTCACGGGCATAGACGATGTCGTCGCCGGTGCCCGCGCTGATGGCGTCGCCACCATTGCCACCATTGATCTCGTCGTCTCCCGCGTTGCCGGTCAACATGTCGCTTCCGCCGCCGCCGCTGATCTCGTCGTCGCCGGAGCCGCCGCCGACGATGTCGTCGTCGCTGCCGCCGCTGAGCTCGTCGTCGCCCTCTTCGCCGTAGAGGCAGTCATCTCCGTCCGCGCCGTTGAGCTTGTCGCCGCCCATGCGGCCAAAGATGACATCGCTCTGTGGCGTGCCGTTGAGGGTGTCGGCGGCCGCCGTGCCGACGTTCAAGAATCCCTTCTGCGGGCACCCCGTAGGCTGCGCCGTGGGCGGGTCGTAGTACTGCTGTGCCTGCGCGGTGGCGAACGCGCCGAGCACGTACACGGTCATTGCGCCTGTCAGGATGGCTCCCCGCCAAAGGCCCATGGTGCCTACTTTCTTGTGACTCGCTCACAGTCTCGGAAACGGTGTCGATGCTGTCGGCGCTGATGTGTTTCCCCGGGCCCGCAGCCGACGATCCCGCTCCCCCACGCCTCGCGTCAGTGCGCCCATTATGGGCCAGCGAGCCGTGAGCGACTGCCGTTTCCAACTTTTTTCATACCGGCTCGCTGAGGCTAGGCGCGTGCGCGCCACCGCAGCAGCAGTCCGATGCCGGCGCCGAGCGCCAGCACGGCGGCCGCGATCGCACCGACACCGAGCAGCGAGCTGCCCGGCCCTCCGGCCGCCTTGGAGAGCGGCGGCGGTGTGGCAGTGGCCGCGACGGTGCCCGTCTGCTTCGCGCTGCCGCCGGAAGGGCGCTGCTTCGCGGTGCGGTGCGGCGCGGTCGCGCTGCCCTCGTGTCCCGGCGCCGTGCCGCTCGTCGCCGGTGTCTGGATCCCCTCGCCGAACGCGGGCGCGGCGCGCACTCCGGGCCGCACGTGCGTTGGCAGTCCGCCTTGCTGTGCGTCCTGGCGCGCGCGCTCGAGCGGTAGCTGGTACTCCGTGCCGCTGGGCGAGGCCGGGTCGACGCGCATGTCCACGCCCTGCGCACGAGCCGCCGGGGTGATCGCCAGAACGGCCAGTACGACGGCACAGCCACAACCGCGCCGCAAGCGAGCCATCGGGCCAGTATGTCCGACGGGAGGCCGGAGGCTGCCTGTTCGTTTGGTCAGGTTCAACGAACCACGACGACACGATCAACCGTCGCGCCGCGGGAGGAGCGAGCGCTCACGGTGTAGCGGCCTGACGGCGCCAAGCGGCGCAGCAATCGCACGTGATCGGAGTGTCCGGCCCGTCCTCTGACGATCACACGGCGCAGAACCGGGCCCGCGCGGCGCAGCTCCAGGCGAATCGGGCCGCCGATGCGGGGCACGACAGTGACGAGCAGCCCGCGGCCGGCGAGCGTGCTGCGGCGCGTCTGCTCCGCAACCCGCAGCACCGGACGCAGGCGCTCGCTGGGCGCGCTCTGCATGGCGAAGAACGACGGCTTGGGCCGCAGGTCGTAGGTAAGCAGACCCCAGAGCGCATTCTGCGGCACGGCCGGCTCGTCGAGCAGATCCAGCCAGCCGAGACCGACGACGCGCCGGCGCTGATCGTCGGCGATGCGATACGCGGCGGTCAGCCAGCGCGCCTGCTGCTGGCGCGACACGAACGTGGCGAAGACGCGCGAGCCGCGATCTGACTGAACCAGGAACTCCGACAGCCACAGCGGCAGCGGCCGGTCCTTCGGCCTCCGGTAGAGCTTGTCGATCTCGCGCCCGAACGTGTCGATGTCGCTCATGTCGCGATAGCCGCCCGGCACCGGCGTGTTGCGCAGATCCGGAAAGCGAAACGGGAACGGGTTGTGGCCGAACCAGTCAAGACGCGGGGGCCTTCCGCTGGCCAGCAGCATGCCGCGGATGAAGATCGCGGGCGTGATCGCTCCCCCGGTCCAGGTCATGCCGCCGATGACGATGTTCTGTGGCGACTGGCGCTTAAGTGCGGCGTAGGCGGCGTCGAGCAGTCGCGCGTAGGTGCGCGGGCCGATGTCGCTGCCCGGCCTGTTGGGGAGAAACCGGTCCACGCGATTGGGCTCGCCCCAGATCATCCAGCGACGCACCGACGGGTAGCGGCGGGAGGCGGCCGTGAGGAAGTCGGCGTAGGCCTGGGGATCGTTGGGCGCCCATTGCACAGCCTTGCCGCCGTTGGCCCAGGCTGGAGTCTGTGAGACCAGAAACGCGAGCCGGATGCGGTAGCGGTCGGCGTTGCGCACAGCGCTGTCGAACTGGGCCGGCCAGCGGTACGCGGGGTCCGCGGGGTTGGTTGGTGACTCCGGGCGCGAGCGGGCGACTGTGGACCAGTTCACGGTGAGCTGCAGCGTGTCGATTCCGAGCACGCGGTAGAGGCTGAACGCCGACGAGCCGTCCGGCAACGTCGTCGGACCCCAGATCGCCTTCTCGGCGCCATGCGCGGGAGCACCGATCGCGAGCGCCGCGAGCAAGGTGAGGGCGGCGCTCGTGAGAACCCTGCCTGCGCGCGAGCGGATGAGCATGCGGTGGCGACGCAGTGTAGGTGGCGCTAACGCGGGCCACGCCGGCCCGATGCGTGCTTTCCTTGTCACCTGTCCAGGTTTCTGACAGTGCGCGGGAGCGGGTGACGTGCCGCTCGAGGCACGCCTGCTGCTCGGTCTGGCGCTGGCGATGACGATCGTCTACGCAGGGACGCCGTTCGCGATCCGGCTGGCGGCCCACTTCGATTTCTACGACCTGCCTGCGGGCTACAAGGGGCACGCCACGCCGACGCCGTACCTCGGTGGGCTGGCGGTCATCACCGGGTTCGTCGTCGCCGTCCTCGCGCTGACCTCCGACCCTCGCCTGACGCTGCCGGTGCTCGGCGGCGTGGTCGTCCTGTGGACGGTCGGAACGTTCGACGACCGGCGGCCGCTGCCCGCCGGCTGGCGCGTCGCGGCCGAGATCGGGGTCGCGGCGATGCTCTGGGCGAGCGGCCTGGGCTGGTCGCTGGGCCTCGGTCCCGCCGCCGACCTGGTGGCGACGGTCGTCTGGGTTGTGGCGGTCGTCAACGCCTTCAACCTCTTCGACAACATGGACGGCGCGTCGAGCACGATGGCCTGCGTCGTCGCCGCTGCGGTCGCAGCGCTCGGGCTCGTGCAGTCCGACGTCTGGCTGGTCGTGACCGGCGCCGCGCTGTGCGGCGCGTGCCTCGGCTTCTTGCCGCACAACCTCTCGCGGCCATCGGCGCGGATCTTCCTCGGGGACGGCGGCAGCATGCCGATCGGCTTCGCGATCGCAGCGCTCGTGATGATCGGGGCCTCGACGACGGCGGCCGAATGGCAGGCGCTTGTCATGGGCCTGCTGCTCGTCGGCGTGCCGGCGCTCGACACGTGCCTCGTCGTCGTCTCGCGGCGTAGGCGCGGGGTTTCGATCCTCACCGGCGGGCGCGACCATCTCACGCACCGTACGCACACGCGGCTGCGCAACACGCACGCGTCGGTCGCGACGCTCGGAGCGGCGCAGGCGCTGCTGTCTGCGCTCGCGCTCGTCGCGGTCCGCGGCGGACCGACGATCCTCGTGCCCGTCGTGCTCTTCTACCTCGTCGGGATGGCAACCCTGATCGCCGTGCTCGACACGGCGCAGCGCCCGCTCGTGGCGGCGGATCTCGTACGCGAGCAGTCGCGTCACAGCGGGTCGGCGCATGGCGGCGGCGGACGTGCGGGCACGTGGCCGGCCCTTGCGGTGCTCGCCGCGCTGGGCATCGCGCTCGGCCTGAGCCCGTTCGCGGCCGGCTTCTACAGCTCGTCGATCTGGGCGCCCGCCGGTCTGGGCCTGCTCGTCGCCCTCACCGCCGCGCTGATCGCCGGGCCGGTTGGGCTGCCGCGCCGCGCGGTCGTCGCACCGGCGGCGCTGGCCGCGCTCGCGCTGCTGTCGCTCGCGTCGGCGCTGTGGACGGACTCGATCGAGCAGGCCGTCGTCGAGGGCAACCGGCTGTTGATCTACGCCGCCGGCCTGGCGTTGCTCGTCGTGCTGCTGCGCAGCGACGTCGGCGCGGTGCTCGCGTTCGCCGCCTTCACCGCGGGGGCGCTCGTCGTCGCCGGTTGGGTGCTCGCCGGGATGCTGCGAGGCGACGAGACGCTCTTCCTCGCCGGGCGGCTGAACGAGCCGCTGGGATACATCAACGGCCAGGCCAGCTTCTTCGTGCTCGCGTTCTGGCCGTGCCTCGCGCTGGCCGAGCGGCGCCGCTCGGCGCCGCTCGCCGGGATCGGGCTGGCGGGCGCGACGCTCTTCGCCGGTCTTGCCGTGCTGGGCCAGTCGCGCGGAGCGCTGCTGGCCGGCGCGCTCTCGCTGCTGCTCGTGGTCGCGCTGCTGCCAGGACGCCTGCGCCGGATCGTGGCGCTGCTCGTCACCGCCGCGTGCCTGGCGCCCGCGATGGCGCTGCTGCTCGACGTCTACCGCGACGGGGCCCCGGCCGAGCGCCTGCGCAGCGCAGCGGCCGTCCTGCTGCTCGTCGCCGCCGCGGCCGCTGCGATCTGGGCGCTGCTCGTGGGCCTCGAGCGACGCGCCAGCGCCGGCGGCCTGCGCCCGCGTCGCGCCGTCGCTGCGGGAGTCGCCGCGATCGCGCTCGTCGCAGCCGGCGCCGGGGTCGTCTCCGCGGACCGCATCGCGAACTTCCTGGACCGCCAGTACACAGCGTTTGTGACGCTCGGCGGGCCGCAGGGGGAGCCGACGGCGTCGCGCCTGGCGACCGGCGCGGGCAACCGCTATGACTACTGGCGGATCGCGGTCGACACCTGGCGCTCGCATCCGCTCGCGGGCGTCGGAGCGGGCGGGTACGACAAGCCGTACTTCGCGCAGCGCACGACGTCTGAGGACATCCGCCAGCCACACAGCCTGCCGTTGCAGGTGCTCGCCGAGCTCGGGATCGCCGGCGGTCTGCTGTTCGCCCTCGCCCTGATCGTGATCGCGGCCGGCACGCGAAGGCGGATCCGCGACGGTGGCCGCGCGCCGATCGTCGTCGCCGGGCTCGGCGTGGTGACGGCGTGGCTCGTGCACACGAGCGTGGACTGGATGCACCTGCTGCCCGGGCTCACCGGCGTGGCGTTGCTCGGCGCCGCGGTGCTGCTGCGGCCGGCTGGACGCGAGGTCGAGGACGAGGCCGAGGATCATGCCGGCGCCCCGCCTCGGCCGCGCCGTGTACGCCTGGCGACCACGATCCTCGTCGGCATCGCGATCACGGTCGCCGCGCTGAGCTTCAGCCGCCAGACGTTGTCGGAGCTGTACGTCAAGCGCGCCCAGGACGCGCTCGCCCGCGATCCCTCGCGCGCGCTCGTCGAGTCCAACCGCGCGCTGCGCCTCGACCGCGAGGCGATCGCCGCCTACTACGCCAAGGCGGCGGCACTTGCGCGCTTCGGCGACGGCGGCGCCGCGCAGGCCGTGATGCGCGACGCGACGCGCCGCGAGCCGCGCAACTTCGTCACGTGGGCGCTGCTCGGCGACCTGTCCGTGCGCCGGGGAGAGCTGCGCGCCGCTCAGTCGTACTATCGCCGTGCGGCGCAGCTGAACCCGCGCGACCCGGGCCTCGCGAAGCTCGCCACCGATCCGCGCGCCGCGACCACGCAGGTCGGCCCGCGCTAGACCGCCGAGGGAGGAGGGTCACACGATAGGCCGCTCCTCGCTCCTGCTTGCCGTATCGCTGCTGGCCACCTCGTTGCTCGCGGCCGCTCAGGCGTACGCGCTGCTCGTCATCTGCGGCACGGATCCTCGAACCGAGGCGTTTCTGGCCGCATACGCGCTCTACCTGCCGGTCGCCGTCATGGGAGCATCGCTGCGCGCGAGCGTGTCGAGCCTGGTTGCCCGCGCCACGGCCTCCGAGCGCGCCGGGCATGCCAGCGAGATCGTCTCGCGCTGCATCCTCTTCGGCGGCCTCGTAGCTGGGACGATGCTCCTGCTGGCGCCGCTGCTGGCGCCGGCGATCAGTGGAGATCTTCCCGCGCGCGTGCGCGACACGACGCTCGTCGCGCTCGCGCTTCTGCTGCCGGCCGCGTTCCTGCACGTCGTCGCCGCAGCGCTGTCGGGCGCGCTCGGCGCCCATCGCCAGTTCGGATTCTCGGCGCTGGCATACGTCGTGAGCGGAACGGTCTCGCTGGTCGTTTCGATCGCGATGCTGTCGGCGATCGGACCCGTCGGCGCAGGCGTCGGCGTGCTGGCCGGCACGCTGCTGCTCAGCGGCGTGCACCTGCGCCGCAGTCGCGCGCTTGGCATCCGAGTGCGGCTGAGGCCCGGTGCGCTGCGTGAGCGCGCCCAATGGCGGGCGTCGGCAGAGGTCCTGTCGGGTGCCGCGCTCGGCTTCGCGCTGCAGGCGAACCTCGCGATCAGTCTCGCGGCGCTCGGGGCGCAGGCCGGCGCGATCACCGCCTACTCCTATGCCTTCTTCATGTCCACGATGATCCTGAGCCTGAGCTCGTTGCCGCTCGCACTCGTGACGTTGCCGGGACTCGTCGGCGCGGTGCAGCGCGAAGGCCGCGCCGCCGTCGCCGGTCACCTCGTGCGTTTCGCCCCCTACGCCTATGCCGTCGTGCTCCCGCTCGCCGCGGGATTCCTGGGCTTCGGTCGGCCGATCGTCGCGTGGGCGTTTGAGCCGTTCGTGGGCGCCGCGGTGGCGCAACTGTTGTTCGAGGTCGGCCGAGCGCTCGTGTTGATGACGATCCCCGCGACGCTCTTCTATCTCGCATCGGCCGCCTCGCTGCCGGCGGCGACGCCGCGCGGTCGCCTGCTCATCGCCGGCGTCACGATCGCGTTGCACGGTGGCGCCGTGGCGATCGTCTCGGGCGATCCGCGCGCGGTCGCGTGGGCGCATGCCGCGGCGATGGCGCTCAGCACGATCGTGCTGCTGGCTCAGGTTCTGCGCCGTGAGGCGCTCCGCGCAGCCGTTCTCGCGCTGAGAAGCGTCGCGCCGGTGGCGGTCGCGTCATCCCCCGTTCTGCTGATCGGCCTCGCTGTCGGGAGCGCGGCGCCGGCGGCCAAGATCGCCGCCGCCGGCCTGGCCGTAATGATCTACCTGCTGACATTGCATCGCCTGGCTCCCGCCGTCGTCGAGCCGTTCTTCGCGCTGCTGCGCCGCTCCGCCACCACATGAACTGCGACCCGACCGATTACCGCGCCCCCTACTACCGCAGCTACGTCAGCGGGTTCAGCGCCCGGGACGCCATTGGCAGCCGCTGGAACGACGAGGCGTACATGCAGTGGTGCGACGAGCACTACGCCTCATGGCTGGCGACCGCCCCGCGGGACGGTCTCGTGCTCGAGCTCGGCGCCGGCGACGGAAGCATGCTCGCCTACCTGCAATCGGCGGGCTTTCGCGACATCGCCGGCATCGACATCTCTGAAGAGCAGGCGCAGATCGCCCGCAGGCTCGGCCGACCGGTGCGCGTGCAGGACGTCTTCGAGGCGCTGTCCGTGCGTGCGGGCACGCTGAGCGGCATCGTCGCGCTGGACTTTCTCGAGCACTTCACGAAGGCGGAGGTCGGCGAGCTGCTGGGCCTTGCGGCGTCCGCACTGCGCCCCGGCGGCTTCCTGCTCGTCCGCACGCCCAACGGACAAGGAATCTTCTCTGGCCAGATCGTCTATGGCGACCTCACCCACGCGACGATCTTCACGCCGGGATCGCTTCACCAGGCCCTGGACGTGGCCGGCTTCACCGACGTGCGCTTCAGGGAGGCGACGTTCGTGCGGCGCGGTCTGCGCGGGCGGCTGCGCGGGATCGGCTGGGACCTCATCCGGGCGGCCGCGAACGTCGTTCGCCGCGTGCAGGCCGGAAAGACGCAAGAGATCTGGAGCGAGAACCTCCTGTGCTACGCGCGAACAGAGACCCGGCCCGGCGGCTGAGGAGCCACAGCGGTCGTTTGGGCGGCGCCTTCCTGCTGCTCGCGATCTGCGCGATGCTCGCGGGCTGCCAGGCGCTCGAGACCGAGACGGTCATCGCTCCCACGGCGGTGCGCGAGGCGGTGCAGTCGCGGCTCGGCGACGCGCTCTCGGAGACGCGGCCCGTCGACAGCGTCGCGACGCTGACCGACGTGGCTGCGATCTACGCGCTGCGAACGCCCGGCGAGCACCTGCTGCTCGTCGTCTTCAACAGCCGCGAAGCGACCGTGCAGCTGACCGGCGCCGCCCGGCCGTCGCACCCTGAGCTCGTCGTCGTCCGCAACGTCGTCGCCGTCTACGAACACGACCGCGGCGCCGTCAGCCGGATGGCGCAGCTGCGAGCGGTGCTGCTGGGCCTCGACCGCGCCGCTGCCTGATCAAGGCCTGGCTGCTGCGCTGCGCTCGGCGCGGGCGAGCAACGCGTATGCGTCCCGGTAGCGCTTCGCCGCGAGCGCCCCTCTGCGACGCGCGTAGGGACTGGGGGTGGAATCGCCCGGCTCCAGCTGCACGATCGTGGATCCTTCGATCCCGCGCTCCAGCAGCGTGTCGTACACAACCCGCCAGGCGCCGTCGCGGCGCCGCATGAGGAAGCTCTCGCGGGCCGGGGGATAGCGGACGCGCGTGAACTCGACCGAGACCAGGTCCCCGCCGCCGCCGCGGCGCGTCGTGATGATCCGTGGCTGCGACGTCAGCAGCTCCGGACGCAGATAGTCATACGTGCCAGCGATCTTCGAGACGCTCAGGCGATCGACGATGCGGCTGTCGTAGACGTCGACGATGGCCGGCAGATTGCCCCATTGGGCCCAGAAGATCAGCTGCATAACGGCCCGCTGAGCGGACCGTTTGGGCTGGCGCTCGACGGCTTCGACGGTCAGCGGGGCCGGATTGCTGTCAAGGCTGCCATTGGCCTTCTGCTGCACCGGCACCGTGCCGCTTCGCACCATCTGATCGGAGTCCGTGCGACCGCATCCGGCGAGGGCGAGGCTCAAGGCGGCAACGCCGGCGATAAGGCATCGCACGACGCCATTCTAGTGGTTGCGTACCTGTGAGACGCCATGCGCTGGGCGCGCCAGACGCGGGCGAGCAAGCCGCCCCGCCGCGTGGCGCAGACGCGTGAATCCCGGCGGCGCCGTGGCGCCCGGCAGCGCGAGCCACGCGACGACGCTCGCGACGAGCAACGTCCGTGAAGCGCCGGCGAGCAATTGCGGCAGGTCGGAGTCGATGAACGCGACGGCCACGACGAGCGCCACCACGCGCACGAGCTCCAGTCGCGGGGATCGCCGCTCGCCGTTGCAGCGCGTCAGCATGCCGACCAGAAGACCCCAGATCGCCATGCCGACGAGGACGCCTGGCCAGGCGAAGTTGCGATACAGATCGCCGGGCTGTGTGAGGGGGGTTGCGGTGAGGTTCGTCGGCGGGATCTCCCAGTACGTGTGGGAGAACTCCAAACCGTCGTTGAGGATCGGCTTGTCCGGCCACAATGCGCGCGGGACAGCGACGAGCGCCGGCAGCAGCGTGTAACGGTGGCCGTTGGCGTAGGGATAGACCGCAGGCGTGCGCGTGTGGATGAGCGCCACCGAGTCGACCAGGCGGAAGCGGACGTTCAAGTAATCCGCCGTCTCGTCGAGGAGCCCGCCCGGCGTACGGACGTTCGTTGCGCCGGCGGACTCGCTCGGCCGCAGGATGCTGCGGTAGACGATCGTCGCCGGCAGCAGCACGAGGATGCCGGCGGCGACGCCGACCGCAACGGCCTTCCAGGGAACGCGTCCGCAACATGAGACATAGGCGGCGCCGACGAACAACACGGGCAGCAGCGCCTGCTGCTTGTAGCCCGTCACGAAGCCTCCCAGCACCTGACCGGCGACGAGCGCGAAGAGCAGCCACAGCAGGCGCCGATCCTGGCGCCGAAAGACCCACAGCGCGAACGCGCCCGACGCCAGGCCGCCGAGCAGGCCGAGCTGCTGGAAGCCCTGGTTGTAGGCGAGCGTTCCCGTGGACGCTGCGGCGTCGCTGTTGAAGCCGATCGCGCCGACCTTGAGCCCGATGGCCAAGCCGACCGCGCCGACCACGTACAGCCCGACGAGCAGGAGCACCGGCATCCGGTCGGACTCCCCGCCTGTCAGAGGCGGACGCGGACGGGCCGGTCCCGCGGCCAGCCGCGCGGCGACGTTGAAGGCCAGCAGCCCGCACGCGACGAGCACGAGCGCTTGAGCGACATCCCCCCGCGCGACGCCCGGCGCGGGGATCGGTGGGGTGTCTCCGATCCAGCTCAGCGACATGACGCCGTAACAGAGCGCCGACAGCGTGGCGTAGATGCCGGGGCCGTCAAGTGGATCGCGCAAGAGCCGCGTGGCGAGCGGCAGGCAGACGAGCAGGACGAGGACGCAGCCGGCGACGATGGCGACGTCACCGCCCGCCCGCCAGGCGATGTAGGCACTGTCCAGGCTGGCCGCGATGCCGAGCACCCAACAGGACACCCGGCGCGCGGACGGACGCTGCCGAGCGGGGCGAGACATCGGCCGATGATAGGCCCGGGTGCACGACGTGGCGTGGCGTCCGCCGCCGGGAGCACCGAGGGCATCTGCTTCAATCGCCGCGCATGTGCGGCATCGGTGGCATCGTCGTGTCCTCGCCCGCACAACTTCGCCCGACGATGCAGGACATGCTCGGCCACCTGCGCCATCGCGGCCCCGATGACGCGGGCATCCACATCGACGAGGGCGGTGTCGCGTCGCTGTGTGCGGCACGCCTGGCCATTCGCGACCTGAGCTTGCGCGGGCATCAGCCGATGGCCGGTCCCGGCGGGGCGGTCATCGTCTTCAACGGCGAGCTCTACAACGCCGACGAGCTGCGGCGCCAGCTGCGCTCGGCGGGACGGGTGTTCACGGGAGACGCGGACACCGAGGTCGCGCTCGCCGCCTACGAGCAGTGGGGCGACGACGCGTGGGCGCGCCTGCGCGGGATGTTCGCGATCGCGGTGTGGGACGCGCGGGCACGGGCGCTCGTGCTCGTTCGCGATCCGCTCGGCGTCAAGCCCCTGTACCTCAGCGGCGACGGCGGACGGCTCGTCTTCGCCTCCGAGCTGCGAGCGCTCGTACGCGGGCTGCTGCACCCGCCGGCGCTCTCGACGGACGCGCTGTACACGTTTCTGGCCACGGGCGCGGTCGAGGAGCCCGGCGCGATCATCCAAGGCGTGCGAATGCTCGCACCGGGCACGGCGCTGCGACTGCAGGACGGCGTCGCGCGCGAATCGGCGTTCTGGTCGGTGCAGTCGGCGTTCGCGCGACGTGCGAGCACGAGCCGCGCCGACGTCGTCGTCCAGTTACGCGAGCGCCTGGATGCCGCGGTCCGCGGTCAGCTCGTCTCCGACGCACCGCTGGGCGTGTTTCTCAGCGGCGGCATCGACTCCTCCACGCTCGTCGGCCTCGCCTCCACGGTCGCGGACGCACCGCGCACCGTCTCGGTCGTCTTCGGCGAGGAGCGCTATTGCGAGGCTCCATACATCGAGGCCGTTCACCGGCGATGGTCGACCGAGCATCACGAGGTCGAGCTCACCGCAGACGACTTCCTCGCGCGCATGCCTGCCGCGCTCAGAGCAATGGATCAGCCGACGGTCGACGGTGTCAACACGTTCGTCGTGAGCGAGCTTGCGCGGCGCAGCGGCCTCACCGTCGCACTCTCCGGTCTGGGCGGCGACGAGCTCTTCGCCGGCTACGAGATCTTCCGCACGGCTCCGCGACTGGAGCGCCTGCGCGATCTTGTGCCACGGCTTCCGGGCCAGGTGGCGGCGCTCTGCGGTCGCCTGGCGTACGGTCGCTGCGATCGTGGCCGCAAGCTCGGCGGCTGGCTCGCCGGCGAGCCGTCGTCGGCCTACGTGCTCCAGCGCGAGCTCTTCGACGCCGGCACGCGCGCGGCGCTGCTCGGCACGTCGCCGCAGGCGGTGGCGCATCCGGCTGCGCGCGCGCTGGATGTCAACGCGATCTCCCAACTCGAGCTCACGCGCTTCATGCGCAACCAGCTTCTGCGCGACGCGGACGTCATGAGCATGAGCCACGGCCTCGAGCTGCGGGTGCCGTTCCTCGACCAGGACGTCGTCGAGCTCGTCGCAGGCGTCGGCTCGGAGCACAAGCTCGCCGACGGACGGCACAAGGCGCTGCTCGTCGACGCCGTCGCCGATCTGCTCCCGGACTGCATCGTCAATCGCGAGAAGATGGGATTCACGCTGCCGTTCGAGCGATGGCTGCGCGGGCCGCTACGCGACGAGGTGCGCGACCGGCTGCTGGACCCCTCCGGCGGGGGCGAGGTGGGCGCGGCGCTGCGCCCGCAGGCGGTCGCCGATGTATGGAAGCGCTTCGAGCGCGGCGAGACGTCGTGGAGCCGGCCATGGGCGCTGTACACGGCGAAGGTCTGGGGCGAGCGCCACCTCGCTTCGAGCTAATGGCGCGTTCCGGTTGCGGACCGCGCATACCTCTGGATGCCGTGACGCTGGAGGCCGCGCGCGCTCTTCTCGCGCGCAGGCTATGTCGACGGTGGGGGAGTCCGCGCGGACAGACGCGCGGCATCACTCGGATCCTCGCGCCGATCGGGCCGTCGACTAACTGCCGGACTTGACCTTGATCTTCGTCTTGATCACGGTGACCTTCCCGGTTCGGGACACAACGGTGATGACGATCTTGTGTGTTCCCAACGACAGCGGGCTCAGCCGCGTGACCCAGCCGTGCCCGTAGGAATACCCTTGCGTGCCGGCCGGCAGCTCAAAGAGATTGCCCGCCGGCAGGACGATGTTCAGGAGCCCCGTCTCGGCCTCGGTCACCGGCACCAGCGCACCGTCGACGGTGACCGACGGGGCGACGCTGACGTCGCCTTGGCGCGAGCAGTCGCGCAGCATCGGCTGAGGCGTGCCCTCGAACGTGCTGCATTCGACCGAGTTCGCGGTGACCAAGAGCGCGGTGCCGGGAGTCACGGTGCACGACTTCACGCCGGCGGGGGCAAAGGGCGCCACCGTGCCGCCGCCGAGATCGAAGCACGCGTACGCCTGCCCACCGGTGCCAAACGAGTTCTGAGCGCTCGGCGTCTGGAGCACCGTCGTCCACAGCCTCGCAAGATCGTCGTCCAGGCTCTTCGCCGAGGCGGTGCCGGCCGCGGGTGAGGCAACGACGAGCGTCACCGCGGCAAGCAACAGGATTCGAACGAAACGGGACATGGCACCTCCCGGTCGACGTCGCGGGCGGACCACACGGCCTGCGGCCCGCCCATCCATGTTGGCGCGAGCTTCCCACATCTGCGGGAGCGCGTCCACAGCAGGATGACGATCGACGCCGTGATAGGCGTGGGCGTGTCGCGGTGGCGTCGGTGGCGTGTCGGCTCCGGATGGCCTCTCGCACATCCGGCGACCGCGCTCAGCTCGTGAGCGGGGCGGTGAGGTAGCGCTGGACTGTGTCGGAGACGGTGGAGATCAGCGTCTCCACGTCGAGCGCGACAACCGGCGGGAGCCGCACGATGTGGCGGCACAGCGCGAGGCCGAGCATCTGCGTTGAGACGAGTCCGGCCCGGGCCGGCGCCTCGGCGGGATCGTCCACGACGGCGGCCACGGCCTTGGCGACTTGCGCGCCGAAGACCGTGCGTAGCTGCTCGGCGGCGCTCTCGTTGGTGATCGCCGACCTGAAGAGGACGATCAGCAGCTCGTCGGAGAGACCGCCTTCCCAGCGCTCGACCCAGTGGCGGACGAGCGTCTCGCCGAGCTGCTCGCGAGGCACCGTGGAGAGGTCGGGCAGGTGCAGGTCCAGATCGGCCGCCGCTGCAAAGAGCCCGTCCTTGCTGCCGTAGTAGCGCATCACCATCGAGGGGTCGATTCCCGCGTCCGCGGCGATGGCTCGGATCGTGGTGCGCTCGAAGCCGTCCGCCGCGAAGCGGTCCCTGGCCGCCGCGAGGATTGCCGCCCTCGTGTGGTCTGACCGTCTGGTGAATGTCATGCCAACAAGTGTAGGCCAACGGGTGTTGACAGTTGGACCCGAAGCCACTACCGTTCTGTCAACAAGTGTTGGCAAACGAACGTTGGCAGGAGGCTGAGGAGATGTCCGAGCTACCCCGCAGCACAGATGTCCTGGTCGTCGGGGCTGGCCCCGTCGGCCTGACCCTTGCTGCCTCGCTGCATGCCCGCGGAGTCGGCGTGGTGCTGGTTGACAAGGCCGCCGAGGTGTCGACCACGTCGCGGGCGGCCGTCATCCACGCCCGCACGCTGGAGGTGCTGGGCGGCATCGACATCAGCGACGAGCTGGTGCGCCGCGGCATGATCGTCCCTCGCTTCACGGTGCGCGACCGCGACCGAGCGCTGCTGACGGTCGACTTCGACGGGCTGCCCACTCGCCACCCCTACACGCTGATGCTTCCCCAGAACATCACCGAAGACGTGTTGACCAGCCGCCTCGCTGAGCTCGGGGGACGAGTGCACCGGCCCTACGAGCTGGCGCGCGCGGAGCAGGACGGCGATGGCGTGACGGCGACCATGGTCGGCGGTGAGACGGTCCGGGCGTCGTATGTCGTCGGTGCCGACGGCATGCACAGCGCGGTACGCGACCAGACTGCTATCGGCTTTGCGGGCGACACCTATGGCCAGTCGTTCGTTCTGGCCGACGTCCACCTGAATTGGGAGTTCGACGCGAGCGAGGTGATGCTGTACTTCGCACCCGCCGGCTTGCTCGTCGTGGCGCCGCTGCCAGGCGGCCGTCACCGGATCGTCGCCACGGCGGACGAGGCGCCCGAGCATCCCGATCGCGACCAGGTCCAGGCGCTGCTGGATGCGCGGGGGCCGCAGAAGCGGCCCGCGCGCGTGCAGGACGTCGTGTGGAGTTCGCGGTTTCGCGTCCACCACCGGCTCGCCGACCGCTACCGGGAGGGCCGGGTGTTCCTCGCCGGCGACGCCGCGCACGTACACAGTCCCGCCGGCGGCCAGGGTATGAACACCGGCATACACGACGCCGTCGCGCTGGCCGCCCGGCTTGCCGACGTGCTCAGCGACGGCGCCGACGAGCGCGTCCTCGACGGCTACGAGGCCGAGCGGCGCCCGGTCGCCGCCGACGTCGTCGCGTTCACCCATCGCATGACGCGCGTGGCGACCGTCCACCATTCGGGCATCCGGGGGATTCGCAATGCGACGCTCCGGGTCCTCGACCGGATCCCGGCCGTGCGCCGGAACATCGCTCTGAACCTCTCCGAGCTCGCGATCGACCGACGGCACACACAGGCAGATGACCTCGTCAGGCTTGCCGGTGAAGTGCCTGACCAGTCCGTGTGCGACGTCGTAGCAACGCCAACGGCGCGAGCGAGCTGATCGGTCTGGTGGATCGCTCGGACGTCGTCGCGAAGGTCGACGAGGCGAACCTGCGCCTGGTGCGTTTCTTGTGGTGCGGACGATCCGTGGCGTTGCCGCTGGGCACGGCCTGATTGCGTCGCTGGCGCCCAAGCCATGGCCGGATGGCGCCGGCAACGGCTGCCACATCCACTGCTCGCTGTGGGACGGCGAGCGCAACCGCTTCTTCGACGCCTCCGCGGCGGACCGTCTGTCGATTGAGGGCCGCGCATTCTTCGCGGGCCTGCTCGAGCACCGCCCGGGCCTCTGCGGGCTGGCATCACCGAGCTTCAACTCCTACCGCCGCATCGTGCCGCAATACTGGGCCGGCGCGTTCACCTGCTGGGGGCATGACAACCGCGAGGCTCCGCTGCGCCTGCCGTCGGTCTTTCAAGGCATGGAGGAGGCCTCGACGAACATCGAGCTCAAGGCCACCGACGCGAGCTGCAACCCCTACCTCGCAGTCGGCGGGCTGATCGCGGCCGGGTTGGACGGGCTCGAGCGGGGCCTTGAGCCGCCCGACCCGGTGGAGGTCGATCCGGCCACGATCTCAGAGCACGAGCGCGAGCGCGCCGGCATCCGCCGCCTCCCAGGCACCCAACGTGAGGCACTGGACGCGCTCGCAGCCGACGGGCTGCTCACCGACGCGCTCGGACCCGTTCTCGCCCAGTCCTACCTCGCGGTCCGGCGCTCGGAATGGGACGCATACTCGGTAAAGGACGCAGCATTCGAGCAACAGGGCCACTTTCTGAAGTACTGAGCACGATCGCGCGCCTCAGCGACCACGCAAGGGCGGGGAGAGCGGCCGCGAACACCAGCAGCGCGCGGCCACAGGCCGCCAGAAAGGCTCATCGGAGCTACGATTCGACGGTGCCGGACGACATAGGGGCCACTCCTCTTACGCGGCGCGGAGTCGGCAAACGAATCGTGGCCGCCTCCGCGGTGGCCGCCGCGACGGCGCTTGACGCACCTGCCGCCGCACAGACGTTCGCCGGGCTCATCGCGGCCTCGACGACGCAGGGCGGCACCGTTGCAAATCCAGGTCCCGAGACGATCTGGAGCTTTCAGCCCGTCGATCCGAACACGGGGCCGTTTCGCTGGTCCGTCGGCGGTGCCGGCTTCAACGGCAGGTGGGATCCCGTCATGTACTTCGGCTTCAACTACGAGTCGACCGGGTTCGCGTCCCACGCCGGCGAGCCGCGCGCTGCGTGGGTCATCGAGGCGGACTACGACGACGGGACGAAGCGCACGATCGAGCAGTACTGCGAGATCGCTTCGGCGAACGACAGGCTGCGCATCCGACCGTTCTTCTTCCAGGTCAAGCGCGATGCGACGACATATGAGACCTTCATGACGCGGTCATCGATCCAGGGCAACCCATTCGTCGTCACGTTCCCCGACGGCGATGGCGGCACGGAGATGCTGCTGGTCTACAAAAACAACATCGACCTGAGGGCCGCCGATCCGGCTGCACCGACGACGATCCGCGCGCGCGCCGCGAAAGGCCAGACCGCGATCCTCGCGCTCGGCTTCGATGCCAACACCGATGTCTTCCAGATCTATCCCGAGACATCCACGCAAAGCGTCCTGCGGACGGACGGCCGGTCGATCCTGCGCCTGTATGCCGATCCCCACGGAACCCCCGGCCAGTCGATCTGCGTAGGGGCGAACGACAGCCAGGCGGTGGGCTGCTTTGACGTGTCGACGAGCGATCCGACGATCAAGGGTCTCGTCGCACGCGGCCGCGCCGGCCAATCCGGCAACCTGCTGGAGGTGCAGGACCAGACGGCGACCCCGCTCTCCGGGTTCACCGAGAATGGCTACTTCTTCACCCGCACCCGTTCGGAGATCGCCGACTCCGAGCTCGTCGCCGGAGAGTTGGCGCTGTGGTTGGACGCCACGGACGGCGCGGCAAGACTGCGGATCAAGGCCAAGCAGGCAGACGGAACGGTGCGGACCGGAGAGGTAGCGCTCAGGTGACGCGGATCCGGTTGTTGAAGGTCATCGTCCAGCCGGTGTTCGTCGTCGATGACGGCGAGCGGCTGATCGAGCAGGTCGCCGAGCCCGTGACGGTGAATCCAACCGACTGGCCGACGTTTGCGACGACGACGTTCGTCGAGGGGATGGCGGCGCTGCAAGCGCAGCTTGACGCACAGGACGCCAACGGCCCGGAGCCACCGCCAGCGGCTCGGGCATGACCCGCGGCGACGATGTCCGCGCCGCGGGTGCTCACGCTGGTCGAGTGGTATCTCCCGGGCGAGAGGGCGGGCGGCCCGGTCCGTACGCTCAACGCCCTCGTCCAGCGCCTCGACGGACGCGTCCATTTCGACATCGTCACCCGCGATCGTGACCGTGGGGACCGTCTTCCCTACGCCGGTGTCGAGACTGCTGTCTGGCTTGAGCTTGACGGCCATCCCGAGCGCCGCCGTTACCTGCGCCCGCGCGACGAGCGCCCGCTCGCTCTGCTGCGCCTGCTGCGCCACACGCCGCACGACGTGCTGTACCTCAACACGCTGTACTCCGGGGCCTTCGCGCTGTACCCGCTGGTCTTCCGGCGCCTTGGCCTGCTGAGGCACAGCCGCGTCGTCCTCGCGCCTCGGGGACAGCTGGGCCCGGGAGCACTGGCGATTGCGCGGGTGAAGAAGCGCGTGTACCTCAGCGCGGTCCGCGGAATGGGCCTCCTGCGCGACCTCGAATGGCACGCGTCGTCGACCGACGAGGAAGCCCACATCCGACGGCTCGTGCCCAACGCGGCGATCCACGTGGCGCCCAACCTACGGCTGCCATCGACGATTGCGGTCAGCGCGCCGTCGCCGGTCGGATCTGTGCGCGTGGTCTTCCTCTCGCGAATCTCGCAGAAGAAGAACCTCGACGGCGTGCTGCGGATGCTCGGCCGCTGCACGTCACCGATCGAGTTCGACATCTACGGCCAGCAGGAGGACGCAAGGTACTGGCGCACGTGTCGCCGCATCATCGCCTCGCTCCCGAAGAACGTCACGTGCCGCTACCGCGGGGTCGTCCGCCATGAGGACGTCTCGACCGTGCTTGCCGACTATGACGTGCTCCTGCTGCCCACGCGCGGGGAGAACTTCGGGCACGTCATCGGCGAGGCACTGGAAGCGGGCTGCCTGGCGCTCGTGAGCGACCGCACGCCGTGGCGCGGCCTGGCTGCCCAATCCGCCGGGTGGGATCTGCCGCTCGACGATCCGTCGGCGTTCACGGCGGCGATCGAGCAGTACGCCCAGCTCGACGAGCCACAACGCATCCTGCACCGCAGCCGTGCGCGCGAGTTCGCCGCACGCCGCGACGCCGACGAGACTCACGTGGCCGCCAACCTGCTGCTGCTGTCGGGCAGCGTGTCCGGGTCCTCCGCCACGCCGGCGGCGCCCCCCGGCTCCGATCGGCGGCTGCTGCTGCTCTCTCCTTCGGCCGGGCTGGGCGGAGGCATCGAGCGCGTGATGGACGCCATCCAGGCCAACTGGCACGGCCGCGTCGAGCGAGTGGATCTCATACAGCCCGCGCATCGGAGCGCCGGCGCCGCGACACCGAGGCCCGGCCCAAGCGTGAGTCCGATTGCCATCGCCCGCTTCACGGCTCGCGTCTTGCGCACGGCGCGCAGCTTCCGGCCCGACATCGTCGTCTGCGGGCTGCTCGGCCTGCTTCCCGTCGCATCAGCCGTCGCGCTCCCGTTTCGCCGTAAGCTCGCGCTGCTGGCATACGGCGTCGATGTGTGGGGATCGATCGGTCCGCTCGAGCGGGTTCTGATCCGCCGCTGCACGCACCTGCTGACGATCAGCTCCTTTACCGCTGACGCGTTCGGCGCGCGTGCCGGCCTGGATCCCGGTGGCATCGAAATCCTGGCCCTTCCGATGGCCGAGCCGATTGCGGCCGGCGCGCAGGGCACGATCGACGATCATGCTGGCCGGCCGCCGGTCGTCCTGACCGTGTCGCGGCTCGCGAGAAGCGACCGCTTCAAGGGCCATTTCGAGATCGCCCGCTGCTTCGGCCGCGTTCTGGAGCGACGACCCGACGCGCGCTGGGTCGTGGTCGGGGACGGAGACGATCTCGACGCCCTACGATCGGAGTGCCGGCGTCTGAGCATCCAGCACGCCGTCACGTTCACCGGACGCATCTGCGACGACGCGCTCGTCGCGCTATACCGGACGGCGGCGGTGTTCGCGCTGCCGAGCGTCGCCGACGCGGACGCCGACCCGCCCGTCGGTGAGGGCTTCGGCCTCGTCTACGTCGAGGCCGGCGCCTTCGGCCTGCCGATCATCGCGGCCACGCCGGGCGGTGGCAGCTCGGAGTTCGTCGTCGACGGGGAGACCGGGCTGACGGTCAACCCGCACGCGCCGGACGAGCTCGCGGACGCGATCGTGCGACTGCTCGACGACGCGCAGCTGCGATCCGCGCTCGGAGAGCGGGCGCGCGGACGGGCATTCGCCCATCATCTCCCGGAGCAGTTTCGCGAGGCGCTGCGCCACTCATTGACGTGAGGCCACACCGCTCCAGAGGTAGTTCGCGATGCGCGCAGCGACGGCCCGGTCGCCCGCATATGGGGAGATCCAGTCACGCTCGCGCTCGAGCCCGGCGACCACGCACGCAAGCATCCGAGCCGGATCTTCGACGCCGCAGAGCACGTTGGACCCGCACTCGATCGTCTCCGGGCGCTCCGTCGTGTCGCGACACGTCACCGCCGGCACGTGCAGCAGGCTGCATTCCTCCTGAACGGTCCCGCTGTCGGTGACGACGCACGCCGCGGATGCCTCGAGCGCGACGAAGTCCATAAATCCGAAGGGCTCCTCGAGCCGGATCGCCGGATGCAGCTCGCCGAGCAGGCCCGCCGCCTGGAGCCGCGCGGCCGTGCGCGGATGCACGCTCCACAGGATCGGGCGCGCGAGCTCGGTCGCCAGACCGTTGAGGCCGCCGCACAGAGCGGCCAGCCGGCGCGGCACGTCGACGGTTTCCTGCCGGTGGGCGGTGACGAGCAGGTAGTTGCCGGCCTCCAAGCCCAGCCGATCGACGACGTCCGACGATTCCCACCCTGGCCGGAAGTGCTCCAGCACGTCGGTGATCGGGTTGCCCGACACGAAGATCCTCGTGCGGTCGATCCCCTCGTCGACGAGGTGCTCACGCGATCTCTGCGTATACGGCAGCAGCCAGTCGCTGATGTGGTCGATCAGCTTGCGGTTCTTCTCCTCCGGCACCGACCAGTCAAAGCAGCGGTTGCCGGCCTCCATGTGGAAGATCGGTATCCCCAGCCGGGTCGCGGCGATCGCCGAGAGGCCGCTGTTCGTGTCTCCGAGGATCAACAGGGCGTCGGGCTCGTATTCGAGCATCGCCGCCTCCGAGCGAGCGACGATCTGCCCGATCTGCTCGCCGACACGCTCGGCGCGGACACCCATGTAGAGGTCGGGCGCCGGAAGATCGAGCTCCGTGAAGAAGATGTCCGACAGGCGCGGGTCGTAGTTCTGGCCCGTGTGAACGAGCACGTTGTGGATGCCGGCGGCGGCGAGGCCCCGGAAGACCAGGCTCAGGCGGATCAGCTCTGGCCGCGTCCCGACGATCGTCATGATCCTCATGCGATCAGGATGCGACGGCGGGCGCACCCGGACCGCTCATCGCCGGGTCGACGACGTCCGCGAGCGCGACGAGTCGCTCGAGCTGCTCGCCGATCACGATCGAGTCCGCTGACGAGTACTCGCCCTGCAGCGCCTGCGTGAACTCCGAGCGCGAAAGCTCCGGCAGGTGCGGGACGAGGACGTAGAAGCCCTCGCGTTCGGCGGTGCGAAACGCCTCCTCCTCGGAGATGAGGATCTCGTGGATCTTCTCGCCCGGCCGGATCCCCGTCAGGACGGTCTCGACCGGCTGATCGCCGACGAGAACGGCAACCACATCGGTGATCCGCGCCGACGGCACGCGCGGGACGAAGATCTCACCGCGCCGGGCGTGCAGTATCGCTCCGAAGATGGTGTCGACCGCCTGGTCGAGCGTCATCAGAAAGCGCGTCATCTCGGCCAGCGTGATCGTCACAGGTCCGCCGGTGGCGATCTGGTGCTTGAACAGCGGGATCGCCGACCCGCGTGAGGAGAGCACGTTGCCGTAGCGCACGGCGATCATCCGGCAGTGCTCCTGGTGCAGGTTGCCCTCGACGACGAGCCGCTCCTGGATCGCTTTCGTCATGCCCATCACGTTGATCGGCTTGCAGGCCTTATCCGTCGAGACGCCCACGAACGTGTGAACCGATTCCTGGCGCGCGGCCGCCCGCAGGACGTTCTCGGCCCCCAACACGTTCGTGGCCACGGCCTGGCCGGGAAAGTACTCGCAGGTCGGCACCTGCTTCATCGCCGCCGCGTGCAGGACGACGTCGCAGCGCCTGACCGCTCGCTCGACGGAGACGGGGTCGCGCACATCGCCGATCTGGAACTCCATCAGCTCGTCGAAGTTGTGGTACCAGACGTCGTCGGTCGACCGCTCCAGGTGCTTCCATGTCGCCTTCATCGCGTGCTGCTTGGTCTCGTCGCGCGAGAAGACGATGAGCTTGTCTGGAACGCCGAGCTCGCCTCGCAACAGGCGCCGGACGAGCGTCTGGCCCAGCGAACCGGTGCCCCCCGTGATGAGCACCCTGGCGCCTTCCAGCAGATCACTCATGGCGCCGGTATTCCTCGAGCATCTCGTCCCACGATGCAGGACGGTACCCGGTGGCACGCTCGAAGCGAGTGGCGTCCAGCGCACGATTGACGACCGGCTCGCCGCGCGGTACGACCTCGCATCGCAGGCCCAAGACGTCGCGCAGTGCCAGGAGCAGGTGATACTTGTCGATCGGATCGGATGCGACATGCCAGAGGCCGCTCAGGTCCGGGTGATCGCGCAGGATGCGGCCGACGATGCGCGCCAGCTCACGCGTCGTGACGCCCGAGAAGCGGGCGTTCGCGAAGCCGATGACCTGCTCGCCGCCCTTGCCGGCAAACCACTCCAGCAGGCCGCTCGCGCGCTCGAGCTCACGGCCGATGATCGACGTGCGCAGCGTCAGCCCCGGCGGCTCGAGCACCTCGCCGAGCAGCTTGCTGGCACCGTAGACGTCGCGCGCGTCCGGAACGTCGTCCTCGCAGTAGCGCGCGGGCGCCGGCAGCTCGCCGGAGAAGACGCAGTCGGTGCTGACGTGGACCAGCCGGGCGCCGACAGCAGCGCAGGCCTGCGCAAGCTCGTGCGGAAACAGCGCGTTCAGGCGAATCGCCGACAGCGGGCTCTGGCCCGCGGGGAGCTGTTTCACCAGCCCGATCGCGTTGAGGACCGCGTCCGGCCTGACGCGCTCGAGCAGGTCGTCGAGGTCGTCGTCGCCGGCGCTGAAGGCCACGATCTGGGCGGGCAGCGAGTAGCGGCGGGCCGCTTCGACATCGCGCACTGATCCCACGACTTCGAAGCTCTCGGCCAGCACCTGGACGGCAGCATGCCCGAGCATCCCGGTCGCGCCCATGACGAGCACGCGCGACGGCTCGCCGGTCACGGCGCGGACCTGCGCACGACGTCCTCCAGATGCGCCCTGGTCGCCTCGGTCGCGCGCTCGCGCGTGTAGTGCTTGCGAAAGGCAGCGAGCGCGCGCTGCCCGGCTTCGTCGACGTCGGTCCCGCGCAGCCGCCTGATCGCCGCCGCGAGGCCCCGCGCGTCGCCCGCTCGGACGTGCTCACCGCAGTCAAACTCGCTCACGATCCGCGCCGGCTCGGAACCGTCGTCGACGACGGCGACGAACGGCCGCCCAGCAGCCATGATCCCGTACGTCTTGCTCGGCGCAGCGCAGCCCCACAGGCCGGGGACGAGCGTGACGACGTGCAGGTCGGCGGCCTGCATCAGGATCTGCGCCTCGTCCTTGGGACGGTGCGCGAGGAACACGACGTTGCGCAGGTTGTCGCGCGCGACCCGCGCCTTGAGCCCTGCCTTCGCGGCGCCGTCGCCGAGCACAACGACCAGGATCCCGGGGTCGTGGCGAAGCTCGGCGGCCGCGTCGAGCAGGACATCGAGGTTCTGCGCGAGGCCGGCGTTGCCGGCGTGCATGACGACGAAGGCGTCGCACCAGCCCATCGCGCGGCGAGCTGCCGCGCGCGCGGCGGCGTCGACCGGCTGGGCCGAGGCCCAGGTCGGGATCATCTCGATCTTCGCCGGGTCCACCGACTCGGCGACGAGTCGCTCGCTCATGTCGCGGCCGACGACGATGATGCTCGCGGCGGCCGAGCGGACGACGGCGTTCAGCCGTCGCCAGACCCGCACGAGAAGCTTCGAACGCACGCGACCGAGGGCGACCGCGATGTCGGGATAGACGTCGTGTGAGATCTGCACGAGCGGGCGACGGTACCTGCGTGCGGCGAGCAGCCCGACGAGCCCGACGATCGGCGGGTCGGTCATCGCCACGACGAGATCGGGGCGGCGCATGCAGCAGGCGCGCACCGCCGAGGCCGTGCTGAAGGTCGCGTAGTTCACCAGGCGGCCAACGAGCGACGCACGGTCAAACGCCGTCGAGCGCACGCGCACGACATCGACGCCTCGCGGACGGAAGGTCGTCGATCCGGCGCTGTAGCTCGGCCGTCCGGCGAGCACCTGAACCTCGTGGTGGCGAGCGAGATCCTCGGCGAGCTCCCCGAGGATGTACGCGGAGTTCGCCGCGTCAGGCGGAAAGTACTGGTTGATGAAGAGGATGCGCATCGGCGAGGCGATCGGGGGCTCGGCCGCGCAGCGTCATCGTGCAGCTCAAACCACGACCGCCTCAGCCTGCTGGAAACTGACGACGTCCGCCAGGATCTCATCCAGCGAGCGCGTCGGGGTCCAGCCCAGCGTGCGCTCGATCTTTGCGATGTCCGGAAGGCGGCGCGGCATGTCCTCGAAGCCCGCCTCGTATGCCTCGTCGTAGGCGATCAGGCGGATCTGCGAGTCCGAGCCCGCCAACTCGCGGACGCGCTCGGCCAGCGAGAGGATCGAGATCTCCTCCTGCGAGCCGATGTTGAAGACCTCGCCGTAGGCCGGCTCGCCGAGCATCATCAGGTCCACGAGCGCTCGGACGACGTCGCCGACGTGACAGAAGCAGCGGGTCTGCGTGCCGTCGCCGTGGACCGTCAGCGCGCGACCGGCCAGCGCCTGACCGACGAACCGCGGTACGACCATGCCGTAGCGGCCGGTCTGGCGCGGACCGACGGTGTTGAACAGCCGCGCGATGACGGTCGGCTGCTTGCGCTCCTTCCAGTACGCGACCGCGAGGAACTCGTCGATCGCCTTCGAGCAGGCGTAGGACCAGCGGCCGGCAGTCGGGGCGCCGAGGACGATGTCGCCGTCCTCGCGGAACGGCAGCGATCGCGACTTGCCGTAGACCTCGCTCGTCGAGGCGATCAAGACCGGCTTGCGTTTCTTGCTCGCCTGCGCGAGCACGACCTCCGTGCAATGCACGTTCGTCTCGATCGTGCGCACCGGGCTCTCGACGATGAGCTCGACGCCGACGGCGGCGGCCAGGTGGTAGACGACATCGGCCTCGTCGACGAGCTCGGCGACGATCGAGGGGCTCGCGCACGTGTCGATCGTGTAGTTGAAGCGCGGGTCGGCCTTCAACTGGCGGATGTTGTCGATCGAGCCCGTCGACAGGTCGTCGAGAACGTGTACTCGATGACCGGCGGTGAGCAGCTCTTCCGCGAGATGTGAGCCGATGAAGCCCGCCCCGCCGGTGATGAGGAAACGCATGCCAATGACCTTTCGTGTCTGACCGCGCGCGGTTGACGTCGTGCGCGGGGCTACCTCGTGGGAGTACGGTCCCACAACCGCGGCGAGCGCACAAACCGGTATGGCCCGTAAGGTCGCGGCTGTGAGACCGCCGCGACGCGGCAGTGACGCGCTGGAGCGCGCACGCATCGCCGCCATCCTCCTGCTCGGCCAGGGCCTCGGGCGCGGCTCGCAGGCGATCTACAGCGTGATCATGGTGCGGGAGCTGTCCAAGGCCGGCTACGGAGACATGGCGACGGTGCTCGCGTCGTGCGGCGTGCTCGTGGCGGTGGGAGACCTCGGCTTCTCGCGCCTGATCATCCGTGACGCGGCGCGGGCGCACGATCGCACGATGCTCGCGCGCGAGATGTTGCGCGTGCGGGCCGGTGGCGTGCTCGTCGTGGTCGGGCTCTTGGCGCTGGCCGGCGTGGCGGGCGCGGTGCCGGGCGGCGAGCTGCTCGGCTTGGCGGGCGCCTTCTACCTGTTCGCCGAGGGCCTGTCCTACGGCTACGAGGCGGCCGCCGCGGGCGTCGAGAGGCCGTCGCGCTTCGCGGCTGTGCAAGGAGTCGGGGGCGTGGCGGTCGCGGTGGCGGCAGTCGCCGTCCTGTCGCAGGATCACGTCACGCCCGCGGGCGCGGCGTTCGGGCTGGCGAGCGCGTCGGCCGTCAAGGCCCTCGCGCACTGGGCGCTGTGGCGCTGGCGCGGCGCGCTGGGGCCCAGCAGGCGCCTGCGCGACCTGCCCGTGCGCCAGTGGCTGCGCGACGCGCTGCCCTTTCTCGCGCTGATGGTTCTCGCGGCGGTCTACTACCGCGCGGGAATCCTGATCTTGCACCTGTCGCGCGGTTCCGAGGAGACCGCGCCGTACGCCGCCGCGATGCGGGTGTTCGACGGCGTCGTCGTGCTGGGTGGCGTCGTCTTCGCTGCGGTCAGCCCGGCGCTCAGCCGCATGCATCGCGAGCGGCCGAACGATCTGTGGCGCGTCTGGCGGCGGATGATCGCGGTGTTCGCGTGCGGTGTCGTGCCGGCCGCCGTGACGTTGATGCTCGTCGGCGAGCAGTTCGCGCGCGTCGTGTTCGGCCCGCGCTACGCGGTGTCGGCGGGCGATGTCCTGACGGCGCTGGCGCCGGGCATGGCGCTGGCGATCCTGCAGCAGATCAGCGCGTCGGTGGTGTTCATGAGCGACGACCGGGGGGCGGTGCTGCGGCTGACGGCCTTCAATGTCTCAGTGCTGTTCGCGCTGCTCGTGGTGCTGACGAACACGAGCGGCGCCCATGGTGCCGCGGTCGCCATGTCAGCGGCGGAGCTGCTGTCGTTCACGACGTTCTCGTTGCTGGTGTGGTTGCGACATGGGCGCGGCGTCGTGGCGCCCGCCTGACGGAAGCGGCCTCGAAGCGTCTCGAGCTACGGCAAGTGGCCGCGGCGGTCCTTGTTCACCTGCACGCCACAGAGGTCGTTGCGCGGCACATCCCTGCACGGCGATGGCATCGTGGGCTGCGGTCGGGGCGCTGGTTGCGCAGTCGCCGTTCGTGCGCGCGACTCGCCGATCAACGCCAGGATCGTGGGTAGGAGTCGCCGGCCGCCGTTTGGCGTCGTCGCGTGCTGGCAGCCCCACGCGCTCTCGATTCCAGCCGGGATCGACGTCCTGAAATGGTTGTCGGCGAAACAGTTGTTGATTGACCGCCGCGAGCCGAACGCTCCGCCCTCGAGGCCGATGTCCGCGCCGCCGGGCCGCGTGCCGTTGCCCGAAAGCCGGTTTCCGACGAAGCGGTTGCCCGACAGCTGAAAGTAGATCGTGCTCTTACCCGGCGGGAACGGGTCCGGCGCCTCGAACGCGAGGATGCCGAAGTTCGCATTGCCCCGCACAGTGTTGTTCGCCACGAGGTCGCCGTAGAGACCCGGCCATAGGAGTCCAACGCCCCACGGCACTGCGGACGTTTCCGCATTGGCCGGTGTCGAGAGATTGTTGTTGTCGACGACGCGGTTGTTGCGAAAGATTGCGCAGTGGCGGATGTGAGTTGATCTGAACGTCGGCAACGGCGAGCGGTTAGCTCCCGAGTTGCAGGCGCCATCCTGCGGCGACGGTAGGTCGTCGTGTGCCAGCGAACTCGGCGCAATCCCTACCGAGTTGCCGCGAAACGTCGAGTCCGCGACGACGAGATGGCCGCCCGCGTTTGTGCCCGAGTAGCCGAGCGCGTTGTTTTCGACTGTGGCGTGCTCGATCGTCGCACGACAATCACGGCAAGCGCCGACGTACAAGCCGGAGTCTGCGAACCCCGAGGCGTAGACATGGTTCCACGAGCCATCGACGGAGTTCGAGACGAACAGTCCATAGCCTCCGAGAAGACCGGTGTCGTAGGCGGTCAGATAGCTCCCCCACCAGCCATGGGCGCCGATCCGGCCCGAGCCGTCTCCGCCGTTCCACCAGATCTCGTTGCCGGCCGGTCCGTCGATCGTCCCGCGGTCGAAGTTGCGCACCGTGAGGTTGTCGATGTAGACGTTGTCGGTCTTGCGTACTTCGATGCCGTTCGTGCCCGGCCAGTGCTTGCCGTCGATCACGACGGCGTTGCGATCGATGCCGCGCAGATGAAGGTCCGCCTTCGCGATCACGACCGAGCCGGAGTAAACACCGCGGTCGACGAGGACCCAATCCCCAGGCCGCGCAGCGTCGATAGCCGCCTGAATCGTGACGTAATGAAGGTATGCAGCGTGTCGCTGCGTGACAACCAGCGCCTTCGGCTGTGCCCGGACGAGAGCTGGGAGCGCCAGGGATCCAAACACCGAGCACCCCACCGCCAGGGTCAGCGCCGCCGCCACCCCTGTCGCGCGCCCGCACCTGCTTGCGTACCTCTGGACCACCGGCCCTGATGGTAACTGCGGCTAGCGTCAGCATTGGATTCGGAGCCGGCCCCGCGGGGACCCCTTGCCGGCCCGCGACACAGATCTACTACACTGAGACGCAGATTTCTTAGGCACCAAGAAGGAGACCCTCCTCACATGGGCAAGACCATCGGCATCGACCTGGGCACCACGAACTCCTGCATGGCCGTGCTGGAGGGTGGAGAGCCCACCGTCATCGAGAACTCCGAGGGCGGTCGGACGACCCCCTCCGTCGTCGCCTTCGCGCAATCCGGCGAGCGCCTCGTCGGCACCGTCGCCAAGCGGCAGGCGGTCACCAACCCGCAGAACACGATCTCCTCGATCAAGCGCTTCATGGGCCGCAAGGAGGCCGAGGTGCGCGAGGAGGAGTCGATCGTCCCCTACAAGGTCGTCTCCGG
>JAWVGJ010000165.1:0-40503 GCA_033855115.1 Solirubrobacteraceae bacterium
GCGGCGGCGAAGCTCGCCCGCTTCCTCAAGGAGGAGCACGGCTCGTCGGTTGCGCTTGCCGCGTGCGACGTCTACCGCCCGGCGGCGGTCGACCAGCTCGTGAAGGTCGGCGGCCAGGCCGGCGCGACGGTCTACGAGCAGGGCACCGATCGCGACCCGGTCGACATCGCCAGATGGGCGCTTGACAGGGCCAAGCGCGACGGCAAGGACGTCCTCATCGTCGACACCGCCGGGCGCCTGCACATCGACGAGAAGCTCATGGAGGAGCTCGTCAAGATCCGCAAGGCGGTCAAGCCCACGACGGTGCTGCTCGTCGTCGATGCGATGACCGGCCAGGACGCCGTCAACGTCGCCGAGCAGTTCGCCTCAGCGGTTGCCTTCGACGGCGTGCTCATGTCCAAGCTCGACGGCGACGCTCGCGGCGGCGCTGCGCTCTCGGTCAAGGCCGTCACCGGCAAGCCGATCCTGTTCGCGTCCACCGGCGAGAAGCTCGAGAACTTCGAGCGTTTTCATCCCGACCGGATGGCGCAGCGGATCCTCGGCATGGGCGACGTCCTGTCGTTCATCGAGAAGGCCGAGGCGCAGATCGACGAGGACGAGGCGAAGGAGCTCGAGCGCAAGCTGCGCCGCAACGAGTTCACGTTCGAGGACTTTCTGCAGCAGATGAAGATGATGCGGCGGATGGGCCCGCTGCAGTCGCTGCTGGGGATGATCCCGGGATTTCAGGGCGCCGCGATGAAGAACGTGAAGGTCGACGAACGCGAACTGGACCGTATCGAGGCGATCATCCTGTCGATGACGCCTCTGGAGCGCCGGCGGCCCGACCTCATCAAGGGCTCGCGGCGGCTGCGGATCGCGCGCGGGTCGGGCACGACCGTCCAGCACGTCAATCAGCTCGTCAAGCAGTTCGGCCAGATGCAAAAGCTCATGAAGCAGCTCGGGAAGGGCAAGATGCCCGACCTTCAGGCGCTCATGCGCCAGGGTCGCTAGGCTCTCACCCCTGATGGCTGTTCGAATGAGACTCACCCGCGTGGGTGGCCGCAAGGATCCGATCTGGCGCATCGTCGTCGCCGATCAGCGCTCGCCGCGCGACGGCCGCGTGATCGAGACGATCGGCCACTACAACGCCCAGACCGAACCGTCGACGATCCGCGTCGACGAGGATCGCGCGCGCCACTGGCTCGAGCGCGGCGCGCAGCCGTCCGGCCAGGTGCGCAAGCTCCTGCGCATCCAGGGCATCTCCTAGGCCGAACACGACCCGGCGCGGGCCCGTTGCAGGAGCTTCTCGAGTACCTGGCGCGGGCCTTGGTCGACGATCCCGATGCTGTCGTCGTCGAGCAGTTCGACGAGGATGACGGCAGCGTCGTCCTCGAATTGTCCGTCGGCGAGGACGACTACGGCAAGGTGATCGGTCGCGGAGGGCGCACCGCCAATGCGCTGCGCACCGTGCTGAAGGCGGTCGCGGTGAAAGAGCAGTGCCGCGTGTTCGTCGACATCGTCGACTAAATGATTGATTCATCTAGTGCTTTGTGCGCCAGATGGCCTTGTCGTGACGCAGCGCTTGCGCCATGTGCGCGAGTGAACGCCGGACGCGTCGTTCGTTTGCGCGGACGTGACGGCCTTGGCGTGACCCAGCGACTGCGCTCATGGACCAGCTGAACGCGGGCCGGGTCGGTCGTCCGCACGGACTTGACGGTTCGTTCCACGTCACGCGGCCGCGACCGGCGTTGCTCGTCCTCGGCGGAACGGTGTGGATCGGCGGACTGCAACGCGAGATCGTGCGACGCGCCGGCACCCAGGACCGGCCGATCTTGCGCGTGGGCGGTGTCGGCGACCGAGCGGGCGCCGAGAGGCTGCGCGAAGAGGAGCTGCTCGTCGAGCGCGCCGAGGCGCCGCCTCTGCCCGCCGGGGAGTACTGGGCTGAGGATCTGCAGGGGTGCGCCGTCGTCACCGCCGACGGCCGTGAGCTCGGGACGGTGCAGCGGCTGCGCGCGCTGCCGTCGTGCGAGGTCCTCGAGGTCGGGGAGCTGCTCGTGCCGATGGTCGGCGACGCGGTGCTGAGCATCGATATCGCTGCGCGACGAATCGTCGTGGACGCGGAGTTTCTCGGGATGGCCGGGGAGGCCTGACGTCCCGGTGCGCCTCGACGTCGTCACGCTGTTTCCCCATTGGTTTGACTGGTTTCGCAGCCAGCGTCACGTCGCCAACGCGCTGGCTACCGGCCATGAGCTGCGAACGCTCGACCTGCGCGAGCACACGCCGCTGAGTGGCGGTCAAGTCGATGACACGCCGTTTGGCGGAGGCGCGGGGATGGTCCTGCGCGTCGACGTCATGGACGCCGCGCTACGCGCCTTCTACGACGGCGCCGATCCGGTCGACCTGCGACGCCAGCGCCGGGTGATCGCGCTGACGCCGAGCGGGCGCCTGCTCGACGACCGGCTCGTCGACGAGCTCGTGCAGGAACCTGACATCACGCTGCTGTGCGGGCGCTACGAGGGATTTGACGAGCGCATCGTCGAGCACTTCGCCAGCGACACGGTTTCGATCGGCCAATACGTGCTGGCGGGGGGCGAGCTCGCTGCGATGGTGCTCGGCGACGCCGTGATGCGCAAGCTACCCGGCGCGCTGGGTCACAGCGAGTCAGCGCTCGAGGAGTCCTTCTCGGTCGCCCTCGAAGGGCGGCCCGAGTACCCGCATTACACCCGCCCCGCCGAGTATCGCGGCTGGAAGGTGCCGGAGGTGTTGCTCTCAGGCCACCACGAAGAGATTCGCTCGTGGCGGCGCGAGCGCTCGCGCGAGCGTGGCGAGACAAGCAGGTAGAGCGCTCCGCTACCATCATGCCTCCGGCGCGGCCACCTTTCGTCCGCGCCCTTTCTTCGCTCATGCCCTCAGCAATCGAAAGTCTCGAGCGCGCCCAACTGCGCCGCGTCCCCAGCTTCCAGGCCGGTGATCGGCTGCGCGTGCACTTCCAGGTGATCGAGGGAACCCGCAAGCGCACCCAGGTCTTCGAGGGCGTCGTCATCAAGCGCCAGGGCCACGGTGCTCGCGAAACCTTCACGGTGCGCAAACAGTCCTTCGGCGTCGGCGTCGAGCGCACATTCCCGCTGCACTCCCCGAAGATCGAGAAGATCGAGATTGCCGCCCGCGGCGATGTGCGGCGCGCCAAGCTCTACTACCTACGTGATCGCGTCGGCAAGCGCGCCCGCGTTCGCGAGCGTCGCTACACCGGGCCGGAGGAGCGCGTCGAAGCCGGGCTGCTGCACGATCCCGCTGCGCAGCCTCAGGCCGAGGCCCCAGCCGAAGGGGGCCCCGCAGAGCCGGACGGGAACGCTGCCGGACAGACGGCCGAGGAGGCCTCTGCCGGCGAGCAGAAGTGAACAAAGCAGCGTGAACAAAGCCGCATCCCTCCGAGGCAACTCGCTCGTCGAGCTCGTCCTCATCGTCGCCGTGGCGCTCGGCCTCGCGCTTGGCATCCAGGCGTTTCTCGTCAAGCCATATCGGATCCCGTCCGAGTCGATGGTCCCGACGCTCGCCGTCGGCCAGCGGGTTCTCGTCAATCGCCTGGGCAACAACTTCGGCGATCCCAACATCGGGGACGTCACGGTCTTCCATCCGCCCACGGGGGCAGAGAACGCCAACGAGTGTGGCGCGCCCCGCTTGCCGGGGCAGGCCTGCCGTCGGCCAACCTCCGACAAGGCCGACGTGAACTTCATCAAGCGGATCGTCGCGGGTCCAGGCGACAAGATCGCGATCGAAGGAGGCCATGTGATCCTCAACGGCACGCGTCAGAGCGAACCCTTCATCCGCGAATGCGGCGAGGGCGACGACTGCAACCTGCCCAAGGCGATCACGATCCCGCCCGAGCACTACTTCATGATGGGCGACAACCGGGGCGCGTCGGACGACAGCCGCTTTTGGGGCCCGATCCCGCGCGACTGGATCATCGGCAACGCCTTCGCGACGTACTGGCCACCCAAACGCATCGGCCTGCTGTAGCGACACGGAATGTCTGGCGCGATGCCAGCGACCGCCGGCTGCATGCCGGCGACCTCCAACCCGATGCCGGCGACTGCCTGTCCGATGCCGGCGACTGCCGGTCCGATGCGAGAGCCGGCGCCGTCTTCGCCTGCCGCCGATCCGACAGGTCATCGGCCGCGTTCTCGTCGAGCTGCTGTCGTTCCGGGCGCTCGGGTGTCTGGCGCCGACGGTCTCGACCCTCGCGATCATCGGACAGCACCGGGGGAGATCGTCGGTCACATGATCGGCAATGGCACGCGCGCGCTGGAGGCCTACATCCGCGAGTGCGAGCACCCCCATCGATGCCACTTCCCCAGGCCGATCACGATTCCGCCCGACGACTGCTTCATGATGGGCCACAACCGTGGAGCTTTCGACGACAGCCGCCTCGGGGACCCCGGGCTCCGCAACCGGTCCGTCTGGCGCGCCTTCTACCGCTACAGCGCGGCCAGCCGTGCCCGTCACTTCTAGCGCATCCACCCGCCGCAAGGCGGCCCGCAAGCGTTCCCCCGGCCGTCGTCTGTTCGCGTTCGACCGCCGCCTGGGCGTGCGCTGGGTGGCGGGAGCCGACGAGGCCGGCCGTGGTTGCCTCGCCGGACCGCTGGTGGCGGCAGGCGTGCTGTTCGACGTCGAGTCGCTCACGACACGCGAACTGCGATCCCTCAGCCGCCTCAACGATTCCAAGCAGCATTCGATCGAGGCCCGCGAGGAGCTGTTCCCGATCGTCCTGCGCACCGCGGCCAAGGTGTGCGTCGTCTCGCGCTGTGCGCGCACGATCGACGCCCGCGGTCTGCACAAGACGAACATCGCCGCGCTACGCGACGCGCTGCTGGGCATCGCCCGCCCTGGCTGTATCTGCCTATCCGACGGATTTCCGGTCGGCGACATCGGCTTCGAGCAGCGGGCCATCATCGAGGGCGACGCGACGTCAGCTGCCATCGCCGCCGCCTCGATCGTCGCCAAGGTCACTCGCGATCGTTACATGCGTCGCGCCGACGCGCAGCACCCTGGCTGGGAGTTTGCCGCCCACGTCGGCTACTCCACGCCCGAGCACCGCGATGCGATCCAGAGGCTCGGTGTCTCGCCGCTGCACCGGTTGAGCTTCCAGTCGACGGCGTACCAGCAGCTGGCGCTGTAGAGCGTGTAGTGGGACCACCAGGTAGCTCAAAACGCTCCTTCCAGGTGGTCCAGCCGCACGAGCCGGCCGTGGCGATCGACCGTGAGGGCGACGACGTCGAAGCGCAGGTCACGTGACCGCGGCCGCTCGGTCGCTTCGACGAGCCACGCCGCCGCCATGCTGCGCACCTGCCGCTGTTTGCGCGGCGGAACCGACTCCAGCGAGGTTACGACCGCGCCCGTGCGGCGCGCCTTGACCTCGACGAACACGATCGTCGTGTCGTCGCACACGATGAGGTCGAGTTCGCCGAAGCGCGTGCGGTAGTTACGCGCGAGCAGGCGGTAGCTCAGGCGCTCAAGATGCTCGAGGGCGAGCCGCTCGCCGACGCGGCCGAGGTGGTGACGAAGATCGATAACCATCGCCGACGACGCTAGGCGACGGCCTGCGCGGTTTCACCATGCGATTGCAACAAATCAGCGGAGAATCTCCGCGGCGGGTCTGCGTCAGCAAAGACGACACAACTCCTGCACGTATTTGTTGCAAACGAGTGCTGAGATGGCACACGCCGCTGCCTAAGGTGCAGCCGATGCTCGCTGACGTCACGACCTTCACGATCGACGGCCTCGCCTCGCGGCGGGTGGCCGTCGAAGTCGACCTGCGCCGCGGCCTGCCGGCCTTCACGATCGTCGGCCGCGCCGATGCCGCCGTGCGCGAGTCGCGCGAGCGCGTGCACTCCGCCCTGCTGAACTCGGGGTTTCAGTTCCCGCAGCGGCGGATCACGGTCAATCTCGCGCCGGCGCACATGCGCAAGGTCGGGCCGGGCTTTGACCTCGCGACGGCCTGCGGGGTGCTCGCTGCGTCCGAGCAACTCCCGGCCACCGAGCTCAAGCGCTGGGCGGTCTTCGGCGAGCTCTCGCTCAGCGGCGAGCTACGCCGCTGTCGCGGCGTGCTCGCAGTAGCCGAAGGCACCCGACGCGCGGGCATTGCCGGGCTCATCATCCCGCGCGATTGCGCGCGCGAAGCGGCGCTCGTCGACGGGCTGGCGGTCGCAGGCGTCGCCAACCTGCACGAGGTCGCCGCGATCATGCGCGGCGAGCCGCCGCCCCGACTGCCCGAGCCGGAGCCGGAGCCACCGCAACGGGCGGAACTTGACCTTGCCGACATCCGCGGGCAATCCGGTGCGATCCGGGCGCTCATGATCGCTGCCGCAGGCGCCCATAACCTGCTCCTCTCAGGGCCGCCGGGAACCGGCAAGACGATGCTCGCCCGGCGGCTGATCTCGGTCCTGCCGCCGCTGACGCGCTCGGAGGCGGTCACCGTCACCCGCATCCACAGCATCGCCGGGGCGCACACCGGTGGCGGCCTCGTGCGTACGCGGCCGCTGCGCGCCCCGCACCACACGATCTCGGCCTCTGGGCTCGTGGGCGGCGGAGCGCAGCCGACTCCGGGCGAGGCGAGCCTCGCCCACCACGGCGCGCTGTTCCTCGACGAGTTGTCGGAATTCAGCCGCACCGCGCTGGAGGCGCTGCGCCAGCCGCTCGAGGACGGCGTGGTCGCGATTGTGCGCGGCCAGCGTACGGTCGTGTTTCCGACGCGCTTTCAGCTGTTGGCGTCAACGAACCCGTGCCCGTGCGGGATGGCCGGTGATCGACGCTGCCGCTGCTCGGAAGGAGATCTCGCGCGCCACCGCCGCAGGCTCAGCGGTCCGCTGCTGGACCGGATGGATCTGCTCATGCACATGCAGCGACCGCAGGCCGAGGAGCTCGAGGGGGACGCGACCACGACGTCGGCGGAGGTTCTCACCGCGGTGCGTGCTGCGCGCGAACGCCAGGCGATGCGCCTCGCCGGCACCGGACTGACGACGAACGCCGAGCTGACGCCGCGGCTTGTGCGAGAGCTCGTGCTTGCCGATCGGAACGCCCTCGCGGCACTGCGCCACGCCTACGCAAGCGGCGAGCTCAGCGCGCGCGGCCACGGGCGTATCCTGCGCGTGGCACGGACGATCGCCGATCTCGCCGGCAGCGAGCGCGTGCGCGACGAGCACGTAAATGAGGCGCTCTCGATGCGCCAAGAGGACGTTCTCGACGGCGTGCGGGAGGCCGCATGAGAGCTTGCGACGACTGCCTGCGCCGCACGGCGCTCGTGGCACGTCTCGCGCCACACGTGGAACACGCGCGACGCGATCGCGTCCACCTGTGCGAGCTGCTTGCGCTCGCAGACGAGCACCTGCTCGCGGCGCTGGCCGGCGACCGTCGCGACACGATCGAACGGGCGCATGAGACGTTTGACCCGCAAGTCGCTCGGATGCAGCTCGCCGACGCCGGCCAGGAGGCCGTCTGCCGGCACCATGCGCAGTACCCGAGCCGGCTGCTGGATGCCGCCGACGCGCCGGTGGTCCTGCATGTTGCCGGCGATCCGGAGCGCCTCGTGGCGCTCGCTCGTGACGATGCCCCCGCGGTCGCCGTCGTCGGCGCTCGCCGCGCGGCGCAAGACGGCCTCGAGGTCGCGCGTGGCCTCGGGCGCGGCCTTGCCGCCGCCGGCGTGACGGTCGTCAGTGGCATGGCGCTCGGGATCGATTCGGCGGCGCACGCCGGCGCGCTGGAGGTTGGTGGTCCGACGATCGCCGTGCTCGCCAGCGGCGCCGATGTCCCCTATCCGCCAAGCAAGCGAGCGCTCCATCGCGCGATCGTCAAGACGCAGGCCGCGATCTCGGAGATGCCGCCTGGGTTCGCGCCGTTTCGATGGTGCTTTCCCGCCCGCAACCGCACGATCGCCGGCCTCGCGTCGCTGACGATCGTCGTCGAGGCCACCGAGCGTTCGGGCTCGTTGATCACCGCTGAGCTCGCGCAGGAGCTCGGGCGGTCCGTCGGGGCTGTCCCGGGTCCGGTGGCGGCTTCGCGTCACGCGGGCTCCAACGCGCTGTTGCGCGATGGCGGGCTCGTGATCCGCCACGCGCAGGACGCGCTCGACGAAGCGCTCGGCATCGGTGTCGCGACCGTCCTCAGTGGGCGGCGCGCGAGCGAGCTCAGTCAGCCGCTGCGGACTCTGCTCGAGCGCGTCGAGGACGGCAGGGACACGGTCTCGGCGTTGGCTGCCACGCCCGCCGAGGCCCAGCAGGCACTGGCTGGGCTCGGCGAGCTAGAGCTCCTCGGCTTCCTGCGCCGCGGGCCAGGTGGGCGTTATGTGCGGGTGGCGGTGTAGTGCTGCGCCTATTCTCAGTCAATGCCCAGGCGCTCGGTTTCCGTCGCCCTCTCGATCGCCGGCTCGGATTCCGGCGGGGGCGCGGGGATCCAGGCCGATCTGAAGGCGTTCGCCCGCGCCGGCGTTCACGGTACGACGGCGATCACCGCGATCACGGTGCAGAACACCGTCGCCGTGAGCGCGGTGCAGCCCGTCGATCCGGACATCATCGCTGCGCAGGTGCGCGCGGTCGCCGAGGATTTTGGAGTCGACGCGGTAAAGATCGGCATGCTCGGCGACGTGGCGACGATCGAGACGGTGGCGGCGGCACTCGACGCGTTGCCCCGGGGCGTCCCGATTGTCCATGACCCGGTGATGGTCGCCGAATCGGGCGCCAGGCTGCTTGCGCCAGACGCCGTCGACGCGCTGCGCACACAGATCGTCCCGCGCGCGACTGTCATCACACCGAACCTCGCCGAGGCGCGGGTGCTGGCCGGCGACGACGCCATCGATGGGCTCGAACTGGCCCAAGCGCTGCACGACCTCGGCGCAGAGTATGTCGTCATAACCGGAGGCCACCGCGATGCCGCGACGGACCTCTTCTACGACGGTACGACGCTCACGGAGCTCCCGGGCGAGCGCTATCCCGACGGTGCTTCGCACGGCTCGGGCTGCACGCACTCCTCGACGCTTGCGGCGCGGCTGGCACTCGGCGACGAACCGCTCGCGGCGGCGCGCCGCGCCCGGGAAGTCGCACAGGACGCTGTGAAGAACGGCCTGCGCGAATTGGGCGCGGGGGCGGGGCCGGTCGATGTCTTCGGGATCGCAGGCTCAAGCTGAGGTTGAGATAGCGGCGGTAGAGGCTGAGGCTCAAGCTCTACAGAAGGCTTTTCGTCTTCCGGATCGCTTTGTCATAATCGCCGCGGTGCGGTTCCTGCGAATGAAGCCCGGACACGGCGAGGTCCTCATCGCGGAGGGCGATCTCGAGGTGCCCGAGCAGCACGACGAGCTCGTACAGGCGTTTCGCGCGCAGCTCGGCGCCGGAATGTGGGCCGCCGTACCGCGCGCGTCGACCGGCGGACGACGCGAGGCGCAGATGGTGTCGAATTTCGACGACGTCCCAGTGGACGCCGATCGCGTGATCTTCTTCCCGCGCGCCGCGGGCGGACGCTAGAGCAACTGGTAGAGGCAATGCTTCTCGCCATCAGTGCCAGCGTCATCGTCGTCCTCGTCCTGCTGTGGGAGGTCGCTTGGCCGGTCGTCGCCGAGAAGATCGCGCAGCGGCGGGCCCGCCGCGCGCGCATCGAGGTCGACGGCTATGACCCCGGCCGCGAGCGCCGAGCCGAACAGCGCGCGCGGACGCTGCTGCGCAGCTGCGTCAACGAGGAGGAGTGGGCGATGTACCGCGACCTGGGCTTTTTCCGGGTGTGGGGCGCGCTGTCCGAGGGGCCAGGGCGCGACAAGAGCGGCCGTGGCGCGCCGTACGCCTACCTCATCTATCCGCACAAGCCGATCGTCGCCTACCTGCCGCAGACCCGCCGCCTGCTGAGCGAGTACTGCGTGACCTTCCCCGACGAGACGCGCCCGTACGGCTCCGCGCGCCTGCCCGACTCCGACGACGTGCTCGCGAAGTGGATGGCGCTCACGGGCGACGAGCGACGGATCATCGCCGAGGCGAACATGCACCTACCCGGGCGTCAGGTCGATCCCAAGCAGGTCAAGCGCGACCTCTGGCGCCTGGGACAGTGGGAGCAGGAGCGCCTTCGCTCCATCCATCGTGGCGCCGGTAGCGTGCCCAGCCCATGAGTACGACCCGGCTGGACCCCAAGCACAACAGCCGAGCGCTGATCGAAGGCGCGGCACGCGCGCCCACGCGTGCCTACCTGCACGGGATCGGCTTCGACGCCGATGCGCTGAGCAAGCCGATCATCGGCGTCGCCTCGACGTGGATCGAGACGATGCCATGCAACTTTCACCTGCGCGCACTCGCCGCGAAGGTCAAGGAGGGTGTCCGCGCCGCCGGCGGCACGCCGATGGAGCTCAACACGATCGCGATCTCCGACGGCATCACGATGGGCACGCAGGGGATGAAGACCAGCCTCGTCTCGCGCGAGGTGATCGCCGACTCGATCGAGCTTGTCGCGCTCGGTCACCTCTTCGACGCCATGATCGTGCTCAGCGCGTGCGACAAGACGATCCCCGGCACCGTCATGGCGCTCGCCCGCCTGAACCTTCCTGGCGTGATGCTGTACGGCGGCTCGATCGCGCCTGGGCGCTTTCGGGGGCGGGACGTGACGATCCAGGACGTATTCGAGGCCGTCGGCAAACACGCCGCCGGTGAGATGAGCGACGAGGAACTCGCCGAGCTCGAGCTTGTCGCGAGCCCGGGCGCCGGCGCCTGCGGCGGCCAGTTCACGGCCAACACCATGGCGATGGCCTTCGAGGTACTCGGCATCAGCCCGATGGGCAGCGCGATGGTCCCCGCCGAGCACGCCTCCAAGGCCGACGTCGCGGTCGAGGCCGGCAGGCTCGTCATGGACGTGCTCGAA
Organism: Solirubrobacteraceae bacterium; assembly: GCA_033855115.1. Lineage (GTDB taxonomy): Bacteria > Actinomycetota > Thermoleophilia > Solirubrobacterales > Solirubrobacteraceae > CADCVQ01. Next base: position 10,864 of record JAWVGJ010000165.1, read on the forward strand.
CGCGGCCTGCGCCCGCGCGACATCATCACCAAGGACTCGCTCGAGAACGCGATCGCGGCGATCGCGTGCAGCGGCGGCTCCACGAACGGCGTTCTGCACCTGCTCGCCGTCGCGCGCGAGGCCGACATCGAGCTCGATATCGACGACTTCGACAGGATCTCCGAACGCACGCCGCTGCTCTGTGACCTCAAGCCCGGCGGCAAGTACGTGGCAACCGACCTGTACGCCGCCGGCGGCGTGCCGCTTGTCACGCAGCGCTTGCTCGATGCCGGTCTGTTGCACGAGGACGCGATCACCGTCACCGGTCGCACGATCGGCGAGCACGCGCGTCTGGCCGTCGAGGCCGAAGGCCAGCGGGTCGTGCGCCCCCTCGACGATCCGATCAAGGCGACGGGCGGTCTGGCGATCCTGCGCGGGAACGTCGCGCCCGACGGCTGCGTCGTCAAGCTCTCCGGCCACGAACGCCGCCTCCACACGGGCCCGGCGCGCGTCTTCGAGAGCGAGGAGGATGCCATGGACGCCGTCATGAGTCGCTCGATCGAACGTGGCGACGTCATTGTCATCCGCAACGAGGGCCCGGCCGGCGGTCCCGGCATGCGCGAGATGCTCGGCGTGACCGCCGCGCTCAACGGCATCGGCATGGGCGAGTACGTCGCATTGCTCACCGACGGGCGCTTCAGCGGCGCCACCCACGGCTTCATGGCCGGCCACGTCGCGCCCGAAGCGGTTCGCGGCGGCCCGATCGCGGCGATCCACGACGGCGACGAGATCACGATCGATGTCGACAACCGGCGCCTGGACGTAGCGCTCGACGACGCGACGATCGCCGAACGGATCGCCGCCTACGAGGGCAACGACAACCGCGAGCTCGGCGGCGTGCTCGGCAAGTACGCCAAGCTGGTCTCGAGCGCGTCCGAGGGCGCCGTCACCTAGCGCAAGCGGGTCCCGCCGCGGCTCGGATGACCGTGCGCTCGTCAGCTCGGCGGCGGGCGAGACGCCGCGACATTCGGTGGACCGGGCTAAGTGCTCAAGCGGGACTTCACCATCCGCCGCAGCGCGATCGCGTTGCGCGGAGCGAAGGTCTCCCAATCGTTGTTGAAGTAGGCGAAGACGCTGATCCCGTCGCGGTCCCAGTCTGCGATCCGCTCAGCCCATTGCTGCAGTTCAGAGTCTGAGTAGTTTCCGCGCGCTCCGCGGTGGCCATGGTGAAAGCGCACATAGGTGAAGTCGGCGGTGACCTCGTGTGATACGAAGGGATAATCGGGGCGGTCGCCGATCGCCAGCGCCACCCCATGCTCGCGCAGCAGCGCGTAGACCTCCTCGCAGAACCACGAGGCATGGCGAAATTCGAAGGTGTGGCGCCCCGGCGGCAGATGCTCGAGCGCGAAAGCCAGACGGTCAAGATCGCGATGGAAGTTCGCCGGCAGCTGCCACAACAGGACGCCGAGCTTGCCGGCCTCGCGCAGCGGCTCCAGCGGCTCGATCAGCCGCTGCACTCCCGTCTGCATCTCCTTCAAACGCTTGATATGAGTGAGATAGCGTGAGGCCTTCACCGCAAAGCAGAACTCCGGCGGCGTCTGGCTCGCCCAGCGCGCGACGGCCTCGCGCTTGGCCAGGCGGTAGAACGTCGTATTGACCTCGACGGTGTCGAACACGCTCGCGTAGTACTCGAGCCAGCGGGTCGTCGGTACGCCCTTCGGATAGAAGCTCTCGCGCCACAAAGCGTAGTTCCAGCCGCTGCAGCCGATTCGGATCACGCTGGCCGGTTACCCGCTGCACGCGAACGGCACGGTTCGAGGGCTCCAGCCCCAGCCGATCGTCATCGGCCACTACGCTTGACGCCAGACCTCCGCATGCGCATCGCGATCGACATCGACTCCACGCTGCATCACTACTGGAACCTGCTCTCCGATGCCGCGAAGCGGCGCTTCGGCATCGATCTGCCCTACGAGGAGCAGCTCGATTGGGGCATCACGCGCCTGCGTCCGGACCAGCTGCGCCTGTGCATCGATGAGACGCACTGTGACGCGGTGATCCTTTCGGGCACCCCATATCCCGATGCGGTCGAGACCGTCCGCCGCTGGCGCGAGGCCGGGCACTTCATCCACATTACGAGCCACCGCGAGCCTCGCGCGCACGATGCCACCGAACGCTGGCTGCAGCAGATCGACCTGCCGTTCGACGACCTGCATTGCTCCTTCGACAAAGTCGGGCGCTGCGTCGAGATCGGGATCGACCTGCTCATCGACGACAGCCCCCATAACCTCGCCCGCGCGATCGAGAACGGAATCACGGTCGCCACGATCGCTCACCCGTGGAACCGCGATGTCTGCGAGGAGGAGGACGTCATCTGCGCAGCCAACTGGCGCGAGCTGTCGGCGCGACTGGATCCGCTTCTTCGTCGCCGGCGCGTCGGCTAAGCCTGGATCGGCCGGTCCGGCTCAGCGGCAAGAACCGCTGCAGGTGTCACAGCACGTCGATGCTGTCGCGTACAGTGATCCATGCCCGCCGCCGCCGCGAAGGGTCAGGGAAGACATGCCACCTAAGCCAATCGCCCTTACTGTCAGTGCTGCGGTCGTCATCGTGATGATTGCGGCGATCTTCGTAGTCGACGCGAGTCGTGCCGACCTCGTCGCCAACGGTGTCCGCGTCGGCAGCGTGGACATCGGGGGAATGCGTGCCGACGAGGCCCGCCGACGGTTGCACGAGCGTCTGCTGCAACCACTCAACCAACCGCTCGTCGTTCGTGCCGGGGGCAAGGAATTCTCCCTTTCTGTGCGCGAGGCGCGCATTCACGCGAACATCGAGGCGATGGTCCACCAAGCCATACAACGCGGTCGCTCGGGCTCGATCCTGGCGCGGACGTGGCGCGCAATCAGCGGCGGCGAGGTGCCCGCGAACCTTTCGCCGGATATCGAGTACTCGCGTCCCGCCGTGCAGCGTCTCGTCGATCGCGTCCGCGTGTCGGTCGGCCGCAAGCCGGTCGATGCGAAGGTCGACTTCGCACCCGACACCATCTCGATCCGTCCGTCGCAGACCGGGCACACGGTCAACGCCAAGCTCCTGCGCGCGAACGTGACGCGAGCGCTGACGACCGAGGTCGCCGACCGGACCGTTACGGCGCCGATCGAGGAGGTGAAGCCGAAGGTCTCCGCAGACCAGCTCGCCAAGCGCTACCCGGTTGTCGTGACGATCGACCGCGGGAACTTCAAGCTCAACCTCTTCAAGAACCTCGAGCACGTCAAGACCTACCCGATCGCTGTCGGCCAGGTGGGCCTCGAGACCCCGGCGGGCCTCTACCAGATTCAGAACAAGGCGGTCAACCCGGCCTGGCACGTCCCCGACTCCGACTGGGCGGGCAGCCTCGCCGGTACGGTCATCCCCGGCGGCGCACCCAACAACCCGATCAGGGCTCGCTGGCTCGGCGTCTACGACGGCGTCGGCGTCCATGGCACCGACGCACGCGGCTCGATCGGCACCAACGCCAGCCACGGCTGCATCCGGATGCTGATCGAGGATGTGGAGAAGCTCTACGACGAAGTGCCGATAGGCACACCGATCTACATCGACTAGCGGCGGCTAGCGGCGGCTAGCGGCGGCCGAATCTAAACCGACGCTCCAACACCGATCAACGCCACCGGGACCTCCTCCCACCCGGACCGGCTGAGAAGGTCATGGTGCGGGGAATGTCGAAGCACGAGGGTGCCGATGAAGACCCCTCGTTCTTGCTTGCGCATGACCGCGTACCACATCGTCGAAGCGTCACCGGTCCCTTGGATGCGCAGCCACGGCCGTGGCGGTGCCTCCGCCCCGGTCGTCACGCCCGCCTCGACGAGCTGGTGTTGCGTGGCGACGGCGCCATGATCCGTGTCGATGAAGAAGACACCCATCGATCTCGAGGCTAGCGCGGAGTGGTGTTCGGCGTTCGCGCGCTTCGACGACGATCTGCGCCGGCGCGGCGCGACCGAGAAGACGCGCCTGGCCTACGCGGCCGACCTGCGTCAGTTCGCCGTCTGGGCGAGCTGGCAGGGCGCCGAGCCGGCGCAGGTCACCAACAAGCTGCTCCGGCGCTACGGCGCCGCGTTGATCGAGCGGCGATCGGCGCCCGCGACGGTCGCGCGCAAGCTGGCGGCCCTGCGCGCGTTCTTCGGCACGCTGCGCGAGCACGGTGACATCGCCACCAACCCGGTCGACCTGCCGGCGCCCGGGCGCGCGCAAAAGCTCCCGCGCGTCCTCACCGCAGAGCAGGTCAGCCGGTTGCTGGACCGCGTGCCGGCGGGAACGCCGCTCGAGCTGCGCGACCGCGCTCTGTTCGAAATCGCATACGCAAGCGGGCTGCGAGGCAAGGAGCTCGCCGCACTGGACATCGCGTCGGTCGACTTCGACGCCGCGCAGCTGCAGATCGAGGGCAAGGGCTCGGAGACCCGGGTCGTGGCAGTCGGCGAGCCGGCTCTCCAGGCCGTGGCTCGCTATCTGGAACGGGCGCGTGCCGCGCTTGCGCACAGCGATCGCGAGCCCGCGCTGTTTCTCTCCAAGACCGGCCGGCGCCTGTCGTCATCTGACATCCGCAGGCGCCTGCGGGTATGGGCACGTCACGCCGCTGTGCAGGGCAACGTCCCCCCGCAGGCCTTCAGACACGCGTTCGCGACCCACCCGATCGACGGCGGCGCGGACCAGCGTACGATTGAGGAGCTTCTGGGGCGGACCTCTGACGCGACGACACAGATCTACACTCGGATAGAGTCGGCGGGCCTGAAGACTGCGTACGCGCGTGCGCATCCAAGGGCCTAGCAGATGGAGACCAACGTCAAATCGATCGAGCTGAAGGATCTATGGCGTCGCTACAAACGCGACGGTGATCAGTGGGCGCGCGAACGGCTCGTGATCGCGTACTCGCCGCTGGTCAAGTACGTCTCGGGCCGGATGGCCTCGGGATTGCCGGCACACGTCGAGGAGGCAGACCTCATTTCCTACGGCCTCGGCGGCCTGATCTCGGCGATCGAGCGCTTCGAGCTCGAACGCGAGATCAAGTTCGAGACGTACGCCATCACCCGCATCAAGGGCGCGATCATCGACGAGCTGCGCTCGCTGGACTGGGTCCCCCGCTCGGTCCGAGCGCGCGCGCGGTCGATCGAGCGCGCGACCACGAAGCTCGAGCACAAGCTCCAGCGCGCGCCGACCGACGAGGAGATGGCCGACGAGCTCGAGATGACCGTCGGCGACTTCCAGGATGCGCTCCTGCAGATCTCGAACTCGACGGTCGCGGCGCTCGACGAGCTGTGGACGGTCTCCGACGCCTCCGGCGACCAGGTGTCGCTGCTGGACACGCTCCAGGACCCGGGCGCGCCGGATCCCGCCCACGTCATGGACGCGACCGACCTCAAGGACCGGATCGCCGACGCGATCGCCCGCCTGCCCGAGCGCGAGAAGCTCGTCGTCGCGCTGTACTACTACGAGAACCTGACCCTCCGCGAGATCGGCGAGGTTCTCGGCGTCACCGAGTCTCGCGTCTCGCAGCTGCATACCAAGGCGGTGCTGCGCCTGCGCGGTCGCATGTCCGACGAGAACCTCGACGGCAACCTCTAGCCCGACCCGCCCGGTCGCGGCCAGGCGTTCGAGATTTCTCCGCCGCACCACTAGCATCGCCCCATCCGAGGAGAGGAGCCGCGGCATGCATAAGCCTGCAGACCGCATTCGCAACGTAGCCCTGATCGGCCATCGCGGAAGCGGCAAGACATCGCTGCACGAGGCGCTGCTCTTCGAAGCCTGCGCGACGAACAGGCTTGGCTCGGTGCTCGACGGCACGACGGTGTCCGATTCCGAACCCGACGAGCAGGCGCGCAAGATGTCGATCTCGGCGGCGCTGAGCTCGTTCGAGTGGTCCGATCGCAAGATCAATCTGCTGGACACCCCGGGCGAGCCGAGCTTCGTCGCGGACGCGCTCAGCGCGATGCGCGTCTGCGAGTCGGCGGTCTTCGTCATCAACGGCGTCATGGGCGTCGAGGTGTCGACGCGGCGCCTGTGGGCGCGCGCCGAAGAGCTCGACCTCGCGCGGATGGTCTTCGTGAACATGCTCGACCGCGAGCGCGCCGACTTCTTCCGCGCGCTGGAGTCTCTGAAAGAGGCCTTTGGCGCTCACGTCGTCGCCACCGAGATTCCGATCGGCTCCGAGCACGAGGTCTCCGGCGTCATCGACCTCGTCGACATGAAGGCCTACCGCTACGAGAATACGTCCCCACCCAGCCGCGACAACTGCACCGAGATCGACATCCCGGCCGACCTGCAGGCGCTCGCCGAGGAGTACCGCGAGAAGATGATGGACGAGATCTGCGAGGTCTCGGACTCGCTCATGGAGCGCTACCTCGAGGGCGAGGAGATCGCTCACGAGGAGATCGTCACCGTCCTGAAGGACGGGACGAATCACGGCTCGTTGTTCCCCGTCACATGCGGCGTCGCGACGCGCAACCTCGGCACGAACCGCCTGCTCGACGCGATCGTCGAGGATCTCCCCTCGCCGGTGAAGCACGGCTCGCTCGAGCTGCCAGAGATCACGCTGGAGGCGAACGAGGACGCGCCGCTCTACGCCTACGTCTTCAAGACCCGCGCCGACCCGTTCGCCGGCCGGATCAACCTGTTCCGCGTCTACCAGGGCACGATGCGCCACGACACGCACGTGCTCAACACGCGTGCCCACAGCAAGGAGCGCATCGGCCAGCTGCTCGTCTTCAGCGGCAAGGACTCCGGCCATGCCGACGAGTTCGGCCCCGGCGACATCGGTGCGGTGGCCAAGCTCAAGGAGACGCGCGCGGGCGACTGGCTGGCCGAACGCGACGAGCCGATCTCGATGCCGCAGATCCAGCTGCCCGCACCGGTCATGGCCTTCGCGATGGAGGCCCAGGGCGATGAGGACAAGGTCTTCACATCGCTGCGGCGCCTGCAGGAGGAGGACCCGACGATCGACCTGCACCGCGATCTGCAGACGGGCGACCAGATCATCGCCGGGCTCTCGCAGATGCACGTCGAGGTCGTGGTCGACCGCCTCAAGGAGCGCTTCGGGGCGGAGGTGACGCTCAAGCCGCCGCGGGTGCCATACCAGGAGACGATCCGCAAGCCGGCCAAGGCCCACGGGCGCCACAAAAAGCAGTCAGGTGGCCGCGGCCAGTTCGGCGACTGCCACATCTCCGTCGAGCCGCGCCAGCCCGGCGAGGGCTTTGAGTTCGTCAACCGCATCAAGGGCGGCGTCATTCCCACGTCGTTCATCCCCGCGGTCGAGAAGGGCGTCATCGAGGCGATGCGGACCGGCCCGATCGCAGGCTGCCCGGTCAAGGACGTCCGCGTGACGGTCTTCGACGGCAGCTACCACACGGTCGACTCGTCGGAGATGGCGTTCAAGCTCGCCGGCTCGATTGCGATGAAGGAGGCGATGGGCAACGCAGCCCCCGTGCTGCTGGAGCCGATCATGCTCGTGACGCTGTCGATCCCAGAGGAGTCCGTCGGCGACGTCATCGGCGACCTCAACTCCCGCCGCGGGCGCCCGCAGGGGATGGACACGGTCGGCGGCGGCCTGAGCGAGGTCAAGGCCGAGGTGCCGATGGCCGAGATGCTCACCTACGCCCCCGACCTGCGCTCGATCACCGGCGGCCAGGGCGACTACACGATGGAGTTCTTGCGCTACGAGGAGGTCCCGGCGCACCTGCAGCAGAAGGTCGTCGAGCAGGCGAGCGAGGAGGAAGCGGTCAACGCGTAGCGGCCGGGCGAGCCGCCGAAGTCCGCAGCCGCAGCCATGTGGCCGCCCGCAGCCCTCGACTTCCTGCGCGAGCTGGAAGCCAACAACGACCGCGACTGGTTTAAGGCCAACCGTGCGCGCTACGACGACGATCTCGTGGCGCCGGCGAAGGCTCTTGCGCAGACGCTGTCGCATCTCGGCGAGCCGCGCTTCTTCCGGCCCTACAACGACGCGCGCTTCCACGCCCGCCCGCCGATCAAGGAGCAACTCGGCGTGGCGATCGGATACGGCGGTGCGGGCGGCTTCTACTTCGAGCTGTCCCTCGACGGCCTGCTCGTCGGCGCCGGACTGCACCACCCGGCGACCGACCAGCTCGAGCGCTTCCGCGTCGCGATCGACGACGCTCGCAGCGCCAAGTCCTTCGAGCGCGCCCTCGCGACGACGAGCGCAGCGAGGCTGACGCTCATCGAGCCGGCGCTCAAGCGCGCCCCGCGCGGCTACCCGCTCGACCACCCGCGCATCGACCACCTACGGCGCAAGAACCTGACGGTCTACTGCCGTCATGCGCTGGCGCCCTGGCTGCACGAACGCCCGGCCGCGGATCTCATCCGAACGCAACTCGAGGGGGCCAAGCCGCTCGTCGCGTGGCTGGCCAAGCACGTTGGCGCGTCGCAGTCCATGCGCCGAGGCCGCTGAGCGCCGCCACACGCAGCGGCGATACCCTGCTCGACACATGACGCGCAAGTCGATCACGACCACCCGCGCCGCCGTGGCGTGCGATGTGTGCGGTCGGACGCTGCTGCGCGGCGAGCACGCCGACCAGTTCATCGCCAACGGATCTCGCCGCATGGTCTGCGAGCTGTGCACGGCTCGGGCGACGAACGAGGGCTGGATCAGAGAGGGCGCCGACAACACGCTGCAGGTCCGGCGAAACGGCGTCCGCCGCAGCGGACGCTCGCTGCTGGAGCGCCTTCGGCCGCGCCGGGAAGCGCAGCGCGAGGCGCCCGTCACGCCGGTCCGGCGCGTGTCCGGGAACGTCGATCGGATCCCGAGCCGCGTTCGCGGCGACGACTCCACCGGCGGCGAGCACGAGCAGGCGGCGGAGCGCGTCCCAGAGACGCCGCGTGCGCCCCAGGCGCAGGACGCGCCGCCCGCGCCGCGCGAGCCGCGACACGTGCGCGCCGTCCCGACGAACGCCGACCTGAAGATCGCGCGGGCGCTGGACGTCTTCAACACGAGCGCACACCCGCGCCGGATCGCCGGCGTCTCGCGCTCGCTCGGAATACCGATCGTGAGCGTGATGCCGTCGGAGACCGAGGGCGCCATCGTCTCGATCATCGTGGGCTGGGAGCTGTGCTGGTATCGCTACGAGGTCGATTTGGCCGACGAGGCTGCCGGGGTGCGCGTCATCGCCCAGGGAGCCGAGCTGTCCGAGCTGACCGATGCCGAGCAGGTGCCCAACGCGGCCGCCGACGAGCGTGGCCTACTCGTCCACGCCGCATGATCGGCTCCGTACGACGATTGCCGATCTCGCCCTCGCTGTGTATTAGGGTGGCGCGATGATCTCGCGAACGGTCACATCGTGATCTACTGCGTCGTGCCCGAAGCCCTGGAGGCGGAGCTGTTCGACAAGCTGACGGCGTATTACGCCGATGACGACAACGTCAGCGTCATCGTCGACCGCCGCAAGTCCGAGCGCCGCAGCACGAGCGAAGATCCGGCGCAGAAGGAGCAGCGCGAGAAGCGCGACCGCCGCCGCGCGCGAGTGGCCGGCGAGTTCCCGCGAATCGAACCGAAGTGACCCTGTATCCGGGGTGACCGAGCCGCCGGTGAAGGTCGTCGTCCACGTCGACGGCGGTGCCCGGGGCAATCCGGGCCCGGCTGCCGCCGGCGCAGTCATCTCGACGCCGGACGGAGACGTGCTCGACGAGGTTGCCGAGGCGATCGGAGTGGCGACGAACAACGTCGCCGAGTACCGCGGCCTGCTGCTCGGCCTGGAGCGCGCGCGCAAGCTCGGGGCCAGCGAGGTCGAGGTCGTCAACGACTCGGAGCTCGTCGCCAGGCAGGTGAGCGGGCAGTACAAGGTCAAGCACCCTGACATGAAGCCGCTGCATGCCGCCGCGATGCGGGCGCTGCGCGGTTTCGAGCGCTGGTCGATTCGCTCGGTCCCCCGGGCAGAGAACGCCGAAGCGGACGCGCTCGTCAACCAGGCGCTGGACGCGGCGGGCCGCTGATACGGGTGGAGCGCTTGCCTGAGCCGCGGGCGGGTACGCCGGGGGCGTGCTCGGAGCGATCGACCTCGCCGCACTCGTGACGGTCACCGTCAACGAGGGATTGCATCGCTCAGTGGTGGGCGGACGGCGGTGATCGCGGCTGTCGTGCTCGCCGCGGGCTCTGGCTCGCGGTTCGGCTCAGCAAAGCAGCTCGCCGAGCTCGACGGCATGCCGCTGCTCGAGCACGCGCTGCGGGCGGTCGAGGCGGTGCCGGCGATCGATCGGATCGTCGTCGTGCTGGGCGCCCGGGCGGACGAAATCCGCGCCGCCGTCGACTTCGGCTCCGCCGAGGTGGTGGTCTGCGCAGACTGGGAAGAGGGCCAGGCGGCCTCGCTGCGCTGCGGTATCGACGCGATCGACGGCGCCGGCGCGGTGCTGCTGCTGCTCGGCGACATGCCGCGGCTCACCCCGCAGGTGATCGCCCGCTTCGCGGATCTGGCCGGCCAGCACGGCAGTGAGGCGCGCGCGCGGGCGGTGTACGACGGCGCACCCGGCCACCCGGTCGTGCTCGGCAGCGCGTACTTCGCCGCGCTCTCGGGGTTGAGCGGCGACCACGGAGCACGCGATGTCCTCAAGAAGATTGGGGCGTACCCGATCGAGTGCGGCCACCTCTGCTCGCCCGCCGACGTCGACACGCCCGAGGCGCTCGACGAGCTGCGCCGGTGAAGCGCTGAGCGCGGGCGCCGGAGGTCGAACAGGCCCTCGGCGAGCCCAGAATGCACCGTTGCGAGCCCGTGATCGCGAGCTGCATGCCCTGTCCCGGGCGCCTTCTGCACCTAAGGTGACACAAACTCTCCCGGCTCTCACGGCCATTTCATGCGCCGGTCGTAGAAAAGTTCACATGAGGAGAGGCATGCCAATGGCGTGGCAGGGTCGTCTGCGGCCGCCGACGGGACCCAGTCTGCTGGCCGCGATCGCGTCCGTTGCCTTCGTCGCTGGGGTGACGCTGGGGCTCGTAGCGGCGGATCTGTCGCTCCCAGCCGACATCCCGCTATGGGACGCCGCACTGGTCGTCTCCGTGCTCGCGGTGCTCGGCTCCGTGATCCGGTTCCCGGAGTGGTGGTCCTCGGGCGGCGGCTGGGGCACGAACTGCCGCGTTTGCAACGGTGCCCGCCAGCGGCGTGCCAGCCACCCGGTCGACCTGCGCCAGGCGCGCGCTCCCCGAGCTCGGCCGCACCCGGACCAGTCCGGCGTGCACCCGGCCGCGCGTCGTGTGACCGGCCCGTTGGTCGACGGCGTTACCCACCGGTCGCATGCCGAGTGGCTGCTGGCGACGCGCCGGCGCGACAGCATGCCGCGGTTGCAGCGCCAGCATGGTCACGGCCGCTTGCGCGACTAGGTGCTAAGAAACCGCGGTCTGCTTCACCCGCTCATCGCTCAGTCGCGCCGCCGGCGCTCTCCCATGCCGGCGAGCAGCTCGTTGTTGGCGCGCTCATAGCCGATCGTCGAGGAGACCTTCATGTCCATGCCCGGCCCCTCGCACATCGAGCCGCCGAGGTGCGCGGGCCAGACCTCGCATGCGTCGGGCAGCGCCAGCAGCTGCCCGTGCAGGCTGTCGACGATCCCGCGCGCGCCGTCGTCGCGGTCGATCGCCAGATCTGGCCGCGCGACGTCGCCGACGAACAGCGAGTCGCCGCTGAGCACCGCCCACGGCTCGCTGCCCCGCGCGCGATCGACGAGCACGAACGCGGTGTGCTCCGGGCGGTGGCCGGGCGTGTGCAGCGCGCGCACGACGACGTCGCCGAGGCTTGAGCTCCCAGCCGTCGTCGGAGGGCGCGTGGTCGTGCTCGGCTTCGGCCAGACGGTGGACGTGGATCGTCGCTCCCGTGGCGACGGCGAGCCGGCCGTGGCCCGAGACATGATCGGCATGCGTATGGGTTTCGAGGATGTGCTCGACGCGTACGCGCATGTAGCGGGCCATTTCGAGGTAGACATCTGTGTCAAAGCGCGGATCGACGACCGCGGCCGGCCCGGCGCGATCGTCCCCGACGACATACGATGCGCAGCCGAGATCGTCGTGGATGATTTGGCGGAAAATCATTCTCGCGACGATATATACGCGCGACCACGAGGGGGGTTCATAAGCATTTCCCTTAGAGAACGGCCGAACATTTCGCTTGAAGGCAAAGACACAGCGCGCGAGAATCAGGTCATGCCCTTGGTCGAGGAGTCGGTTGGCGCCGCCGTCAGCACGGCGCCGCAGCTACCGGCCACCCTTGAGGGGCTGGCGCTGAATGCCGTGCGCGCAGCCGCGCTCGCGGCCGCGAACTTCGCCGGCCGCGGCGACGGCAAAGCCGCCGACGCCGCCGCCACAGAGGCGATGCGCGATGTGCTCGGCAACGCCAACGGCGTGGGCACCGTCGTCATCGGCGAGGGCGAGAAGGACAACGCCCCGATGCTGTTCAACGGCGAGCGCCTCGGCAGCGGCGACGGCCCGCGCTTCGACATCGCCGTCGATCCCGTCGAGTGCACCGACCTCTGCGCCGCTGGATTGCCCGGCTCGCTGACGACGATCGCGATGGCCGGCGACGGCTGTCTGTGGTCGCCCGGGCCAGGGCACTACATGGACAAGCTCGTCGTCGGCCCAGCGGCTCGAGACGCCATCGATCTACGCGACGAGCCCGAGCGCAACGTCGAGCGCGTCGCGGCTCAGCTCGGCAAGCCGATCGACCAGATGCGCGTGCTCGTGCTCGACAAGCCGCGCCACGTCGAGCTCGCGGCGCGGCTGCGCGAGATGGGCGTGCGCGTGATCATGCCGGGCGCCGGCGATGTCGCGGGCGCGATGTTCGCGTTGCTGCCGGGCACCGGCGTAGACATGCTCATGGGCATCGGCGGGACCCCCGAGGGCATCATGGCCGCGTGTGCCGTGAAAGTCATCGGTGGCGGCATGCAGACCCGTCTTGCGCCTCAGCGCGAGAACGAGGCAGCCGCGATCGCCGCGGCCGGGATTTCGACCGACGAGATCCTCGAGGCCGAGGATCTTGTTCGCGGCCCCGCGATCTTCGCTGCCTGCGGGATCACCGGCGGCACCATGCTGAGCGCTCCGCGGCTCACGGCAGGATGGATCTCGACCCAGTCACTGATCGTTCGACCCGGTTCGGTGCGCCGGATCGTGGAGAGCACACCCGCACCAGAACAGGAGTGATGTGAAACATGCCGCTCGTGACCATGCGACAGCTGCTCGACGAGGCCGCCGCCGGCTCCTACGGAGTCGCGGCGTTCAACGTCAACAACATGGAGCAGATCCAGGGGATCATGGAGGCGGCCCAGCAAACACAGTCGCCCGTGATCGTTCAGGCGTCCCGGGGCGCGCGCTCGTACGCCGGCGACCGCTTCCTCTGGCACCTCATGCTCGCCGCCGCCGAGGTGTATCCGGACATCCCGGTCGCGCTGCACCAGGACCACGGTAACTCGCCGGAAACGTGCATCAGTGCAATCGAGCTCGGCTTCACCAGCGTCATGATGGACGGCTCGCTCGGCGAGGACGGCAAGACGCCGTTGAGCTTGGAGGACAACATCGAGGTCACGCGCAAGGTCGTCGAGTACGCGCACCCGCGTGGAGTCACCGTCGAGGGCGAGCTCGGCACGCTGGGCGGGATCGAGGACGGCGTCGGCTCGGGCGAGATCTGCCTGACCGACCCCGCTCAGGCAGAGGAGTTCGTCGAGCGCACCGGCGTCGACGCGCTCGCCGTCGCGATCGGCACGAGCCACGGCGCGTACAAGTTCTCCCGCGAGCCCGATGGCGACATCCTCGCGATGGACATCATCGAGGACATCCACCGCCGCCTGCCCGACACCCACATCGTCATGCATGGCTCATCCAGCGTCCCGGCCGAGCTCGTCGAGCGCGTCAAGGCCGCCGGGGGCGAGGTCGACGCAGGCTTCGGCGTCCCGATCTCCGCCATCCGCCGCGGAATCGAACATGGCGTGCGCAAGGTCAACATCGACACGGACGGGCGTCTCGCGATGACCGCCGCGATGCGGGAGGCGTTCCGCGACGATCCGGGCAACTGGGACCCGCGCGGGCCCGGCAAGGCATCCCGCCAGGCGATGAAGGAGCTCGTGGCGCAGCGCATGCAGGAGCTCGGCATGGCCGGACACGCGCGCGACTACGAGCCGCTGACACTCGAGCAGATGGCAGAGCGCTACGGCTCCGGCGTTGGTACGCCGGCCTGAGGGTACGAGAGACGTTCGTATGATCGATGTCGCCTTCCTCGGGACGGAGGTGCGGCCGGCGCAGACCGCCGTCGTGATCGACGTGCTGCGCGCGACGTCGACGATCACCCTCGCGCTCGCGTCGGGCTATGAGCGTGTCCTGATCGCAAGCAGCATCGAGGAGGCGCAGACGCTGCGCGCCCCCGGTCGCGTGCTCGCAGGCGAGGTTCGCTGCGCGCGCGCCCCGGGCTTCGACCTTGGCAACTCGCCGGAGGAGACGCTGTCGCCGCGCGGCTCCGAGCTCGTGCTCGCGACCACGAACGGCGCGCCGGCGATCATCAGGTCCGCCGCCGTGGCCGACGAGGTGCTCGCGGCGAGCATGCTGAACTTCGGCGCCGTCGTCGAGTTGCTCGCAAGGGCGGACGATGTCCTGCTCGTCGCGGCCGGTACGGATGGAGAGGTGACGATCGAGGACGTCTATCTCGCCGGTCGGATCAGCGCCGCGCTGGAGGGCGAACGCAGCGACGCGGCGCTCGTGGCGGAGGCCGTCGCGGCAGCGTATCGGTGCCCACTGGACGCGCTGGAGGCCAGCCGCGGCGCGATCGGTCTGCGCCGCGAGGGACTTGAGTCCGACATCGTCTTCTGCGCCCAGGAATCGATCGTCGACACGGTGCCGCGCCTGGCGGCGACCGACGACGCGATCCCCGTCATGACAGCGGGGCAGGTAGTCGCCGATACCCCGAGCGAGATCGGCGCGCGTCGTAATGCATAAGTCATTCTCGATGAAAACCCCATGATCTTTTGCTTTTTATCTTTGTATGCGAAGAGTAGGGTGCCTACTACAGCACCCTGAGAGAGGATGGAATGAGCACAACACAGAAAGACGGAACCAAGTCCAAGGATCGCTGGGCATCCGGAATCACGCCCTACGCGGAGATGGGTTACTGGAACCCGGACTACGAGCCGAAGGACACCGATGTTCTGTGTGCGTTCCGGATCACGCCGCAGGAAGGCGTCGACGCGATCGAGGCGGCCGCGGCAGTTGCCGGCGAGTCGTCCACCGCCACGTGGACCGTCGTCTGGACCGACCGCCTGACCTCCTACGAGCATTACCAGGCCAAGGCCTACAGCGTCGAGGAGGTTCCCAGCACGCCAGGCCAGTACATCGCGAAGATCGCCTATGACATCGATCTCTTCGAAGAGGGGTCGATCGCGAACCTCACGTCGTCGATCATCGGCAACGTCTTCGGGTTCAAGCCGCTCAAGGCCCTGCGCCTGGAGGACATGCGGGTTCCGGTCGCCTACGTCAAGACGTTCCCGGGCCCGCCGCATGGAATCGTCATGGAGCGCGAGTACCTCGACAAGTTCGGCCGCCCGCTGATCGGCGCGACGACGAAGCCCAAGCTCGGCCTATCGGCCAAAAACTACGGCCGTGTCGTCTACGAGGCGCTGCGCGGTGGGCTGGACTTCACCAAAGACGACGAGAACATCAACTCGCAGCCGTTCATGCGCTGGCGGGATCGCTATCTGTTCTCGATGGAGGCCGTGCAACGCGCACAAGCCGCCACCGGTGAGGTCAAGGGTCACTACCTGAACGTCACGGCAGCCACGATGGAGGAGATGTACGAGCGCGCCGAGTTCGCCAAGGAGATCGGCTCGGTCATCATCATGCAGGATCTCACCGTCGGGTACACGGCGATGAGCTCGATGTCGAAGTGGGCGCGGGCCAACGGACTGATCCTGCACCTGCACCGCGCCGGTCACGGAACCTACACGCGCCAGAAGACACACGGCGTGTCCTTCCGCGTGATCGCGAAGTGGTGCCGGCTGCTCGGTGTCGACCACATCCACGCAGGCACCGTCGTCGGCAAGCTCGAGGGCGATCCGGGGATGATCAAGGGCTACTACGACGTCTGTCGCGAGCGTTACAACAAGGCCAATCCCGAGACGGGCTTGTACTTCGATCAGGACTGGTCGGGCCTCGCGTCGGTCATGCCGGTCGCGTCGGGCGGCATCCACGCCGGCCAGATGCACCAGTTGCTGCACTACCTCGGCGAGGACGTCGTCCTGCAGTTCGGCGGTGGCACGATCGGTCACCCGATGGGCATTGCCGCCGGCGCGACCGCCAACCGCGTCGCCGTCGAGGCGATGATCCAGGCGCGCAACGAGGGCAAGGACTACTACAACGAGGGTCCGGACATCCTCATCGACGCGGCCAAGGGATGCCCCGAGCTCGATGCCGCGCTTGAGGTGTGGAAGGACGTCACGTTCGACTACACATCGACCGACACGCCCGACGTCGAAGTTACGCCGACCTCGGCGTGAGGGAGAGAGAAGACATGAGACTCACACAGGGACAGTTCTCCTTCCTGCCGGACCTGACCGATGAACAGATCGAGGCGCAGCTCGCATACGCGCTGAGTCACGGCTGGTCGATCATGGTCGAGTACACCGATGACCCGCACCCGCGCAACTCGCTGTGGGACATGTGGTCGCCGCCGATGTTCGACCTCGGCGAGGACGAGGTCGATGTCGCGATGCGCGATGTGCGCGCCTGCCGCGAGGAACATTCGAACCTGTACGTGAAGGTTGTCGCGTACGACCGTTCGCTGGGTCGCCAGACATCGGCGATGTCGTTCATCGTCAACCGTCCAGAGGTCGAGCCCGGCTTCCGGCTGGAGCGCCAGGAGGAGCGTGACCGCGTCATCCGCTACACGCTGAGCTCCTACGCGACCGAGCAACCGAGGGGTTCGCGTTACGGATCCTCCAACGGCAGCGCGAAGACCTCGCCTAACGGAGGCTCGGGCGAGTGACCACGACGGAGCTGGAGCCGGTCGAGGAGCCGACGTCGGCGGCCGAAGGGGCCGACGCCGTAGAAGAGGTGCTCGCCAAGCTCGACCGTGAGCTGGTCGGCCTCGGCCCCGTGAAGGAACGGATCCGCGAAATGGCGGCGCTGCTGGTCATCGACCAGCTGCGCCGCGAAGCGGGCTTGCATTCCACGCGCCCGACGCTGCACATGACGTTCACGGGCAACCCGGGAACGGGCAAGACGACCGTGGCTCTGAAGATGGCCGAGATCCTGCACAAGCTCGGCTACATCCCCAAGCCGAAGGTCGTCTCGGTGACCCGCGACGACCTCGTCGGGCAGTACGTCGGCCACACCGCACCAAAGACGCGCGAGGTGCTCAAGCGCGCGAAGGGCGGCGTGCTGTTTATCGACGAGGCCTACTACCTCTATCGTCCCGAGAACGAGCGCGACTACGGCCAGGAGGCCATTGAGATCCTGCTCCAGGTCATGGAAGGCGAGCGCGAGGATCTCGTCGTCGTGTTGGCGGGCTACAAGGACCGCATGGAGACGTTCTTTCGCTCCAACCCTGGGATGGGCTCTCGGGTCGCCCATCACCTGCATTTCCCGGACTTCTCGGTTGACGAGCTCCAGGCGATCGGCAAACTGATGCTCGACCAGCAGCAGTACGAGCTCGACGAGGACGCCCAGAAGGCGTTCAAGGACTACATCGAGCGGCGGGTGGAACGCCCGCGCTTCGCCTACGGGCGCAGCATCCGCAACGCGATCGACCGGGCACGCATGCGCCAGGCGGGTCGTCTGTATGAACGACGCGACGAGCTGTCACGCGAGGATCTCGTGACGATCAAGGCCGAGGACATTCTCGCCAGCTCGATCTTCGCCGATGAACAGGGCGAGTCGCCCGACGACGATAAGTCGAGCGCGCCCGGAAACGTCAGTTAGCCTAGGAGACCCAGTGCCCCGTCCGATCATCCTCGGTGTTGTCGGCGATTCCGCGACCGGCAAGACCACGCTCAGCCGCGGCCTGGTGCGCATGCTCGGCGAGAGCAACGTCACCCACGTCGCGGCCGACGATTACCACCGTTACGACCGCCGCCAGCGCGCCGAGCACAACATCACGCCGCTGCATCCAGACTGCAACTACATCGACATCATGGAGCGCCACTTCGCCGAGCTCCGTGCCGGTAACGCGATCCTCAAGCCGGTCTATCAGCACAAGGACGGGACGTTCGGCGCGCCGGTCTATACCAAGCCGATGCAGTTCACGCTTATCGAGGGGTTGCTCGGCTACCACACCGCCGCGCTGCGCGACTGCTACGACGTACGCGTGTTCCTGGCCCCGCCCGAGGAGCTGCGCCGGTCCTGGAAGGTGCAGCGCGACTGCTCGCGCCGCGGCTACACGACCGACCAGGTGCTCGAGGAGCTTGACCGCCGCGAGCCCGACTCCGAGCTGTACATCCGCCCGCAGCAGCGCTGGGCGGACATCGTCGTGTCCTTCAAGCCCGGGCAGCGGGGCGACCAGGAGCACCTCGACGCCGAGATCGTCCTGCGCAAAGGGCTCACGCATCCGGACCTGTCGGACTTCGTCGATCACGGCGAGGGCATCACGCTCGCCGAGACCGAGCACGAGCACCGACTGTTCGTCCCCGGTCACATCGATCCCGCCCTGGGGGCCGAGATCGAGGAGGCGGTGTGGTCGCGGATGCACTTTGCCTCGCATCTGCGTTCGGAGCGTCTGGGCGAGTTCACTGTCGGGACCGAGTTGCATCGCTCGGAGTCGCTGGCGATCGTGCAGGTGCTCGTCCTGTATCACCTCGTCACCGCGCGAGCGACGGTCGCGCTCGGGGGCGAGGACGCGCGCGCCGACGCGCCAGAGACACGAACGGCGGCGGCTCGGGCGTAAGGAGCTTCGCGGGCTTGCCGCGGGTTGGGCCGGGTCTGGCACGGTTCATCCAGCCGCTCGCCGGCGCACGGACCGGAGTACACTAGCTCGTATCAATTGATACGAGCCGAGGAGGCTCTCCATGTACGTGCACGACGGAATGAATCGAACGGTGGTCACCGTCGGCCCCGGGCACACGCTGCGCGAGGCTGCGCGGCGGATGACGCTGGCGGACGTCGGCGCGGCCGTGATGATCGATCCCGACGGCGAGGGCCCGGCGATCTTCACCGAGCGCGACCTCCTGAAGGCCTGCGGCGCGGGTGACGATCTCGACGTGGAGCTCGTCGCCGATCACCTGACCCAGCGGCTGTCGTACGCGGCTGCGGACTGGCCGCTGGAGCGGGCAGCCGACGAGATGGTGCGGGCCCCGTTTCGCCATGTCGTCGTGATGGACGGCTCCGAGGTCGTGGGGATCCTGTCCATGCGCGACATCGTCCGCTGCTGGACCCAGACCCACGCGTTGAGCGCGTAGAGAGTGGAGACTTAGACAAAATTCGATGGGTTCTCCCAGCGTGATCTGCAATCCTGTCCTCGTACCATTTGTTACAAGCTATCGAAGTGAGCACACATGACCGGGTCTGCAAGCGTCCTTATCGTCGCCAACCGCACCGCAGCGACGGACAAGCTGCTGGAGGCTGTGCGGCGCCGAGCGCAGGCAGGCCCCGCAACCTTCCACCTCCTCGTTCCGGCGACGCCGCGCGGATTGCACCGCGTCGTCGATCCTGAGGTCGCCGGGCACGAGGAGGCCGCGGCGCAGCTCGAGCTGGCTCTCGAACTCCTGCGCGAGGCGCTCGACGCGGAGGTCACGGGACAGGTCGGCGACGCCGATCCGATGGGGGCGATCTCCGACACGCTCCACGAGCGCGAGGTCGACGAGATCATCATCTCCACACTGCCGAGGCGGCTGTCGAAGTGGATGCACATCGATCTGCCGAGCAAGGTGCGTGGGCTCGGAAAGCCCGTGCTCCATGTCCAGGGCGAGCGCCCCCCGGCCGAGGTCGCGGAGCCGGTTGGCGGCGGGGTGGCCTGACCGACCGGACCCGACCAGGCCGGGGTGGGCGACGGTGCTCGTCCCGCGACCAGGCTGAACGAGCGAATCAGGGGCGGGTTCGCTCGTTCAACTGCTGTGCCGACCGAGCCCTCGCTGAGACGTGCGTCAGCAGTCGCGCCGCACTACTTCAGCCGCGTGGCGGTCTTGCGCTCCAGACCGGCCGCCACACTGAGCGTCTCGCGTGCGGCGGGCGAAGCCGCGAAGGTCATGAAGCGCTCGACGGCGGCGCGGCGCGGGCCGACCGTCGAGCACATCGCGTACCAGCGCCGGGCGGCGGGGCGGTGGCGCACCGGCAGCGCCGCAAGCAGACCGTGTTCCAGCTCGAGCGCGACCGCGGCGCGTGAGATGAAGGCCACGCCAATGCCGGCCCGGGCCGCCTGCTTGATCGCGCCATTGGACCCGAGCGTGAGCGTCTGCGGCTCGAGCGCGGCGGCGGCGAGGAACTCCTCGTTGACGATGCGCGTGCCCGAGCCCGGCTCGCGCAGGAGCCACACGCGCCGCTCGAGCTCGGCAGTGTCGACTACGCCGCCGACGGCGTGCGGATCATCGGGCGACGTGATCAGCACGAAGTCGTTGGCGAGTATCGCGCTGGCCTGCACGCGCGGGTCGCGCGGGGGACGGCCGCCGATCGCGACGTCGGCGCGGTGATCGAGCACGAGATCGATGACCTGCTCGCGGTTGCCGACGGCGAGCGTCAGCCCGATCTCCTCGTAGCTCTGCGAGAAGGCGCGCATGAGCGGCGGCACGAAGGACTCGGCGGCGGTCGTCACCGCGGCCAGGCGCAGCCGGCGGTCGGCGAGGTGCGCGGCCTCGCGCGCGGCCCGACGCCCTTCTTCCAGCAGCCCGATGACGTCCGCAGCGAACGGTGCGAACGCGTTGCCGGCGGCCGTCGGGCGGATGCCGCGGCCCTCGCGCTCGGTGACCGGCGTGCCCAGCTCTCGCGACAGTGCCGCGACGGCCGCCGAGACCGACGGCTGCGTCACGACAAGCTCGTCGGCCGCTGCCGTGACAGAGCCGCCGCGCATCACGGCGAGAAAGCTACGCAGCTGCGTCAGAGTTATAGACACGAGGCATACCTTAGTTGGAAATCCTATGATACAGAGCGGTCCTTGCTCGCCGCTCGCCGCGCCGACCGGCGAAACCGCCTCAGCCCTGGACCACCAAGTCTTCCAGAGCGTATGGACGGCTTCTTCGACGAACGGCACGGCGCAGAGCACGCGCGGCGGTCGGCTACCAGATGCGCGTCACGGCGTACGCGTCGAAGACCTCGTCTGCCGAAACGATGGTGGCGCGTTCGCAGACCGCCTGCGCTGCGAGCAGCCGGTCAAACGGGTCGCTGTGGATCGGCGGGAGGGCGCGTACCGCCCAGGCGTGAACGTCGGTGACGGGCAAGCGCTCGAACGCGAACTCGTCGAGGCGCTCGAGCAGGTCGTGGGGGACGCGCAGCTTGCCCAGCGCACTCTTGATGGCTGCCTCCCACACGCAAACGGCGCTGACGAGCACCGGCATGCGCGCATCCTCGATCGCGGCGCGGACGCCTTCCACGCGGGCATCTCCCGCGAGCAGCCACAGCACCGCGTGGGTGTCGAGCAGAAGGCTCAGCGGAAGTGCTCGTCGAAATACGCGGGGAGCTCGTCGAAGTCGTCCGCCAGCTCGATCTCGCCGCGCAATGCACCGAATGCTTCGGCGACCGGACGGCGACGCTGAACCGCGACCAGTCGGGCGACCGGGCGACCGGAACGCTGAATGATGACCTCCTCGCCGGCCTCGGCAAGCTGGACCAGTCGCGAGAGCTGGCTCTTGGCTTCGTGTATTCCAACGCGAACCACAACCGGACGATAGCACCGCTTAGCTAGAACGGGCCCGTCGCCTCGCCGTCGCTGCGGCGCGAGTAGCGTAGACGAAGGGCGCGGAGTCGGGCTGGCGAGAACCCGCCGGCATTACGGCGCTGTCCGCCGTCGGCGCGCTCTGCGGTTACGGCAGGTGAATCCTGCCTTGCCTGGCTGGCGTAGGACGGAGGCGATGAGGCGATGCGCGGCTGGGGCGTGAGGGTCGGTGATGCAGTCGCTGCAGATGATGTGGTTCGCAGCGTCTTGGGGGGTGATTGTTTGTGGGCGACGCGTGCTGGGTTGGGGTGGCGGTGGTAGCTGCGCACGGGGTCGTCGATGCAATGAAGGGTCCGCGGCGGGCGAGTCGGCCGGCGAGTTGCCAGTCTTCAGCGGTCGGTGTCGGCGAAGCCGCCAGCGTCGCGTACGGCGGCGGTGCGTAGCATGGCGGACGTGATGGAGCCTTGAAACGCGCGAGCCAGAACAGCGCTGCGAGGCTTGGAGCGTGGCGTGAGGCGAGACGAAATGCGGTGTTCGGGTCGCGTCCGCGTCGGTGGCGTCCGTGCCCGTCGACGATGCTGCGGCCGAGGACGGCGGGCGCGGCGGGCTGGCGTTGTAGTAGCGCGAGGCCGCGGGTGATCGAGCCGGGCGTGTCTCGTCGTCAGCCGTCGCCGAATGCGACGTAGGGCGTGCTGACATGCGCGAGGCCGACGTTGCGCGCGGCGCCGATACTGTGGCGCTCGGCGAGTGTGATGAGGCGCGCGCTCGCGGCAGCTCGCCGAGCGGAACGGTCGAGGCGTTGTCGACGAGCACGAGCTCGGTCCGTTCGGACCGCTGGCGATGTTCCGCGTCGGAACTGGCGTGCGGCCCGAGGAGGCGTTCGGTGGCGACTGGAGCGACGTCGACCTGGCGGCCGGCGTGTTCACCGTGAGGCGTGCGTTTGCCAAGGGCCGGCTGAAGCCCTACCCGAAGACGGATGGCTCGCGGCGCCGGGTGCCGCTGGGCGCGAAGGTGCTCGATGCGTTCGGCCAGCTCCCGCGACGCGACGGCATCCTGTTCCCGGCGCCCGAGGGCGGGCGCCAACATCGACAACGTCCGCACGCGCGAGTGGGCGCCCGCGCTGAAGGCCGCTGGCATCGCGCACCGTCGCATCTACGAATGTGCGCCACACGTTTGCGACGTGGAGCCTCGTGGCAGCGATGAGCATGTTCACGCTGGCCCCGCCGGATGGGGACCGAACGTGCGGATGTCGACGCGACGTGCGGCCATCTGGTGCAGGACGCCGAGGACCAGGATCGCGCCCAGTTGGACGCGTACGACGGCCAGAACGGCGCCAGTGGGCACCGCGTGGGCACGAATCCCGACGATCCGTACGACTGCGATGAGGCTCTGGCATGAGAAAACCCCGCCGTAGCGGGGCTCTCGGTGCAAGCGGATGAAGGGACTCGAACCCTCGACCTTCTGCATGGCAAGCAGACGCTCTAGCCAACTGAGCTACATCCGCGAGGGCGGCGGATTATAGCCCCCGCCCGCCTGGGCTCGGCGACGCGCTCAGTAGAGGCCCCGTGCTCGATAACGCCGACCGCCGTCACACGCGGGCGTCACGTCGTAGGCTCCGCGCCGTGAGCGAGCGAGAGTTTGACATCGTCGTGATCGGCGCCGGGCCTGCCGGCGAGGTCGCAGCCGGGCGGCTCGCGGGACGTGGTCGCGCGACCGCGCTGGTCGAGGCGCACCTCATCGGCGGCGAGTGCGCGTTCTATGCCTGTATGCCGTCGAAGGCGCTGCTGCGCCCCGCCGAGCTCTATGGCGAGGCCGAGCGCGTGCCCGGCGTGCGCGAGGCGGTCGCCGGCGATCTGGACGCGCGCGCCGTGCTCAGACGCCGAGACGAGGTCATTCACGGCCTTGACGACTCGGGCCAGGAGCCGTGGCTGAAGGAGCGCGGAGTCACGATCGTCCGCGGCCACGGGCGCTTGGACGGCGAGCGCCGGGTCCGCGTCGGAGACGACCTCCTCCTCGCACGCGAGGCCGTCATCGTCGCCAGCGGATCGCAAGCTCTGCTGCCGCCGATCCCTGGACTGGCCGAGGCTCGGCCGTGGACCAACCGCGAGGCCACGACGAGCGAGAGGATCCCGTCGCGGTTGCTGGTGCTGGGCGCGGGCGTCGTCGGCGTCGAGCTCGCCCAGGCGTACGCATCGCTGGGGTCCACGGTGACGCTCGTCGAAGCGGGCGCGCGCATCCTCGCGCGCGAGGAGCCGTTCGCAGCCGAGGCCGTGCACGCGGCGCTGCGCGAGAACGGCGTCGAGATCCTGACGGCGGCGCCGGCCGCGCGGGTGCAGCGCGACGGCGCCGGCGAGGTGACGCTGACGCTCGAGAACGGGCGGTCGCTGCAGGGCGACGAGCTACTCGTCGCCGTCGGGCGCAAACCCCGGACGGACGACCTCGGCCTGGAGACAGTGGGACTCGAACCGGGCCGCACGGTCGATGTCGATGACCGCATGCAGGTCCCCGGCCATCCGTGGCTGTACGCGATCGGCGATGTCAACGGCCGCGCGCTGCTGACCCACGCCGGTAAGTACCAGGCCCGCATCGCGACCCTCGTGCTCGGCGGCGACGACCAGGCGCGCGCGACGCAGGACGGCCCAGGCTCACCGCGGGTCGTCTTCACCGACCCGCAGGTTGCGGCAGTAGGCATGACCGAGGCCGCCGCGCGCGAGGCGGGAATCGACGTCCGCACGGTGTCGCATCCGACGTCCGCCATCGCCGGCGCGAGCTTCGTCGGGCGCCATACGCCCGGAGCCACGCAGCTCGTGATCGACGGTCGCCGCGACGTCATAGTCGGTGCGACCTTCGTCGGCTTCGAGGTCGCAGAGATGCTCCATTCGGCGACGGTCGCCATCGTGACCCGCGTGCCGATCGTGCGCCTGTGGGACTGCATGGCGCCGTTCCCGACGCGCAGCGAAATATGGCTCAGGTTGCTGGAGGCCTACGACGCCGGCTGAGCGGATCCCGGCCCACTCGCGGTATGAAAATTGTATGAGTAGATGCTGCGGGATCCAGCAAGCCCAACTGCAGGATCCAGTGCGTAAGTGCTGCAATCGATAGGCGGGGAATGGCACCAGATCTCGTGGCTAGCCCCGATGAAACGGGACCCGGACTCTGACAGTGTCCTACTCGTTGACGGCCGCGGCACGTCGCCAGAGGCCAACGAGAAAGCAAGGAGCGAGCATGCTGCCAGGCAGCGACGATGCCCGAGCCACAGATCGGCAAGGAATGCGCAAAATGGGGGCTTACCGGCCAGGGGTCGAGGTCAAGGGTTCGTCCTGCGTGAGCCTCGACCGCAGGGAGAGCGGGATGGCGAAGAGCACGTGTCCGCCGCTCATCGCAACCGTCGCTGACGACGAGCTCGCGGGTCGCCGGATTGAGAGCGTCCTCGAAGACGACGGGATGCACGTAGAGCGGCGCAGCTTCAGCGCCGGAGATCTTGCTCACGACGCTGCGCCTCCGGTTCCGGACGCGATCGTGGTGGCGTTCGGCCGCGGCGTCACCGAGCGTGACCACCAGATGCGCCGGCTGCGTAAGAACCTGCCGGGCGCACACCTGATCGCGGTCATACCCGAAGATTCCCGCCGCGGCGTGCGCCGCGCCCTCGAGGCCGGCGCCGACGGCGTGGTCTTCGAGACCGAGGTCGAAATGACGCTCACGCTGACCGTTCGCGCGGTCTTCGCCGGCCAGACCGCGGTGCCGGCCGCCGCGCGCCACGAGGTCGACCGCCCGACGCTGTCGGGCCGCGAGAAGCAGGTCCTGGGAATGGTCGTCGTGGGCATGACCAACAAGGCCATCGCCGGCAAGCTCTATCTCGCCGAGAGCACCGTGAAATGCCACCTCTCGTCGGCCTTTTCCAAGCTCGGCGTGCGCTCGCGCAACGAGGCCGCCGATCTGATTCTCCACTCCGGCTCCGGGCTCGGGCTCGGCATGGTCGGACTGCCATCTGTTTACGCAACCACGGAAGGAAGCGAACAATGAACACCCTTCGCGTTCAGCGTAGGACGAAGGTCGACGCATGAAGCGCCTCCTGATTGTCGCCGACCACTCGCTGGTCGCGCATTCGATTCGCCTGGCGCTCAAGCAGACCGTCGGATTCCAGGTCGTCGGCGTCATCGACGGCCGCGACAGCGCACAGGCAGCGCTCGTCGACCTGTGCCCGGACGTCGTGCTCGTCGACGACATGCACGACCCGCGCGTCACGGAGATGCGCGATCCCGATCACGCGCTAGCCCGCCTGCGCGAAGCCGTCGAGCACGCACCCCGCGCCCAGCGCCTGCTGCTGACGCTGAGGATGAACGATGCCTGGATGAATGAGGTCTTCGAGGCCGGCGCTCACGCTGTGCTGTCCAAGTCGATGCACCCGGTCAGCCTCGGCACGATGCTGCGCGAGGTCGTCCGCGGCAACGTCGTACACCGCTTCGAACGGCGGCCGGCGGTCATGAGCGACTGTCCGCTCACGCTACGTGAGAAGGAGATCCTGGGGCTCGTCGCCGAGGGCGCCACCAATGGCCAGATCGCTCGCAGCCTATGGGTCACCGAGCAGACCGTGAAGTTTCATCTCTCCAACACCTATCGCAAGCTCGGCGTGGCCAACCGCACCGAGGCCAGCCATTACGCACACGTCAACAACCTCGTGGCGGCGCCAGTGGCGGTCGCCTGTTGAAGTGCCGCATGGTCCCGGACGATGCGGGACCCCGACGAGCCACAACCAACGACACACCGGGAAACGAGCACATGAACGAGCCAAGGATGGCGCTCCCGATGCCCAAGGCGAACACGTCGTGGGCGGGGGAGACGAAGGATCGACTGGTCGCCAAGCAATCGGTGGACACATCGCCGGAGATCGAGCGGCTTGTCAGCCGGGCGGTCATGCGCGCCAAGCAGGGCGATCGTGATGCGGTGCGGTTCCTGTACCTGCGCTACGCCGACAACGTCTACGGCTACGTCCGCACGATCGTGCGCGACCACCACGATGCCGAGGACGTCACCCAGCAGGTGTTCGCCAAGCTTATGACGGCGATCCCCAAGTACGAGCAGCGCGGCGTGCCCTTCATAGCTTGGCTGCTGCGCATGTCGCGCAACGTCGCCGTGGACGCCGTCCGCGCGCGGCGATCGACGCCCGCCGAGGAGATCTTCGGGCCCGACGACGCGACCTGCGAGGAAGCGCCGGAGCGCGCCCGCTCGCTGCACGCCGCGCTGGCCTCGCTGCCGGAGGATCAGCGCCAAGTCGTCGTCCTGCGCCATGTGCTCGGCCTCTCGCCGATCGAGATCGCCGAGCGGCTCGGTCGCACGAGCAGCTCCGTCTATGGCCTGCACCATCGTGGCCGCCGAGCGATGTGCGCTGAGCTCGAGCGCCTGGACTCGGTCCCGCTGACCACGGCGCGCCGGCGCGTGGCGCTGGCGGCTTGACGGCTTGACGCGGCAAGCCCTCGCGGCCGGCCACGTGTCGACCTGACGCGTGCGCGGTCGCTGCCGGGCCGCCGGCTGTTAGGACAGTGCGACTTCGGCGCCGTCGCCAATCGACATTCGCACCGCTCTCGGCATGTCGAAGCGGCGGACGATGCTCGCGCCGCGGCCGATGATGCTCGTCTCCAGGCGGCTGCCGACGAACATCAGCTTCGCGCCGTCCATGACGATCGAGTGCTCGATCTCGGTGCCCTCGATGCGCGTGTTCGCGCCGATCGAGGTGTACGGGCCAACATAGGAGTCGATGACCTGAGCATCGGCCCCGATGATCGCCGGCCCACGGACGAGCGTGTTGCGCAGGCTCGCCGTCGGGTGGACGACGACGTTGCCCTGAATCTCGCAGCCCTCGAGGATGGCGTCGGTCACCTCGGTCCGTAGCGCGGTGAGCGCGTGCCGGTTTGCTTCCAGCAGCGTCGCCTCGTCGCCGTGGCAGGCCAGGCATCCCTCGACCTCGAGCACGTGCGCATGCCCGCCCTGGCGGCGCAGGCCCGAAAGTGGATCGGAAGCGACGGGTCCGTCGCACATGCTCGCGACTGCCCGCGCGTTGAGCAGGTAGCCGCCGACCAGTGGTTGGATCGGCCTGGGCAGGCGCGCGGGAGCGAGCATGAGGGCGAGCGCGTCGAGATCGTGCTCGGCGAACCGAACGACGTGATCGCGCAGGCACGCGCGCAACAGCGCGTCGGCTTGCTGGACGATCACCGGCTTGCCGTCGATGAACTCGCCCGCGAGGCGGAGCGCGTCGCGGACATCGAGGTCGCAGGAGTTCGGGCAATACGAGATCCGCATCCCCCAGCGCGTGCCGTCGCCGACGGCATGGCGGAAGGCGGCCACGGCATCCGGTCGCGTGAGGAGCAAGGTCTCCACGATGCCCGCCGCGCGGAGCGCGTCCAGCGCGTGAAACAGGATCGGCTTGGCGGCCACGGGCACGAGCGGCTTGGGTGTCGATGCCGCGCTGGACCAGGGCCGATCGTCGCAAGTGGGGACGGCAAGGAGGACGGCACGGGCGATCATTGTTGTAGACCAACGTCGCACGGCCCCCCCGACAACCGCGTGCGACGAAAAACTTCGGCGGCGACCGGCGTCATGCCGGGCCGATGTGCGCGATGATCCCCGACGCGCGGGGACTCGTCGAGATTTGCGGAAGGTGCGCCGGTTGCGGACGCGAGTAGGTGGCGCCGCACTGGCGGTCGTCGCCATCTACGTCATCGCCGTCGGGACTGCGGCAGGGAGGCACGTCGACGTGCTGCTCCTCCGCCACGACTTCGGGTCCGGGCCGCTGTACAGAGCTGCCGAGTATCTCCTTGGCGCCATCACATGGGCGACCGTCGGTGCGTCAGGCCTGGCGATCACGCTGTGGGCGCTGCGACGGCACGGACGCGGTTGTGCGCGCCGGGTTATCGCCGGGCTGGCCGGCACATACCTGTCGGCGCTGGCTCTCTCGTTCGCGCTCGGACGGATCGATCCCCTCGGTGGCGAGGCGCGGCGGGTCGCCGGCAGCGGCTATTACCCGAGCGGTCACGCGGCGATGGTCGCGGCGCTGGCCATGGCCGCCGTCGCGGCGGCACCCGCGACCGTCCGGCGGATCGTCGCCGCGTTCGCCGTCGCCGCCGTCGCGACCGTCGCAGTGGTCCTCGTGGTTCTCAACTCGCATTACCCGAGCGACGTCGCCGGTGGCTGGGCGCTCGCGGTCGCGTGGATGGCCGGAGCGGCGCCGCGCTGCCGCTGCGGCGACTAAGTCCGAGCCGACATCGGGCCTACCATCCTGCGATGCGCTCGACCGCGTCCGACGCGACCGCCGAAGGCAGCGTCGACAGCGAGCGGCCCGAGCAGCACGGCATCCTGCGCAACACGACGTTCGGGATCCTGACGCAGGTCAGCACGTCGGTCTTCACCGCCGTCCTCACGCTCTATCTCGTGCGCGCGCTGAACCCGTCGGACTTCGGGGTGTTCGCGCTCGCGCTGACGATCGGCGGAATTTGCCTGATGCTGTCCGACGCGGGGCTGTCGCAGTCGACCGCGCGCTTCGTCGCCGAGCGCCGCGAGACCACCGGGGCGATCGCGCGGCTGCTGTCCGATGCGCTGCGCCTGAAGCTCGTGCTCGGCGGGGCCGTGGCGCTGGCCCTGGTGGCGCTCGCCGAGCCGATCGCCGCCGCCTATGGGCAGCCCGGCCTGACCTGGGCGCTGCGAGGCATCGCCCTGGCCCTGTTCGCCAACACGATGCTGATGTTGTACCTGTACGCCTTCATCGCGACAGGCCGGCTGCGCTCGAACCTGCGCGTGGTCTTCCTGGAAAGCGCGATGGAGGCCACGGCGAGCATCACGCTGGTCGCGCTCGGTGGCGGCGCCGCGG
>JAWVGJ010000166.1:0-4249 GCA_033855115.1 Solirubrobacteraceae bacterium
TATCCGCTGGACGCCATCAACGACGCGATGGCCGACCTCGACAACGGGCGGCTCCAGGGCCGCGCGATCCTTGTGCCCGCGGGCGCGGCATAGGACAGACACAAGCACTCGCCCCAAGTGGTTGCCGTGTCACGGTTGCAGGGCTCGCACAGCGGCTGTGGATTCACGCGGACCGTCGGGCCGCATTATGGCGGGAAAGCCAGTTCGCCTCCTGCGCCTCAGATGGCGCCTCGCCGCGCGGCTGAGGGAGCGAGTCCTGCGCCTGAACGTGCGCCGCGCGAGGCGAAGGCCACGCCCGCGCCGGGCAACGGGAACCGTAAGAGGCGTGTCTTTGACACCGAAGCAATCCTCGCTGCCGCCCGGGGAGCCGATCACGGAGAAGCACGTCGCCGAGGCGACGGGCCACGTCGAGCAGTACGAGCGGGCCGCCGAGGCCGTCAAGATAGCGTCATCGGGAACCCGAGCTTCTCCGTCAACGGCCGTCGCCCACTCCGGCGCCTACGACATCTTCACGCTCCCCGACCGCTGTGCCCGGGCCGGCGCGCGGGTCACGCTGGCGATCCTCACGACGGACTACAGCGCGCGACCGGCGGACGCGCTCTGGCTCACGCCAGCCCATCCGAACGCCGAGTCGTAGAGCTCGGCGACCTCGTCGGGGCGATCGTCGCCGTAGAGGGTCGCATCGACCGTGTATCCGCGCCGGGTAAGGCAATAGGACAGGAGCCGGTAGGACGCTCGCAAGCCGGCGAGCTCCTCGGGCGCAACGGTGAGCTGTGTCCCGGGTACGGACGGGACCAGCGAGTCGCGTTGGTAGATCGCGTCGATTCCGGCAATCCGCCAGCGTCCGTCGCGGGACTCGGCGCGGTAGAGGAGCCTGCCGGTCGAGGCCAGGTCCGCTTCGACGCCATCCAGTTCGATGCGCAAGTCGACTGTCATCGGCAGCTCGACGATGGCGCGGGCGCCGCGCGCATGGACGACCGGCGGCCCGAGCCTATGTGTCGCGTGGTCGCCGCGCTCGCCCATCGCCTGCGACTCGGCCACGAACGCCTCGGCGGTTCCCTCGAACCAGCTGAGCCGGACCCTCGCCCCGGGGTAGAAGCAGTCGAGCATCTGTTGCCACCAGCCTCGGTCTCGGCCTTGCCGTTCGCGCAGCACGAGCTGCGTCAACTCGTCGATCTCCCCCATCTGATCCGCTCGCCCGTCGTCGTCGGTTCGCTGCTTCGAGCGTAGCCCCGATGTCTCGGCGTCCTGATCTCGGCCGCGACCCGCTGCTGGCGGCCGTATGCCACACGACTTGGCAGCTCTGCCTGGTTTCGCTATCGGGAGGCCCACGGGGTTGCGTAGCGTGCCGATCCGATCGACCTCGACCTCGACGATGTCTCCGGGCTCGAGGAAGAGCGGCGGCGTGCGCGATGCTCCCACGCCGGCCGGTGTTCCTGTGGCGATGATGTCGCCCACTTCGAGCGTCATGATCTGCGAGAGAAACGAGATGGTCTCGGCGACGCCGAAGATCATCGAGGCGGTGTGCCCGTCCTGGACGAGGTCTCCGTTGACCCGTGTGCGCAGGCCGAGAGCGTCGAGATCGCCGAGTTCGTTGAGCGTGACGAGGGCCGGTCCGCAGGGCGCGAAGGTGTCGATGGCCTTGCCTCCGGTCCACAGCTGATTGGCCATCTGCAAATCGCGTGCGCTGACGTCGTTGAACGCCATCGCGCCGGCGACGTGGTCCAGCGCCGACGCCGGCGGGATGTCCCGGCCCGGGCGACCAATGACCACCGCCAGCTCGGCCTCGTAGTCGACCTTGGTCGTCGTCGCCGGCGGGACGATCGTCGCCGTGGGGCCGACGAGCGAGTTGGCGAACTTGGCGAAGAAGATCGGCGCGGAGGGCTCCTGCAGGCCGGCCTCGGTGGCATGGTCGCGGTAGTTGAGGCCGAGGCAGATGATCTTCTGGGGGTCCGTGACCGGCGGGCCCAGCTCGAGCTCGTCCACGCCCCCGACCGGCGACGCCGAGGACGCCATCGAAGCCAGTTGAGCTAGGGCCGTCGGCCCCAGCTCCAGCACGTCGCGTGTCGTTCGCACGTCCGCCGGGTGATCGAGCGCCGCAGTCAGCGGCGCTGCGTCGACGATGTCGTTGCCGACCTGGATCCCCGGACGCCACGTCTGGTCACTGCGATAGCTGAGAAGTCTCATCGATGCTCCTGGTCTGCTGACACGGACGTCGCCCACGAGGAGGCGTCCAGGACGGGGGCCGTGAGGTGCGCGCCGCGCGCGCGCAGGTCGGCGGCGATCTCGCGCCCGGGGCCGACGATGGCCTCGCCACGTGCCCGCAGTCGCCCGAGACGCAGCACGAGCTCCTCGAGGGCGCCCAAGCGCGACTCGCTGGTGTAGAGGTAGGGATGCAGGACGACGCAGAGCGGGGTCTCCGCCTCGTCGTCGAGGGCGCCGTCGATCGCGCGAGCGATCGCGTCCGCGAAGTACCCGGGCGCCGTCGGCTCTGCCGTCAGACCGTCACGAACGCGCAACGGGGCGAGCGGGGGCGCGAAGAAGTAGGCGTCGATCAGCGGCCAGCGGAACGGCAGGCACGCAACCCCCGCGACCTCGCCGGCGACCGTGCCCGCCGGCGAGGCCCAGTCGAGGCCGGCGCCGGCAAGCAGCCCAAGGTCGTTCCCGTCGAGCGTCCCGCCGGGCGGCCGGAAGCCCGTCACGGCGGCGCCCATCGCCCGAAGGGCCCGCGTCGAGGCGGCGAGAAGCTCGCGCTTGCGAGGCTCGGTCTGCGCGGAGAACGTCTCGTGCCTCCAGCCGTGGCAGCCGAGCTCATGCCCGTCGTCGATCACGCGGCGCAGGGCGTCTGGGTACCGCTCGGTGTTGATGGCTTCGACGAAGAACGTGGCCTTCAGCCCGACGCTGTCGAGCAGCTTCAGGACTACGGGGAGCACCTGCGTCACCGAAAGGTGACCGCCACGCGCGACGGGCTCGCCGAGCTCCTCCTCGGCGGCCTCGCCGAGATTGTCGAACGTGAGCGCGATCCGCGCAGCAGGCGCGTCAACGGACACCGAGGCGCTCCGGCAGCATCCTGCTGACGTGCTCGACCGTGGCGCCGAGGTGCGCTCGCAGGGCGGCGTCGGCGGCCTCCGCATCTCCGCGGATGCACGCGTCGAGAATCAGCTGATGCTCCCGATGTAGCCGCTCGCTCGGCACCTGACGGGCGGCGTAGAGCCGCATGTAGACGCGGTCGCGGTCGCGCAGCGTCGCGATCAGCATCGTCAGCTGCAGGTTGCCGCCTAACTCGTACAACTCACTGTGAAAGCGCTCATTGAGCTCGACGTACAGCGCGGAATCGCTCGTCTGGCGCATACGGTCCAGCAGGGCCTGCAGCCGAGCGGCGTCCGCGGAGGTGCACAGCGCCGCTGCGCGCCGCACCGCCAAGACCTCCAGCGCGATCCGGATCTCGTAGTGGTCTCGCAGCTCGGCTTCGCTGGGACTGAACACGCTCGCGCCCCTGTGGGGCTCCACGCGGACCAGGCCTTCGCGCTCGAGCGTCGCCAGGGCCTCGCGCACGGGAGTGGTGCTCACCCCGAAGCGCTCCGCCACCTCCCGTTGGCGTACGCGAGCGCCGGGCTCCAGCGCGCCCGTCGTGATCTCGGCCCGCAGCGCGAGGGCCACGCGCTCCGCGCCTGTGGCCGCCGCTAGTTGCATCGGCTCTGGCCCCCTACATCCACAGGCCCTCCAGCCAGCGCCGCCCAGACCAGCGACCAGTAGGCGATACCCGACGGCGATGGTCTGCTGCTCCTCCGGCCGGTTTCCACGCCGTCGTCCACGAGAGGGTCATGAAACGATGATACACCATTTCAAGTATTTGGTATATCATTTGTGTCGCGACCGACAACAGCCAGTCAGAAGGTGATTGCCGTGCCCGACACCAAGCTCGATGGCGTTCATCACTTCACGGGAGTGACCGCCGACGTCACCGCGAACGTGGACTTCTGGTGCCGCATCCTCGGTCTGCGGTTCGTCAAGAAGACGCTGAACTTCGAGACCACGTTCCGCTATCACACGTACTACGGCGACGAGGACGGGCACCCGGGAAGTGTCGTGACGTTCCTCGAATTCAACGACCTCGAGCGACAGCGTCCTGGCGCTGGCAACATCCAGCGCATCATGCTGCGCGTCGGCTCCTACGACGCCGTCGACTTCTGGCTACGCCGCCTGGCCGAAAACCAGGTCCACAGCGAGATGCTGCGCCTCGACGCGA
>JAWVGJ010000167.1:0-29629 GCA_033855115.1 Solirubrobacteraceae bacterium
CGCCGTCGGCCTCCTCGATAAGCACGTCGTGCTTGTCGCTGGCCCAGTCCACACCCGCGTACCTATCCGCCACCCTGGGCTCCCCTCTGGGGTCGATTGCGCTTCACAGCGCCCCGACCTGGAGGTAGCGTTGCGGGTGCTCATTGACGGGCCCTCAACGGGGCTACGTCCTGTTGCCGCCTGCGGCACCTCACCCCGCCGGGAGGAGCAGGTCTCATCCTGGCCCTACACCGGGCTAGCGCCGAGGGCTCTCACCCAGCGGGAGTCGAGGCAACCGGAGGATGACCAATGAGCTCCCGGCACCTGACCATGACGCCCAACCACAACCACGCTGCTTGCCCGGGTAGCCCGGCGGCGAGCGGCGCTGCGTTCGTGCCGCTCAGTCGCCCGGTCGTAGACGACCGCGGGCAGCAGCTCCACTCGCGCCGCATGAGCGACGACGAGATGCGCACGCTGCTGGCCGGCATCGAGCCGGCGCCGTTCATCTGGGCGCCGAAGGGTCACCTCGTGATCATGGAGTCCGCCGTCGAGGAGGCCGGCGGCGACCCCGACGAGGTGCTCGCATGGGTGCAGGCGCGCGACGGCCAGCTCGACCGCACGCTGCCGGTCGTCGCCACGCGCCGCGGCGTCACGTCGGTCCCAAGCCGGTCGGCAAGCGCTACTACGTCGTGCCCGAGGACGCGCTGAAGGGCTGAGGCCCGCTGGTCGAAACCTGACGGGTCATGGATGTTCGAGGAAGTCCTGCAGCGCGCCGAGATGGTCGGTGTTGATCCAGTCCACGCCGGCGTCGAGCTGCTCTCGCCAGATGTCGCGGTACTCGTGGGAGCCGAAGAAGAGAAATCGGTCGCCGGGCTCGGGGGTGTTCCAGAAACGCACCTGTTGGTTGTGAGCGTGTGCACGGTTGACGATGTCGCGTAGGTGATCGCGTACGTCGCGCGTCAGCCTCGTCCAGTCTGCGCTGATGAGCCCGGGCGCCGCGCTACCGACCTCGTGCAGCGTCCCGTCATAGGCCGCGTAACGCTGGGTCTGTCTGTTCATGAACACGCGGGCGATGGCGCCGCTGACGATCACCCTGACGGCGCCTGGGTGCTCGACCCCATTGGTCCAGGAGGTCAACATCGAGGCGTAGCGCGCCCGTAGCAGACCGTCAAGCGCCTTGTAGGCTCGTTGGCCATCGCCTTTGACGTCAACGATCATTTGCAGCGGGGTCGGGCTGCTGGCGTACACATGACCGCCATGGGTCTGGACGAGCTCCTGGAGAGGATCGAGATACAGGGCCTGCAGTGTGCAGTCTGGATAGCTCAGGGTGTTCTTGTCATGCCCGACGAGTAGCCGGCCGTCCGCTCCGGGCCAGACGTCGGCTTCGACGCTGGAGAAGCGATGCGCCAGCGCGTCGAAGAGCGGGTGGGAATGCGTGTAGTCGTTGTGCGCATGCGTGTGCGCCAGCGACGTCCTCGCAGGACGCGGGATGTCGCTCGTGTCGTGCGCGTCGGGACACTTGACGTTGGCGCCGCGAGTGATGGTGAGGACGTCTCGGGCTCGGCGTAGATACCGGTTCTTGTCGTCGAGGACCTGCCGGAAGTATGCGCCGCTGCGCGCGATCGCTTCGCGCTGGAGCGACCCTTCGGCGGCCGACAGGGCTTCGACGAAACGACTACGAGCTTTGCAGCGGACGTCCGCGATCGCGACTGCGATCTCTCGAGGCGATGCCGCGCTGCCCCCCCACGCCGAGTCCCGGATCGCCTGGTCTGGTGAGGCGTACTGAAAGCGAGATGAACGCATGCAGCGCGCCCAGGCGCGCGTAGCTCGGCGAACGGCCGTTGCGAGCTGAGCCTGGTGCAGAATCGGCGCGTCCAGCCTGCTGATCTGAGCGGTGTCGTACGAGATGCCATGCCACAGCCGGTCGTTGGACTCCTTCTCACAACCGCTGGCCGGATCCTCCGCCGCGACCCAGGCGTCGTCACTGAGCTCGTTCTCCCGGCGGACCTTCGCGTTGTAGACCTGCACCGGGGCCAGTAGGCCCCGCACGGCGTGATACCCATACGCCTTCGCCACGGCGAGCTCGATGACCCCGTACCGACGCCTGTTGCGCCAGTCTCGAAATGGCGGCCTCGGGACGGGTTGCCAGTGGAACCCGCGCTTGCGCATACACGCCTCGGTGAGCCTATCTTTGGCACCCTCGGCGAAGTAGATTTCATCCACGGACAGCTGGTACTCGTCGAACGGCAAGCGCAGACGCAGGACTGCCTGGGATGGGGCCACCGCGGACGCCGCAGGAGCGGCTCTCACGCGATCAGCCGCCCCGTTCTGAGCAGGCCCCCGGTGCTGAGCATGCGAGCCACAGCCCCCCAG
Source organism: Solirubrobacteraceae bacterium (assembly GCA_033855115.1). Taxonomy (GTDB): domain Bacteria; phylum Actinomycetota; class Thermoleophilia; order Solirubrobacterales; family Solirubrobacteraceae; genus CADCVQ01. The sequence continues at coordinate 2,353 of JAWVGJ010000167.1, forward strand.
CGCGATGGCCAGCAGGAACAGGGCCGCGGGCCGACGTCTTTGCATCAAGTTATGGCGCACCTTCGTCTACAGGCGACGGACCGGAGCGCTGCCAGGTTCGCAACGCCCCCTCCTCCCGTCACAGGAAGATCACGCAGCTCGCCTTGTCGTTGAAGTTGTTGTTGGCGAAGCTGGAGTCCACGCTGTTGGCCTGGGCCGTGTAGCTGGGCCCGGTGCATCTTACCGTCGGTTTGTCCTGGTTGCCGATGTCCCACATCCCGACCGCGTGGCTGGAGTAGTTCTTCATCGAGCTGGCCCTGTTCTGCATGAAGCTGGCCGTGCCGTCCCAGTACTTGTTGTTCAACTCCGTATCGCTACCGGTGAAGGTCGCTACGTGACCCCCATAGCCGGTGTTCTCGTACAAGTAGAAGTTCCCCGCAAACGCGGCGGGTGCGAAAGCGAACGAAGCCAAAACTGCGACTAACCCTGCTGTCGTTGCAACTGATTTGCGCATAGCGACCAACCCTTCGTTGGTATGTGTGACGGTTGCGCCAAGAAAATACGCGACCGCGAACCCTTCGTGAAGTCGGCCATTTCGGGACATCAACCAGGCCCCCAATTTCGGGACATCAACCAGGCCCCCAATCAGCACGGTAGCAGCCTTTACCACCCTCGCGCAAGTCATTATCGATGGCTTTGTCGGTCCAATGATCCCGCGATGACAATCGGCTCCTCGCTATTTGAGGTATGCCTAGGTCACGAGGTCCCTCGACTTTCGTGTTTTTACGCGGCGAGGAGGGTGGACGCTGGCGGGGTGGTCGTGATTTACGGTGTGCTAGTCGCGGTCGGGGCTTGTGCCGAATTGTGAAGCGGATGAGGTCGTAGCGTAGCGCGGCAAGTATGTCGGCTGAAGTGGGTCAAGCCGCACTTGGGCGGCTGGCAGCTGCAGGCGATCACGGCGAAGGTCATCACCCGGCAGTTTGTCGCGGCCATGCGCCGCGCCGGAGCCGGTGACGCCACGATGGTGTACGCGCTGGCGGTGCTGCAGTCGGTGCTGTCTTTCGCGGTCGCGGAAGGCCGGATCGTGGAGAACCCTGTGCGGGCGGTGCGTAAACCGTCGAAGGCCGTTGAGCGTGATGTCCCACCGGTGGCGCCGGCGCAGGTGGAGGCGATGCGGGTGTTGCTGCGGGCGCGCAGCACGCGTACGGGCGTGCGTGACGCGGCGATCATCTCGTTGCTGGCGTATGAGGGGCTGCGTCCTGAGGAGGTTCTCGCGCTGGAGGTCGATGACATCGGCCAGAAGCTGCGTGTGCGGCGCAAGAATGTTGACGGCAGCTTGCTGAGCTACACCAAGACGCGTCGCAAGCGCAGCGTGCCGTGGTCTGCGCCGGTCGTGCGCCAGGACGTCAACGAGTACCTGCTCGCGACGGGTATCCGGCGTGGCCTGTTGTTCCCGCGCGCCGACGGCGAGCCGTGGCGCAAGCACGACTACGACAACTGGCGCAAGCGCGTATACCAGCCCGTGGCCCGCAAGGTCGAGCTGCCCAAGCCTCGCCCATATGACCTTCGCGGCTCCTATGTTTCGCTGTTGGCGGCGGAGGGCTACACGCTGCTTGAGGTATCGCGCTACGCCGGCCACAGCGTGCAGACCTGTGAGACCTACTACGCCAAGATCTTCGACGATGTCGATCCGGCGAACCGGCTGCCGGCCGAGCAAGCCATCCGCGCCGCACGCGAACCTGGCGTCAGCGGAGTTGCGCGCCTCTTCGACATCGCCGGGGGAACCTCATGACGCGGAAAATCGGCGACGATCTATACGTCTCGTATACGTGGCCGTTCTGGGTGCGTAGGGGCAGTGACCGGACCTGGCGACAAGGAATAGGTCGAACTGCAGGGCCTTTGGGTGAAGCCGACGCCCGGACTCGAACCGGGGACCCCTTCATTACGAGTGAAGTGCTCTACCAGCTGAGCTACGTCGGCGCGGTCGCCAATGCTAGCGTCGGTCATGCGGCCGACGCACGCCCGTGCAACCGCCCGCGCCGACCATCCGATGCAAGCCCCGGCAGCCCGCGTGCTGCCGTTCCTGCCGTTCTTGAGACCTCGGAACCCTTGTGGTCGCCGCAAGAACGTCGAGAGGGCACAAGCGCCGGTGGCGCGCCATGTCCCAGGAGCGCCGGTTTAGTTCGCTGCTACCACGGCCGCAGCAAGCTCACGCCCCGCAGCGCTCAGCTCGTCGAGCGTCGAGGCGATCCAGACGCGCTCCAGGCCCGACCGCCGCCAAGCCTCCTCGTCGAGCTTGCTCGAACCGACGACCGCGTGGATCGGCACGTCCGCCTCGCGCGCTCGCCGGACAAGCTCCCCCACGATCTTGCCGCCGAAGCTCTGGTCGTCGATGCAGCCCTCTCCGGCGATCACGAGCGCAGCGGCGCGCATGCGCTCGTCGACGTTGAGCGCGTCCAGCACAGCGGATGCGCCCGCGCGAAGCTCGGCGTCGAACGCTGCCCATAGGCCGCCGGAAAGGCCGCCCGCGGCGCCGGTGCGCCGCACGCCGCGGGGGTCGCGCGGCAGACTAGCGGCGAGGGCGTGCAAGCGGCGTTCGAGGCGCTTGACCGTCCCTGGGTCGGCGCCCTTCTGCGGGCCGAAGACACGCGCTGCGTCCTCGAAGACGCACTCGACGTCGCAGAGCACTACGAGCCTCACATCGCCCAGACCGTCGCCCTCGCGGATCGCATCGATCGCGCCGGCGCCGCCGTCGGTCGTGGCGCTGCCGCCGACGGCGACGAGGATCTCCCGGGCGCCCGCGGCGACCGCCGCCAGGATCAGCTCACCGGTGCCGCGGGTGGAAGCGCGCCACGCGTCGCGTTCCTCGGCTGCCACGAGGGCGAGTCCCGACGCCTGCGCCATCTCGACGATCGCCGTCTCGCCGACGAGGCCGAACTGGCAGTCCACCGGGCGGCCGAGCGGGTCGGTGGCGGTGACGGGAACGAGCTCACCACGGAGCGCCTGCACGAGCAAGGACATCGTGCCCTCGCCGCCGTCAGCGACCGGGCAGCGATCCGCGTCCCAGCCGGCTTGCTCCAAGCCGCTCGCGATCGCGTCGGCGACGGTGGGCGCATCGAACGTGCCCTTGAAGGAGTCGGGCGCGACGAGAACACGTGCCATCAAACGCCCGCGATCACGCGGCTGGAGCTGCGCATCGGGAGGAATCTATTGGGGCGCGCAGCGGCAAAGGGCGACTTCCGCAAAGCTGCATTGGTGAGCGTCCGATCCGAGGCACCCGGCTTCGACCTGCAGTCGCACTCCACGTGCTCCGACGGAGCGCTTCGCCCCGCCGATGTCGTGGCGGCTGCGGCTCGCGCCGGAGTGCTATTGCTGGCGCTCACCGACCACGACACGGTCGCTGGAGTCGACGAGGCGCTGGCAGCCGCCGACGACCACGCGATCGCCGTCGTGCCCGCGATCGAGCTGTCGACGTGCGACGCTCTCGGCGACGACTTCCACGTGCTCGGCTACGGCATCGATCACACCGACGCGGTGTTCGGCGAGCGGCTCGCCGGCTGGCGCGCCGATCGCGCCGCTCGGATCGATCGCATGGCGAACCTGCTCTGCGAGTGCGGCCTGCCGCCGGACCGCAGCGAGCTCGACGCCCGTCGCGAGGCCGGGTTGCCGCTCGGGCGCCCGCATCTCGCCGCGGCCGCGATCGCTGCCCACCGCGACGAGCTCAAAGGCCAGGGGCTGGCCGAGACGTCCGCATTTCTCGAGGCCTATCTCGTCCCGGGCTGCGCTGCGTACAGCCGCCGCACCACACCAACCGTCGAGGAGGCGATCGGCGCGATCCACGAGGCCGGTGGCGTGGCAGTCTGGGCGCATCCGTTCTGGGACGTGACCCGCCCCAACGAAGTTGCGGACGCGCTGGCGCGATTCGTCGGCGCCGGCCTTGACGGGGTGGAGGCGTTCTACGCCACGCATAACCGGGAGCAGACGAAGTTCCTTGCCGCGCTGGCCGCCAAGCACCGGCTGTTGACCACCGGTTCGGCCGACTTCCATGGTCCCGAGCATCGCATCTTCTCGCGTTTCCGCGCCTTCGACCTGTACGGCTGCGAACCGGACCTGGCGCGAATCGCGGCGAGCGCCCGGCGCGGACGCATGAGCGCTCCTCACGACCTTCATCAGAAAGAAGCCGCTGCGCTGCGCCCCAAGTCAATCAGCGGTAACCGCGTAGCGGGCGCGAGCGAGGAGCGCGGGCGGCCCGCCCCGTGAGCCAGACCACCGCGACGACGAGACCGTAGACGAGCACCCCGGCGATCGACGACGCCCCGAGGACCAGCCCGCCGGCCACCGCCGCGCCGAGTGATTCACCCCCGAGGGTCGCGAGCGTCGCGCCTGCCGGAGCGCCCGGACCGAGCGGCAGCAGGCCGAAGATCCCAAGTGCCGCCCACAACCATGCGATCTCGCCGAGCCCGTGGGGCAGCCCGCAGACCGACAGCACGAGCCAGATCCGCGCGACGGTCAACGCCGACAGCGCCATGACGAGAGCGCAGAGCGCGCGCCGCCGGCGCCGGTCGGCCAGCACCGCCAAGCCACGCAGCATCGGGCGCTGGGAGCAGCGCTCGGGCACCATGCGGGCGGTCCCGAGCACGGCAAGAGCCAGAGCGAGCGCGGCCGGGGCCACCCACCAGTCGCTCAGCCTCGCGAGCGCGGACCCGAACAGCAGCGCCGATGTCGCGCACAGCTCGAGCGCGAAGATCGGCACGTCGGCCATGACGATCTGTGCGGGGCGGGGAGCGTCAGAGCCGGCGAGGCGACGCAGCAGTGCCACCCGCGCGGGAAGCGCCGCCTGGCTCTGTGCGGTGCCGGCGAGAAACGCCGCCGCGTTCGCGGTGTGGACGGCGCGCCGCTGCAGCGGGCGACCTTCGACGGCGGCGAGCGTCAGGCGCCACGCCTCCGAGCGCAGCATCAGCGTGCCGGCGTGCAGCGCGACGATTGTGAGAAACGCCGAGGCCGGGATCGCATCGATTGCCCTACCGACCTCGTCGGCTCGCCGCATCGCCAACCAGACGACGAGTCCCAGGACGCCGAGCGAGATGAGCCCCGAGCCGACGGCGCGCCGCACACAACGTGTTCTCCCTGCTCAGCGGCCGGTCTGAGTGAAGATTCGGTGAGCCCGCGCTTCAGCGCCGCAGCGCCCGCGCCAGGCGCGACCCAAGCGCGTCGAGCGCCAGCTCCTCGTTCGGGTTCAACTGCAGCGACGTGCGCGTCTCCTCGACGAGGTCCTGTCCGGCGCGCAGCTGCGCTGCGGTTGCGCTGAGCGCCGCGTCCTCGTCGAGCTGTGCGACGCGGTCTGAGTGATGGACGAGCTCGGGCGCGCCATCCAGTACGCATGCGACGTCGCGCAACCACAGCCCGACGAGCGCGAGGCCGCGATCGAGCGTGGCGGTCTGCGCGCGCCGCGCCGCGCGCTTGCCGCGTTCGCCGGCCTCGCGACGCATCCGCGCGTGGTCCTTGGTGATCGCGTATCGCAGGTCTGACTCAAGCGCGTCCTCCACCTCCTTGGCGGCGCGGGCGCCCGCCGCGCGGGCCTGCTCGAGCAGCGCCGTCCATGGCCGGTCGGCGATCTCGTCGCGCAGCGCGCCGCGCGCGACGTCCTGCGCGCCGGCCCGCAGTGCCGGTCCCGTCGTGAACGCGAGCGCCAGCGCGCGGGAGGCGTCACCGAGCCCGAGGCGCGCGCAGGCGTCCGCGCTATCCGGCGCGACGCCCTGGCGCTTCAGTCGCGCGGCGATCTCCTCGACGCCGGGGGCATCGAAGCGCACCGACTGGCAGCGGCTGGCGATCGTCGGCAGCATCTCCGCCGGCCGGCTCGTCAGCAGGATGAGGTGCGCGAACGACGGCGGCTCCTCGAGCGTCTTGAGCATCCTGTTCGCCGCCTGGTCGTTGAGCTCGTCAGCATCTTCGATGACGAACACGCGCCGGCCCGCCTCGAACGGCGTGCGTGCCGCTCCCGCCACGACGGCCTCGTCGATGTCGCCGACGAGGATCCCGGCCGCGCTCGCGGGCGCGACCCAGGTCAGATCCGGGTGCGCGCCGTGCTCGACGCGCAGCGCTGCACCTTCGGGATCGGCTGCGCCCTCAGTCAACAGGGCGGACGCGAACGCGCGCGCGACGGTGCGCTTTCCGCTGCCCGCAGGACCGCAGAACAGGTAGGCGTGGTTCGGCGTCGCGCCATCGGCAAGCGCCGCGCCGAGGACGGCGCGGGCATGGGGGTGGCGCTCGGTACCGTGCAGCATCGGCGCGAACGGTAGCGTCGCGCGGATGAGGGGGAGGCTCATCACGATCGAGGGCATCGACGGCGCCGGAAAGTCGACGCTGGCCAGCGCCCTGCACGCCGAGCTCGAGCGCCGGCGGCCGGCCGTGCTGCTGCGCGAGCCCGGCGGGGTAGCGCTGTCCGAGCGCGTCCGCGAGGTCGTCAAGGACCCGGGACTGCGCTGCGACCCGCGCGCCGAGGCGCTCCTCTACGCGGCGGCGCGCGCTCAGCTCGTCGACGAGCGCGTGCGCCCGTTGCTCGAGGATGGGACATGGGTCCTGCTTGACCGCTTCGTCGACTCCTCGCTCGCCTACCAGGGCGTCGCGCGCGGCCTGGGCGTCGAGGAGGTCGCCGCGATCAACGAGTTTGCCACCGGTGGGCTGACCCCCGACCGCACGCTGCTGCTGCGCGTCGACGCGCGGACCGCCCGCGCGCGTCAGCTGCACCGATCGATCGCGCCTGACCGCCTCGAGCAGGAAACCGACCGGTTCTTCGGCGCGATCGCCGCCGCCTACGACGAGCTCGCTGCAAGCGATCCGGATCGCTTTCGCGTCCTCGATGGCGACGCTTCTCCCGAAAATGTGCTAGCGCTCGCCGTGGCGACGCTGTCGGACCTAGACTCGCGGGCTTGAGCGGCCGCACACCCGAATTCGAGGTCGAGCGTTTCGAGCGCGTGGCGGTCGGCTCGGTAGCCGTGCTGCTGCGGCTCGCGGGACGCTGGCGATCGGAAGGACGCGAGCGGCTCGCGCCGCCGATGCTGTTGATCGACGACGGCCGCCGCAGCCGCCGGCTCGCGCCCCTGCCTGGCCCGGACGACGCGTCGCCGATGGCGGGTCCCGATCCTCCGTCATGGCGTGCGGCATTCAATGCGCCGGCCGCGCTGCTGGACGAGCGCCGCCTCGCGTTCGCACTTGAGACCAGCCGCGGCATCATCGATCTCCCGCTGCCCAAGGAGATCTCGGCGCAGACGCCGAAGCCGGCGCCACCGCGGCCGCCACCGCCACCCCCACCAGTCGCACGGCCGCGGCACACGGAGCCCGCGATCGATCTGGACGTCTTGCGCGAGGAGCGCCGCCGGCGCGAGGACGCCGAGCGCGCCGCGGAGGGGCGCCGCCAGGCGATGGCGGCGTTGGAGCAGCAGCTGGAATCCGAGCGGGCGGCCAGGGGCGCGGCCGAGCGGGCGGCGCGTGAGGCACGTGACGAGCTCGCTCGCCTGCGTGTGCAGGCCGAGGCGGCGGCGCGGGGCGGCGAGCGCGAGGGCCGCGAGCTCGCCGAGCGGGTCGCGTTCCTCGAACAGGCGCGGGCGAAGGCCGAAGACGGGGCGCGGCGCGCACGCGACGGGGTTACGGCCCAACGCACGGAGCTCGACGAGCGGATCGCGGCCGAGCGCGCGGCGCGCCAGCAGCTCGAGGCGGCGGTCGCCGCGCGCGAACGCGAGCTGATCGCCGTCCGTGGGGCGGCCGAGCAGACCCAACGCAAGGCCGAGCAGGCGCGCGCGGAGGCGCAGGCGGCGGCTCAGCACGCGCAGGCCGAGATCGCCACGGCGCGCAAAGCGGCCGAGCAGGCGGCCGCGGTGGCCGAGGCCCAGAGCGAGGTGGCACGCGAGGAGACGAGGTCGGCGGCGACGCGGGCCGAGACAGCGATCCAGGCCGCGCGCGAGGAGGCGCGCGAGACGATCGAGCGCGATCGCGCGGCGGCACGCGAGCGCGCCGAGAAGGTCGCGGCCGATGCGCGGGCCGCCGCGCAGCGCGCGACGGCCGAGGCCGCCGAGCAGGTTCAGCGAGCGGCCGCCGAAGCGCAGGCGGCCCGCACCGAGCTGGCCGCCGCGCAGGAGCAGCGTGGGGCCGGCGCCGTCGAGCTCGAGGCCGCGATCGCCGCTTCGGCCGACGTCGCGCACGAGCTCGAGCGCTCGCGAGCGCAGGCGCGCGCGCTCGAGGATGCGCGCGCCGAGGCGCAGGCGCTCGCCCAGCAGCGCGCGCAGGAGCTGCGTGACGCGCAGGCCAAGGTCGCGGCGGCGAACGACGCCAGCCAGCTCGCGACCGCGCGCGCGGCACAGACCGCTCGCGCGCTGGAGGCCGCGCGCCGCGTCGAGCGCGAGCGCGACGAAGCTGTCGTCCAGGGCCGGGCTGCCGCCGCGCGCGCCGACCGCGCGCTGAGCCGCGTGCGCAGCCTCGAGCGCGAGCTCGACATCGCGCAGCGCGGCGCGCAGGCGGGCGATCGCGCCGCCAGGAACGTCCGCGATCTCAAGGCGCGCGTCGCGGGGCTCGAGCAGGCGCGCCGGCAGGTTGCCGAGGTCGCCGACCAGGTGCCGCAGCTCGAGCAGGATCTCTCGGCGGCGCAGACCGAGCGCCTGGACGCCCAGACGAACGCCGAGAGCACGCTCGCGGAGGTCCAGACGCTGCGGGCCGAGCACGCCAGTGCGCTGGAGGAGGTCAGCCGCCTCGATTCCGCGCGGGCGGACTCGGAGGCGCTCGCCGCTCGCATCGCCGAGCTCGAAGGGATTGCGCAGGACCGCGAGCGGGCGGCGGCGAGCGCTGCGCAGGCGCACGCGGCGCAGCTGCGTGCCGAGCGTGAGCAGCTGGCCGAGCAGCAGCAGGAGCGCGAGCGGGCGGAGGAGGCGCTGCGAACGGAGCGCGAGCGAGCAGCGGGGGAGCGCGAGCGGGCCGACGCGGCGCTCGAGCAGGCGACCGCGCAGCTACGAGCCGCGCGTGAGCGCGCGGTCGCGCTCGAGAAGAACGCCAAGCGCCGTGCCGCCGAGCTCGCGACGCGCGCACAGGAGGAGGCGGCGGGTGCGCGCAGCGCGACCGAGCAAGTTCGCACGCTGACGAACCGGGCCACCGGTGCCGAGCGCCGCGCGGCGGAGCTCGAAGCACGTGCCGCCGAGCTCGGCCGCGCGCTCGTCGATGCGACCGGGGCCGGCGCAGAGCTGCGCGCCCAGGTGGCCTCCCACGCGCAGCGCGCCACGCAGCTCGACGTCCGCGCGGCTGAGGCGGAGCGGCGCGTCGCGGCTCTGGAGCGCAAGACCGCCCAAGCGCGCGAGCGCGCCAGCGGTCTCGAAGCGGTGGCCGAGCGCGTCGCCGCGCTCGAGGCCGAGCTTGCCCGCGCGCACGAGCAGGGTGGTTCTGCCACTGCCGCGGCAGCCAAGGCGGAAGCCGAGCTGGCCAAGCTCCGCGGCGACGGCGCTGCTGCGGCCGCCAAGGCGGAAGCCGAGCTGGCGAGACTGCGGCGCAATGCCGCGACCGCGGCAGCCGAGCGAGATGCCGAGCTCGCGAAGCTCCGTCAGGAGCGTGAGCTGCTGCGCCGCGAGGTCGCCGAGGTCGGCGAGCGGCGCGAGAGCGACGTCGCCGGCGCGTTGGATTCGCTCACCGAGCTGGAGTCCGAGCGCGACGCGGCGCGCGCGAGCCTGGCCGATCTGGAAGCCGAGCGCGATGCCGCGCAAGCACGCGTCGGCGAGCTTGAAGCCGAGCGCGACGGGGCCCTGGCACAGGTCGCTCGGATCGAGGCGCTCGAAGCGGAGCGCGACGGCGCGCACGCCGATCTGCAACGGATGGCGCGCCAGCAGGGAGCCAACGCCCAGGAGCCCGTCCGCGAGCTCGCGGCCGCCCGTGCCGAGGCGGCAGAGGCCGGCGCGCTGTACGAGAAGGAGGCCGCCGCGCGCGACGACGCCGTGCGCCGCGCTGAAGCTGCGCAAGCCGGACGCAATCAGCTCGCCGTTCGCGCCGACGAGGCGGCTGCGCAGGCTGCCGAGGCCGCCCGCGAGGTCGACCAGCTGCGCGCGGCTGCCGAGGCCGCCAAGCAGGAAGCGGGGGCGGAGCGCGTCGCCGCGCAGCGTGCGGCGCAGCAGGCGACCGCGCTGCGCACGCGCTTGGAGCAGCGCGTCGCCGAGCTCGAGCCGGTACAGGACCGCCTCGCCGACCTGCAGGCGCGCCTCGACGAGGCGCTTGCGTCAGCCGGTCGCGTCCCGGAGCTCGAAGCCGACCTCGCCAAGCTCGGCGCGCGCGGCGCCGAGCACAGGACGGCGCTCAAGCGCGCGCTCGAGGATCGGCGCGCCAAGGCGCAGCGCGCGACCGAACTCGAGCGCGAGCTCGGGGCCGTACGCGAGCAGGCGATGCGTGCCGCCGACCTCGAGCGCCGCGTCGGCGAGCTGACCGAGCGCACCGCGGCGGTGGAGCAGCTGGAGGTCCAGCTCCAATCCGTCGCATCGAAGGCGGCCTGGCGGACCAAGGAACTCGAGGAAGCGCGCGCGCAGGCGCGGGCTCAGGCCGCTGTTCTGGTCGAGCGCGACGCCGACCTCCAGGCCGCCCGCTCCGAGGCGACCGAGCACGCGCAAGCGCTCGCGTCGGCACAAGCCGCCGCAACCGAGGTGCAGATTTCGTTGCGCGACACGCAGCGCGAGCGCGCCGAGCTCGCAGGCCGGCTCGAGGCGCTGGAGACCGAGCGTGCCGATGCGGGCGAGCGGCTACGCGCAGCGCAGGAGCGAGCACAGGGGCTCGCCGATGAGCTCGACCAAGCGCGGCGCGAGGGCGATGGTGCCCGTGTCGCTGCCGAGCGGTCGGCCGCCGACCTCGAGCTCGCGAACGCGCGCGGCGCCAATCTCGAGCAGCAGCTCGTTCAGGCGCGCAACGAGGCCGTCGCCGCGGCGCAGCGGCTCAAGGCAACGCGCGCGCGCGCGCAGGAGCTCGAGCTTCGCCTGAGCGACCTCGGCGGCGAGGCGCGCGAGCGCGCGGTCGCCCTCGGCGCCGCCCGAACCGCGGGCAAGGCTGCCACCGAGCAGCTGGCCAACGCGCGGGCACGTATCGAAGAGCTGGGTGGGCAGCTCGAAGAGGTCGGCGGCGATCGCGCTGAGCTGAAAGAGCTGCTCGACCAGGCGCGCGCACAGGCGCAGACGGCCACCGCCGCGCTCGCGGAGACGAGCCGCCAGCAAGAGCAGACCGCCGCCGAGCTGGATGCCGTGAGATCGGCACGCGACGCGCTTGCCGCGGAGTTGCAGTCCGCGCGCGAGGGCGCGCAGAGCATTCGCCACGACAGCGAGGGCGCGGTCAGGCGCGCGCGCCAGCTCGCGCGGGATCTCGAGGCAGCACGCGCGGTGATCGAGGAGGCAAAGGCGGCGCAGGCCGAGACCGAGGCGGCAAATGCGGCGCTCGCGATCGAGCTGCGCTCGACTCGCTCCGAACGCGAGCGCAAAGCGGCCGCCCTCGCCCGGTCTCGCATCGAAACGCAGCAGATGGTGGCGGGGCTCACAACAGCCCAGGCAGAGACCGCGCAGGCCCGCGAGCGGGTGTACGCGCTCAATACCGATGTCAAGACGGCGCGCGACGAGCTCGAGCGTCTGGCGGCCGAGCTCGAGACGACGCAGCGCGACGCCGGCGACATCCGCTCCGCTCTCGGCGGCGCGCGTGCCACGATCGACGACCTCGGCGAGCAGCGCGACCGCGCCGCAGCGCAGCTCCAGACCGTCGAGGATCAGCGTGCGCGCACCGCGAGCGAGGTCGAAGTCCTCGCGGCGCAGCAGCAAGCGCTCGTCGCCGAGCGCGACGCAGCGGCCGCCGATATCCGGAAGCTCACGTCGCGCCAGGTCGAGGCCGAAACCCGGATCGAGGCGCTCACGGCCAAGCATGCCGCGGCGGCCGCCGCCGTCATCGACCTCAGCGCGCAGCGCGATGGCGCGCGAACGCAGATCCAGGCGCTGCTGGAGGAGCGCGATGCCACCCAGGCCCAGATCAAGCAGCTGACGGTGCAGCGCGACCGCGGTCGCTCCCAGATCAGCGCACTGACCGGCACCCGCAACGAGGCCGACGCGCAGATCGTGCGGATGGTCGAGCGAGCCGAGGCCGCCGGCGCGGAATTCGACTCCCTGACTCGCGAGCGCGACGACGCGCGCGCGGAGCTGGCGAAGATCGCGCGCGAACGCGATGCCGCGCAGACGGAGATCGCATCACTGCGCGAACAGCGCGCCAACGCGCACGCCGAGATCGAAGCGCTGACGGCGGCGCGCTCGAAGGCCGACGCGGAGATCCTCGAGCTGACAGGCCAGCGCGAGGCGGCGCATGTCGAGATCCAGAGACTCAGCGACCGGCGTGACGAGACCGACGCGCAGATCGGCGACCTCGCCGCCAGGCTCGATGACGCTCGCGGCCAACTGCACGAACTCACCCGCGAGCGCGATGCCGCGCAGGCGCAGATCGCCACGCTCGCCGGCGCGCGCGATGCCGCGCAGGCGCAGAACCGCGCGTTCGCCGGCGAGCGCGACGCCGCTCAGGCGCAGCTTGCGCAGCTCACCGGACAGCTCAACGCCGCGCAGGCGGCGATCGAGCGGCTCTCCTCCCAGCGCGACGCCACAAGCGCCGAGATCGCGCAGCTGACCGAGCAGCGCACGGCAGCAGCCGCCGAAATCGAGACGCTCGCCGGCGAGGTCGCCGCGGCCCACGGCCAGATCGAGGAGCTCGTCGGCCGTCGCCACGCCGCGAGCCAACGGATCAACGAGCTGACGGCGCAGCGCGACGCGGCTCGTGCGCAGATCGCCGAGCGCGAGGACGAACGCGACGTCGCGCGCGCGCGGGCCGACGAGTTCAGCGTGCGGTTCGACACCGCCAGCGCGCAGGTGCACGAGCTGCTGACCCAGCGCGACAACGCGCTCGCCGACGTCGCCTCGCTTGTCGAGCAGCGAGCGAGTGCGCAGGCGAAGATCGAGCAGCTCGTCGAGCTGCGCAGTGCCGCCAACAAGCAGCTCGAGGCGTTGAGCGCGCAGCGCGACAGCGCGCGCAAGCAGCTTCGGACGCTCGTGGCGCAGCGCGACACGGCCTTCGCCGGCATCAGGAAGCTCTCCGCCGAGCGCGATGGGGCGCACGCGCAGGTCAAGGAGCTGCGGGCGCAGCGTCAGGCGGCTCAGACCGGTCTGGACGAGCTCGATGCGGCGCACCAGGCCGCCCAGGCACAGATCGCGGCGCTGACCGCGCAGCGCGCCGGCGCGCAAGCCGAACTGGACAAGCTCCACGCCGTGCACCGCTCGGCGCTCGCGGAGATCGAGAGCCTGCTCGCCGATCGCCAGACCACGCAGTCCGAACTTCAGACGCTGGTCACTCGGGAGTACGCCACGCATGGCGAGATCCAGACGCTGCTCGCCAAGCTGGCGTCCACGCGGGCAGAGCTGGAGGCGCTGACCGCGGCACACGAAGCGGCGAACGCGCAGATCACCGAGCTCACGCGTGAGCGCGACAGCGCCCGCACCACGATCGGCACGCTCGCGCGCGAGCGCGACCGGGCCCGCGCCGCCATCGACGCGCTCACCACCGAGCGCGAGTCCGCACAATCACTCGTCGAGTCGCTCGGTGAGCGCGTGCGCGGCGCACGCCGCGAGCGTGACGCGGTCGCGCAGGAGCGCGACGGTGCGCTCGCTGAGATCGCACGGCTCAAGGCGCTGCAGAGCCAGGTTCGGGAGCGCGGGGACGAGGACATCGACGTCCAGCGCGAGCGCGACGGGGCGCTGCGCGAAGCACTCGGGGAGGTCGAGCGGCTGCTCGCCATGGAGGCCGCTTTCGGCCGTGATCTCGACGAAGCGCTGGAGGACGTGCGCCGCGCCACCGGTCGCATCGCCGCGGAACAACGCGCGCGCGTCGAGCTCGAAGCGCGTCTCGACGAAGCGCTTGCAGCGGCGGCGGAGGCCGACAAGCGCGCGCAGGTCGACGCGGCGGCGCGCAAGGCGATCGAGGCCCGCATGGAGTCGCTCGCGGCCTCTGGCCAGGACGCGGCGACACAGGTGAAGGAGGCCCGGGCATCGGCGTTGCGTGCGGCCGACCGGACCGCCCAGGCCGCCCAGCAGCAGGCGGCCGCGGAGGCCGGGGCGCGCGCCGCCGCGCGGGCGCTGGAAGAAGAGTCCAGGGCCAGCGAGCTCGCCGCCGCCGCAGCGGAGGCGCAAGAGCGCGCCGCTCGGCGGAGCACCGAGGACGAGCAGCGCCTGGCTGCGTCGGAGCGCGTGCGCCGCGAGCAGGAGGACAGGCTGCGCGCGGCCGCTGAGCTTCGACGCCAGGAGCGCGAGGCGTGGCGCAAGCAGACGGCCGAGGCAGAGCGCGCGGCCGACGAGCGGCGCCGCGAGGACGCGAAGCCGCGGCCGCCGCGCGCCCCCGCGCGCTTGCGCGACGCCGCCGTCGAACACGTCGTGCCCTCGCCCGTCGCCACGCTGCCGCGGGAGCGCGCGGGCCATGTGCGGGTGCGTTCTCGCTACCTGCCCTCCGAGCTCGTGGTCGGGATCCTGCTGGTGCTGATCGCGGCGGCTGCTGCGGTACTGCTCGTGCTCGGTGTGCTGCAGGTGGCGGTGACGGGCTAACGCGGCGAGCAGCTCAACGGTGCTCGCGGGTGGCGTTTCGGCGCCTGCTCGCCGCCAGGCCGAGCATCCGAGCGGTCTGCCGACATCGGGAAGCTCAAGCGACGCTTGGCGGGGTGGGACTGCGTGAGGTGCCTTTTGTGCATCGTGGGGAGGCGTGACCCGTCTGTCTCGCATCGCAGAGATGCTGGGCCGCCGAACACACCGCGGCCGGCCCTCTTCGCTCGATGCCGCCCTTTGCGTGCATCCGACCCGCGCGAAACGAAGCGCTGCCCCCGGCCCCTCCGCGTCAGTCCCGACGGCACCCCGGGCCGGGTTGCGGTGCTCGGACGCGCCGGGAGGGTCCCGGAATCCGTCCCCGGCGTCGTCGAGGTTCCCGGCACCGGCGCAGTCCCCGTCGCCGGCCCGACGCCCAGCGCCGGTGTGGCCAGGGTGCCCGGCGCCGGCGTTACCACCCCCGGCGCCGTCCCCACAACACCAGGCGCGGGCACGAGCACCGGCGCTCCCTGGTACAGCGGTCGCAGTGGCGTGCCGGTCGCCGTCGGCGACGAGGCGGCCGGCGCGCTGAAAAGCACGAGGCGCCCCGCCAGCGCGCGAGTTCCCGTCCCGAGCGGGTCGAGCTCGAGCAGCCGATCGCCGGCGGCCTTGGCTCCGGGCCGGTCGACCATCGTCAATGTCAGGCGCAGCAGGCGCTCCCATGCGATGGCGCTGTAGGGCTGTCGATCGACCGCTTGCAAGAGGTAGCGGCGCGCATCGAGCAAGCGTCCCCGCCCCTGAGCAATCGCCGCCGCCGCGAGCAGCGGCCGCACGGCCGTCGGATCCAAGCGCGAAGCGAGCTCGGCCTCGGCTGCGGCATGCTCGAGCTCGTCATCGCCGGCGGTCGTGCTCACCGCCTGCGCCGCGCTCGCCTTGGAGTCGGCGATCATCGGCAGTGCCGCCGAGACGATCACGAGCCCCATCAGGACGCACACGAACGCCAGCGCGAGCCCGCGCGCGCCGTCGGCGCCGTCAGCCGGAACGTTGCGCGTCAGCCCGAGCCCCAGCCCGGCCGCGCGAACCGGCCGGGCGACGAGCACGCCGAGGAACAGCAGCGCGGGAACCGTGACGCCCGGGATGTCCCAATCCCAGTCCACCAACCCGTGCACGAGCCACCCGACCGCGCCCGCAAACAGGGCGACCGCGATGTCGCGCTCGCGCCCCGGCATCATCGACCTCACGCGGTCCAGCGCCGCGAAGAACAAGAAGCCCAGGCCGCCGAGGACGATCAGCGCGCCGATCAGTCCGGTCTCAGCCAGGTACTGCAGCGGCATGTCGTGCGGCTGCACGACCCCGAGCTCGACCTTGCGATACAGCTTGTGCGTCACCGCGAACGAGCCGGCGCCCCAGCCCTGGATCGGCTTGTCCCACCACGCGCCCGCCGCCTCCTTCCACCACACCCAGCGGTTGCCGGAGTTCGACGACACGATGCGCGCCGGGTCGGAGACCTTGTCCTGGCTGACCTTCGAGAACTTGTCCCACGCGCGATCGGCAACGCCGCGCGGGCCGCCGTCCGCCGTCACGACGCTCAGCAGCAAGAGCGCTCCGAGCACGGCGGCCGTCGCCGCCAGCCCGCGCCAGACCAGACGCCTGCGCTCGTCGTCGAACTGCGAGCGCTGCTCGAAGCGCAGCAGCCCCCACGCCGCGACGAACAGCGTGATGAGGCTGCCGGCCATGACGATCGCGAGGATGATCCCGTCGGGAATACGCTGATCGAGCGGCACGTTGATCCCCTTCAGCGCGGGCCGGCTGAAGGACAGCCCGAGCACCGGGATCGTGAGGACGAGCGTCACGCCGAATACGGCCAGGCCGCGCAGGCGCGCGCCGCCCAACATGGTCGTGAGTCCCAGGACGACGAGCACCGCGAGGATCGCACCGCGCGAGTAGGTCATGCCGAGGCAGACGAGCAACAGCCACAGCGCGGCGATCCCGGCGAACCGCACGACCGGCCTGCGCGTGCTGTCCGTCGTCAGCCGCAGCGCGATCGGCACCGCGAGCACGGCCACGAGCCCGAGCGCGTTCCAGTACTCAAGCGGCGCGCGCAGGCGCGAGGCGACCTCGGTGTGATTGAAGCTGATCCCGAGGATCTCGACCCCTGGGATGACCTTTCCCGCGATCGCGTACAGCACGCAGGCGATCGCCACGAGCAGCCAGCCAATCGCGATCCGCTCGATCGCTCGCGGCACGCTGGATGCGACCGCGATCGCCAGCACGACGACGAGCGTGTAGGCGATCCCCCGGTTGACGTGTGCCCACGTGCGTTCCGGTGCCACCGACCACAGCAGCGTGATGCCGCACCACACCGCGAATGCGAGCAGCAGCCCGACGCCGACCCAGGCCTTCGCGGGCGCCCTCAGGCGCAGGGTGCGGGAGAACAGCCAGCCGACGGCTGCACCGATCGCGACGAGCGCGATCCCGATCTGCAGCCGCGGCTCCTCGGGCAGACCGACGGCGCCGTGCGCGAAGACGGCGTAGGCACAGACGGCCACGAGGGCGACGACGAGCGCGGCGCCAGATCGCGGCGTACGGACGACGCGGGCCGCGGAGACGTCCACGCGCGTTGCGACCCGCGGGCTGGCGGGGGTCGTGACGGCCATGGCTAACGGCGGTCGATGCTAGCGTGACGCCCCGTCATGCGCCGCACCACGCCCTTCGTGCTCATCTTGCTGCTGAGTCTCGTCGTCGTTGCTCCCGCCCGCGCGGACCTCTTCACGGACGTTCTCAAGGACTATGTCGCCGACAGCCGCCTCGACGCGTGCACGTACACGAAGGACCAGCTCAAGAAGCTCAAGGACCTCGTGCCGGTCGACCAGAACGCATACTCCGCGGACTTCGTCGCCGCCCTCGACGACGCGATCGCTCGCCGTGCGGAGGGCGCCTGCAACAAGCGCAAGCAGACGCAGGCGGTCGCTCCGCCTCCCGTAGGAGCCGCACCGCCCTCGGGGCCGACGCCGCCCACGCATACCCCGCAACCGGCGACTGCGCCACCGGCGACGCAGGGGGTCGCCGAGGCGCCGCCGACGCCCGGCGAGCAGCCCGCGCCCGCGCCCGAGACGGTCAGCGCCGCCCCGATCTCCGTCGTCGCCACCGAGACCGATCCCGCGAGCGACGCGCCGTTTCCGGTGCTCGTGCTGGCGATCCTGCTCGGCATCCTCGCGCTCGGTGGATTGCTCGTCGGCACCGCGCGCTGGATGGCGTGGGAGCCCGCCTGGGCGGTCCGCATGCGCCACGCCGCGGGCGAGGCGGGCTGGCGCGCCTCATGCACCTGGGCGGAGTTCACGGACTTCGTTCGCTTCGGACGCTGAGCGGGCAGGGACGCTGGATATGGCTCTACTTCAAGATCGCCGCCTGCTCATCACCGGAGTCCTCACCGAGGGCTCGATCGCCTACGCCGTCGCGCAGCGCGCCCAGGAGGAGGGCGCGCAGATCGTGCTGACCGGCTTTGGCCGCGGGATGCGAATCACGACGCGGATCGCCAACCGCCTGCCCGACCCGCCCGACGTGCTCGAGCTCGACGTCACCGACCCGGCCCAGCTCGAGGCGGTCGCAACCGAGCTCGAGCAACGCTGGGGAGCCCTCGACGGCGTCCTGCACGCGATTGCCTTCGCGCCTGAGGACGCGCTCGGCGGCGAGTTCCTCGCAACGCCCCCCGAGAGCGCGCAGACGGCGTTCATGACGAGCGCCTACAGCCTCAAGGCGCTCGCCGCCGGCCTGCTGCCGCTACTCGAGAAGGGCGACCACAGTTCGATCGTCGGCCTGGACTTCGACGCGACGGTCGCCTGGCCCGCATATGACTGGATGGGCGTCAGCAAGGCGGCGCTGGAGTCCGTCAACCGCTACCTCGCGCGCGATCTCGGTCCCAAGGGCGTGCGCTCGAACCTCGTCTCGGCGGGGCCGATCAAGACGATCGCGGCCGGCTCGATCCCCGGTTTCGAAACCCTCGCCCAGGCGTGGGACAACCAGGCGCCGATGGCATGGAACACCAAGGACGCCGGCCCTGTCGCGGACGCTTGCCTATTCCTGCTGTCAGGCCTCGCGCGCGGCGTGACCGGCGAGATCGTCCACGTCGACGGCGGCTATCACGCCATGGGCGCGCCGCGCCCGCCCGACGAGCCGGCGCCCGCGCCCGAGCCCAGCGCGTAGACCGCGCGCCACCACAGCTCGGCCAGCACGCGGATCGCCTCGTTGATGTCGCGCCCGTGACGCAGCACCTCGACGGTCAGGTGGCGCTCGACCATCGCGCACAGCGCCTGCGCGGCGATCCGCGCCGAGATGTCCGACGGCGCGATCCCGCGATCCTGATCGCGCTTGATGCGCGCCTCTGCACCGTCGACGAAGCGCGCGACGTAGGGCTCCCACTCCGCCGGCATGTGCTCGTGCTCGCCGGCCAGGTGCGCGGCCAGCAGGAGGATCGGCCCGTTGCGGTTGACGACCGAGACGAACCTCCCGAGAGCGAGCCGCATCTCGACGCGCGCTTCCCCGCGGCCCTCGAAGTACACCGAGCCCGCGTCGTACATGTCCATGAACGCCTGCTGGATCAGGCGGTCCATGACGGCCCGCTTGTTGGAGAAGTAGAAGTAGACCGTCGTGCGGCTGACGAACGCTCGCCGCGCGATGCGATCGATCGTCACCTGCTGGTGCGATCCCTCGACGAGCAGTTCGCGGGCGGCATCGAGAATCGCGTCCTCGGTGGCGTTGCGCGATGTCAGCTCAGCCGAACCGGCGCTCGCGCCGGAGCCGGAGCCAGAGCCCGTCTCGGGCTTATCTGCGTGCTTCGAAGTGGGCAGCGATCCGCTCGCGAGTCTTGGCCGGGGTCACGATCTCGTCGATGAACCCGGCCTTCGCGGCGATCGCGACAGGCAGGTGCTCCTCCTCGTAGGCCGCGGCCAGCTCGGCGGGGTCGCCCCCGGCCTCCAGCTCGCGTCGCTTCACGATCTCGATCGCCTGCGTGGCACCCATGACGCCGATCCGGGCGGCGGGCCAGGCAAGCGTGAGGTCTTGTCCGAGGTCACGGCAGTTCATGACGATGTAGGCACCACCGTACGCCTGTCGGAGCGTGACCGTCACCCTGGGCACCTCCGCGACCGAAAATGCCCGCAACAGCTCGGCGCCGCGGCGCAGCACCGCCTCGCGTTCCTGACGCACCCCCGGCCGGTATCCGGGGGTGTCGGAGAGCACGACGAGCGGTATCCGGTAGCGGTCGCACATGTTCACGAACCAAGCGCCCTTGTCGGACGCGGCGGCGTCGAGCACGCCGCCGAGGTAGCGCGGCTGGTTGGCGATGACGCCGACCGGATAGCCCTCGATGCGCCCGAACCCGACGCACATGTTCTTCGCGTAGCGCTTGCCGAACTCGAGGAACTCGCCGCTGTCGAGCAGGTGGCGTGCGACGTCGCGCACGTCGTAGACCTTGCGCTGGTTGGTCGGCACCGTCGCCGCCGGATCGCCGGCGGGCGGGTCGGCGGGCTCGATCGCGTGCGCAGGGCCGCCGATGCGGTCGGGGAAGTACGACAGCGCCGAGCGGATGAGGTCCGAGGCCTGGGCGTCGTCGTCGGCCTCGAAGTGCGAGACGCCGCTCTTGCGGTGCACGCGCGGGCCGCCGAGGTCGGCCGCCGTGACGATCTCGCGCGTCACCCGCGCGATCACCCGGGGCCCCGTGAGGAACATCTGCGAGTCGTCGCCGACCATCATCACGAGCGTCCCAAGCGACGGCGAGTACGCCGCGCCGCCCGCGCACGGGCCGCAGATGACGCTGATCTGCGGCACGGTCGCGCGGGACGTCGCGCGGAAGATCGACGCGTAGGCGCCGAGTGCCGCGACGCCCTCCTGCAGGCGCGCGCCACCGGAGTGCAGGAAGCCGACGACCGGTGCGCCGGCCTTGTCCGCCGCCTGGATCGTCGAGACGATCGACTCGCCGCCGCCCTGCCCGAGCGAGCCGCCTTTGTGCTTGACGTTCTGTGACCAGACGTACATCGGGCGGCCGCCGATGCGGCCCGCGCCGGATATCACCCCGTCGCCGGATGAGCTGCGGATGGCGTGGAACGAGCCCTGGTCACAGAGCAGGTCGATCCTGGCCTGAGCCGGGACGGGCGGCTCGTGAACGACCTCGACTCGGCCCGCCGGGCCGCCGTTGGGCGATTCCTGCTCGGCCTTGGCCGGCGAGCTGGCCTCTGTGCTCACTATGCCCTCCTGAACGCCAGGCACGCGTTCTGACCGCCGAAGCCGAACGAGTTGCTCAGCGCAAGCTCGAGGTCCGGGGCCTCGCGCGGGCCGTCGGGGACGTAGTCCAGGTCGCAGTCCGGGTCGGGCTCCTCGAAGTTCAGCGTCGGCGGCAGGATCCCGCGCTGCAGGGCGCCGAGCACCGCGATCGCCTCCACCGCGCCGGAGGCGCCGAGCAGATGCCCGATCGCCGACTTCGTGCTCGACACCGGCGGCGAGCCGCCGTTGAAGACGCTGTGGATCGCGTGCGTCTCGATGCGATCGTTGAACGGGGTGGACGTGCCGTGGGCGTTGATGTAGCCGACGTCGCTCGTTTCCGCGCCCGCGTCGGCAAGTGCCGCACGCATCGCCTTCTCGGCGCCGCGGCCCTCCTTGTCGGGCTGGGTCATGTGAAACGCGTCGTTGGACGCGCCGTAACCGACGACGTAGCCGAGAATCTTGGCCCCGCGCGCCCGCGCGTGGTCGGCCCGCTCCATCACGATGACGCCCGCGCCCTCGCCCATGATGAAGCCGTCGCGGCGCGCATCGAACGGCCGCGAGACGCCCTCGCGCGACAGCGCCCCCATGCGCTGGAACGCGGCCATGCACAGCGGCGTGATCGCGGCTTCGGTGCCGCCCGCGACGACGACATCGGCCTCGCCGCGCTCGAGCATCCGCTTGGCCTCGCCGATCGCGTGGCTGCCGGTCGCGCACGCCGACGACACGCTGAAGCCGGGGCCGTGGGCGCCGAGCTGCATCGCGATCGCGCCGGCGGCCGCGTTGGGCATCATCATCGGGACGAAGTGCGGCGACACCGCGCGGGCGCCGCCGTCGATGAACGCGCGGCACTCGTCCTCGAGCGTCTTCAGCCCGCCGACGCCGGTGCCGACAAGGACCGCCAGCCGCTCGAGGTCGACCGCGCCCGGCAGGTCCGCCTCCTCGGCGGCCTGCGAGGCGGCGGCGAACGCCAGCTGCGTGTAGCGGTCCGAGCGGCGCGCGATCTTCGGGCTCATCGACGACACGGGATCGAACTCCGCGCACGGAGCAACCCCGTCGACGACGCCCGAGCGGCGCTCGAGCAGCGCGTCGACGAACGCGTCCGCCCCCTCGCCGATCGACGAGACGACGCCGCGTCCGGTGATGGCGATCTCGATCTGGGGGGACGCGTGGGCGCTCATGCAGGTGCCCCCTCCTCGGCCGCCACGAGGCGCATGGTCAGCGAGATCGCGGCGCCGACGGATTCGATCGGCTTGAGGTCGTCATCGGAGATCGTGATGTCGAAACGATCCTCGAGCGCTTTGACCAGCTCGACGAGATCGAGCGAGTCGACATCGAGCTCGGCCCACGTGTTTTCCGGCGTGGCCTCGCGCGCGTCCGGGACCTTGATCGACTCCAGCTGGTCGCGGATCTCCTCGAGTACGTCCTGCTCAGTTACAGCCATGCTTCGTTCTCCCCTCTCATGCGGCCAGCGCGCCATCGACAGCGAGCGTGGCCCCGTTGACATATGCCGCGCCGTCCGAACACAAGAAAGACACGGCGTGCGCGACCTCTTCCGGCTGCCCCAGCCGGCCGGCCGGAACGCCGGCCAGAAGCTTGTCCGCGACGCCCGTGGTCATGTCCGTCTCGATGACCCCCGGTGTCACGGCGTTGACGGTGATCCCCTTGCGCGCCATCTCCCGCGCGACGGTGCGCGTGAGCGACAGCATGCCGGCCTTGGCGGCGCCGTAGTTGGCCTGGCCGGGGTTCGCACGCTCGGCGACGACGCTCGAGATGTTCACGATCCGGCCCCAGCGCGCGGTGAGCATGTCGTCAAGCGCCCGGCGCATGCAATGAAACGCCCCGTCGAGGTTCGTGTGGATGACCGACTCCCACTGCTCGGCGCTCATGCGGATCGTGAGGCCGTCCTGGCGCTCGCCGGCGTTGTTGACGAGCACGAGCACGGGGCCGAAGCGCTCGCGCACCTCCTTGAAGGCGGCCTCGACGGACTCCGGATCGCCGACGTCGGCCTGAACGTCCCCGCTCGTCCGGCCGAGCGTCGCAACCTTGAAGCCGTCGTCCTCGAGCCGCTCGGCGATCGCCTTGCCGATGCCACGCGAACCGCCGGTGACGAGGGCCACAGGGTGCTCAGGC
Organism: Solirubrobacteraceae bacterium; assembly: GCA_033855115.1. GTDB lineage: Bacteria > Actinomycetota > Thermoleophilia > Solirubrobacterales > Solirubrobacteraceae > CADCVQ01. Next base: position 25,317 of record JAWVGJ010000167.1, read on the forward strand.
CGTGACATTCACGCGCTCTTTCCAGGACAGGACACCCGCCCCCCAGACGAAGCCGGCGCCGAAGGCGGCGATCGCAACGGTCGCGCCCGCCTTCAGGCGCCCTTCGCGCTCGGCCTGATGCAGCGCCAGCGGGATCGATGCGCTGGACGTGTTGGCGATCGTGTCGACGTTGACGAAGACCTTTTCGTCCGGGACGCCGAGGCGGTGCGCGGCGGACTCGATGATGCGTTGGTTGGCCTGGTGGACGACGAGCAGGTCGATGTCGTCGACCGTCAGCTTCGCTCGCACGAGCGCCTCGTTGGTCGCCTCGACCATGCGCCCGACCGCGTGGCGGTAGACCTCCTTGCCCTCCATCCGCAGCAGCCGCTCGTCGTTGTTGGCGTAGAGCAGGTCGCCATGGACGCCGTCGGAGCGCAGGACAAACGGCGAGCAGCCGCGATCGAGGTCGCCGCCTGCGACGACGACCGCCGCGGCGCCGTCGGCGAAGAGGATCGCAGTGCCGCGGTCGTTGCGGTCGGTGATCCGCGACAGCGCCTCGGCACCGCAGACGATGACGAGCTTCGCGCGGCCGGACTCGACGAGCGCGGCAGCCTGGTCGAGGGCGTAGAGGAAGCCGGCGCAGGCGGCGTTGACGTCGACTGCGCCGGCGCCGTTCGCGCCGATCGCGTCGGCCACCGCGGGGGCCAGGCCCGGCATCAGCCGGTCGGGCGTAAGCGAGGAGACGATCACGTGGTCGACGTCTTCAGCGCTGCGCTTGGCATCCTTGAGCGCGTCGGCACATGCGGCGGCCGCAAGCTCGGTGAGGGTGACGTTGCCGTTGAGGCGGCGCCGTTCGCGGATGCCGGTACGGCGGACGATCCACTCGTCGGTCGTGTCGAGGTACGCCGCGAAGTCCGCGTTCGTGACGACGTGCTCGGGCAGCGCCGAGCCGATGCCGAATACGCCGGCCTTCATCGCGAGGAACCCCCTTCCGGCTCCGCGCGGACTGTGGTCGAGCAATGACTCGTCGTCATGCCGTCGCCCGCAGCGTGCGTTTCACGAGCCCCCTGAGCACGGACCCCGGTCCGCACTCGACGAAGTCTGTTGCGCCCATCGATTGCAGCTCGAGCAGGATCTCGCGCCAGCGCACGGGCTTGAGGAGGTTCTCGGCGAGCTCGGTGCGGATGTCCTCGAACGGACGCGCGCTGCCGTTGGAGAGGACGGGAAACGCGGGCTCGGTCACGGGCGTGTCGTCGAGCGCCCGCCTGAGCGCGTCGGCGGCCGGTGCCATGAGCGGGGAGTGGAAGGCACCGCCGACGTTGAGCTTGCGGGCGCGGCAGCCGATCGTGTCGGCGCGCTGCACGGCCTCGTCGACCGCCTCCATCGTGCCACTCAACACGACCTGCCCGGGAGCGTTGTCATTGGCGATGCTGAGCGCCAGCTCGTCCGCCAGCTGGTACGCGTCGTCGATCTCGCCGCCGAGCATCGCGACCATCCCGCCCGGCTGGCGCTCCGCGGCGCTGGCCATCGCCTGCGAACGTGCGTCGACGAGCCGCAGCGCGTCCTCGAAGTCGATCGCCCCAGCGGCGGTCAGCGCGGCGTACTCGCCGAGCGAGTGACCGGCCGCGGCGACCGGCTCCTCGTGATCGCCGGACGCCCATTGCGCCATCGAGCAGAGGAAGAGCGCAGGCTGCTGCGTGCGCGTCCCCTCGGCCAAGCGCGCGAAGGGGTCGAACCCCAGCACCTCGACACCGCGCTGAATCAGCGGGTGGTCACGGTAGGGGTCTTCCATCCCTGCCGAGTGGCTCCCCTGCCCGGGGAACAGCAGGGCGTTCGTCGGCGGCATCCCGTTCATCCAACTAGTGATCACCCCCCAATGGGGCCCGTGTTACCCAGGTTCGACATATAGGGGGCCATCTGTCGAAATCGCTGATTCGACACTTTGGTGCGATGTGTCGAATCAGCTCCCGGCCCGTCGTGACCGAGTTCGGCGCGGTCGGCGCATTTCCTTGGTTGGCGCGCCTTAGGCCTTGGCTGACGATCCAGCTTCGACATCGCGGCTCGTAATGTCGAAATCGTCGTCGATGTGCGCGGGCGGGTAGTGACCGCGTACGGAACGAACCGAGGACCGACGCCATTCGACCCTCTGCGAGCGTTCGCATCGGGGCATGGACATTCGACGACATCGCTTACGATCGTGACGCCGACGTGCTCTATCTCTCGATCGGGCCCCCGGCGAAGAGACTCCGGAGGGCCACATCGTCCGCTACGACGACGCAGGAGAGCTCATGGGCATCACGATCGTCGGTGCGCGATTGCTCGTCGACGCTGGAGAGCCTGTGTACGTGACGGTTTCGCAGCGATCAGAGGTCTCCATGCAAGAGCTCGCGCCAGCCCTGGGCGGCTGACCGTCTATCAGGCCGGAGCCTGGATCTCGTAGAAAGCCCGCACATCAGGCGATTCCCTGGACGTTGCGGGTTTTCCCCGCAAAGACCCAGATTTGGGGCGGCGAGGCGGTACCATACGGAGAGTCGATTTTGCGTTCCGACCCACTCGCCGGCCGCCGCGATTCCGTCCGATCCACAGCGTTGAATGCGACGCCCCCAAGATCGCAGACGACGCGCCGCAAATAGCGAGAGAACACGTGCGGCGAGAAGAGGAGCAGGACGATGGAGAGCACTTCGCAGACCCCACTTGTGACCGATGTGACGCCCGGCGAGGCACTCTCCGTCAAGCGCTTCTTCACGGCAGTGGGCGAGGATCCGTTCGACACCGTCGAGTGGGAGCTGCGCGACGCACGCATCGCTCACGGCGGCAAGGTCGCCTTCGAGCAGCGCGGCGTCGAGTTCCCCAAGACCTGGTCACAGAACGCGACGAACATCGTCGCCCAGAAGTACTTCCGCGGGCAGCTCGGTACACCGGCGCGCGAGCACAGCGTCCGCCAGATGGTCGGCCGGGTTTCAGCGACGATCGCCGACTGGGGCCGCTCGCGGGGCTACTTCGCGTCGGTCGAGGACGGCGACACGTTCCAGGCCGAGCTCGCCTACGTGCTGCTGCACCAGATGGCCGCGTTCAACTCTCCGGTGTGGTTCAACGTGGGCTTCGAGGAGAGTCCCCAATGCTCGGCGTGCCAGCCGTACGGCGCGCTCATCTCGACACCCGACGGCATGGTCCAGATCGGTGAGCTCGTCGCCGGCGACCAGATCGGCCGGGAGGTCTACGACGCAAACGGCGTGACGCGGATTGTTGCGACGAAGGCCAACGGCGTGAAGCAGGCCTACCGCGTGCAGCTACACAACGGCAGCTTTGTCGATGCGACCGCTGACCATGTCGTCAAGGCCGTGCGCGAGCGTCTGACCGAGCCGCAGTGGCTGAGGGTCGACGAGCTCGAGGTCGGGATGCGGATGCACCTGCATCCGCATCGGGCGAAGGTGGGCGAGCGCGCGCTCGTGGCGGCGGGCGGCGCGGTGACCGTCGAAGATCATGGCCTCGCACCAGTCGATCCGGTGAAGGTCTCGGAGGCGGCGCTCGCCGGCTGGCTGCAGGCCGACGGCTCCGTTCTCGACCGTGGCGCCGAGCTCGTGATCGAGTTCACGATCGCCAACGACGACGAACACGCGTGGGTGCTCGAACATCTCGACCGCGCGCTACCCGAGGTCAGTGCAACCACGCTTGACGTGGATGACGCGCTGCCGCTCCGGCGCATCCGCCTCCAGGGCGGCGAGGCGCTGCGCGATTTCATCGAGCGCTGGAGCGTTCTCGCCCGCGGCGCCGAGATGGCCGTGCCCTGCCAGTTGTGGACCGCTTCGCACGAGGAGATCGCCGCCTACCTGCGCAGCATCTTTCAGGCCGACGGCCACGTCAGCGTCCGTCGCGAGAGCGGCTACGAGGGTGCGCGGATCGGCTTTGCGGTCACCGCGGAGCGATGGACCGAGGACCTCCAGATCCTCCTCGGCGTGCTCGGCATCTACTCCAGCCGGACGCGCAAGGTCCAGGAGCGTGACGACCGCCACGATCTGCATGAGATCGCGATCGCGATCGGCTCCGAGCGCGCGCGCTTCGCCGAGCTCGTCGGTTTCGTCGACGCGCGCACGCAGGGCAAGCTGCTCGCGTCGCTCGACCTGCGCGAGCCGAAGCGCTGCCCGGACCTGCGCGAGGAGGAGATCGTTGCGATCAAGCCGCTCGGCGAGACGGACGTCTACGACATCCAGACCGAGTCCGGCGAGTACCTCTGCAACAACATCGCCGTCCACAACTGCTTCATCCTCAGCGTCCAGGACGAGATGGATTCGATCCTCGACTGGAACACCAAGGAGGGCAAGATCTTCCTCGGC
>JAWVGJ010000168.1:0-3829 GCA_033855115.1 Solirubrobacteraceae bacterium
GCCGCGCCCTCGGGGACTTCTTCGGTGTGAACTCGCAACGCCGCCTGAGGAGCAGCGCGGTACCTGCGGAGCTGGCGCAGCCCCTCCATCATCACGGCGCCGGCCAGGCCGACGGCGACTCCCAGGCTCCCGGACCCGTCGGCGGAACTGCCGAGCACGGCGTGGTCCAGCGAGTAGCCGCCGGAGCCGGCAAGCGCGACCGCTACCGCGGCGAACAGCAGGTACAGCGGGTACTCGTGGGGCCATGCGACGAACGCGAGGTTCGCCGTCGCAGCCACGAGGAGCAGCCCCGCCAGCGGCGTGAAGAGCCCCAGGCCCACGAGAACGCCGGCACCCAGCTCGATGATCCCCAGGGCGAGCACCGGTCCGGCGGGAGCTTGGCGGCGCAAGCAGCCGGAGAGCTTCGTCGTCCCGCCGGCGATGAGGCAGAGAGCGAGTGCGAGGCGCAGGATGAGCAGGACGCCGTTCATGTGAGTAAACAATGGCGTCCGGAGCGCTCGCCGTTCATCGGGCAAACCCCCGTCTCGGGTCGGGCAAGCGCGACTCTCGGACTCCTGCCACCTCCAATGCGCGGGCGAGCTGCTCGCTGCGACCCTCACCTCGTGGTCGCTTCGTACGCTCATCGTCGATGACGACCCGCGCTTCCTCGAAGCTGCCCGCGACCTGCTCGAACGAGAGGGCATCGCCGTCGTCGGCGTCGCCTCCAACAGCGAGGAAGCCCTACGGCGCCTTGGAGATCTCGGTCAGCGACAATGGGGGTCGGAGGCACCGACCCTCGCCGCGGGGTCGGGGATCATCGGACTCCAGGACCGCATCGACGTGCTTGGCGCAAGCATGGAGATCGCAAGCCCCGCGGGTGGCGGCACGACCCTCCGCGTGACGCTGCCCGGCTGACCCGTGTGGCGTCTGCGCGATCCATGTCCGCTAGCTTTGTCGGCTCGTGTCGTGGTTTCCGATCGCCTCGCGGCGTCGTCTCCGGCCGGTTGCGGCGATCCTCGCGGCAGCGCTCGCGATGGGTCTGGCGGGCATCGCCGGTCGTGGCGGCGCCCAATCCCCTTCGTTGCCCCCAGAGCGGGACGTGTCCGCGTCGCTCTCGGATACCGGCTGCGCCACGGGCCGCGAGGAGCGCCAGACGCGCGAGTTCACGCTGCGCCTCGCGAGTCCTCAGGGCGAGCGGACGGCGCTCGTGCGCGTGCCCGCCCGCGCGGCGGTCGCGAGGTCGCCGCTCGTCGTGGTCTTGCATGGCGGGGGCCGGTCGGGGCGGTTCATGGAGCGCTACTCGGGGCTCGCGCGCGTCGGCGACCGCGCGGGTTTTGCCGTGGTCTTCCCGGACGCGACGGGCGAGCACAGGTTCTGGAACCTCGACGCCGGATCAGCCCCGGACGACGTCGGCTTCGTCGAGGAGCTCATCGAACGGGTGGCGACGGTGGCCTGCGTCGACCCCGGGCGGGTCTTCGCAGTGGGCGTCTCCAACGGCGGCGGGCTCGCCGCGCGTGTCGGCTGCGAGCTCTCCCAGCGCGTGACCGGCGTCGTGGTCGTCGCGGGCGGCTTCCGGAGCCTGCCGGCGTGCCGTCCGGCCCGGCCGGTGTCCGTGCTGGAGATCCACGGTTCCAACGATGCGAGCGTGCCCTACCGCGGCGACCCGCGCGACGGCCGGGCCGGCGATGTTCGCGCATGGCTGGCCGGCTGGGCCCGCCGCGACGGCTGCGCGAGCACGACGCGCCGCCGCGCCGTTGCGCCACGCACGCTGCGCTTCGACTGGCGCGGGTGCGCCGCAGGCGCGCGGCTCGCCCACATCCAGGTGCTGGGAGGCGGACATCAGTGGCCCGGCGCTACCCCGCCCGACCCGGGACCACCGAGCACATTTTCGGCGGCGCAGCAGGCATGGGCGTTCCTCGCGCCGCTGCGGGCTCCGCCAGGCGGGTGAGTTCGCCTGCCGCCAGCAGCCCCGCGAGCACGACGAGCGCAAAGGACCCGGCATGCAGCGCCGCGAGCGCTGGAGTGGCGCCGAGTGACTCGCGCATGACGAGCAGCCCGCCGAGGATCGCGACGACGTTCGTGCCCGCGGTCATCAGCGTGACGACGCCGATGGCGGGGCCGGACTGCAGGCCGCGCTGAAACGCGAAGAAGCCGCCTGCCGTGACCGTCGCGCCCGCGACGAGCCCCACCATGACGACCCCCGCCGCGCCGCCCGATGCCAGCAGTGACGCCAGCGCAACGTTCGTGGCGCCGTAGAGGATGCCGGCAGCCAGCCCGAGCCGATGCGGCCCGCTCTCGCCGTGGCGCCGGCGGGCGATCGTCCACGCGGCGCTCGCGGCGACCGCCTCGAACGCCAGCAACGCCCACGCGGACGGCGCGCCCGACGGTGCTCTGCCGGTGCCGATGCCGAGGGTCGCCAGCGCGACGACGATCAGCCCGATCGCGACGATCTCATACGGGCCCGGACGGCGCCGGCGCCCCCACGCCGCGCCGAGTGCCACGACGACGAGCCCCGCGGCGACGATGCTCTGCACGAGCGACAGCGGTGCCAGCCCGAGCGCCAGGGTGTTCAGCGCAAGGCCCGTGTAGCCCAGCAGCGCCCCGGTGACCCATATCCGTGATACCAGCAGCATCCGCACGGTGGCCAGCGGCCGGGAGGCGCGCACGACGGGCGCCGTCGCCAGGCCCGCGTGCTGCACGAGGTAGCTCGCGTTCAGCAGGAGCGCCGCGCCGCTCGCCGCGACGATGCCGGGCAACAGGCTCATGACGTCGCCGGCATTGTCAGACGCCGACCCTGGGGATCCGGCGGTCGCGCAGCGCGTGACGCAGGTCGGCGAGCTCGCGCAGCGTTCCCGCCGCCAGTCGCGGCCCGGACCCGACCTGTCGGCCCGCGACGCGTGGCCGATGGTGGACCGGCACCTCGGCGAGACGTGCTCCCGCGGCGCGGCTCTTGACGAGGAGCTCTGTGCCCACGAGCGCTCCGCTGGCCCGCAGGTCGAGGCGCTGCACGAGCTTACGGCGGACGAGCCGGAACGCGCAGTCGACGTCGCGGACGGGCAGGTCGAACGCGCCGCGGACGAAGCGATTCCACAGCGCGTCGGCGGCGCGCCGGCCGACCGGCCCTTGCGGCAGGATCCGCCAGCCCACGACGAGGTCGGCTGACGGCGTCAGCGCGAGGAAGTCCTCCAGCTCGCCGAAGTCGCACTGCAGATCGGCGTCGGTGAGCAGGACCCACGGCAGGCGGGCCGCGGCGATACCCGTACGCAGGGCCTGCCCGTATCCGCAGTTCTCGCCGTGGACGATGAGCCGTAGGCGCGGATCGAGCGCGACGAGCCTGGCGGCGACGTCGGCGGTGTCATCGGAGCTGCCGTCGTCGACGACGACGATCTCGTGGGCCGCGGCGCAGCGCTCGGCCGCGTCCGTCGCGAGGCGAACAGCATCCGGCAGGTTCTCGGCCTCGTCGAAGCAGGGCAGCACGATGGTCAGGCCGCTGAGCGCGTCGGGTGCCCGCTCGCGGTCGAAGGCTGGGGAGACGGCGGTGTTGGTCGTGGCGCTCATGACCAGAGCAACGTAGAAGCGGGCTCATTGACGTCGATGTCGCGCCGCATTGCGATCGCGTTAGCTCGCAAGGGGGCAAGCGAAGGCCCAACACAGACCCAATGCAAACCCGGTGAAACGTGCACGCACGGCCACCAACATTGCGCTGATGCGCGTCCTGATCGACGAAGACAAGGTCAAACTGGCCAGCCAGTTGTGGCGTGCCCTGCGCGGCGAGGGGATGGCCGCCGACGTCGCCGTCACCGGCGAGGACGCGCTGTGGATGGCGGACGCGACGAACTACGACGCGGTC
>JAWVGJ010000169.1:0-13368 GCA_033855115.1 Solirubrobacteraceae bacterium
CGCCGGCCTGACCGCCTACCACGCGGTGAAGAAGGCGGCGTCGATCCAGCACCCCGGCTCGCGCGCGGTGGTCATCGGCGCCGGCGGCCTCGGCCACATCGGCATCCAGTGCCTCAGCGCGATGACGCCCGCCGAGATCATCGTCGTCGACCCGTCCGAGCGCGCCCGCGCGCTGGCGGGCGAGATCGGCGCGCACCACACGGTCTCGGCCGACGGCAAGCAGGTCGACACGGTCCTCGAGATGACCGACGGCAAGGGAGCCGAGGCGATCATCGACTTCGTCGGCGAGAAGGGCGCGATCGAGACCGGCGTGGCGATGCTGCGCAACGCCGGCTCGTACTACGTCATCGGCTACGGCGAGAACATCAACGTGCCGACGATCGACATCATCTCGCGCGAGATCAACTTCATCGGCAACCTCGTCGGCTCCTACAACGATCTCGCCGAGCTGATGACGCTCACCGCCCAGGGCGACGTGACGCTGCACACCAGCGCGTATCCACTTGAGGCCGTCAACGACGCGATGGCCGACCTCGACGGCGGACGCCTGCAGGGCCGGGGCATCCTCGTCACCGACGCCAGCTGACCGAGAGGCCATCCATGGGCAAGATCATCCACTTCAACGACGACGCACGCCGGCGCCTGCAGCAGGGCGTCGACATCCTCGCCGACACGGTCAAGGTGACGCTCGGGCCCAAGGGCCGCAACGTCGTCATCGAGCGGTTGACGGGCGCGCCGATGATCACCAACGACGGCGTGATGATCGCGCGCGAGATCGAGCTCTCCGACCAGTTTCAGAACATGGGCGCCCAGCTCGTGCGCGAGGTCGCCGACAAGACCTCCGAGCTGGCCGGCGACGGGACGACGACGGCGACGCTGCTCGCGCAGTCGCTGATCCGCGAGGGCATGCGCGTGCTGGCCGACGGCGTGAACCCGATGCAGCTGCGTCGGGGGATGGAGGATGCGGTGTCGTTGGTCGTCGAGGCGCTGGAGCGCAGCTCGCTCAAGGTGGCCGACGTCGATCACCTGCGCAAGGTCGCCACGATCGCGGCCAAGGAGGACGAGCGCATCGGCGGCGCCGTGGCTGAGGCGCTCGATCGCGTCGGCGAGGACGGCGTGGTGAGCATCGAGGAGTCCGAGACGCCGGGGATCGCGGTCGAGTTCGTCGAGGGCCTGCACGTCGAGAACGGCCACCTGTCGCCCTACCTCATCCGCGACCGCATGCGGATGGAGACCGTGCTCGAGAACCCGTACGTCCTGATGACGACGAAGCCGATCTCCTCCGTCCAGGAGCTCATGGGCGCGATCGGCCAGGTCATGCGCCGGCCCGAGCCGCTGATCATCCTCGCCGAGAAGGTCGACGGGGCGGCGTTGGGGATGCTCGTGCAGAACAACCAGCACGGCACGATGGAGGCCACAGCGATCCGCGCGCCCGGGTTCGGCCACCGGCGCATCGCCTACCTGGAGGATCTCGCCGCGTTCGTCGGCGGTCGCGTGATCACGCCCGAGGCGGGCCTGTCGCTGGACAACGTCGAGCTCGAGTCGCTGGGGCGAGCGCGGCGCGTGATCGTGCGCGAGGACTCCACGACGTTCATCGAGGGCGCGGGCTCCGAGGAGGCGGTGGCGGGGCGCCTGAACGAGATCCGCGTCGAGCTCGAGCGCGCGACGCACGACAGCGACATCGACTCCTTGCGCGAGCGGCTGGCGCGACTCTCCTCCCGGCTGGCCGTGATCCGCGTGGGCGGCGCGACCGCCGTCGAGGGCAAGGAGCGGCTGCGCCGCACCGAAGGTTCGCTGGCGGCCGCGCGCGCGGCGATGTCCGAGGGGATCGTGCCCGGCGGCGGGACGGCGCTGCTACGTGCCGAGTCGGCGCTGGATGGCGTGTCGACGGAGGGCGACCGCGGCGCCGGGATCGACGTGGTGCGCGCGACGCTGTGCGATCCGCTGTTCTGGATCGCGTCGAACGCCGGCTACGACGGCTCGGCGGTCGTCGACCAGGTGCGCGCCATGCCCGAGGGTCACGGCCTGAACGCGCTGACCGGCACGTTCGGCGACCTGATCGAGTCGGGGGTCGTGGATCCCGTGCGGGTAACGCGCCTGAGCCTGCAGCACGCGGCGTCGGTGGCGGCGTTGATGCTGACGACCGAGGCGCTGGTCGCAGAGCAGATCATCGGCCAGCCGGGGGCGATCATGGCGCCGGGCTTCGGGGATCTGGCGGAGGGGATGGCGCGGCCTTCGTCTCCGGTGTGAGCTTGTCGGCCGCAGAGACGGAGCCGTCATGTCGCGGCCAGTCCGGGCATCGCAGCTCCAGCCGGGACGATGGCGCTGCAGCTGACGCTGGCCCCTGCCGTGTCGCGCGGGCTGCGGCGGCTTATCGGTGTGCGCGACTGTCGGAGGACGGGTCGCGGTGCTGCACCGAGGTCAAGAACGTCGCCGAGAGGTCTTCGTGGCCGTGCTCGGCAACGCCCTCCTCCAAGCGGCGCCGGATCGCCGCGAGGACCGGCAGGTCGAGGTCATGCTTGGCCGCCGCATCCTCGATGAGCCCCGCGTCCTTCGAGGCGAGCGCGAGGCTGAACGCCGGCTCGAAGCGGCGCTCGATCATCCCCTTGCCCTTGATCTGCAGGTAGGGCAGATCGAGCGGCCCGCCGGTGACGGCGTCAAGCACCAGCGCCGGATCAAGACCGAGCCCTTCTGCGAGCGCGAGCGCCTCCGCCGCCCCCTCGACGAGCGCAAGGACCCACGCGTTCAGCGCGAGCTTCAACCGCGTCCCCATCCCAGCCTCCCCGACCCACATCGTGCGCTTGCCGACGGCGCCGAACACCGGCGCCAGCCGCTCGCGCAGATCAGCCGACCCAGACGCGAGAATCACCAGCGCGCCCTGCTCAGCGGGCTGCTTCGTTCCGAGCACCGGCGCGTCGACGAACCACAGCGCATCGCGCTCAGCGAGCCGTTCGCAACGAAGCGTGGCGGCGATACCGATGGTGCTCATCTGCAGCCAAACGGCGTCATGCAAACTGCCGATCGCTTCGCCGGCGCCCTCCATCACCCCCAAAACGACATCGGCGTCGCTGAGCATCGTGATGATGACGTGCGCCCCCTGCGCCGCCTCCGCGGCCGTGTGGCACAGCGTCACCCCGGCGCCGGCGAGTACCTCCGCCTTCTCCGACGAGCGATTCCACGCCCGCACCACAAACCCGGCCCCCGCGAGGTTGCGCGCCATCGGCAGCCCCATCGTCCCGCCCGTACCGAGCACCGCGATCGTCTCAGGCCCCGTCATCGCGCTCGGGGTACCCACACAACCACGCCGAAAACGGCGCGGCGACCTGCTCCGCGAGCACGTCTGCGGCGGCCGGCTCCGGTGACGATCGCGATCCGTCCCTTCAGCCCTGCGCCGTCGTGCTCCCGGCGTTCGTGCAGCGTCTCGAAGAGCCCGGGCCCGCTCAGTCTCCGAACCAGTCCGGCGCGTCCTCCTGCAGGTCGACCCAGACCGACTTGGTCTGCGTGTAGTGCTCCATGACATGAATGTGACAAGCGGCGAGTTCCACGGGATGATCGCCCCGACGACGCCGACGGGCTCGCGTCGGGTGTACGTGAAGAACGGCCCGGTCTCGGGCATCGTCTGCCCCAGGACGTTCTGACACATCCCCGCGAAGTACTCGAAGTAGCGGATCACGTTTGCGATCTCCGCACGCGTCTCGCGGATCGCCTTGCCATTGTCGCGCGACTCGATCCGGGCGAGTGGCTCCATGTTGGCATCGAGCCGTTCCGCCATGCGCCAGAGCACACGCGCGCGGTCGGGCGCGAGCGTGCGTCCCCAGGAGCCCTCGAGCGCCCGGCGCGCGGCCCGCACGGCCCGGCCGACGTCCTCTTTCCCGGCCTCGGCGATCTTCGCCCAGGCACGGCCGGTGGCGGGCTCGTAGGAGTCGAACGTCCGCCCGTCGGCGGCCTCCGCCCACTCACCGGCCACATACAGCGGAAGCGTGGGAACCACCTGCGGGCTGCTGAGCGTCTCGATCAGCGACGGGCTCTGTGCTCTCGGCACCGGTACCTCCTGCATCGGGTCACCTGCATCGCCGTGAGGCTACGACTACCGCGCGGCGCGCGCACTGCGCACCGGCCGCTCGTCGATGACATCGTCGTCGACGCACACCAGATCGGGCAGGAGGCAGGGGCGAGCCGCTCCGGCGCAGCTGCGTTGAGCACGCGCGGGATCCTCGCGATGACCGCGGCCGAGCGCGTCGGCGTTCGCAGGACCTAGCGTGGTCGCGTCCCGGTTGTCGTTCGGTTGCGGGGACTCGCGGCGACCCATGACGGCGCCTATCTATCTAGGTGTCCGCTGACGCCCCTACTCAAGAAAGCATGGCGAAGCCCACCGCAGGTGATTGCCGTAGTCGTCGCCGCGAGCCCGGGTACGCTCAGCCAACCTCTCGCCGCCGTCGTAGGCGGTCATGCCGTCGGCCAATTCCGCGCCCATCGCAATCCGTCTGGTCAGCGCCGAACAGCAGGGCTCGAAGAACGCGCCGGTGCCAACGAGCTCATGGGCCAGAGCAGGCCGAAGGCGCATGCCGCAAGATCGTCGACTGGCCAGAGGTGGGCGATGGCGGCTTGTCGCTCACCCGTTAAGGCGCCGCCCAAGCCCGAAATGTCCGAGTCCGCCGTAGACGGCGCCGGCCGCCGTCTCGCATGCGTTGACGACAAGTAGGCGTCGGTCGCCCTCCGGGATCGGCAGGCGCATCAGATTGTCCAGCGGATATCTACAGTCGGTGCCAAGCACGAGCGCTGATTCCTCAGGCCAGCTCCTTGGTGCGCGGCGTGCGATGCGATCCAGATGAGGTCGTAGCTGTCGCGGTAGACCGCCTCGAACTCCTCGATCGTCAGGCCGTCTTCGGCGCGCTCGAACCTCGATGCTCCGAGGTCGGCCAGTTCTTCGCCGGCACCATCCCACCAGCCGGGTATGGCTCACGCGAGGCGAGCACCCGAACATGCAGGTCGACTACGTGCGAGTGTGGTCGCTGGGCTGAGCGCGCCTTCCGGACTGCCCAGCGCGTGCACCATCCGGCTTCGGACGTCCTCGATGGCCATCGTCGGCAAATATCTCGCGAGCGCAAGACCGTCACCGCGCGCACAGACCCAGGCGGCGCGATTGACGAGCCTGCCCAAACGAGGTCGCCGTGTTGTCGAATGCTCTTGGACAAACCGGATGAATTCCGTCTTGACAGCGCTCAAGGGTCGGTGCGAAGGTCGGATGGTGCATCGCTGACGTGAATGCACCGCCGTCAATCCTTCGCCTGAGCGTGAAGACGATCTCGCGGCGTGCCGCGTTTGTCGAGGCACGTGTGCGTCCTCAACGGAGGTGGGAGCGATGAGATGGCGTTGGGTGAGGTTCGCGGCTACCCAGTCGCTCGTGCTGGTCCTGTTCGTGGTGACGGCCGGCAGCGGCCTTGCCGGCACAGCTGAGGCGGAGTCCTTCTCGTCTCGGGTACTGGCCACGGGATTCGGAAATCCGTGGGAGATCACGTGGGGTCCCGACGGTTTTCTTTGGGTCACCGAGCAGGACACCGGGCAGGTCTCGCGAGTACGTCCATCCGACGGCTCGACGACGACCTTGCTGGACATCTCCGAGGTCTTCCAAACTGACCCGGGTGCCCAGGACGGCTTGCTCGGCCTGGCGCTGGATCCCGACTGGTCGCACGGACACGGTTACCGGCGCGTCTACGTCGCCTACGCCTACGACGCCAACCCGAGCCCGGAGACGGTCGATGACCGCGTGAAGATCCGCAGCTACGCCTATCGCAGCGATAGTCAACGACTGACAGATCCCGTGGACATCATCACAGGGATGCCAGCCGGCAACGACCACAACTCCGGCCGGCTGCGGTTCGGTCCCGACGGCAAGCTCTACTACACGATCGGCGAACACGGAGCCAACCAATACAAGAACGTCTGCAAGCCGATCCGTTCGCAGGACCTGCCGACGGCCGAGCAGATCAGTGCGAGCGACTGGCAGACCTATCAGGGCAAGATCTTGCGCCTGAACCGCGACGGCTCGATCCCACCCGACAACCCGGTGATCGGCGGTGTCCGCAGCCACATCTACTCCTACGGTCACCGCAACGCGCAGGGGATCGCGTTCGGTCCCGGCGAACGGCTGTATTCAGTCGAGCACGGCCCGAAGACCGATGACGAGCTGAACCTGATTCAGCCCGGCGGGAACTACGGCTGGCCGCATGTTGTGGGCTACCGCGATGATCAGTCCTACACGTACGCCAACTGGTCGGCGTCGGAAGGCGTGCCCTGTAGCGCGTTGACCTACAGCGATTACGCGATCCCGTCATCGGTTCCGCAGCAGCACGAGAGCGACTGGAGCGATCCGAACTCAAGCCCCCGCTCAAGACGTTCTTCACGGTACCGACGGGATTTCAGTTTCCGGATCCGATCTGCGCGGCGCCCGGTACCGGCTTCGTCTGCTGGCCGACGATTGCGCCGTCCAGCGTTGACGTCTACACGGCACGCGACGGTGTGCCCGGATGGGCGAACTCGCTACTCATCACGACGCTCAAGCACGGCACCGTCTACAGGCTCAAGCTGAACGACGCGCAGGAGCCCGCCGGCGAACTCATTCCCTACTGGACGACGGTCAATCGCTACCGCGATATCGCGATCCATCCGGACGGGCGAACGTTCTACGTCGCAACCGACCAGCGCGGACTGCTCCGTGACCGCGCGGGCCGGCCGACCCGAACGCCCGAGAATCCGGGAGCGATCCTCGAGTTCCGCTACGACGATCCGCCGGGCTAGCGGTCGGCCGGCGCGGCCTGCTCGCCCTCCCGCACACACGCCCCGTCGAAGAATCGCCCCTCACTGCGCTGTGCGACCTGACGAGTCATAGAGGCTCGACCTATACCGTGAGCACTGTCTTCGTGCCGAAGACACGACCGACCAGGCCATCGCCTTCGCTCGGCCGCTTCGGTGATCGCGGATCGCCCTGGCTCGATACGCGGTCCCGATGCCTCGCAAGCGGATCACGGGACTGTTGGCGGTCCAGACATACGTGCGCGGT
Organism: Solirubrobacteraceae bacterium; assembly: GCA_033855115.1. GTDB lineage: Bacteria > Actinomycetota > Thermoleophilia > Solirubrobacterales > Solirubrobacteraceae > CADCVQ01. The sequence continues at coordinate 7,061 of JAWVGJ010000169.1, forward strand.
GGGTCAAGAACCGACCAACGTGTGCGGCGCCATCGACCAATAACCAAGAAATTACGACTAATTAAGCTCTGGTTTGTATCTTAAATTGTGAAGCGGGTGGGGAGCTTTCGAATCCCACTGACAGAGCCATAGGGGGCGACCTCCTCACCGAGGCGCACGGTCCCGTTATGGCCCCGCCACGCCGGCGCTGACCGCGACGGCCACAGCTGCTCAAGCCACTCGATCCATCGCGATCGGGTGGATCCCGCGCGCGCCGCGCGTGGGCGCCTGCATGAAGCAGGGACGCCTGCATGACGCAGGCCGACGACGAGGAGCAACGCATCATGATTTGCCTTCATCAGCGCCCAACCGACGGTCTGGCCGGGCCACCCACTTCGCAGGCCTCGCGCTACGTGCGATCGGGCAGCGGGCGCAGGCCATGGCGCTTTTCTCTTATGGCTGTGCTTGGAAGCCTGGTCGTGCTTTGCGCAGCAGCGCTCGCGGCGCCCACGGGGTCGGGGACGCTCGCTGTGGCACAAGCGCAGGTGGGGATTCCGACGTGGTCAGAGGAGTTCAACGGCACCAGCCTCGATCTGGCGCGCTGGGGCTACCGCGCGAGCGGCCCACGCCATGACGGGACGCTGACGCCCGACGCGGTGTCGGTCGGCGCCGGCGCGTTGACGATCAAGACCTACACCGAAGCAAGCCAGCACTACTCGGGAATGATCAGCACCCAGGTGGTCGCCGCGGCGGGCTTTGAGCAGACCTCCGGCTATTTTGAGGCGCGTGTGAAGTTCAACAGCAGGGCCGGCCAATGGTCGGCGTTCTGGCTTCAGTCACCGACGATGGGCAACCCCATGGGCGACCCAGCGACCGCGGGCGTCGAGATGGATATCGCCGAGCACCGCACGCGATGCGTGACTGCGCCATCTCCAACACCGCCGGCGACCTGCGGACCCAACAAGGACATCTCAAACCGCACCCAACAAGCCCAGATCTGGAACGGCTACGCCGCCGGCACCCAAGCGTCGGTCAAGCTCACCAGCGCGCTGACGGGCCTTGGCAACGGCAGCTGGCACACATGGGCGCTGCGCTGGACCTCCACGACCCTGACCTTCTACTACGACGGCATCGCGACCTGGTCTCAGACCAGCCCGATCTCACGGCGCAGCCAATACATCATCCTCAGCTCAGAGGTCGGCGCGTTCTTCGCCGGCACCATCCCACCGGGCGGCTACGGCACACGCCAGACGAGCACCACCAATATGCAAGTCGACTACGTCCGAGCGTGGACACTCGCCTAACCCCGCGCTCTCCCCAAGCGACTGCGACCAGATCATGAGCGTGTGCTTGTTCTGCGCGGGTCCGCCGGCGGAGCGCTTCTGCCTCCCATATCCACACGTCGTCGCTCGGTTGGAGTCCATCCGCCGACGAGTTTAGGACAACGAAACGGCTATTCTGGCACCTGTCATCGCGGGAGATCGTTCGTCCGAAACTTCGAAGATGCTGGTTTGCAGACTATTTCCGTATCATGGGCGCGGCGGGTTTCGAACCTGCGACCTCTCGCGTGTGAAGCGAGCGCTCTCCCACTGAGCTACGCGCCCTTGATCCCTCGCCACCCCCGCTGCGGGCTGCTTCGGGCACGGAGAGGTTAGCGGCCGCCGGGGGCGTGAGCGCCTACTGGCGCGGGCGACTCGCGCGTGGCAAGCTCTTGGCATCGCCATGTCCAGCACGGTCAAACAGCCGCGCCGCGTCGACGGGCCGACGAACCACGGCGAAGAGATCTGCCACATCGTCACCGAAGAGGATCCGGACACCGCCCTGTGCGGTAAGGATGTGACCGGTTGGCCGTGGAACCCGCCGTGGCCGTACTGCGTCGTCTGCATCGACCTGATGCACGCGAGCGCCGGATAGCAGCCAAGACCCGCAGCTGACGCCGGCTCGCTCAGCTCGCTCAGCGCCCGCCCTTGGCCCGCCGCGACGCGCGCTGCGCGCGCTTGTAGCTGCGCCCCAACTGCTCGCGCGCAACCGACGCCGCACGGCGGTCTTCGATCCAAGTCTGCTCGCGTTCGAGCTTGCGCCATGCGGCCAGCCGCTCGGGGTCGCCCAGTTCGCGCACCGCGCAGCCCGGCTCGTCCTCATGCGAGCAGTCCGAGAAGCGGCAGCGGGCGGCGAGCGTCTCGATGTCGGCGAACGTCGCGCTCAAACCGCCCGCTTCCCACAGTCCGGCCTCGCGAATCCCGGGCGTGTCGATGAGCAGCGCGCCGTTGGGCAATGTGAGCAGGTCTCGCGTGACCGTCGTATGGCGTCCGCGGCCGTCGGCGTCGCTCACCGCGCCGATCGCCTGGCGCTCGTAGCCCAGCAGCGCATTTACGAGCGTCGACTTGCCCGCCCCCGAGGGTCCCAGCAGCACCGTCGTACTGCCCGGCTCGAGCATCGCCGTGACGACAGCGACCGATGCTTCGTCTTGGACGCTCACCGCCACGCCGTCGGGGAGGCCCAGGCGGGAGGCGAGCGCGGTTGCCGCCGCAGCGCCCTCCGGATCGAGGTCGGACTTCGTCAGCACGAGCGCCGCCGAGACATCCCCGGCCCGGGCCAGCGCAACGATCCGCTCGATACGGCGTTCGTTGGGCTCGGGCAGCGGCTCGACGACGAGCACGAGCTCGACATTCGCCGCCAGCACCTGACCGGCGACGGGCGCGCCTGCGGCACGGCGCACGACGACGCCGCGCCGTTCGAGCACGAAGGCGATCACGCCGTCGGCGTCCAGCGCGACCCAGTCGCCGGTCGTCGGCGAGCGCTCGCCGGGCGCGCGCAGGCGCCCGCGTGCTGCCACGAGCGTGGGGAGGCCGCCGGCCGCCGGGGCGACGAGCCAGCGCCCGCGGTGCTGCGCGAGCACGCGCGCGGCGGTCAGGTTCGGGTCACCGAGCTGGTCTAGCTCGGCGTCGAGGTCCGGTCGCCGACCGACGCCGCCGGGTGCGACCTGCATCGAAAGATCCTCCACGTTGTCGTCAGAGGCACGAGGTCGGCGCGGGTGCCCGGGCGCTGCCCCGGGCGCCTGATCAGACGGCCGCGACGTGGGTGACGAAGGTGTGGAGAGCGGTCATGCATTAATGATCGTAGGCCCTGCTGTGCGGGCACGCAACGGCGCCGCCCACATCGGTCGAAGGTCCAGAAACCTGCAAGCCGGTTCGTGGACGAAGCGTCCGTACCCGATCACCGCGCCATGGTCCCCGCCGTTGCGCCTGTACGTCTGCGTGCAGCGTCCCGTCTCGTCGTCTTGGTCGCGCTCGTCGTGCTGGTGGCGGTCGCTGCGCTGCCTGCGCCGGCGCAGGCACAGCACACGTCACCCATCCTCGTGGGAGGTAGCGTCCCCGACCGCGGTTACGACGCGGACGAAAACGGCGGGTTCGGCCTCCTTGACGACGCGCTTGACTGGGAAGAGCCCGCGCGTAGCGCGCGCGAGCAGTTTCAGGAAGGGAACATGCCCTCGACGTACGTGTCCGGCACAACCGCCGGCATTCGCACCGATGGCAAGGCGACGATCCCGCGCGGCGCGCCAGAACGCGTGCGCGCGCTGCTGTCGCATCTGAACCGCATCGTCGGCAAGCGCTACGCATGGGGCGGTGGCCATGCCAAGCTCGCCGACAAGGGCTATGACTGCTCGGGCGCTGTGAGCTACGGCCTCATCAGGGCGGGGCTGCTCGCGTACTCGATGGTCAGCGGTCGATTCGCCCGCTGGGGGGAGCCCGGCGGCGGTCGCTGGGTCACGATCTACGCCAACAAGCGCCATGTCTACATGGAGGTCGCCGGCCTGCGACTGGACACGAGCGCGGTCGGCGACCAGCCTGCCCGAACGGGCGTGCGCTGGCGGCCGGTGATCGGCCACCGAAACGGTTTCACGGTCCGGCACCTCGCGGCCCTCTGAGCCAAGCTGAGCCCGAGCGACGCCGAGGGTCCGCCGAGCACACGCACTCTCGACGGACCCTTCAACGCTCACGCCCCAGGGCTGGACAGCACCGCCGCGGTCGCACGGCGCGCACGCAGCCCGGGCACCAACAGCGCGATCAGCGCGCCGACGGCGCGCCATGCCGGTTCCGCCCCTGACGAACGGGATGATGAGGCTCGAGTAGGCGACGTCGGGCGAGGAGATGGCGGCCAGCCAGGCCAGCGCGACGGCCGGCAACGCAAGCCCGTCGCCATCAGCGCCCGCGGGCCGATCCGGTCACTCAGGCCGTTGTCGAGCCGCGCCTACTTCTGGCGCCGTCGCTGGATCACGACGATCACGATGACGATCACGAGTGCCGCGCCGGCCTGAATGGCGATCGAGACGTTCTTGCCGCTTGGCGAGGCGGCGTCGTCGATTACGCGAAACAACACCATGCAGCCAAAGAAGACGGTGACCGACCAGAGGAGGATCTTGCGGTCCACGGTCGCGCAACCTATCTGGATACACTCGAACGCGGACCGTGCTAGGCGGGGAGGTAGCGGTGCCCTGTCGCTCGCAATCCGCTCTAGCGAGGCCGAATCCCCTCCCGAGGGGCACGGCCTTCGGGGACAGCGCGTCTGCGCTGACGTTGATGGTCCGGGTCCCGTGCGGTGTCGGCCCGTGAATCAGGTCAGGTCCGGAAGGAAGCAGCCTTAAGCGGTCACCGACATGCGCAACGGGGGTTCCCGGACCGGAGTCATCGCAGGCGAGAGCGCCCGGGGACTGTTGCCTCGGAGGCGGGTGCACGGTCCGTCTTTCAGCAGCGCGCATAGACGACCCATGCGGCGTTGGCGCGCACGCGCGTGAAGCCCCCCGGCGGCGGGGGCACGCGCGTGTCGCGGTCGCGACGATCCAGGATGTAGTCGCGCGCGATCGCCGGCGTAGCGGGGGCGAGGTAGCTTCCGCGCGAGGGCGGGCGCGACTGCGCGTCGGCGATCTCACCCGGATCGAGCTTGAGCCAGAGCGCGAGCAGCGGGATCGGGCGGCGGTTGGGCACCGCCGGTGGGGGGCACGGCAGCCCCGGTCGCACGGCATCCGCGAGCCGGCCCTGGATCGCCTCCTGCCTGCTCAGCGCGTTGCTCAACCGCTCGATGCGGCGCGACTGATCGGGGACGAAGACGAGCAGCGCGACGAGCGCAAGCGCGCCGAAGCGCGCCCACCACGTGCGCTGCGACGATCCGCGGCGCAGGTCCAGCCAGCCGAATGCCCCGGCGCCGGCGAAGATCGCCAGCAGCGTCGCGGTCAGCAGCAGATAGCGGGTGATGATCGGCAGCCCGGCGGCGGCGAGTACGCAGAACGCGGCAACGGCGAGCAGGCCGGCGGCCGCGCCGAGGCGTACGTGCCGGCTGCGGTGCCAGATCAGCGCCAGCAGCCCGCCGCCCGCGGCCGCGAGCAGCACCGGCTCGCGCAGGATCTCCCCGAGCCGCCGCGGCAGCGTCGCCGGCACGTTCTCCAACCCCGTGACGCGCCCCAGCAGCGCGGCGTTGTCGCGCGTGCCCGTGAGCGAGTGCAGCGGGTCGCCCGTCAACAGCAGGTCATGCAGCGTCCACAGCACCGGCGCGGCGGCGGCGATGACGATCAGTGGCGCGGCGTCTCGCCAGCCGGCCGAGCGTCGTGGCCCCTCGCCGCGCGCCGACGCGCGCACGCCGGGCCACAGCAGCCAGACAAGGTAGGCGGCGCTGAACAGCCATGCCTCGGGCCGTAGAAGTCCCGCGAGCGCAAGCAGCGACAGCACGGGGGCGCCGCTGCGCGGGCGCCGCGTCTCGACGAGCAGCGCGCCGAGCACGAGCACGAGATACGCGATGTCCACGTAGGCGCGCGCGCCGAAGTCGAGCACAGGCACGCGCGTGAGCACGATCGCCGCGGCGAGCGCCCCGGCGGCGGCGTTGAACCATTCGCGGCCCAGCGAGAACACGACCCAGCCGAGCAGCGCGAGGGAGACGAACGCGAGCGCGACGGCAGCGATCGCGGCCAACTCGCCGTGTAGTCCGTCGACGCGCAGCGCGCTGAGCGGCGAGAGCAGGATCGCTCCGAGCGTGGCGAGCGGATGCGGCGTCGGCGCGATCGCGACGTCGAGGTTCGGGACCGAGCCGCCGGCGAGCTGGCGCCCCCACACGAGGGCATAGAGCGTGTCGTAGTTGACCAGCCCAGGTCCGGTAAGCAGCCTGAGCGCGACGGCGCCCGCGAGCACCCCTGCCGCGAAGCGGATCCGAGCCATCGGTTGCTCCTATGTCAACGCGAGCGCCGTTGCTGGCGCGTTCGCGTTCATGTTGTGGGTGTGCATGAGGAGCGTGTAGACGCGGCGGGTGATGTGACGCTTGAGGCAGCGCAGCGCTTCGCG
>JAWVGJ010000170.1:0-50262 GCA_033855115.1 Solirubrobacteraceae bacterium
CTTCTCCGGTCGCGAGGACGGGCAGCCGCAACCGGAACAGCGCGCCGCCGCCGGGTGCCTCGTCGACGGCGATCGTGCCGCCATGCGTCTGGGCGACCTGGCGCACGATCGCCAGGCCGAGGCCCGAGCCCGGCCGGTCGCGCGCGCCCGAGCCGCGGTAGAAGCGGTCGAAGACGTGCGGACGGTCGCTGGCCGGGATTCCGGGGCCGTGGTCGCGCACGCTCAGCTCGCCGCCGCGCAGGACGATCTCGACGACCGCGCCGTCGGGGCTGTACTTCGCGGCGTTGTCGAGCAGGTTGTCGACGGCGCGGCCGAGGCGGTCGGGAAGGCCGTCGACGACGGTCGCTTCGAGCTCAGTCTCGAACCTCGCCTCCGGCCGGCGCCGCCGGGCGCGCACGACGGCCTCGGCGACGAGCGCCTCCAGCTGGACCTCCTCGACGTTGGTCGGCGGCTCGTCGCCGCGCGCGAGCTCGATGACGTCGGTGATCAGCGCGCTGAGCTCCTCGGTCTCGGCGCGCACGTCCTCGAGCACGCGGCGGCGCTCGTCGGCGGTCAGCTCCCCGGCGCCCGCAAGCAGGACCTCGACGTTCGTGCGCAGCGCGGTGACGGGAGTGCGCAGCTCGTGCGACGCATCGGCGACGAGCTGGCGCTGCGCGTCGACGGACTCGTCGAGCGCGCGCCGCGAGCCCTCGAGCGTGTCGAGCATCGTGTTGAAGCGCTGTGCCATGCGGCCCACCTCGTCGTCGCCGGGAACCTCGATGCGCCGCCCGAGATCCTCGGTCTGCGTGATGTGCTCGGCGGCCGCCGTGAGCTCGCTCACCGGCTGGATGACCTGGCGGCCGAAGATTCGCCCCAGCGCCGCCGCGAGCAGCGTGCCGGCCGCACACAGGAGCACGAACACGAGCCGCAGCTGGGTGAGCGTCGTGTCGACCTCGCGCAGGCTGCGCGCGAGCTGAAGTGCCCCGAGGCCGCGGACCGGGACGGTCAGCACGCGCAGATGCAAGCCGTTGGCGTCGATATCGCGCAGGTCGGAGCCGCGCTCCCCGCGGGCGATCGCGCGGTCCTCGTCGTCGACCGGCACGCGCAGAAGGCTGTGGGCCGGGGTGTAGACATCGCCGCCGGGGCTGATGACCTGCCACGGGCCGGTCGCCTCGCCCGCGCGCGGCGGGGGGACGAAGAAGCCCTCGCCGGGTGTCGCGTCGATCGCTCCCGGTAGGCGCTGCAGCGCGGCGAACTGCCGGCGCAGCCCGTCGTCGACCTGGCCGCGCAGCTCCACGCGCAGGACCAGGTAGGCGGCCACGCAGACGAGCACGACCGTGACGCCGACCGTGCCCGCCGCCAGCAGCGTCAGGCGGTGACGCAGGGCCATCATCGTGAGGACCTGCCTGCGGGGTCGAAGCACTGGCGCGCTGTCATGGCTCGCGCAGGACGTAGCCGACGCCGCGCACCGTGTGCAGCAGCCGCCGCTCGCCGCCGGCCTCGGTCTTGCGCCGCAGGTAGCCCATGTAGACGCCGAGCGCGTTGGAGGTCGCGCCGAAGTCATAGCCCCAGACGCGCTCAAACAGCGTCGAGCGCGTGAGCACCTGGCGCGGGTGCTCCAAGAACAGCTCCAGCAGCGAGAACTCCGTCTTGGAGAGATCGATTCGCCGGCTGCCGCGGCGAACCTCGTGCGCGGAGCGGTCGAGCACGAGATCGGCGAACGCGAGCGTCGGCCCGCCGGGATCGACGCGGCGCAGCAGCGCGCGCAGGCGTGCGTTGAGCTCGCGCAGCGCGAAGGGCTTGACGAGGTAGTCGTCGGCCCCGGCGTCCAGCCCGTCGACGCGGTCGTCGATCGCGTCGCGCGCGGTCAGCATGAGCACCGGCGTGCGGTCGCCCGCCGCGCGCAGGCGCCGGCAGACCTCGAGGCCGTCGATGCGCGGCATCATGACGTCGAGCACGATCGCGTCGACCGCGCTCTCGGCGAGCGCGTCGAGCGCCTGCTGGCCGTCCTCGGCGAGCTGCACGTCGTGGCGCTCGAGCGCGAGCGCGCGCTGCAACGCAGACCGCACGCCCGGCTCGTCATCGACCACGAGAACCTTCACTTAACCGTTCCTGTCAGTCACACAGCACAGCATGGCCGCGTAAGAGCCTACGAAGTGCCTCTACTGCGAAACGGCCTTTCCGCCCGAATGGAGCTTCGTCACGGTCAGAACCATCGTGCGCGAGCAGCGGTCGCCGCCGGGCAGTCTGGGACGCAGGTGAAAGAGCTGGTAGCGCTCGAGATCCATGACCGGCGGCCCGACGGCATCGAACGGCTTGCGCCAGTCCTTGTCCACGAGCACGTAGTCCGCGGCTCGCGAGAGCGGCACGTGCGGATAGCTTGTCTCCACCAGCGGGCGCTGGGAGCACAGCGGCTGGCCCGACAGGATGATCCCGGCCCACAGCATCCGCCCGTCCGCGGGCATGTCCAGGCGCACCGACGCGCCGGGCGGCAGCCGCGCATCGACCTGCTTGAGCGCCAGCATGCTCTTCGGCAGCTGGTCGAACGTCACGCCGATCTCGCTCGCCGCGCCGTTGCGGGTGACGCCGATCACGAACAGCAGCGCGAGCACGCTGACCCACGCCCACTTCAAGCGCGCCAATCCGACCGCGCCGGCTGCCACGACGATCGGGGCGACGAACGCGAGCGCTTTGAAGTGGAAGTACCAGCCGTACTGGCGCGGGCGAAAGAAGAGCGCCGCCAGGACGCCGAATGCGACGACGACGGCCAGGCCCCAGCGGACGTCGCGCGGCGCCCGGCGTAGCGCGAGCACGAGCCCGATCAGCAGCAGGAGGATCGCGACCGCTCCCGGACCCGGATCGTCGACGCCGAAGAAGAAGCGCTCCGGAAAGAAACCGGTCAGGTCGCCGCCCCAGTTGGCCAGCGAATAGCCCGGCATCAGCACACGCGTCGAGGATGCGGTCTTCTCCAGCACGCCCTGCAGCGGCAGCAGGAGGACGAAGAACAGCGGCACGATCCACAGCAGCTGACGGCGGCTGCGCAGGCGCGGGAGCCGCAGCAGCGAGCGTCCGGCGCGCTTGCGCTCGAAGGCCCAGAACACGATCGCGGCCAGCATCGGAATCGGCAGCGCGAGCGGATAGGCGAACGCGACGACGCCGATGCACCCCGCGAACAGCAATAAGCCGCCGCGCGATCTGTGGTGTACGACGTGCCAGGCGAGCACGATCGCAAACGGCGTCGCCATGTAACCCCATGTCTGGTTGACGTACGGATGCATGCCGGTGAACAGCTCGATCCGGTTCAGCCCGACGAGCGCCATCGCAGACGCCGCCGCCCACAGCCCGCCGCCGAGCAGTTCGCGCGCCAGCAGCCAGAAGCCGAGCGCCGCGAGCGCCAGCAGCGTGGCTTGCAGCGTCGCGATCACGGCGTAGGGCTCCACCCCCGCAAGCCGCGCGACCGCCGCGGTGGCGAGGTAGATCGGCGGCTTGGAGCGCCACACGAGCGGCACGCGGTCGACGGCCTCCTCGGGCGCGACCGCGCTGGGGTGATGATCCTGCAGAAAGTCCGTCGTGCCGACCGCGAGGTGCGCGTCCGAGCCGTTGCCGATGACGGTGACGAAGCCGCCGCGGAACATCGGCAGCAGCGCGATCGCTCCGATCAGGGCCGCGAGGTACAGCGGCACGGCGATCGCGCGCCACGACACCGTGCCCTGCGGCGCCGACCGCGCAGGCAGGCCGGGGTCCCGGCGCCAGGCGTAGATCGCCAGCCCGACGTTGGCGGCGATGACGATCGCGAGCGCGACATCGAGCGGGACGAAGGCGTAGACGAGCAGCGAAAGCTCCAGGCACGTCGCGACCGCGCCCACGGGCAGCATCCACAGCGGCTCGTGGCGGCGCAGGCGGGCGGGCAGCAGCAGCCGCGTCGCCCCGAAGCCGACGATGGCGAACAGCAGGACCGCGGCGGCCGCGACGTGCGCCGCTTCCGCCAGCCCGCCACGGCCCTTGACGCCCGCGTACGTCGCGAGGCCGAGGGCGATCATGCTGGCGCCGAGCAGGGCCAGCCAGGCGAGCGCTCGGTTGTGGCGCTGAGTCAGCGGCTCGCGCTGTGGCGCTGGCGCGCCTGCGCCATCACCCGGCTCAGGAACACCGGGTTCCCCACCAGGTAGCGCCGCCACATCCGCTTGGGCTCGATCGCCAGTCTGAAGATCCATTCCAGTCCATTGTCTGAGAGAGAGGCCGGAGCGCGCGGCACGCGCCCGGAGACGAAGTCGAACAGCGCCCCGACGCCCCACAGCACGCTGCAGTCCAGGCGGTCGACGGTGCGCTGCGCCCAGATCTCCTGCTTGGGCGTCCCCATCCCGACGAGCAGGATGTCAGGTTGGCGGGCGTTGATGTCCTCGATGACCCGCTCGTCGTGGCCCGAGCCGATCTCGAAGTAGCCGTGGTGCGTCCCGACGATCCGCAGCTTCGGGTGCGCGCGCCGCAGGCGCTGGCCGGCCTGGCGGGCGACGCCGGGCTCGCAGCCGAGCAGGTACAGGGAGCGATCCTCGGCCTCGCAGAGGGTCGCGAGGTCCCAGATCCAGTCCGCGCCGGTCATGCGGTGCGGGATGTCGGCGCTCAGCGCCTTGGCGGCGAGCCGCACGCCGTAGCCGTCGCAGTAGACGAGGTCGGCCTCCTCCAGCGCGCCGCGCAGCGTCGCATCCTCGCGCGACTGGTTGAGCACGTGGGCGTTGACGTACATCACGCGCTTGGTCGAGCCGTCCGAGCCGACCCAGCCCACGATCCGCTCCAGCAGCTCGTTGGGCTGTCCAAGCTCGATCGGGAGCTCGAAGATCCTCGACTGGCGCGGCGTTGACGACGTGATGGCGACTTCCGTGGCCTCGGGCACGACTGCGGCATCGTAGTTGACGAGCGATTGCGGTTGGCCGGAGGTTGTGGGAGCGCAACGTCGCGGCGGCTGCGCGCTGTGCCAACCACCTCCGTGCCGGCGTGCCCGAAGCGACGCCCGAGTGATCGGTCGCGCCGTCGCAGCTGCAGGTCGAGCCTCAGCCATATCGCCGAAGACGATGAGGACAGTGCCGACCGGGGCGTTGCTACGGGGGCGACGCAGACGCTGTGGTGATACCCCTCTGAGGATGACAGCCATAGGGCTTACGAGTTCCCCCGCGATTGAGACGGGGGGTGAAGCGGGCGGTGGTGTGGTGCCAGCCCGCCCGATCGCCGTCCTGGCAAAATAGCGGCATGGAGCATGTGCTTGGAATCGGTGGATACTTCATGCGGGCCGCCGACCCGGTGGCCCTGGGCGCGTGGTATCGCGATTGCCTAGGCCTGGACGCCGATGAGAACGGCCTGTGGCGTCAGGGAGCCGGGCTGACGGTGTTCGCGACGTTCGAGTCCGAGACCGACTACTTCGGGTCCCGTGCCCAGCAGACCATGCTCAACTTCCGGGTCCGCGACCTGGATGCGATGCTCGCACAATTGCGCTCCAAGGGAGCGGACGTGGCTAAAGAGTCGCAGGACATGGAGGGTGTTGGTCGATTCGGCTGGGTCACCGATCCTGAGGGCAATCGGGTCGAGCTGTGGCAGCCCGCCTGACCGTGTCTTCACGCAGGCGGTGACGTGCTGGTGGCCAACTAGGTTGTCGAGGTGTGAACCTTGGTCAGGCCCGCGCGGCATGTCCCATCCGCCTTCTGCGGGCTGTCACGGGAACACCGTGGCGAGCTTGTCATCGAACTCGCGCCGCGGTGGGAGGCGCGATGCGAGTCCGGTCCCGTCGGGGCGCGAGCCATCACGATCTCGACCGTCACGTTCTCGAGACCAATGATCCGATCGTCCACTCGCCGCTGAACACCCCGGGCTCGCCGCAGTCCAAGCCGAGCGGCGCAGAAACCCGATCGTCTCGTCGAGGTCCTCGACGACAAGACCGACGTGGACGAAGTTGGTGACGCCGGGCCGATGGCTGTCCAATGAGGTCAACCGACTCGCTCGAGATCGCGGGCTGCCGGAGTCGCGAGAATATCGGCCGCGCGCGGCGGGCGCTCGCGGCGCGCCGCTGCTTCGACGAGCTCGGCGTCAGACCGTTTCGACGGCATCGATGCGCGCAGCGTGGATGCTGCGTCCCGGCCCCGGCCGTGCCCATCGAAGGACTGCCCACGATCGAGGAGGTCATCGACGGGCTCCGCGCCCGCCTGAGGGGCGCTCCATCGACGCAGCCAACGGCGCACTCGGCCCACAGTACGGCCGCTGGCACATCGGTCCCGACCGCTGCCGCAATGCACGAGCGGCAGGAATCCGCGCCGCGCTGGCGAGAGCGCTCGTATGCGCGAAGACCAGCGCTGGTCAGAGCTCCTGGGGGTGAAGGTAGAAGTACTCGTTGCGGGCGCCGCGCTGGTAGGGCCACTGGCCGACGGGGCGGGCGTCGCCTTGGGCGTCGCCGATGACGTTGGCGTACAGGTTAGTGGCGTTGTTGCGAATCATGGTCAGGTTGGGCTGGTAGCGGTCCGGGTGGTCGAGGGTGAAGTTCTGCGTGTCGCGGCCGGGCCCGCCCGGGGTGGGCTGGCCGTTGGGCTGATGGCAGGTCCAGATGCTCAGATAGTCCCCGGCCTGGGACTGCTGGCCGTTGTTGACGTCCAGGCAGTTGTCGAACGGGCCGCCGATGCCGCTGATCTGGCTGAGGATGCGATACAGCGCACGGCCGGCAAGGTAGAACTGCAGCTGCACTGACCACAATTGGTTGATGCCGTTGTCGTAGTGGTAGACCCCGACGGTCTCGCCCTCGGCGTTGCGGCCGCTGGAGTCGCCCAGCACGTCCAGGACACCGCCGTTGCTGGCACTGTGGATGGTCACCACGCGCACCCGCTGGCCGGCCGCGGCGCGCAGCGATCCGAAGTAGACGGGCCAGTGATCGCTGCCCTGGTTGACCCCCACGGTCGCCTGCCAGTTGTCGGTCTGAATATTGGACACCATGTAATCGAGCTCCCCGCCGGACTGCTGCGTCGCCTGCCCGGCGTTGTACAAAAACGTGCCGGCGGGCCGGCCGAGCCGCCCCGGGTCGCGGTTGAAGTCGCCCAGCACCGCCCAGTCCCACCCGTTGGCTTGCGCACGGCGGCCGGCGCGGGCGACGAGACTGGCCGCGTCGTTGCCGCCGCTGGCCGAGGCATGTGCGGAGGCGAACATCATGTTGGTGTCGCGGTCGTACACGGCGAGCAGCGACCGGTAGACGCCGCCGAGCTCGAAGAACCGGGTGGCGCGAAACGAGGTGACCACGCCGAGGTTCCGCGAGCGCTGCGGCAAGATGTACAGGTAGCGCAGCGGCCCTCGGCGGCCTTGTTGCCAGCGGTACTCGACGACAGCGCCGATGCGGCGCCCGGTCGCGCCCGCTCCCGCGGGCGGCCTGGACGGCACTTCCTGCAGGGCCACCACGCTATGCAACTGGCTGAGGTTGTACACGCCGCTCCAGCGGCTCGAGGAGACCTGCATGTTCCAGGTCGCAGGCCGGTGGGAGTCCGGAGGGTTCTGGGCATAGGCCGCGCCAGGCGCCAGCATCGCGCCCAGGGCCAGCACGAGCAAGGCCACCGCCGTCGCCGCCCAGTGCCGGCGGCGCTGGACGCGTCGCCAACCGTGCGGGCGTGCATCCGGCCGCTCGCCGCCGAACCGGCGGCAGAAGGATGAGGTTCCGTCGACCTCGATCGCCCGCGTTTCGGCGGGCAGCCGGCTGCCGCTGTGCGCCGTGGTCATGGGCGTGGCCTGGTCGGTGTGCGTTGTGCTCATGTGAGCCTCCTGACGACGCGCGGAGTGGTAGCTCTCATACATAAGGCGACAGATAGGCGTCGGGGCGCGAGCCTAACGTCTGGGGCATCCTGTTCCGCTGGTGTGGGTTCTGATGCCCAGGCGCAGTCCGTTACCGACCTCGACTGGCTGTGCCGCGCCTTCGAGTTGTTCTCGTGGTTGGTCCCGGGCGAGATGCGCTTGTTCCGCGAGAGCGAGTTCCAGCAGGCCAAGACCTGGCTGGCGCAAGCAGACGCGCCGACAGCGCTGCGACGGCGACCGAGCACACATCGTTGTGATCGGAACTTCAACTCGCCGGACCCCCGACAAACCAGCGACCGACCGGAGGTCACTCCGCCGCCAGAATCTCCAGCCGATTGCCCCAAGGGTCGGCGACATAGAAGCGGCGAACCGACGGGACCGCGTCGTCCCAGAACACTTCGACGCCCGCGCCCCGTAGCCGGTCTGCCAACGCGTCGAGTGCCTGCGGATCCAGGGCCAACGCCGGGTGAGCCTTCCCGGCCGGGACAAACTGCTCCTCGACGCCGATGTGGAGTTGCTGCTCGGCGTTCAACGCGAACCAGACCCCGCCACGCAGTCGAAGCGCCTCGGGCTTAAGGATCTCGTCGAGGCCGAGCATGCTGCCGTAGAACGCGCGCGCCTGCTCCTCGCAGCCGGGCGGCGCGGCGAGCTGGACATGATGCAGACGCATGGCACCGATTGGTCTGACCGTAGCTCAACTCGCGCGGCCCACGGCAATTCTCGGTGTCACCGCCGGCGCGCGTTTCGGCGCCGCGGCGCCCTCAACCCCGCTTGCGCCACACGAACAGATGCCCCCGCGCCTCGCCCACGAGGCCGAGCTCGCGGATCGCCTCGGTCACGCCGGGGTAAGCCTGGTCCTCCCAGTCGTGGAAGGCGATGACGCCGCCGGCGCTCAGCGCCGGCTCCCAGGTGCGGAACGTGGCGATCGTCTCCTCGCGCTCGTGCGAGGAGTCGATGAAGACGGCATCGACGGGCGGCGGATCGGCGGGGCCGAGGCCGCCGGGGCGCTCGTGGAGGTGGACGCGGGCACGGTCCTGCGGGGCGAGCAGCGCGAGGTAGCGGTTGCGCTCGGGATGCGCTTCGACGTCCCAGCTGTGTACCTCGCGCCCCGGCTGCGCGAGCGCGAGGCAGGACGTCGTCCAGCCTGCCGCGGTGCCGATCTCTGCGACTCGCCGTGCGCCGCGCAGCACGTCGAGCAGCACCCGCAGCTCGGCCGGGCGGCAGGCGACGTCGATGCTCCACGTGTCGCGCTCGGCCCGCGCGCGGCGGAGCGCTCGCCACCAGAACGCGGCCACCGGTCGCGGCAGGGCGGCGAGGCTCGTGGCCTGCAGCGCGACGCGCCGGGCGCGCTCGGCCGCGGACCGGCGGTCGTCGGATCGGAAGAGGTCGAGGCGTCCGCGGCCCATCGCCAGCAACCTATCGCGCGGCGCGCGGACCGGACCCAGCGATCTCCGGTTCGTTTCCGGCCGGCCGGTTAATCAACCATCTAGGCTCTGGACCCGTGCCGATCGTCGCAATCGACGCGCGTGATGCCTTCGCCCCCGAGCTGCGGGGTTGGGGGCGCTACGTCCACGAGCTCGTCGGCGCGCTGCCCGACCGCTCCGACGTCGAGTACCGCGTCATCTCGCGGGGCAGCCGCGGGCCGGAGATGCTCTTCGAGCAGGTGATCCTTCCGGTGAGGCTGCGCCGCGAGCGGGCAGATCTCGTTCACGCGCCGAACTGCTTTCTGCCCCTCGCGCGTCCGTGCATGGGCGTCGTGACGATCCACGACCTCGCATTCGAGGTCTTCCCCGAGGACTTCTCCAAGCGCACCGGCTGGAAATACCGCACGTTCGCGCGCCGGTCCGCGCGCTCGGCGCAGCGCGTGATCTGCGTCTCCGGTTACACGGCCTGCGACGTCGTGCGCCGCTACGACGTCGACGAGGCGCGCGTGCGGATCATCCCCAACGCGCCCTCGCTGCCCATTGGCGACGAGCCCGTGCCGGAGGACGTCCCGTATCTGCTTGCGGTGGGCGATCTGCGCCCGAAGAAGAACCTCCTGCGCCTCGTCGAGGCGTTCACGTCGCTGCGCAAGGCTGGCCTGGAGCACCGGCTCGTGCTGGCCGGCGTCGACGCCGGACAGGGCGACCGGTTGCGCGAGATGTCCGGCGGCGAGCCGATCGAGCTCACCGGCTACCTCTCCGATCGCCGGCTGGACGCGCTCATGCGCGGCGCCGACGCGCTCGTGCACCCGTCGCTGTACGAGGGCTTCGGGCTCGTGCTCGTCGAGGCGATGGCGCGCGGGGTTCCGGTCGTGGCATCGCGCGCGACCGCGCTGCCCGAGACCGGCGGCGAGGCGGCCGAGTACTTCGACCCGCTCGATGTCGCCGACATGGCCGCCGCGATCCGGCGCGTCGTCGGCGATCGCGACCGCCACCGCCAGCTCGCGCAGCTCGGCCGAGTGCGGGCGGGGGCCCTGTCGTGGGCGACGAGCGCCGCGCTGACCGTCGCCGTCTACGAGGAGATGCTTTGAACGGCCCGGGCGCCGCCACGACGTGGCACGCACCGCTACCGCGCACGACGATCCTGATGCTCTCGGTCGACGAGGCGGACCGGCTCGAGCGCTCGCTGCCCGCCGCCGTCAGCCAGCCCGGAGCCGAGGTCGTCGTCATCGACAACGCATGTGAGGACGCGACCCGCGCCGTCGCCGCGGCGCACGGCGCTCGCGTGCTCGGGTTGCGCGAGCGCGCGTCCTACGCGGCGGCGATCAACGCGGGGATCGTCGCGACCGAGGGCGAGGCCGTGCTGCTGCTCAACGCCGACTGCGTCCTCGACGAGGGCTTCCTCGCCGAGGCGCGCCCGCGCCTGCGCCAGCGCGCCGTGGGCTCCGTCGCCCCGCGGCTCATACGCGCCACTGGGATGGACCCCGGCGATCGCCTCGACCTCATCGACGCGGCGGGGATCGTCATCGACCGCCGCCGCAAGAACACGCTCGTCGGCCACGGCGAGAAGGTCAGCCACTACCGCCATGCCGCCGAGGTCTTCGGGGGTGACGGCGCCTGCGTGCTCTACCGGCGCGAGGTGCTCGAGGGATGCGCCGTCGGCGGCGAGGTGCTCGACGAGGACCTCGAGCTGTGGGCGTCGGACGTCGACCTCGCGTGGCGCGCTCGGTTGCTGGGCTGGCGCTGCATCTACGAGCCGCGGGCGGTCGCCTGGCACATGCGCTTCTACTCGCCGACGACGCGCAACGCGCTGCCGGAGAGCCACCGCAGCCTCCAGTTCCGCAACCGCCTGCTGATGATGGCCAAAAACGACTCGTGGACGGATCTGCGCGGCGATCTGCACCGGATCGCGTTCTACGAGCTGCTCGCGCTCGGCCATGTCCTGCTGCGCGAGCGCCATCTTCTGGGGGGATACCGCGACGCGCTACGGGCGCTGCCGGCGGCGCGGCGCCGGCGCCGGGTGGTGCAGGCCAAGCGCGAGCGTGGCGTTCGCCCGCCGTTCGGCCTGCGCGCGCCGCGCTGAAGCCCTCTACGTCTGACGCTCTAGCATGCCGGCGCTGACCGCGAGCTGTATGACGCGGCGCAGCTCGAGTCCGTGGGGGTCGAGCGCGGCGACCGGCGCCGCGCCCATCGCGGACAGGTCGTGCGCGTCGACGAGCCTCGCGCAACAGCCGGCCCACTCCGGGTCGCACTGCACGATCGCGGGCAGGATCGCGTCGCTGCGGGCGACGATGTCGGAGCCCGCGATCGGGGCGCCGTCGCCGCTTCGCCGAGCACGGCCGGAGCGCGGCGGCCGCCGTTGCAGGAGCTCGCGCGCGGGGCGCCATAGTCACGGGCAAGCAGCGCGCCGAGCGGTTGCTGGTGCTCTGCACGAGCTCGGCGAAGCGCGGCACCGGCCAGCGCATCGCGCCGACGGTGTCGACGATCGGAAAGGACGCGGTCGCGGCACGCGCCGCGACCGGCGCCAGCACGCGCGCGCCGCCGCGGGCCGCGGCCTTACCACGACGCCCCGCCTCCACAACTGCCTCAGCGCTCATCCGCCCGCCCTCTACGGCGCCGAGCAGGCGCCGCACGCCGCGCCGCCCGCGACCTGGTCGAGGAGCACGAGCTGCTCGACCAGGTCAGCCATCCGACGATTCACCACCACCACTGGGACGGTACGCCGTTCCCGGAGGCGGAGTGCCCGACGCTGCGCCCGCGCGCGACCGGCGAGACCGTGCGCGTCGACACGACTGCTTCTGGCGCAAGGACGGCTCGAGGTTCCGCGTCGCCTACTCGTCGGCGCTGCTTCCGCAGCGCGACAACCGTGGCGCCGTCGAGCGCGCCCGCGGGTAGGACTCCCGCGCACGCACCATCGCGGCGACCGACGCCGAGCGACCGGCGGCGACGCGCCGCACGCTCTCGACGAACGACACCGCGTCGGCGACGCGCTGCTTGGGCAGGTAGCCGACGCCCTCGGCGTCGTCGCCGATGAGTTCCAGCGGTAGCTCCTCCACGACGGCGTCAGCACGGCGACCGCCGTGTCGGGGTGCTCGTAGCGGATCGCGATCGCCAGGCGCAGGCCGTCGTCGGGTGCCATCCGGCGCATCCGCAGGTCGCAGATCGCGACGTCAGGGCGCTGCTCGACGACCGCCCGCAGCACCTCGCCGGCGTCGCCGGCCTCGGCCACGACCTCCATCCCGGCGCGCTCCAGCAGCCGCGCGATCCCGGCGCGCAGGAGCACCTCGTCGTCGGCGATCAGGACCCGCCGATGTCCTTCGGAGCGGCACGTTTACCGCCGTGCTCCAGCCACCAGCCAATAACAGTGAACCTCCTTCGGCGTTGGGAATTGTCCTTAGCTGGACGACTGCGGGAGCCTGCGGCTGCTTGGGGAGTAGGCGGTGGCCGTCGACGACGGCGGCGGCTAAGGAAGCATCCAGAAACAAGTGTCCAAACCGTGCTCTTGTTTCTCGGCGCTTCCTAAGCGGCGCGGCGCCCGAACGCTCCTTCGAGATCGTGATATTCGGCGAAGCGGCGCAGGACGATGTCGATCAAGCTCTGCCAGTCCTCGACGTCAGCGTCGCTGATGTGGGCGAAGATGCCGCGCGATCCGACCTTGTGGGCCGGGTGTAGCATGAGTGTTCGCTTCGCCTCAAACCACGGCGGGCGGTTGCTTCCCGACTCCAGCCTTCGGTCGGCGTTGGGTATGTGACCTCAGCGTCGCGCCATAGCCGATGCGTCAGGAGCTGAGTCCATCGTTGGTCTTACCGAAGCGCCTGATCACGCCGTGAGGTCGGCTGACGCGTCACCCGCGATCGCATGCTGCGCGGGGACCGGCTGCTGGTCCGGCGTCCCGCATGCTCGCAGCCACACGCTCGACCGCGTCGATCCATCCCGAAGCGGGCCGGCCGTGGCACCGGCCGTCGAGTCCCCATCGGTGCTCGCCTTCCATGTCGCGATCGGCATGTCGGCGACGCTCGTGGCGCTCGGCGGACCCCGACCTGATGTCCAAATCACCCGCAACCCCAAGGAGAGGCTCCATGAGCACGGGGACCACACATCCGATGGGCAGGATCACGACCCAGGACGGGACGACGATCTTCTACAAGGACTGGGGGACCGGCCAGCCGGTCCTCTTCAGCCACGGCTGGCCGCTGAACGCCGACGCCTGGGACGACCAGGCGGTCTTCGTCGCGTCCAACGGCTTCCGTGCGATCGCGCACGACCGCCGTGGTCACGGGCGTTCCAGCCAGCCCTGGGACGGCAACGACATGGACACGTACGCCGACGACCTCGCCGAGCTCATCGAAGCGCTTGACCTGCACGACGTCATCCTGGTCGGACACTCCACCGGCGGGGGCGAAGTCACGCGCTACATCGGCCGCCACGGCACCTCCCGCGTCGCCAAGGCCGTCCTACGCGGCGCGGTTCCGCCGCTGATGCTCAAGACCGAAGCCAATCCCGGCGGGCTGCCGATCGAAGTCTTCGACGAGATCCGCGCCGGCGTCACTGCCGACCGCTCGCAGTTCTACAAGGATCTCAGCGCGTCCTTCTTCGGCGCTAACCGGCCCGGCTCGACGGTCTCGCAGGGCGTCCGCGACGCGTTCTGGCTGCAGAGCATGGCCGCCGGCCTGCGCGGGGCGCTCGAGTGCATCAAGGCCTTCTCGGAGACGGACTTCACCGACGACCTCAAGCAGTTCGACATCCCGACGCTGATCTCACACGGCGACGACGACCAGATCGTCCCCGTGGGCGCCTCGGCGCACCTGTCCTCAAAGCTCGTAGCGGACTCGACCCTAAAGGTCTACCCCGGCGCCCCGCACGGCCTCACCGGCACGTTCGCGGAGCAGTTCAACAGCGATCTGCTGACCTTCATCAGGGCCTAAGCCCACGAAAGGAAAACACCATGACCACCGCGCCATCCCAGACCCCGGCCACGATCAGCGAGCACGAAGCCCAGCAGGTCGAGCGCGCGAACGCGACCGGGCTGCAGCCGATCGTCTTCGTTCACGGCCTCTGGCTGCTCTCCTCCAGCTGGGATCGCTGGGCAGAGGTCTTTCGGGACGCGGGCTACGCGACGCTGCTACCCGACTGGCCCGACGATCCCGAAACCTACGAGGAGGCGCAGGCCCATCCCGAGGTCTTCGCCGAGAAGACGGTGGGCCAGGTGGCCGCTCACTACGAGGCGGTCATCCGCGGTCTCGATCGCAAACCGGCCATCATCGGTCACTCGTTCGGCGGCTTGCTCGTCCAGATCCTCGCGGGTCGTGGCCTCTCAGCGGCGACAGTCGCGGTCGATCCCGCGCCGTTCCGCGGCGTGCTGCCGTTGCCCTACTCCGCGCTGAAGGCGGCCAGTGGCGTGTTACGCAATCCCGCCAACCGGCACCGTGCAGTACCGCTTAGCTTCGATCAGTTCCGCTACGGGTTCGCGAACGCCGTCAGCCAGGCCGAGGCCAAACACCTCTACGAGACCTATTCCGTCCCCGCGTCCGGCGTCCCGATCTTCCAGGCCGCCGCAGCCAACCTGAATCCCTTCAGCGAGGCAAAGGTCGACGTGGAAAACAAAGACCGCGGGCCGCTGCTGATCACTTCCGGGGAGAAGGACCACCAAGTGCCCGGCGCGATCGCGAAGGCCTCGTTCAAGCGCCAGCGGCATAACCCGGGGGTAACGGAGATCGTCGAGATCGCAGGCCGCGGGCACTCGCTGACGATCGACGCCGGCTGGCGGGAGGTCGCCGACACCGCGCTCGCGTTCATCAAGCGCTTCGTCTAACAGTGCTCGCGGCTAGAACGCCGCGGGATTCGGTGGACCCCGGCTGAGGCGTTCGGTTAGCGTGCGCTTGACGCCGTGCGCCGAGCCGGGTTGGCATGTCCTGCGGGACGTGCCGCCTTCTCCGGGGTCACCCCGGGGATATCGCAGTGACCTAGCCAGCGCATCGCGAGCCCGCTCGTGCGACCCACGGGATGCACGCAGGGGCGCGCACGACGAAGAGCAGTCGGCGCGCGGCGTCGCCATGATGTGAGCGGTGTACGGGCCTCGGGCGCGCGCTCATCTCGCTCGCTGCCTGGCCGGATGCGTTCCTGGCGGGCGTCTGGAACGAGCGCGCGATGGCACGGCGTGCCGGTTCGGTGCTCGAACGCAGGCCGCGCTGGCTGCTCGCGGTCGTGCGCGAGGTGCTCGCCGCCTACCACCGCCCGCCGCTTGACCGGCCTCGCGAGCTTGCGGCGTTCGTCGACGCCGTGCTCGAGGCGCGCCCCTGGCCCGCGTCGGAGACACGGCCGCCGAGGATCCGCCGCTGGCTCATTCCCGAGCCGGCGATGGGCCGGCGCCGCTGGCCGGTGCCCGAGATCGCATCGACCGGGGCGCTCGCGTCGTTCCTGGGCCTCGAGCCCGGCGAGCTGGACTGGCTCGCCGACGCACGCGGCCTGGAGCGGATCGTCGACGACGAGCGGCTGCGCAACTATCGCTACCACTGGCTGCCACGTCGCGGGAGCTCGCCGCGCCTCATAGAACGACCGAAGCCCCACCTGAAGGCGATCCAGCGGCGCGTGCTGCACGAGCTGCTCGACCTCGTGCCCGCACATCCCGCTGCACACGGTTTCACTCGCGGGCGCTCGGCGCGCACCCACGCCGCCGAGCACACAGGCCGGCGCGTCGTACTGCAACTGGACTTCGAGGACTTCTTCGCTTCGATCGCGGCGGCGCGCGTGTTCGGCATCTTCCGTGCCGCGGGCTACCCCGAGGGCGTGGCATACGCGCTGACGGCGCTGACGACGAACGTCATGCCGCTCAGGGAATGGGCGGCGCTCGCGCGACCGCAGGCGCGGGACATGCGCGCCGTCGAGACGCATCACCGGCTCGGTCGCCGGCTCGCGACGCCGCACTTGCCGCAGGGCGCGCCCACCTCTCCGGCGCTCGCCAACCTCGCCGCGTTTGCGCTGGACCGCAGGCTCGCCGGGCTCGCCGCGTCGCTTGGAGCGACGTACAGCCGCTACGCCGACGACCTGACGCTGTCCGGTCCACTGTCGTTGCTGCGCGCCGCGGGTGACGTGCGCGGCTGGGTCGCCGCGATCGCCGCCGAGGAGGGATTTACGATCAACGTGCGCAAGTCCGCGCTGATGACGCGCGCCGGGTGCCAGCGGGTCTGCGGCATCGTCGTCAACGAGCATCCGAACGTCACCCGCAGCGACTACGACGAACTCAAGGCGATCCTGCACAACGCGGCGCGCAACGGGCCCGCGGCCGAGAACCGCTCGGGCGTCGCGGACTTCCGCGCCCACATGCTCGGCCGCATCGCCTGGGTCGAGTCGCTGAATCCGGCCCGCGGCGCGAGGCTGCGCCGGCGCTTCGAGCAGATCGCATGGGAGGGATGAACGCGTTCACCAGCGGCGCTTGCGACGTCGCGGATACTGCGGCCTACGAGGTCAAAGCGATGGTCGCCTGCGGCCCTAACCGCTCTCAGGCAGAGAGGCTGGCGTTGCGCGAAGTTGACATCGCCGCAGCGACGGTGCTGAAGGACGTTCTCGTCATCCGACCGCAGCTGCGCGACCTGTGGTCGATCGACCACGCGTGCCTCGGCGACCGCTACCGAGTTCACTACGCGTATCCCGGCCTGGGTCCGTCGCAGCCGTTTGATGCGATCGGCTATCTCGACGAGGTCGCGAGCCTGCCGGCGGACGGGATCGTCGCGACGCACGACAACGCTGCCCTGCTCGCCGCGCTTGCGGCACAGCGGCGGGGGCTTCCCGGCCCCAAGCCCGAAGCGGTGTTCGCCTGCCAGTACAAGCCGGCCTCTCGCGCACGTCAGCGCGTTGCCGTCCCGCACGCCGTTCCGCGCTACGCGATTCTCGATCCGTCGGCCGCCTTCGAACCGCCGTTCTTCGTCAAGCCGGCGATCGGCACGCTCTCCGGCGGAGCGCGCCGGATCGACGACCTGTGCCAGCTCGGCATCGCTGACGGAAACGGTCATGCGAGCAGCTACGCCCCGGTCGCACAGCTGATGGGACTCTCCGCCGTCGATGCCTGCGGCTATCTGATGGAGGAGCTGATGAGCGGCGACGAGGCGATGCTCGAGGGCTACGTCCGGCATGGCCGCCTGACCACGATCGGCATCACCGACTCGGCCAAGTACGCCGGGACCGACAGCTTCGAGCGCTTCGAGTACCCGACGCGCCTTTCCGCAGAGCGCCAAGCCGAGCTGATCGACACCGCCGAGCGGATCGTCGCCGAGTTGGGCTTCGACGACAGCCTCCTGAACATCGAGTTCTTCGTACCCGAGCGCGGGCCGGTGAAGATCATCGAGGTCAACCCGCGCATCGCCGCGCAGTACGCGCCGCTCATCAAGGCGCTGCATGGGCGCTCGACGTACGAGGTCCTCTTTGCGCTCGCCTGCGGCGAGGATCCGCGCTGGCGAGCGACGCGCCCCGACGGCGCCGCGATCAGCTACTGCCTGCGGGCGTTTGGCGACGCCTTCGTCGAGCGGGTGCCCGAGCCGCAGCACGGGCTGGAGATCCTCGTCAAGCCCGGCCTGCGGCTGTCCGAGCAGCACGGCCAGAACGACCCCCGCAGCTACCGACTGGCGCTCTTCTACGAGACCGGTGAGACGCGAGAGGAGGCGCTGCTGCGCTGCCGCGAGCGGGCCCGTTCGCTGGAATTCGGGCTCACGTGACGCCTCCTAATGGCGACCGACCGCAGCGCCGAGCGGGGCCGGCGCGGTGGTGCGTGCCGGGGGCCGGCGCGTGGGGTCTCGGCAAAAGCGTGAGGGCTGCTCAAACAACGAGATGACGTCGGGCGGCTCGAGTTCTTTGCCGCCGACCCTGATCAGGTCCCAGCCGCCGCGAAAGGCCTCCTTGTTGCCAAAGCGCCAGCGCCCGATCAGCTGGCCGGCGCCGGCGGACTTCGTCATCCGCCACTGCACCTCACCCAGATCGCGTGGCAGCCTGCGCGTCGGCGCCTCACACCACGTGCCCACCAGCACGCCATCGACGATCCGCGCGATCACCGTCCCGCGCGCCATGCGCAACACACCGCGGATCTCGCCGTCGACCGCGCGAAAGATCGTCGGCCCAAACGCATCGGAGGTCCACACGCCCACCACATCACGCGCCCTGAGCGCCACGACATCGTCCGGGCGCACCGCGCGCGGCGTCCGGTCAGCCCAATACACCGCCAGATCGCCCTCCTTAAAGGAGCTGTTGTCGACCGCGATCTGCCCCGAGAACGGATGGTCAAGCACGATCGTCAACAGATACGCAAAGCAGATAAACGCCGTGATCGCACCCGTGATCGCCATCTTCTTGCGCCGATCAGCAACCCCCGCCGGATAGGACAGCACGATGAACGACACCGCACCGAAGATCAACAACAACCGCAACAACCCCGGCAAGCTCTGCGAACTCAAATCCAGACGCTCGCGACGACTGGCACTGACCTCATCAAGCTGCACCAACGCCTGGCGATACACCGACACATCCGGCTCGCCAACCGGCGCGAACTGCTGAAAGGTCCCATAGATCGTCTCAAGCGCCGCCGACGCCCGCGCACTCCCGTTGCCCGTGCGCATCGCCGGCCACTCATCCTCCACGACCGCATGCACATACTGGCCGATCGCCTGCTCAAGACGGATCTGCAAATCGATCGGAAACGCCCGCGTCGCACGCGCCAACTGCGCCGCCGCCGTGGACTCCGCAGCCGCCGCACTCTCAGCATCATCCTGCTTGGTCACGATGCTCGCGATCACCAACGCCAACAACAACCCAAACACCAACCCCACCACATCACGCACCGCGTCATCCATCTCAAGATCACGCAGATTCGGAAACACCCCATCAACGACCCACACCACCACCAACGCCGCCACCGTCGGCACACCGACGATCACCACGATCAACACGCCCGTCGACAGATGATTGAGCAAGTAATACGACACAACCAAGACCTACCGTTCCATGCGCGGGGGGACGCAGATCAGCGATCAGCGGATCGTGCTCGAGCGCAGCTGCCGATGCCGAGTCGGCGGTCGCTTGCCCCCCGAGCGCCAAATGCGACTTGCCGGCAGCCGGGCGCAAACGTACCGGATGGTGGGCCCGCGCGGTATCAGGCCGGTCGTCGCGGGGGCTGGGCGCCTGGGGCTGTGGGCGCCGCAGTCGCTGCTCGCGCCAGCTCGCGTTGAACCAAATCGCCCATCCGCTCGCAGGCGCGCCGCGCGAAGCGCACCTGCTGGCGCCGGCCGACGAGCCGGAAACCGAGCCGGACGAGCGGGTTGCCCACCTGCGCGCGCCGCGAGACGGCGTGGATGCGGAACTCGACCGCTCCGTCGTCGAGCCACTTCCAGACGGCGAAGTCCATCTGACCGCGCTCGAAGTGTCCTGCCAGCGTCCCGTAGCTCCAGCCCCATATCCGGACCGCCCGCCCGTCGATCGCGCGCTCCTCGTCAGCAATCGCGCCAACCCGGCAGCCGAGGAAGAAGCGCAGCGGTCCAAAGCGCGCCTGCAGCAGCATGTTGCGATTCGCAAGGCCGCTGTCGGGATCGAAGACCGCGCGGACGATCGCGGGATCGGCGAAGGCGTAGTCGCACATGAGCTGCCGGGCGATCTCGAAGCTTGCGCCGGGAACGGGCTCGCCGGGCGGCTCGGGCGCCAGCTGCTGGCGGTAGTCGTCGACGTTCCAGCCCGCCGGCGGACCCGCGGCCGCGAGCGCGTCCGGATCGAAGTTCAGCGGCCTGCCGGCGAGCTCGCCGAGCGCGCGCCGCGCGCGGGCCGTCGCGGCCAGCCGCCTATCGAGCACGGGCGAGCTGGGCGGGGTCGACGCGCCTCGTCGTGATGTCGATCGGGCCGTCGCGCCGGCCGCCCGACAAGCGCGTCAGGCGCTCGAGGACCGACGTCCACATGTGCAGCTGCACCTCCTTGTTGACGCGCAGGCGGTCGAAGAGGAGGTTCGACAGGCGGTCGCCGCCGCGTGCCCACGCTTCGATGCGCACCTCCAGGCGGCCGGGCGCCAGGTCGCGCGCACTGAAGCGGATCCGCCCCGCCTCGAGGTGTCCGTCGAGCGTGACGAAGCTGAAGCTCGTCGCGTCGATCTCGACGGTGCGCACCGGACCGTCCCAAGGGCCCGGCATGCGGACCGTGAACTCGTCGCCGACGCGCAGCCGGCCCTCCTCGCCACGGAGCTTCACGAAGCTCGCGAGCGCCGTCGGTGCGGCACAATTCGGTCGTTCGCCGAACGCGCCGATGAGCTCGCCGGCGGTGAGGTCGGCCTCGCGCAGGTTGACCATGTAGCAACGGTGCATGAGCGGGCCGACCCCGTCCTCCACGCCTTGCACGTCACGGCGGTCGGTGTCCGGCGGCAGCGGTGGCGGCACGTCGGCGGGCACCGAGCCCGGACCCTCGGAGCGGTGCATCGGGGTCGTGCGCCAGAGGTAGTCCCAGCCGGTCTTCAGGACGCCGAGCGGCCAGCGGGCGGCGGTCGCGGCGCGGCGGGAGAGGGTGAGACGGCGGGGCATCGTCGCTGCCGCTTACCCGGCGAATGGCATCGCGCACACCGGGGAAGAAGGCCGGAGAGATGATCAGCTCTGCCCTCCACGACGCTGGTCTGCGCAGCGGCCACCTTCAGGCGCTGTCGCTCGGGGCCGTCGGGCTGTGCATCACGCTCTGGATCCGAGCCAAGACCGTCGATCAGGACGAGCGCGGAAACGCCGAGCGCCGGGCGCTGTTCGTCGGCCTGTGGCCGCCGACGATCTGGCTGATCGGCGACTCGCTGCAGCGCCACGAGCGACGGAGACTCTGGCGCTGAGTCCGCCTCGGGCTGGGAGGTGTGTCGTTCTGAGCCCTTATAGGGAGCCTGAAACGACACACCCCATGTCACGCGCCGTCTCGTTCAGTCGCCGTTTCGCGGACGCGCGATCACGGCCATCCGATCGCGGAAATCCGGCGCCCACATCCGGTCGGCGACGCGCGCGGCGTGCGCGCCTCGTACGAGCCCGCGAGCGAGCCCGGGCGAGTAGCCGCCGACGCGCTCGAGGTAGTAGCGCACGCTGAACGCCTTCGGGGCGGTGGAGATGTCGAGCACCGTCCAGCCCTGGCGCTCGAGCAGCGTGCGGATCGACGCGCGGGTGAAGAACTGCACGTGCGTCGGGATCACCGACCACCAGCGCGCGCGCAGCCCGCGGGCGACGAGGCTGCCCGCGTCGGGCAGCGCCATCCACGCGATCCCGCCCGGCCGCAGCAGCGCCGCCATGCGCGCCAGCGCGTCGGCCGGCCGCGGCAGGTGCTCGATCACGTCGCCCATGACGATCGCGTCGAAGTGGCCTGGCGGCAGCGGGGTTGTCAAGAGGTCGCCCGTGTGTACCTCGAGCTCGAGGCGGTCGCGCGCGTAGGCGGAGGCGAACAGCGACGGCTCGACGCCCACCGCGTCCCAGCCGCGCTGCTCGGCCTCGGCGAGCAGGAAGCCGACCCAGCAGCCGAGATCGAGCAGGCGCCGAGCCCCGGAGCCGTTGGTCGGGGCGGGCTGCAGGTGGCTCTCGATGCGCCTGAGCGCCCGCCGCGCCGTCTCGCGCTGGCCAGCCTCCTCCTCGACGTAGTCGTCGGACGCAGCGTCCGCATAGGCGTCTTCGAGCACGGCGTCCGGCGGCATCGGATCGACCTGGCGGTGGCCGCAGTTCTGGCAGCGCACGATGTCCGCGAGAGCGGTGCCGAACTTGTCGGTCGTCGGGATCAGGCCGTCCGGGCCCGCGTCACCCGCCACCTTGAGGTACGGGACGAGGCCGGAGGCGCCGCAGGCGGCGCAGGTTCTCACCTGCGGCAGCCTACGGGCTAGTGATTGCTCCGGCAAGTTTCTTGCCGGTTGAAGGAATCGGTTGTTGTGCAGGCGAATTGCCATGTCGTCCGGGTTCGGTGACGATGGAGGCGGCGATGGCAGCGCATGCGAAGCGGATCGAGATCGTGGCTGAGGATCGGCCGGTGCTGGAGAAGTGGGCGGGTGCGAGGGCGACGGAGCGTCGTCTCGTTGATCGGGCCCGGATCGTGCTGATGGCCGGCGAGGGGAGCTCGGCGAGCGAGATCGCCGAGCATGTCGGGTGCTCGCTTCTGACCGTCAAGACATGGCGGTCGCGCTATGAGCGCGACCGCTTGGACGGCCTGCGCGACCTTCCCAAGACGGGGCGCCCGTTGCTGTTCGGCCAGGACGTTCGCGCGCGGCTTATCGCGTTGGCATGCACCCGGCCGCCGGACACGCCGGAGGGGGTGCGTCGGGAGCGCTGGACGCATCGCGAGCTCGCCGAGCAGGTCGGGATGTCCGAATCGCAGGCACACGAGATCCTGCGCGGCGCCGATGTGCGTCCGCACCTGACCGAGTACTGGGTGATGAGCGAGCTCGGGCCGGACTTCGACGCGCAAGCAGCAGAGGTCTGTGGCCTGTACCTCGATCCGCCCACCAACGCGATCGTCGTGTCGATCGACGAGAAGACGTCGATCGCGGCACGCCAGCCCGCGCGCCCGGATCGCCAGCCCAAGCCCGGCCGGCCGGCCCGGCGAGACAGCGAGTACATTCGCAACGGCACGACGAACCTGTTCGCCGCGTTGCAGGTGCACTGCGGCACGGTCGCCGGGATGACCGCGCCGACGCGCAACCAGTGGGACTTCATCGCGTTCCTCGATCAGCTTGAGACCGAGATCGCCGCCGGCCAGCAGGTCATCGCGGTGCTCGACAACCTCTCGACACACAAGACCCAGGCTGTTCAAGCATGGCTCGATGAGAGACCCGCGCTGGCAGATGGTGTTCACGCCCAAGCACGCGTCCTGGCTCAACCAGGTCGAGATCTTCTTCTCGATCCTGACGCGCCGGCTGCTCAAACACGGTCAGTTCACCGGCCCAGAGGACCTCGCGACGCAGATGCTCGCCTACGTCGAGCATCACAACCTCACCGCCCGACCGTTCGCCTGGACATGCACCGGCAAAGTGCTCGCCGCATGAGACAAACAACTAACCGGACCGACCACTAGGACCCGCGCGCAGGCGATGCCAGGAGCTCCCCAAGCGGGACGCTCGGATCCTCCAGGCGCGCGCGGTCGACCGCCTCGCCTGCGCGGATCAGTGCCTGGACGTCGTCGTTGACGTCCCAGACATTGACGTTCATGCCCGCAAGCACGCGGCCGTCGCGCAGCCAGAACGCGATGAACTCGCGCGCGGCCGGGTCGCCTCGCAGGACGACTTCGTCCCAACTCGTGGCATAGCCGCTGTACTCCATGCCGACGTCGTACTGGTCGGAGAAGAAATACGGGATCCGGTCGTAGGGGACCCGCGCACCGAGCATGTTTCGCGCGGCGGCCGGGCCCTGGTTCAGCGCGTTGGCCCAGTGCTCCACGCGGATGCTGGCCTCGTAAAGCGGATGGCGCGCGTTGGCGACGTCACCGGCTGCAAACACGCCGGGCACGTTTGTCTGCAGGTACTCGTCGACGGCGATGCCGTTGGCGACCGCGATGCCGGCACGCTGGGCGATCTCGCTGCGCGGGGTCACGCCCACGCCGACGACCGCGAAGTCGCATGCGATGCGCTCGCCGTCGACGGTGCGGACCGCGCCGACCGTGCGCTGGCCTTCGAATGCCTCCAGGGCGCGGCCGAGCAGCAGACGGACGCCGTGCTCGGCGTGCAGGTCGCGATAGATCGCGCCCACCTCGGGGCCGAGCACGCGCTCCAGCGGCATCGAGGCCGGCTCGATCACGGTCACCTCGAGGCCTTTCATGCGCGCGGACGCCGCGACCTCGGCCCCGATCCAGCCGGCGCCGATGACGGCCAGCCTGGCGCCGGCCTGCAGGCGCTCGCGCAGCGCCGCGCAGTCTTCGAGCGTGCGCAGCTCGTAAACGCCTTGGAGCTCGGCGCCCGGCACGGGCAAGCGGCGCGGCCGCGCGCCCGTGGCGAGCAGCAGCCGGTCATAGCCCAGGCGCTCGCCGCCCACGGTGACGACCTGCGCGCCGTTGACGTCGATCGACTCGACTGGCGTCCCGGTCCGAAGCTCGATCGCGTGGTCGTCGTAGAAGCGCTCGTCGTGGACGTAGACCTTGTCGCGACCGGCTTCTCCGCGCAGGTGCTCCTTCGACAGCGGCGGGCGCTCGTACGGGCGCTCGCGTTCGGCGCCAAGCAGCACGATGCGGCCCTCGTAGCCCTCCTCGCGCAGCGCTTGCGCCGCCTTGGCGCCCGCCAGCCCGGCGCCGACGATCACGAACGTCGTCTTTGAAGTCATGTCGCTCCCTGTGCGGGCGTCGTGCCGAATCTGTCCATGCCAGCTCCCTTCAGAGGTGGTTGCATCGCGGGCGTCGTGCTTGGCTGCATGTCGTGGAGATCCTCGGCCGCGCATAGAGCGAGCCGAGCCAAGGTCCCGAGCGTCGCCTCGAGCCGGTGCGCGAGCCAGCGTCGACCGCCGAGCGCGAGCGCGAGGCGGGCGAAGACTCCGCGCGATTCGATCTGGGCCGCGAGATCGACGTCGGTCGTGCCGCGTCCGGGCGAGAGGATCCAGGTGATCCACAGCACGTCGCGGTGGCCGAGCTGCACCCGCACGGGAACGACTCGCTCGGAGGACGTCGTGGCGACGTGAGCCTGCGGCCGCAGAAGCGAGCTGACGCCTGCGATCAGGCGCCACTGGCCCGCCGGATCGGCGACGATGGCGCGCAGGGTGGGGGCGTCGGCGGCGACGATGCGGGTGACGATCACCGGCGCGCAGCCCCAGTTCATCAGGCGGTTCAGAAGCGCGAGGACTGTGAGTTCGACCATGTCCTCTTAGCGGCGCCGCAGCGCGGCGTCTTACCCGCCGCGCCGGACGAACTCGAGCAGGCTGTCGTGGTCGTCGCGGCAGGCGGGGCAGCCGGTCAGATGCGCGCGCATCCCCGGCACGGCACGATCGGGATCGCGATCGAGGACGGTTTCGTCGACGTAGCGGTCGAGGTGCTCAAAACACTCGTCGCACGTCAGCTCAGGCCCTGTGGGTCCAAGCAGCGCCGCGATCAGCTCGTCGCGCTCTCGGGCGCGCTCGTCGCTCATGGCGCCTGCCCCCGTTCATCGCTCGTGAGGTCGAGTCCCTCGGCGGCGAGGCGTGCCCGCAGCTTGCGGCGCGCGTCGTGCAACGTCTTGTAGAGGGCGCCGCGCGTCGTGTTGAGGCGCTCTGCGAGGACGTCGATCGGCACGCCGTTGAGGGTGATCGCGACGAGCACCTCGCGCTGGTGCGCGCTGAGCGCGTCGTTGATCGCGTCGCGTAACGCGCCGAGCAGCTCGCTCTCCTCGACGTGCTCCTCCGGGGAGAGCGCCCGCGAGGCGATCTGCGGCCAGCTGTCGGGCTCGAGCGGCAGCTCGCGCTCCTGCCACGCGCGGCGGCGCAGCTTCACCGCAGCCTCGTACAGCGCGAACTTGTAGACCCAGGTCGTGAAGCGACTCTCGCCGCGAAAGCTCGCGAGCTTGGCCAGCACCGCGACGAGCGCGTCGTCGGCGGCCTGCTGGGCGAGGTCGTCGTGGTCGCCACCGCGCAGGTGCGGGAGCGCGAGCCGGCGCCGCGAGACCTCGAAGCGCGCGGCGCGCAGGAGCAGTTCGTGCAGCCGGCCGACAGCCTCGTCGCGCGCGTAGCCGGGGACGGCAAGCGCGTCGAGCCAGCGCCTGGACTCGGCGTCCAGCGTGTCCGGTGGCGAGGAGGTCGCGGGGGCGCGCGACGACGAGGCGGGCTCCGAAGCCACGGGCGCCACCGTATCAGCGCCCGGCCGGCTCACCACGCGGGCACCGGCACGTCGAGCGGCGCGAGGATCCGGGCGGCGAGCTCGGGCGAGCAGCCGCGATCGAGCAGGACGAGGAGCTCGTGCAGGTCGACCGCCTCGTCCCGCGTGAGCGAGGTCGCGAGCGTCGCGTCGAAGCCCGCGGCCATCAGCCGCCGGCGGCGCCACTCGCCGAGGGCGTGGGCGGGCGCGCTCATGCTCGCCTCTGGCTGTGTCGGCCTCATCAGCTGGTGAGCGTCGCCTGGGGGCTGCGTCTTACCTCATGCTGTTAGAAGCGACGGGGACGACTACGATCAGCGGGTGGCCGAACGGCATCTGGCCCTGCTGAGCGTCGTCGCGCCGATGCTCGACGAGGAGGGCACAGCGCGCGCCTTCTGTGAGCGCGTGCGCACCGCGCTTGACGGGCTCCCGTGGGAGCTCGTCATCGTCGACGACGGCTCGCAGGACCGAACGCCGGCGATCCTCGCCGACCTGGCGCGTGAGGATGACCGCATCAAGGTCGTGTGGCTATCGCGCAACTTCGGCCACCAGACGGCGATCACCGCGGGGCTGGACCACGCGACCGGCGACGTGGTCGTGATGATCGACTCCGACCTGCAGGACCCGCCCGAGGTCATCACGACGATGCTCGAGCACTGGCGAGCGGGCTCGGACGTCGTCTACGCGACGCGCACCGATCGCGACGGCGAGTCGCGCTTCAAGCTCGCGACCGCGGGCTGGTTCTACCGCATCATGGGCCGCCTCTCAGACGTGCCGCTGGCCGCGAACTCCGGCGATTTTCGCCTGCTGGACCGCCGCGCACTCGACGCCCTGCTGTCGAT
The DNA here is from genome assembly GCA_033855115.1 of Solirubrobacteraceae bacterium. Lineage (GTDB taxonomy): Bacteria > Actinomycetota > Thermoleophilia > Solirubrobacterales > Solirubrobacteraceae > CADCVQ01. The sequence continues at coordinate 26,819 of JAWVGJ010000170.1, forward strand.
GCGCGAGCGCAACCGCTACCTGCGCGGCATGACCTCCTGGGTCGGCTTCACGCAGACGGCGCTGCCCTACAGCCGCGACGCGCGCCACGCCGGCAAGACGAAGTACCCGCTGCGCAAGATGGTCCGCTTCGCGCTCGACGGGATCGTCTCGTTCTCGCACACGCCGCTGCAAGCCGCGACGCTCGCGGGCTTCACGTTCGCGGCGCTGGCGTTTCTCATGATCCCCGTGGCGATCGTCTTTCGCATCTTCGGCGCGTTCGTCCCCGGCGTGACGACAACCGTCGTCGCGGTGCTGCTGCTCGGCGGTATCCAGCTCATCGCAATCGGGCTGATCGGCGAGTACGTGGGGCGCATCTACGACGAGGTCAAGTGCCGGCCGCTGTACGTCGTACGCGATCGTGTAAACGTCACGGCTGACGATGAGCACGAGCGAACGCCCGCTTAGCCTGGATCCACCGAATCTCGCGGCGTCTCGCCGCCGGGAGCCTTCGCCAGCGCGGATCAGCCTCACTCCGAAGGGGTCACCCTGCGAATGTTCGGCCGATCCACGCTGACTTGACTCCCGACGCCGAGCCATCCACGATCTCCGGTGGATCCAGGCTTAGCAGCCTCAGCGGCCGCGATCGGGCGCTAACTCTGCTCGGAGGTTTGATCTCGATCGCGACGCTCGCCGCGATCGTCGTCTGGGCCCTGCACCAGGAGGCGCCGATGTTGCCGAGCTCCGCCGAGCGACTCGGCGAGCTCGGGGGCGCCGTCGGCTTCTACCTCGCCGGTTGCGCCGTGCGCGCGGAGCGCTGGTATGAGCTGCTGCGCTTCAACGGCGCGCAGCCGCGGCGCACCGACGCCTACGGGCTGGTGGCCGTCGCGAACTTCGGCAACAACGTGCTGCCGGCGCGCGCCGGCGACGCGCTGCGCGTCATGCTGCTTGCGCCGCGTGCGCAGACCGATCCGCGGACCGTCATCGGGACGATCGTCGCCGAGCGGGTGCTCGACGTCGTCGTGCTCGTCGGGTTATTCGTCGTGCTCGCCTACGGCGTGCTGGGCGGCATCGACGTCCCGTCCGCCGGGCGCCTGGCCGCCACTGCACTGATCGTCGCGGGGCTTACGGCAGCCATCGGGCTGCTGGCGCTGGTGCTGCACCGGCGCGGGCATCTGCGACCGGTGCTCGCCTTCCTCGCGCCGATGACCGAGGCGACGCGGCGCCTGGGGGGCCGCCGTCACGGGACCGAGCTGCTGGTGTGGACGCTGCTCGTGTGGGGGCTGGAGTGGACGGCCTGGTGGCTGACGGCGCAGGCGGCGGGCCTCGACCTCGGTGTGCTCGAGGTCGGCTATCTCATGGGCCTGGCCGCAACGTTCGCGCTGATCCCGAGCGGCCCCGGCTACGTCGGCACGTTCGACGCGGCCGTCGTCTTCGGCGTCCGGGCGCTCGGCAAGACCGGCGTCCAAGCGCTCTCCTACCTTCTGCTGCTGCGCTTCGTCGTGACCGTGCCGATCACGGTCGTGGGACTCGTTGTGCTCGTTGCGCGCTACGGTGGCATCGGGCGCGCGCGCGCGATGGCGCGCGCATGACAGCGCGTCATTGCTCGACTACGGTCGGGGCGAACTCGAAGGGCGGTTGCTCGCGATGAAGGTCGCGGTTCTCGGCGCCGGCGTTGCGGGCCTGGTCTGCGCCTACCGGCTCACGCAGGCCGGTCACGTCTGCGATGTCTACGAGCGCTGGCCCGGCCTCGGCGGGCAGGCCGCGACGATCGACGTCGGCGGCGGCGCCCGGCTCGAGCGCTACTACCACCACCTGTTCACGAGCGACCGCCACATCATCGAGCTCTACGAGGAGCTCGGGATGGGCGACGAGCTGGAGTGGAAGCCATCGTCGATGGCGTTCTTCGTCGACGGGCGCCAGTGGCCGTTCACGACGCCGATGGATCTGCTGCGCTTCGGGCCGCTGTCGCCGGCGGCACGGGTGCGGATGGGCCTCGCGGTGCTCCTGCTCCAGAAGCGAGCCAGGGAGGTGGGCCCGTTCGAGTCGATCACCGCGCGCGAGTGGATCGAGCGCCGGATGGGGCGGGGACCCTGGCGCAAGGTGTGGGGGCCGCTGCTGCGCGGCAAGTTCGGCGAGCGAGCCGAGGACATCTCGATGGCCTGGTTGTGGAGCAAGCTCACGTTGCGCCGCCAGCTCGAGGGCGACGAGGCGCGCCACGAGCAGCTCGGCTACCCGGCGCGCTCGTGGGAGCGGCTCTTCGACGCGCTGCGCGACGCGATCGTCGACGCCGGCGGCCGCGTGCTGATCGACCGCCCGGCGGCGGCGCTGCACCGGTCAGCTGACGGGGCGCTGCTCGTCGAGGCCGGCGCCGCCGGCTCGTTTCGCCGCGGCCACGACCCGCGCCGTTTCGTGCGCGCATCCGCGCCGGGCTCCGCAAGCCGCTACGACGGCGTCGTGGCGACCGTGCCCAGCGACGTCTTCCTCGGCCTGCTGGATCGCGAGCTCGAGGAGGCCATCGGTCGGGACTACCTCGACCGCCTGCGCGCGACGGAGTACCACACCGCGCTCTGCCTGCTGCTCGAGCTCGACCGTCGCTTTTCGCCGTTCTACTGGACGAACATCGCCGACCCGGCGCTGCCGTTCGTCGGGCTCGTCGAGCACACGAACTTCATCGATCCGCAGCGCTACGGCGGACGCCGCTTCCTCTATGTGGCCAACTACCTCGCCCCGGGGGACCCGCTGCTGTCACTCGACGCCGGCGCGCTGCTGGAGACGTACCTGCCTGGCCTGCGCAAGGTCCAGCCCGCGTTCTCGGCGGAGTGGATCCGCGCGCGCTGGCTGCATCGCGAGCCGGCGGCGCAGCCGATCGTCACCGTCGGCTATCACCGGCGCATCGCGCCGCTGCAGACCGGCGTACGTGGACTCGTGCTGGCCAACACGACGCAGATCTATCCCGAGGACCGGGGAACGAACTACTCCGTCCGGTTGGGAACGGACGCGGCCCGCGCCCTACTCGCACAGCGCACCTAAACTTAAGAACAGTCAGAACAAGTCGTATGTTGTTGCTCAGGGTGGTAGTGACCTACACTGATCTGCGAACGATCACGAAAGGGCCAGCCCCCATGTTCGCATTACCGCTCGCTGTGTTTACGGCATTCATGGTCTGGCTTCTGGTAGAGGTCATCCGAGGATCGATCACCGACACTGTTCCGCTTCGTGCGGGAATGACGTGGGCGATCACATGTCCGGTCGCGGGCTTTCTGTTCGGGATCGGTTTGGCTCCGTTCGCTTTGGTGTGCGGAGTTGTAAGCATGCTCGCGCTTGGCTCGCTGGGCTTCTGGTTCCTCGCCGCCGAGGAGTCCGGGGGAGAAGACGACCCACCGGTTGAGCCGGTGGCGCCTGACCCCAGCCCCAGCGACGGCATCGACCCGGAGTCCGATCCCCTTCTCGACTCGGACGCGTTGCAACACGCGCGCTCCGGCTGGGGGACGAAGGTTCTCACGGGCGACTCGCACCACTACGAGTTGCCTGCCTGACCCAGAAGTCAGCGAACGTGCGCGCGTCGCGGTAGAGCCGCGGCGCGCGGCGCCGTGACGAGTTCCGTCAGCCCGCGCGGGCCTCCTCATACACCGCCCACGTTGCGCGGGCGGCGTCGGTCCACGTCCACGACGGCGGTGCCGGCGCTGGCCGCCGCGCCGCTGCCCCGGCCGCGAGCAAACCCTCGAGATCGCCCGTCTGGACGAAGGTTGCGCGGTCGCCGAGGACCTCGCGCAGGACCGGCAAGTCGCTGGCGACGACGGGCGTGCCGCACGCGAGCGCCTCGACGGTCGGCAGTCCGAAGCCCTCGTCGTCAGAGGGGAAGACGAGCGCCCGAGCGCCCGAGTAGATCGCGGCGAGATGGTCGTCGGGAACGTGACCGGTGAGCGTGACGTCGGGCAGCTCGTGCGCCCACGGCTTGGTTGCTCCGACGAGCACGAGGGGCAGCTGGCGCGGCGTCTTGGCCAGCGCCGCGACGCGCTTGCGCGGGTCGGGCGTCTGCAGGCCCCCGACCCACAGCAGGTATTCGTCGGGCAGGCCGTAGCGCTTGCGCGCAGCGGCGACCTCCTCCGGCCCGCGCTCGTGCAGTGCGAGCGCGGGGGCCTCGGCGATGACCCTGATGCGCTCGCGGTCGATGCCGACGTGCTCGGCGACCTCGTCGGCGACGACCGCGGTCGGAACGATCACGCGCGCCGAGCGCTCGACGGCGAGGTAGCGCATGCGAAAGCGGATGCCGGTGCGCAGATACTCGCTGCGCCGCTTGAGCGGGACGACGTCGTGCAGGGTGACGACCTGCGGGCACGGCGGGCGCAGCATCGCACCATCGATCCAGGGTGAGTGAAAGATGTCCGTGCGGCGCGAAGGGCGGTGCGTCTCGACGAGCTCGTGCTCGTCGGCGGTGTCACGCAGGGCTTCGAGCAGGCAACTGGCGTAGCGCCCGATTCCACGCGGATCCGACGCAGGGCGGCCGTCGAAGGTGACATTCACTGAAAACCCGCCGCTTCCAGCAAGATTGCCTCCACGCGGTCGGCGTAGGCGTCGGCACCGAAGCGCCTGGCGCGCTGACGGGCGGCGGCGCCCATCCGCGCGCGGTCTCGCAACACCTCGAGCACCGCCGCGGCGAGGGCTTCGGGGTCTCCAGGCGCGACCAAGCGGCCGGTCTCGCCGTCGGCGACGACCTCAGCGATCCCGCCGACCGACGTGGAAACGACCGGCGTGCCGGCCGCCATCGCCTCGGCGAGGACGGTGCCGAAGGGCTCCTGGCGCGAGGGCGCCACGAGGACGTCGAGGTGGCGCATGACGGCGGCCCCGTCCGCCACCCAGGGGACATGCTCGATGCCCTCGGCGTTGCGAACCTGCTCGGCGTAGGCCGGGTCTGAGTCATATGGGTCGCCCCCGACGACGACGATCCGTGCACGGGGGGCGCCGGCCCGGATCTGCGGCGCCGCCTGGATGAGGTCGAGCGGGCCCTTGCGCGGCTCCAGACGTCCGACGAAGCCGATGACGGGTCCGTTGGTCGCGCTGTCCGCCGGCCACGGCGCCGGCACTTCCGGCACGTCGAGCTCGACGGGGCAGTAGACGACCTGAGCTTCCAGGCCCGTGAGGCGCTCCGCGACCGCGGCCGAGTCGGCCATCACGGCGTTGGCGAGCGACCAGTGACGCGGCACGCGCTCGACGATGTCGTGGACGTGCAGCACGCTGCGCCGGCCCGCCAGCGCCGGCAGCAGGCGGGCGCTGACCGTGCCGTTGAGGTAGACGAGGTCGACGTCGCGCGCGAGGCGGCGAGCGCGCGGAAAGCTCGGGACGGCGCGCGCGCCCGCCCCGCGTTCAAGCCCGCCGAGGGCGAGCCGGACGACCGGCAGCCCCTGCTCGTCCATCGGCCCCGGACCGGGCGTCGCGAGCGTCAGTTCATGCCCCCGCGCGAGCAGCCGCTTGGCGAGCCGCAGAAGCCCGATCTCAGCGCCGCCCGGATGAGCGACGGCACATACCGCGAGGATTCGCATGGACGCTGATCCTTGCAGGGTGGCGCGGTCGCTGATGCGACGATTGCGGCGGTGACCGAGCTTCACGACGCCATCTGGGAGAGCGTGCCGCTCGACGCCGTGCCCGAGCAGTTCGCGTTGCGCCTCCAGCACGTGCTCGCCAACGTCCCGCGCGGGGCGACGGTGCTCGACCTCGGTTGCGGCGCGGGGGAGTTCAGTGCTGCCCTGGCAAAGAAGGGAGCGCACCCGATCGCGGTGGACGTCGCAACCGAGGCGTTGCGGCGGGCCGCCGGACGCCTGCCGGACGGCGACCTGCGCCTATGGCGTGCGGGCGAGCCGCTGCCCGTCGACGACAGCGCGGTCGACATCGTGTGGGCGGGAGAGGTCATCGAACACGTCGCCGACGTCGCGCCGTGGCTGTCGGAGGTGCGCCGCGCGCTGCGCCCCGGCGGGACGCTGCTGCTGAGCACCCCGCACCACGGCCCGGGGACGATGCTGCGCCTCGCGCTGAGCCCGCGGCGCTTCGCTCGCCACTTCGAGCCGCGCTCAGATCACGTGCGCTTCTTCTCGCCGGTCACGCTCGGCAGGCTTTTGGACGACCTCGGCTTCGACGTGACGGAGCTGCGGCCGGCAGGCGGGGCGCCGCTGTTTCGCAGCACGATCCTCGCACGCGCTGTGCGACCGTAGCGGCGCATGCGCATTCTTCTCGATACGACCTATGCGCGACGTGGACCGAGCGGCACGGGCGTCTACCTCGAACAGCTCGCGCAGGCCCTGCGCGCGGAGGGCGTCGACGTCGTCGAGGCTGCGAACCGGCGCCGGCCCGCGCCGGCCGGCGGCGGCGCGGGCAGCCTGCGCAACCTCGCCATGGATGCATGGTGGACGCAGGTCGAGCTGCCGCGGCGCGCGGCGAAGGAGCGCGCGGACGTCCTGCACCACCCGCTGCCGGCGCTCGCCGCGCGCGCGCCGTGCCCGCAGGTGATCACGCTGCACGACCTTGCCTTCGAGCGCCTGCCCGAGCATTTCGCGCCCGCCTTCCGGCGCTGGGCGTCGCGCTCGCACCGGCGCGCTGCGCACGGCGCGGCCGCCGTCGTGTGCGTGTCGCAGACGACGCGCCTGGACGCGATGGCGCGCTGGGGCCTGAATCCTGCGCGAATCGTCCTCGCACCGCACGGACCCGGCCAGCAGCCTGCCGTCGGCGCCGTGCGCGCCGAGCACTTCCTCTATGTCGGCGACGACGAACCGCGCAAGAACCTCGGCCTGCTGCTCGGCGCCTACGCGCGCTACCGCAAGGAGGCGGGGCCGCTCGCGCTCCCGCTCGTCCTCGCCGGGCGGGCGCGCGCCGAACAGGATGGCGTGCGCTGCGAGGCGCATCCGAACCTCGCCCTGCTGCTCGGCGGGGCGGCGGCGCTCGTGCATCCGGCGCTGTACGAAGGCTTCGGGCTCACGGCACTGGAGGCGATGAGCGCCGGCGTGCCGGTCATCGCCGCCCGCTCGCCGGGCCTCGCCGAGACCTGCGGCGAAGCGGCGCTCTACGTCGATCCCTACGGCGGCGACGAATCCGTTGCACTCGTACTGACATCGATCGCGACCGATCCAGCGCTGCGCGCCGAGCTCGCGCTGCGCGGGCGCCGCCGGGCGGCGGAGTTCTCGTGGCAGGCGTCCGCGCGAGCGCACATGGCGGCCTACGAGCTGGCGAGTGGGCTGGCGCCAGCCGGTACCCTCGCTCGCCACCCATGAAGGTTGCGATCCTTGGCACGCGCGGCATCCCCGCGTCCTACAGCGGCTTCGAGACGGCCGCCGAGCAGCTCGCCAGCCGGCTGACCCAGCGCGGCCACGAGGTGATCGTCTACTGCCGCCCGCACGTCGTCGACCGGCGCCTGAAGGAGCACAAGGGCGCGCGGCTCGTCCACATCCCCGCCGTCAAGAACAAGTACCTCGACACGTTCACGCACACGCTGCTGTCCTCGCTGCATGTCGCGCGCAAGGTGCGGCCGGACGTGGCGCTGTTCTTCATCGCCGGCAACAGCCCGATGTGCCTCGTCACCCGCGGCGCCGGGATCCCGACGGTCATCAACGTCGACGGGCTGGACTCAGATCGCTCGAAGTGGCCGGCGCTGGCAAAGGCCTACCTGCGCTTCGCTGAGCGCAACGCGCCGCGCTGGTCGGACACGGCGATCACCGACTCGTACGCCGTCGCGGAGATCTTCGAGCAGCGCTACGGCCAGCGCATCGGCGTCGTGCCCTACGGCGTCGAGGATCCGGGCCACGAGGGCACGGAGACGCTCCAGCGGCTCGGACTTCAGTCGCGCAAGTACGTGCTGTTCGTGGGCCGCCTGGAGCCGGAGAACAACCCGCACGTGCTCGTCGAGGCGTTCAGTCGCATCTCCGCCGAGCGCGCCCGCGGGATGAAGCTCGTCGTGGTCGGCGGCGCGCCCTACGCGCACGACTACATCAAGCAGGTGCAGCGAGCCGGCGACCCGCGGGTCGTCTTCCCCGGCTACGTCTTCGGGCGCGGGTACTGGGAGTTGCAGCGCCATGCCTACATCTTCTGCGCGCCGACGGAGGTCGGCGGCACGCACCCGGTCATCCTCGAGGCGCTCGCCGCCGGCAACTGCGTGCTCGTCAACGACCACGCGCCGAACGTCGAGACTGTCGGCGATGCCGGGCTGACGTTCTCGGGCAAGCAGGGCGTGCCGTCGCTGACGTCCCAGCTCGAGCGCCTGTTCGACGAGCCAGAGCTCGTCGAGCTGTACCGCGGGCGGGCACGGGTCCGGGCGCGACGCTACTCGTGGGACGCGGTCACCGACGAGTACGAGCAGTTGCTGATCAGCGCGCGCGACATGGGCGGGCCGGGTGCGCTGCCGGCGGAGCTGGTCGGGACCGACGCCGGACGGCCGGTCGTCGGCACGTCCTGAGCGGTCGGGGCCGGGCGGCGCCCAGCGTGGCGGGAACGGGGTTGCCATGGGCGACAAAGTTCCGAAACCCGCAAATACCTGTGCGTTTACGAGCGCCAAACGTGCGCGACCTCCTCGCCGTCTATTCTTCAATCCACCAGAAGAAAGTGGGCGCCCTCGCCGGGACGGAGCGATGGTGCCGCGGTACGGGGAAGGACCGACAACGGAGGGGCGCCGTGGAGCAGGGCTACGAGGTGTATTCGCTGGCTGACGAGCACTTCTACGACTCGCCTTTGCTGCCGTCCAGCCACGATGTCGCCTTCGCGGCCGCCACGCGCCCTGCCCCCCGCGGCTGGATGCACCTCGATACGGACGATTGGGCCCAGTACGCACCGCGGGACATCAAGCTCCCCGCGCAAGGCTGGAAGATCCACGCCTCCGCGTGCCTGGACAACGCCGAGGAGATCCTCGACATCGTCTGGAACTACTGCGTGCCGCGGCGGATCGCCTTCAAGTTCATCCGCAGCCGGCGGCTGCTGTTTCTGCGCAACGCCAAGTACGCCGATCGCGGGTTGAGCGGCAAGTTCATCACGATCTACCCGGACTCGGAGGATCAGCTCGAGACCGTGCTGCACGAGCTGGACGAGCTGCTGCAAGGCCGCTGCGGGCCCTACATCCTCAGCGACCTGCGCTGGGGCAAAGGCCCGCTCTTCGTCCGCTACGGCGCCTTCGCGCAGCGCTACTGCACCGGGACTCACGGACAGCGGCTCGCGGCGATCGAGGACGGCGCCGGCGAGCTCGTCCCCGACAAGCGCGAAGCGGCGTTTTCGCTACCGGAATGGTTGAGGATGCCTGACTGCCTCGTGCCACATCTCGATGCGCGCAACAGCGTGTCGGTCGAGAACCTGCCCTACAGCATCGAGCGAGCGCTGCACTTCTCAAACGGCGGTGGCGTCTACGGCGGCGTGGACAAGCGCACCGACGAGCCCGTCGTGCTGAAGGAGGCACGTCCGCATGCGGGCCTTACCCCGGACGGGATCGACGCTGTCGCCCGCCTCGAGCGCGAGCGCGCGATCCTCGAGCGGCTCGCCGGGCTCGACGCGGTGCCGGCGCTGCGCGACTACTTTCCGGTCGACGACCACCACTTTCTGGTGATGGACTTCGTCGAGGGCAGCACCTTGAACGAGCTCATCGTGGAGCGCTACCCGACGAGCTTCGCGAGCGACGAGCCCGCCGTCGCCGAGTACGCGGCCTGGGCGCTGGAGATCATCGATCGTGTCGAACGCGCCGTGCGCGCGGTGCATGACCGCGGCATCGTGCTCGGGGACCTGCACCCCGCCAACGTGCTCGTGCGCCCGGACGGACAGGTCGTGCTGATCGACCTCGAGGGGGGCTCGGAAGCCAGCACCGCGGGGCGTCAGACCCTCGCCGCCTCCGGCTTTGCCGCGCCGCGCGGCTGTACGGGGGTGGACGTCGACCTGTACGCGCTTGCCTGCATGCGCCTGTCGATCTTCCTGCCGCTGACCGCGCTGGTGCAGCGCGATCCCGCCAAGGCGCCCGAGCTCGCTGCCGAGATCGGCACGCTGTTTGGCGTTCCGCAGGCGTGGCTGGCCGCGGCGCTGGATGTGATCGCGGCGGCGAACGAGCCCGCGCGGAGCGCGACGGCGAGGCCACTGCGGCTCGAGCCGACGCCCGCCGGCTGGGAGCGCGCGCGCAGCTCGATGGTTCGGGCGATCCTTGCCAGCGCCACACCGCAGCGCGCCGACCGGCTCTTTCCGGGCGACATCAAGCAGTTCGACACCAACGGCATGAACATCGCCTATGGAGCTGCCGGTGTGCTGTATGCGCTGTCGGCGACCGGCGCCGGGCGCTTTCCCGAACACGAGCAGTGGCTCGTCGAGCACGCCACCGGCGTTGACGTGCCTCGCGCAGGGTTCTACGACGGCCTGCACGGCGTCGCCTTCGTGCTCGACCACCTCGACAGGCGCGACGACGCCCTCGACGTGCTGGAGAGCGCCCAGTCCAACGTCAACGGCCGCGAGGAGACCCTCGGTCTGGACCTCTTCGGCGGCCTCGCCGGTATCGGCCTGAACCTCGGACACTTCGCTGCGGCTCTCGAGGATCGAACGCTGTGGGAGGCGACGCTGCGGGTCGCCGACCTCGTCGCGGAGCGGCTGGGTGACGAGGACGCCGTCGACACGGTAAGCGGGGGCGAGCACGCGCACGCCGGCCTGACCCGCGGCTCGTCCGGTCCCGCGCTCTTCTTCCTGCGGCTGTACGAGCGCTTCGGCGAGACCGCGCTGTTGGACCTCGCGGCCACCGCGATCCGTCAGGACCTGCGTCGCTGCGTTCTTCGCGAGGACAGCGGCACGATGGAGATCAACGAGGGCTGGCGGACGATGCCGTACCTCGCCAACGGCAGTGCCGGCATCGGTCTCGTGATCGACGACTACCTCGTCCACCGCGAGGACGAGCAGTTCGTGCACGCCGCCGCTGGGATCCGTAGAGCGGCCGAGTCGGCGTTCTACATCCAGTCGGGGCTCTTCTGGGGACGCGCCGGCATGCTCCTCTTGCATGGCCGCGGGCGTGACACGAGCGCCGCGAGCGATGGCGTCATCGCAGAGCACGTGCGCCGGCTGAACTGGCACGCGCTGACGTACGAGGGTCATCTGGCGTTCCCCGGCGAGCGTCTGCTGCGCCTGTCGATGGATTTTGCGACCGGCACGGCCGGGGTACTACTCGCGTTCGGCGCCGCGCTGCACGACAAACCGGTCCACCTGCCGTTCCTGCCTTCCCTTAGAGCGGGCGCTAGCTTGCCCGCTGAGTTTCAACTGACAGAGAGGAGGTGAAAACATGTCCCTTCTGGATCTGCAGGGCATCAAGGCCCCCCAGGGCAAAGGCGGCGACGACGACGACGATGGCGGCCACGGCGGCCACGGCGGCGGCCACGGCGGTGGCAGCCAGCTCAGTCTGCTGCTTTGCGGCTGGCTTCCCTAGCCTGCTCAGCACGTTCACCGGCTACGGTCGCTGAACAAAATGGACTTGCTCGGGGCAGCCGCTTCAAGAGGAGCGGCTGCCTCGACGGGCCCGTTGAGTCCCGGCCCGCCACGAACGGCATCATCAAGACCAGTGAACACGAACAGCGACAGGATGGATCCCGAGGTTCGCCGTGCGGCCGACCGGCTGTTGCTCCAGGTCGCCCGCGCCAGCGGCGGCTGGGTGGCCGTCATCGCGGGCACGACGCTGATCTCGTCCGCGGCGGTCCTGGCGCTGCCGTACGTCATCGGTCATACGGTCGACGTCGTCTTCGGCGGCAGTGACGCCGCAATGTGGTTGGCAGTGTGCGGGCTCGTCGTGGCCGTCCGCGTGGGGGCTACTGTCGCCACCGGTCTCGCAGCGGGGCTTGCCGTCGCGCGCTCCACAGCATGGTTGCGCCACAGGCTGCTGGGCCACGTCCTCGCGGTCGGTCCGCGTTCCGCGCTGGGGCTCGGGAGCGGAGAAATCAGCAGCCGCCTGGTCGGCAACACCGCCGAGGCCGGTCGCATCGCGCCGGACGTCGTGCGTTCCGCCACGGGCGTCGTTCCCGCGCTCGGCGGCATCGTGGCGCTGGCCGTCATCGACCCCTGGCTGTGCCTGACGTTCCTCGTCGGAATGCCGTTCTTCTTCGTCTTCCTGCGCGTCTTCGCACGGGACGCGTCGCAGCAGGCGATGAGCTACTTCAAGGCGCAGGGCATGCTCGCTTCGCGGCTCGTCGATGCGCTGGCCGGGGCGCGTACGATCGCGGCCGCTGGGAGCGCTGAGCAGGAGGTCGAACGGGTCCTCGCGCCGCTGCCGGAACTGCATCGCCAGGGCCTCGCCCAATGGCGTTCGCAGATGAACATCAGCACGCAGGACCTCGTGCTCGTGTCGCTGCTCGAGATCGCGGTCCTGGCCGTCGCCGGCGCGGAGCTCGCGGCCGGCCGGATCACCCCCGGCGAGCTCTTGATGGCCAGCCAGTACGTGCTGCTCGCGGTCGGCGTGGGCAGCGCGGTGTCGTTCGTGACCCGGCTGGCGCGCTCACGCGGGGCGGCGGCACGCATCGTCGAGGTGCTCGACCAGCAGCCGATGCAGTACGGCACGCAGCGACTTGCAGCTGGCCCCGGACGGATCGAGTTTCACGACGTCACCGTCCGCGACGGCGACAAGCCCGTCTTGCAGCACGTCGATCTCGTTGTCGAAGGCGGCTCGCTGGTCGCGATCGTCGGCAGCAGCGGATCGGGGAAGTCGTTGCTTGCGGCGCTGGCGGGACGGCTCGTCGATCCGGACGAGGGCGAGGTGCTGCTCGACGGGATGGCGCTTCCGAGCCTGAGCCGAGACGAGCTGCGTCAAGCGGTGGGCTTCGGGTTCGAACGCCCGGTGCTGCTCGGGGAGACGCTCGAAGACGTGATCGCCTTCGCCGATCACGAACCGTCGCCCGACGAGCTGCTCGCGGCGGCCGTCGCCGCACAGGCCGACGGCTTCATCCGCCACATGCCCGACGGGTACGACACCCTGCTCGAGAACACGCCGATGTCAGGCGGCGAGGTGCAGCGCGTCGGCCTTGCGCGCGCGTTCGCCCGCGCACGGCGGCTGCTCGTCCTCGACGATGTCGCCGCCAGCCTGGATACCGTGACCGAGCACCAGATCAGTCAGGTGCTCACCGGCGAGCTTGCGGATCGGACGCGCATCGTCGTGGCGCACCGCGCGTCGACCGCGGCGCGGGCCGACGCCGTCGTGTGGCTCGACGATGCCGGGGTCCGCGCGACCGCGACCCACCACGAGCTGTGGCAGGACCGCAACTACCGCGCGCTGTTCGAGCCTGAGGAGCACGCGCCGCGAGCGCTGGCCGGCGTGGCGACGAACGGGAGCGTCCGGTGACCCCAACGCAGCGGCGCAGGGAGATCTTGCGCGTACTGCGCGCCTCCTTGCGTGGGCACAGGGCGGACGTAATCGGCCTCGTGGTGTGGTCGGCGATCCAGTCCGCGCCCGCGATCCTGTCGGGCCTGCTGATCGCACGGGCGATCGACCAGGGCTTCCTTGCCGGCGACACGGCCACGGGGCTTGCATGGCTGGGGCTTTTCGGCGTCAGCGTGGTCGCCGGCGCGATCGCCACGCGGCACACGTTCCTGCGCCTGGCGGCGATCATCGAGCCGTTCCGCGACGAGCTCGTGACCCGCACGGTCCGCGCCGCGCTGCGCCGCGCAACGACGCCGGGCGCCAGCGCTGAGACCGCGGGGATCGCGCGGCTGACGCACCAGGTGGAGATCGCCCGCGAGGCCTACGCCTCGGCGCTGCTCGTCGTCCAGGCCTTCCTCGTCTCGATGGTCGGCGCGGTGATCGGGCTGGCGGCGCTGGCGCCGGTCTTCCTGGTCTTCGTCCTGCCGCCCGTCGCCGTCGCGCTCGCCCTCTTCTTCACGGCGCTGCCCGGGATGGCCAAGCGCCAGCGCAGGTCGATCATGGCCGACGAGCAGATCGCCGAGACCGCGGGCACGGTCACCGGGGGCTTGCGCGACATCGTCGCCTGTGGCGCCGAGGAGCGGGTCGCCTGGGCCGTCGGCGAGCACATCGACGGGCAGGCGCGTGCGACGAAGGAGCTCGCGCGCTTTACCGCGATCCGCACGCTCTCGGTGGCGCTCGGCGGCTGGCTGCCGACGCTGCTGATCCTCGGCTTTGGCTCCTGGCTGCTTGATCAGGGGCTCACGATCGGCGCGATCCTGGGCGCGCTGACCTACACGTCGCAGGGCGTGCACGGGGCGCTGCGGACGCTGGTGCAAGGGATCGGCAACACGGGGCTGTGGCTGTTCGTCAGCATGGCGCGGATCGTCGAGGCGACGCACGAGCCCGAGCAGGCGACGACGACGCCCGAGCAAGCCCCCGCGCGCAGTCCGATCGGTCACGACGTGCATCTCCGCGGCGTGACGTTCGGCTACGGTCGATCGCCCGAGCCGGTGATCCGCGACTTCGATCTTGCCGTGCCGGAAGACGACCACCTTGCGATCGTCGGCCCGAGCGGCGTGGGGAAGTCGACGCTCGCGGGGCTGATCAGCGGGTTGCTCGTTCCGCAGTCCGGCGAGCTGCGCCTCGGCGGGGCTGCGATGCGGGGAATCGATCCGCGGATCGCGGCGCAAACGCGCGTGCTGATCCCGCAGGAGGCGTACGTCTTCGCGGGCACGCTGCGCGAGAACCTCGCCTACCTGAGGCCGGACGCGACGCCGGCCCAGCTCGACGCCGCCGTCGACGCGCTGGGCATGCGGTCGCTGGCGGACCGGCTGGGCGGCTACGACGCTGAGATCAAGGGCTCCATGCTGTCCGCGGGCGAGGCCCAGCTGATCACGCTCGTCAGGGCGTACCTGTCCCCCGCGCCGCTCGTCATCCTCGACGAGGCCGCCTGCCACCTCGACGCCGTGGCCGAGGCCCGTGTCGAGCACGCCTTCGCCGCCCGTCCGGGCACCCTGCTCGTCATCGCCCACCGCATCAGCTCGGCGTTGCGCGCGCAGCGGATCCTCCTGCTCGACGGCAGCAAGCTGACGCTCGGCACCCACGACGAGTTGCTCAGCCGGTCGGCGCTGTACCGCGATCTCGTCGGTCACTGGGGCGGTGGGGCGCCTGCCCGTGCCGGCGGGCAGATCGCCAACGGCGCCCCGTCCGGGCACGGGGCGCCTGGATCCGCAGACGCCCCCGCGACCGTCTCCGGCGCCGTCGGCCACGGCCGGATCCAGTTCCGCAAGAAAGCCGATCCGTCGGGGCCCTTCTACGTGGGCACCAGGCCGGTCGACTGATCAGCGCGCGACGATCGGCGCGATCCGGCTCATGCGAAGCCGCGATCCGTCCTTCCACAGCAACCGCAGGTCGCCGCTGGCCGGCACGCGGACGCGCGTCTCGAAGTAGTGGCGCGGGCCGCCGACCTTGCGTGTGAGCTGCGTTTGCCAGCGCTTGCGCCCCCGGGCGCGGAACTGGATGCGGACGGTCTGCAGCGTGCCCGTCTTGGCTGAGCGCAGCATGCCGAAGATTCCCACCGTCCGACCGCGGCGGACCGCGCGCTGCTTGACATACAGCGGCGTGACGTAGGCCTTGAAGGATGGCTTGCGCTTGCCGTTGGCGAAGACGAGCCCGCTCTGGAAGGTCCGCCAGGCGAGCCGAGCGTCTTTCTTGACGTCGAAGCCGGCCGCCGGACCGTCGTCCACGAGCAGAAACTGGCTCATCGATCGCACGCTCGGGTTCTTGAAGGAGATGTACTCGGCTTGGTTCATCCAGGCCGCCTGCTTGGCCAACGAGATGGCGGCGAAGAACGGGTCCGGCTTGGTCTGGTAGCCGTACTCGGTGATGTACAGCGGCACGCCGCGCTTGCTCGGCATCGGCTGGCCGTAGCGCAGGTAGATGCGCGTCAGCTCGCGGCTGAGCGCGCGCAGGTCGGACATCGACACCCAGTCGGGCCAATTGGATTTGCGCCCCGGCGGGGTGAGCAGCGCGTAGGGATGGTGCGCGTACCCGCTGGCATGAAACAGGCCCGGGTTCTCGGCCACGAACTGCGCCGGGTTGCCAACCGGGCAGCCGCGGACCTCCGCATCGCTGCCCGTCAGCAGGTTGAGGTTGTCGTCGACGCAATAGAGCTGGCGCACGAAGCGCAGCGCGTCGATCGACTGGCTGACGTCGCGCAGCTCCTTCTGGCCCTGCGGCGCCGTCTCGCCGACGAGGATCGTGTCGCTGCCGTGGCCGCTGTCGGCAAGCGCCGTCCAGGCGCTGGCGACGAGCCGGCGGTAGAGCGACGGCGCCGACTCGATCATCTGGGTTGAATTGCGCGGATCCGGGCTCCACTGCGGCGTGAGCCAGCCCGCCTGGTTGGGCTCGTTCCAGATCGACCAGTAGTCGACGCGCGGCAGGCCCATGTAGGTGCCGTCGTAGCGCCTGGCGACCGCGCGGACGAAGTAACCGAACTCCTCCGGATTGGGGCCGAACGTCTCCTGAAGGTCCGCGCGCGGCGATTCGCCGGCTGCCCAGCGCGGGATCGGCGACGTGAAGTTCAGGTTGACGAGGATGCCGCGCGCCTGCGCGGC
Source organism: Solirubrobacteraceae bacterium (assembly GCA_033855115.1). Taxonomy (GTDB): domain Bacteria; phylum Actinomycetota; class Thermoleophilia; order Solirubrobacterales; family Solirubrobacteraceae; genus CADCVQ01. The sequence continues at coordinate 43,287 of JAWVGJ010000170.1, forward strand.
GCGGATCAGCCGGTCATAGCGCTCCCAGTGCTCTTGCGGGTACGCCGCCGGGTCAGTCGCATCGAAGGCGGGCTTCTGAATCTGATCGTTGGCCGGCGCGATGATGCGCCAGAAGACCGAGACGCGGATGCGGTCGACGCCGAATTGCGCGAGCCGGTCCAGCGTGGACTCGACGCGCTCGGGCGCGGCGTACACGAGCAGCGGATCGTCCTGGAACATCGACTCCTGCGTCGGCGACGCATGCGCCGCAGAGGGGAGGGCCGCCAGCAGGAGGATGGCGGCGAGCAGGGGGCGAAGTCGTTTCACGGTGCGGAGGTTTGCCGTTGCGCGGCTAGGAACACCGCCACCGTCTCCGAAGAGCGGGGGTCGAGATAGATAGCCGGGCGGATGGCCGCGAGCGCTGCTCGTGGCCGCTTGAGCTTATTCAACTCGAATTCGGCAAGACGCAGCCACGGTTCTGGGTTGGCCGGTTGCAGGCGAACTGCCGCCTCGAGCGCGCGCCGCGCGTCGTTCTTGCGCCCCGCCGCGGACTCGATCGTCGCCAGCTCGAACAGGGGGTCGACCGACAGCGGATTACGTCCGCGGGCGGCCTGGGCCTCGGCGCGAGCGGCGTCCGGACCGTCCGCCTCGAGGGTCGCGATCGACTGCTGCCCGATCGCGTCGGAGCGCAGCGGCTGCCAGACCGTCCACGTGGCGACGAGCGCCAGCGCAGCGGCCGCGCCCGCAAGGATCGCGCGCGGTCGCTCGCGAAGCCCGGCGCGCAAACGCTCCCCGATGCGGCCGTCTGGGCCGGCCGGGTCATGCGGCTCCGTTGCGCCCAGCGGCCCGCGGCCGGCGACCCAGCCGGCGGCCAGCAGCGCGACCGCGGTCGTCGCCGGCACGAACCACGTCCAGTCCACGAACGAGTGCACGCCGAAGACGATCACGACGGCGCAGAGCGTCAGCAGCCCGATCCGCTCGGCGCTGTACGGGCGCCCGCGGTCGCGCCGGCGAAGGCCGGTCGCGCGCATTGCCGTCACCAGCCACACCGCGAGCAGCGCGAGGCTGACGCCCATTCCCGCGAGGCCGAGGTCGGCGAGCGTCTGCACGACGTAGCCGTGCGCGTGGCGAACGGCCGGATCGACGCTGCGGTAGCGCTTGCGGACCGTCGCGTAGTTGCCGGCGCCGGCGCCGACGAGCGTGTTGTCGGCGAAGATCTTCAGCGCCTCGTTCCAGTAGCGGGCGCGGACGCTGCCCGCGGCGGTCAAACGGCTCGGTCCGTTGCCGGCGATCGGCGCGTTGGGGTCGGTCAGCGTCTTCCAGCCGCTCGAGATCGACCCCGTCAACCCCTTGTCCGACAGCGCCAGTCGCGTTGCGACGCCGGCCGGGACGAGGGCGAGGGCGACGAGCAGCACGACGCCGGCGCGGAGACGCGCGCGGGGGCTCGGCGGTCGCGCGGCCCCCGCGAAGCTCGCGGCGAGGCCCGCGACGGTCAGCAGCCCGAGCATCACGACGAGCAGGAGGCCGAACTGCAGGCCGGCCTGGTTCTGCAACGCGATCGGGACGCGGCTGGCGGTCATCGAGCTCTGCGAGAAGACCCACAGCGCGACGAGCGCCGCCCCCGCGCCGCTCGTCAGCAGCACGGTCGCGCCGCGCAGGCGCAGCGGCACGGTCGCAAACCAGAACGCGGCGCCGATCCCGGCCGCCAGCAGCGCGCCACGAGAGTAGGCCAGCAGGATCGTCAGCCCCAGCAGCCCGAGCGCGGGATAGGCGAGCGCGTTGAGCGCCTGATGGCCGGTGCGGCGCGCGCCGAGCCAGAGGCAGCCGGGCACGCCGAGCGCGGCCATCAGGCCGATCGCGTTCCAGTAGCCGAACGGCTCGCTCAAGCGCGCGTAGACCTCGTCGGGGTTCAGCGCGCCCGGCAGGACCTTCGTCAGCACCGCGTATCCGCTGACCGCCACGGCGGCGAGCGTGATCGCGCCGATGACCGCGCTCCAGCGGTTCGGAACCCAGTGCGCCAGTGCGACGGCCGCCGCGAACACGGCGGCGTAGGCGATCGTGCGGTTCGCCTCCAACCACGCGTCGGCCGGCTGTGCCGACCAGGTGATCGACAGCGCCGTGAGCACCGCGAGCGCGACGAGCGCCAGCAACGACCAGCTGCCCCACAGGCGTTCGCGCCGCGGGGCGAGCGTCAGCGCGCCCGTGACAGCCACGGCACCGCCGAGGATCAGGCCCATCTCGACCCGTGTCGCGTGCGCGACCTGCAGGCCACCGTCGGCGACGAAGGCGACCGCGCAGAGCATCGCCGCGAGGCCGGCCGTAAGCAGCGCCTGGGCACCTGGGCCCGGAACGCTCAGCGCAACCGCGGAGCGCGGCGGTTGGTCAAGCGCGACGTGCGTGGACAAGGCTTCTGATGCGGACGGCGCCGAGCGCCAGCAGGCCGGCGAGCAGCAGGGCGAGCAGCACGACGATTGGCGTCGGTAGGTCGCTGACCTGGCTCATGCCCGGGACCCTGCCGACCCTTGCCGGATCGACCGTGGCGTTGTTCACCGTGAACGGCGCAGCGCCATCGGTACGGGCTCGGTCGACCGCACGGCGCTCCTTGGCGGTGGCCGCGCGCAGTTGCTCCTCGGCCGGCGCGCTGCCGACTGCACCGTCGCCGGCGGCCGACGAGTCGCCGGCGCCCGGGTCCTTCGGTGCCTTGCCGGTCTTGCGCGGCGCCGCCGCCGCGGCGAGCATCGCCCTGCGGATGACGTCGCGGCAGTTGCCGTACTGGTCGGCGTCGGCGGCGAGCCCGTCGAGCGCGTCGCGGTAGTCCTTCTGCGAGTAGGTCTTCGACATCCGCTCGTCGTCGGTGCAGTCGTTTAGGACCGCGTTGCCCGAGGCGTTGGCGATCGCCGCCCCATAGGCGAGCAGCGCGAGCAGCGTGGCGAATGTGGCGAGCGACGAGCGCATCGAGCGGCTCACCGTAGCGAGCCCAGCGCGGCTTCGAATCCCGCCGCCCAGGCCTCGAAGGTGTAGGCGGCGACGTCGCGGCGCGCGTTCTCGCCCAGCCTCGCGCGCAAGTCGTCGTCGTCGTGCAGGCGCTCGAGCGCCGCCGCGAGGGCGTCCGGGTCATCGGCCGGGACGACGAGTCCGTTGCGCTCGTGACGCACGAGGCCGCCGGCCGCGGCGCCGACCTCATCGCTGGCGATGACGGGTGTGGTCTGGTTCATGGCCTCGTTCGCAACAAGCCCCCAGGGCTCGCGAAAGTTGCGCGTCCGGATCGACGGCAGGACCAGTACGTCGGCCGCGGCCAGGAAGTTTCGAACCTCCTCGGGCGGCTGCGGCGCGATAAGAGCCACCGCGCCGCCGGCAGGGTTCCGAGCGGACCCGGTTCCCGCACCGACGAGGACGAGCGCGGCGGCTGGCGCCCTGAGACCTGAACGATGCCAGGCCTCCAGAAGCACCTGCGCCCCTTTTGCCCGGCTTCTGCGTCCGACAAACACCGCCGTGAAACGTTTTCTGTGTAGACCCTGAACCGGGGCGTTCCAGAAGGCGTTGTCGACCGCCTGCGGCGCGATATGGACGTTGCGAGCGCCGCGCGCCCGGGCAAACGCGGCGACGTGCGGACCGTACGCGACGACGGCGTCCGCCGTGCGGTACAGCGTCGCCAGCAGGGGCGCGCCGCCGATGATGTGCGCCGGGGTGCGCGGGTGAGCCCACAGCGCGCTCCAGAGGAGAAACGGCGTGTGTCCGCCGCGCGCGCCCAGCCAGGCGTTCGGCAGCGCCATGCGGCCGGCCGTGCCGCAGATGACGGCGCTGTAGGCGCCCGAGCCGGCGAGCGCCCTGATCTCGCGCTGGGCCACGTGGAGGTGCGGGACGCCTGGGTCGTCGACGCCAGGCGTGGCGTGCGTCGAGCGCCCGCCGAAGATCGCGAGCTCCAGCGGGACGCGCCGGTGCAGCGTCGCGAAGGCGCCGACACGCTCCGGCGGCACGTGGTTGGTGACGAACAAGACCGGCTTCATCGCCCGAGGGCGTCATCGTAGGCGGCGACGGTGGCCGCCCCGCAGGCGTCCCAGGAGAAGTGCTGTTCGACGGTCCGGCGTGCTCGCTGGCCCTGGGCTGCGTCCGCGATCAGCGCTTCGAGCGCAGCGGCGAGCGCCGCCGTGTCGCCCGCTGCGATCGTTGTCATGCCGCCACCTCGCGCGGCGATCTCCTCGGGGCCAGGCTCGCCACGCGTGCCGATCGCCGGCAGCCAGCCGGCCATCGCCTCGACATAGGCGACGCCGAACGCCTCGTCGGTCGAGGGCATTGCGAACACGTGCGCGCGGCGGGTTCTGCGCAGCGCCTCCTCTTGGGGGAGCTGGCCGGCGAACTCGACGCGATCGCCGATGCCGAGCTTCGCCGCCAGCTGCTTCAGGCGTCCCAGCTCGGGGCCGTCGCCGATGACGAGGTAGCGCAGGCCGGGCAGCCCTGCGATCGCCGCGAGGACGTCGCGGTGGCGCTTGCGTGCGATGACGTGGCCGGTCGTGACCACCGTCGGGTCGGGATACGGCTCCGCGCGGTCTTGCGGGAGGTCGCTGCCGAGATGCACGACGCGCGTCGCGGGTGCGCCGAGGACGCGACAGCGATGCTCGACTCCGGCGCTGTTGGCGAGCACGAGCTGCGACCGCGCGAACGCCGCGCGCACGGCCTCGGCGCCGGCGGCCGATCCCGGCGCGGTGTGGAAGACGTCGCCGCCGTGGACGGAGACGATGTAGGGGGTACGCAGCCCGGCGCGGCGGACGGCCTCGCCGGCGGGCACGGCGTTGTGGGCGTGGACGAGGTCGAACGGGAAGCGCTGCTTGCGTAGCGCGCGCAGGGCGACGGCCAGCGAGGGCGCCGCCCAGCGTCCCCAGTCGCCGTAGCTGCGCGGTCTCGGGGGCGCGAGGAACGGGACGTAGGAGACGGCGATGCCGTCCAGCGTGGCGCGTCGTGGCTGTGCGAGCGCTTGCGCCGCCGCACGGGCGGCGGTCTTCGGACCGGCCCTCGCCGCGGCCAGCGGGGGCACCGGTCGGTACAGCACGAGCACGCGCACATCGGCACCGGCGTCGCGGGCTGCGACGGCCTGGCGGTGGGCCCAGATCCCGAGCACGGGATCCGCCGCGCGGGGATAGAACTCGGTGACGATGGCGACCCTGATCGGTCGGGAGAGCCGCATCGGTCAGGTGAGCCGCCGCGACCACGAGGCCTCGGCGCGCGTGACGTATCGGCGGCCTTCGAGGAACGTCCGTGCCTCTGAGATCGCCGGCCCACGCTCGTAGCCGGCGCCCGCAGGCGTGGTGTGCAGGATCGGCGTGGCGTCGACGATCCCGGCGCGCCAGCCATGCGCGCGTGCCAGAGCTCCCCAGTGGACGTCGAGCCCCCAGCCCATCGACAGCTGCGGGAAGGGAAGCAGTGTCGGGAAGGCGCCCGCCGCGAACGCGGTGACGGGGCCGATCTCGACGAAGTGCGACTCACGCACCGCGCCGCCGGACCGGCGCCGGGTGACCTGCCACGCGGCGTGCGAGTGAGCCCGGTGGGCGGGCTGGGCCAGCACCAGGCCGGCGCGTTCGGCGCAGTACAGGAAGCGGTCGAGGAACCCGCGCGGGAAAACGACGTCGTCGTCCACGACGACGAGCCAGTCGTGCCCGGCGGCGGGGTGGGTTTCCAGCAGCGCATTGAGGTGCTCGAACTTCCCGCCGGCTCTCATCTCGATCGTCCGCATCGTGATCTTGTGGCGGGTGCGGTGCAGCTCGACGCGTGCGGCGTCCATCAGGCGGCCGGGGCGTTCGACACCCAGCACCAGCACGCTGCGGCGGGGCGGGTGCTCGCGGGCGCCTCTGTCGAGGCGGCGCGTGCGGGCGGCGGCTTCGAGGTCCAGCAGGGCGTCGGTGGCGCGGGCGGCTGGGTGGCGCAGGCCGCGGACGGTGCCGCTCGTGCCGGAGAGGAAGTCCTCGTCGGTCGATGCCGCGAGGGCGGTTCCGGGGGCGCCGGTGCCGGTCGCGGTCGCGCCGCTCGGCTCCGACGCCGCAAGCGTGACGCCGGTCGCGGTCGCGGTCGCGCCGCGCTCCGCCGCCGCTCGCAGTGCGGCCCGCAATCGCCCGAGCGAGTGCGCGCTCAGCACGACCCCGTTGAGGCAGCGGAAGCGCATGATGTGGGCAGCGCAGCCGGCGAGGACACGCAGCTCGCGCGCGAGCGACGGTGCGCTGCCGTTTAAGCCGTCGAAGCGGCGGCTGGACTGGCCGCGCCGGTAGGCCGCCGCCGCGAGCGAGCGCAGGCGCGCGTCGTCGCCGGCGCGGCGGTGGTCGAGCGCCGCCGCGGCGACGTAGCGGATCCGTCCGCCGGACGCGTGCAAGCGCTGCTGCCACTCCTGCTCGTCGCCGTAGAGCTCGCGCGCCTCGTCGAAGCGCCCGGCGCGGTCCAGGGCGTGGCGGCGAACGGTCATGTTCGCCCCCCATGCGCGCTCGACGTCGCGATCTCGAGGACCGTGGTCCTGGCTTGTGATCGGCGGTCCCTCGCGACCGCAGCAGCGCAACCGGTGGTCCTCCAGCTGTGCGTGGATCGGCCCGGTCAGCACGCCGACATCAGGCTCTGCGTCGCGATCGGCTGCCAGCAGGGCAGCGAGCCAGCCGGGCCGGACGGCGACGTCGTCGTCGACGAAGACGAGCAGGTCGCTGCGCGCGGCGTCGATGCCGGTGTTGCGCGCGGCGTTGAGGCCGCGCGAGACGTCGTGCGCGAGATAGCGCGCGCCGTGGCGCCGCGCCGTCTCGCGCGTCGCTGCGCTCGGCCCGTCGTCGACGACGAGCAGCTCCGCATCGGCGGCCGCAGCCTGCGGCGCGATCGACGCGAGCGCGACCTCGAGATACTCCGCCCGCTCACGGGTGGGGACGATGATGCTCGCCGTCAAGGCCATGTCGCAGGAAGAGTCTAGGTTTGGCGCAGTTCCGTGGCTGTATTGACACAGACCGTGCGTCGCTCGTGCTCCGTTCCGCAA
>JAWVGJ010000171.1:0-16382 GCA_033855115.1 Solirubrobacteraceae bacterium
CGTGACGACCGCGCCCTCGGTCGCACGACCGGCCGCCGATGTGTCCGTCAGGGTCCACGCCAGGCTGAGCCACGGCGCGGACTCACCGCTGCTCCAGATCGAGGGGGTCCCGGATGCAGGGAAGCGCGGCCGCTTCGTGATCACAGGATCCTTGAGAGGCGTCCCGTGCTCGGGCACGTACCGTGTGGTCATCGCTGGGAACCTCGGCTCAAAATCGTCCTGGTATGACGGCACGGTTGTCCTGCGCAAGTCTGGGGGTGACCGGATTCCTTGCGGGGTACCGCTTCAGGGAGATCTCGGCCGCACGTTCGTTCGCATTCAGGTCTATCGGCCCGGGGCCACACCCGCCGATGCGTTCATCGTCATCGAGGGCCGCCGGTTCAACGCCACAGCGTTCGAGGGCTCGTTCATCTTTAGCGACATGTTCTGTCATGGTCCGTCTACGTTGCGTTTTCAATTGAGCTCATCTTCGCGAAGATTGTCGATCCTGTACGACATGCGTATGAAGAAGGTCAGCTTCCGCGGTGGGGGCTGCCTCTGATTGCTTGGCTGCACCGTGAAGCCGGCGGTCACGCGAAGACATCTTGTGGATCGAGGACCTTTCCTATGACCTCCGCCTCTCACATGCGTCACGGCCGGGTCGACGATATCGGTTGCGGCTTTATGCTCGGCTGATGGCAAGTGCAGCGTCCGAAATGAGCCGTGTCCTCGGTCGTGTCAGCGAGGCTGTGCGCAGCCAGCGGTGCATCCTATTCTTGGGGGCTGGTGTGCACGCTCCCCCCCCAGAGGGGTCGCCGTTTGTGTATCCGCCAGAGCATCGGCCGCCGGTGGGCGCAGCGCTCAGTCGTCAGCTAGCCGCCGAGTGTGACTTCGCGGCGCGCTTTGCGGGCGAGGATGTGGGCAACTTGCAACGGGTTGCGCTGGCCTATGAGATCGATGGCTCGCGTGGGCGGCTTGTCAATGCGATCACGCGCGCGGTCGATGCCGGCCGGGCGCCATCGCCGATGCTGAGCGCGCTCGCTCGGCTGAGTTTTCCGCTGGTCATCACCACGAACTACGACCAGTTGTTCGAGCGTGCGCTGCGCGATGCGGGCAAGCACCCACGCGTTTCGGTCTATCGGCCCGAAGACGAGCCGACGGTTGACTTCGAGGACGAGACGGCGCAGAGCCCGGTTATATACAAACTGCACGGTGATATTACTCAGCGGGAGTCGCTTGTCGTGACAGATGAAGATTACATCCAGTTTGTGCTGCGGATGAGCGACAAGGAGCCATATGACCCGATTCCGCTGTCGCTGAAGCATTTTCTCAAGCGTTGGACGACGTTGTTTGTTGGCTACAGCCTGCTGGACTACAACCTACGGTTGCTCTTCAAGACCTTGCGCTGGCGGATCGACGCTGCCAAGGTGCCAGACATGTACTCGGTCGATCTCCGGCCCGATCCGCTGATCCTGGATGTGTGGCAAAGCCAGCATCGCTATGTGACGTTCATCGCACAGGATGTATGGTCGTTCGTGCCTGCGCTGTATCAGCTGGTGCGCGGGCAGGAGTTGGCGCCGTAGCGACCGCCGACGAGCGTGTCGTGTCCGTTCCGGCCATCCCCTACCGCGGGATCCAGCCGTTTCGCTACGGCGACCACGCGATCTTCTTCGCGCGCGAGCGCGAGTCGCGGCTGCTGGCCAGTCTCGTGGACGTGTATCGCGGGGTGTTCTTGTACGGCGACTCCGGCAACGGCAAGTCCTCGCTGGTCAACGCCGGGCTTCTACCTCATGCGCGTGGGCTGGGCTTTGAGCCAGTGCGCGTGCGGGTGCAGCCACGCGCGGGCCAGGAGCTCGTGATCGAGCAGATCGCGATTCGCGACGACGACGAGCAGACGATGCGGTGTGTGCTGGCGCCCGAGGCCGAGGGTCTGTCGCGGGTCGTGGTCTCGATCTCGGAATTCGAGCAGCGCGTGCGCGCAGCGTCGTGCGAGCATCAGCCGTTGATCGTCTTTGATCAGTTCGAGGAGATTCTCACGCTGTTCGAAGACCAGGATGCCGTTTCGTCGCGACTCGCGCTCGCCGAGATGATCGTAGGGCTGCTGCGCGAGCAGTTGCCGGTCAAGCTGTTGTTCGCGTTTCGCGAGGACTACCTGGGTCGCGTCAAGCAGCTGCTTGCGGCGCGCCCGGAGCTCGTCGACCAGGCGCTGCGGCTCGGACCGCCGTCGGCCGATGTGCTCGAGCTGATCATCCGCGGGCCCTTCGAGCGTCATCCAGGGCACTTCGAGCGGGAGCTCGACCCGGCACTCGCGCGACGCCTGTGCACGATGCTCGCGGAGCGGTTCGGCAACGGCGAGGTAAGCCTGTCCGAGGTCCAGACTGTCTGCCTGCGCCTCTGGCACGCCGCCCAACCCGAGACGCTGCTCGGCCAGAAGAAGGTCCAAGGATTACTCGAAGACGAGCTCGGCGAAGCTCTCGACGCGTTCGCAGCCGATGTGCGCGCCGCAGCCGTTGGACTGCTCAGCCAAATGGTGACCTCCGCCGGCACACGCAACATCATCTCCGCCGAGGATCTGCGCCAGCGCGTCCGAGCCCAGGACGAGAACATCCCGCCCGCGCTGATCGATCAGGCGCTGGACCGCCTCGAACGCGAGTCCAAGCTCGTACGTCGCGAACGCCGACGCGACCTTGACCTCTACGAGATCACCAGCGAATTCCTCGTGCCCTGGATCAGCCAACGCCGCGAGGAGTTGCGCCTCATGCAAGAACGCCGGCGCGAGCGTCGCCGGCTGCGCATCCTCGGCGCGATCGCTAGCGGGCTGGTGATCCTCGCCACGCTCGTGACGATCATCGTACTCGGGCAGCGCGCTGAGGCGCAGCACCAGCGCGCCGCGGCACAACGCCAAGCCACCGACGCGACGTCGCTCGCGCTGGCGGCGTCGTCGGGGGAGCCGCTGAAGCAGCGACCGGACGTGTCGCTCGCGCTTGCATTCGAGGCATACCGCGAACGTCCGCGGGTGGAGGCCCGCTCGGCCGTCATCCCGGCGCTGCTCGAAGCACGCCGGATAGGCCTGCGTGGGGTCCTCACCTCCAACCACTTGCTCGACGGCGTTGCGTTCAGCCCCGACGGCATGATCCTGGCCTCCGCCGGCGCTGACGGTGTCCAGCTCTGGGACCCCGCCACTCGCACCGAGCTTGGTCACCTCGGCGACCGCACCAATTGGACCAGCAGCGTCGCGTTCAGCGCTGACGGCAAGATGCTCGCCGCCGCCACCGCCGAGGGCACGGTCGGCTTGTGGGACCCGACCACGCACAAGCGGCTCGGCCGCCTCAGCGGACACAACGGCCCGGTCTACGCTGTCGCGTTCAGCTCAGACGGCAGGATTCTCGCCTCAGGCGGCGACGACGGTACGGTCTGCCTTTGGGATTCCGCGACCCGCAAGCGGCTCGGTCGGCTCGGCGACCAAACAAGCAGGGTCACCAGCGTTGCGTTCAGCGCCGACGACAGGATCCTCGCCACCGCCGACCGCAAGGTCCGCCTATGGAACCCCTCCAACCACAAGCAGCTTGGCACCCTCACCGGTCACACCGGCCCGGTCAACTCCGTCGCATTCAGTCCCGACGGCAAGACGCTCGTCACCGCCGGCGACGACGGCACCGTCCGACTGTGGAACCCCACCAGCCGCACGCAGGTCGCTCGACTCGCCGGACGCGCCGGAGTGGTCAAAGCCGTCGCGTTCAGTCCCGACGGCAAGACGCTCGTCACAGCCGGCGACGACCGCACCGTCCGACTGTGGAACCCCACCACCCACAAGCTGCTAGACACGCTCACGGGCCACAGCGATTGGGTTTCCGGCGTCGCGTTCAGCCCAGACGGCAGGACGCTTGCTTCCGCCAGCCACGACGAGACCGTCCGATTGTGGAATCCCGCCACTCGCTCGCGCCTCGGCCTCCTGACCGGTTCGCCGGATACAGTCGACACCGTCGCGTTCAGTCCCGACGACAAGACGCTCGCGTCCGCCGGCTTCGACGGAACGGTTCACTTGTGGAATCCCGCCACTCGCAAACAGCTCGGCGTCCTTACCGGCCACGGGGATCCCGTATTTAGCATCGCGTTCAGTCCCGACGGCGACACGCTGGCCTCCAGCGGCGACGACGGAACGGTGCGGTTATCGAATCCAGCAACTCGCAAACGGCTCGGCGTTCTGACCGACCAGGAGGGCGCAGTCCTCGGCGTCGCGTTCAGCCCCGACGGCAAGACCCTCGCCAGCGCCGGCCACGACGGCACCGTCCGCCTATGGAACCCCGCCACCGGCATGCAGGTCGCTCGCCCCACCGGACACGCTGGCGCGGTCAACGCCGTAGCTTTCAGCCCCGATGGCAAAACCCTCGCCGGAGCCGGCGACGACGGCACCGTCCGCCTGTGGAATCCCGCCACGGGCAGGCTGATCGCCCGCCTCACCGGTCACACGGGCGCGGTCAACGCCGTAGCGTTCAGCCCCGAGGGGAAGACCCTCGTCAGCGCCGGCCACGACGGCATCGTCCGCCTGTGGAATCCCACCACCGGCAGGCTGATCGCCCGCTTCGACGGCCGCACCGGCGCGATCAACGCCGTAGCTTTCAGCTCCGACGGCAAAACCCTCGTCACAGCGGGCGACGACAAGACGATCCGCGTTTGGAACGAGATCCTCTGGCGCAACTTTGCCGAGTTGCGCGCGACCGTGTGCAGCGTTCTCCTCGGAGACCTGGGTCGCTTGGAGTGGGCGCTCTACGCCGGGGGGATTCGATATCACCGCAGCTGTCCTTGAGAACGCCGTGGTGGAGTCGGCATGCGGTCAAAGAAGCGCATGCGGTGCGCATGCTCGCAAGCGTTACATTGGCGGCGTGCCAGCGGTCGCGCTTCCGCACACGTTCGTCCACGCGCCAGGCCGCTGAGCCGTCGTGCTGCTCGGGGTCGATGTCGGCGGGACGTTCACCGATGCGGTGCTGGCCACCGGCGGGCGGATCGTCACGGCGAAGTCGCCGACCACCGCGGGCGATCAGTCCGAGGGCGTGATGGCCGCGATCGCCGCGGCGCTCGAGCGTGCGGACGCCGCGGCGGCGGACGTCGAGCTCTTCGCCCACGGCATGACCGTTGCCACGAACGCGCTGCTGGAGGGGCACGGAGCGCGGACGGTGCTCGTCGCCACGAAGGGCTTCGAGGACCTCGTCGAGCTTGGCCGGCAGGCACGTGCCGATCTGTATCGGCTGTGCGCGGCGCGCCCGGCGCCGCTCGTTCCGCCGCCGCGGCGCGTGGGCGCGCCCGAGCGCATGGGACCCGACGGCGTGCTGCGCGAGCTCGCCGACCCCGATGCGCTCGCCGGCGACGTCGCCGCCCACGAGCCCGAGGCGGTCGCCGTCGTCCTGCTGCACGCCTATGCACACCCCGAGCACGAACGCGCGCTCGGGGAGGCGCTCGCGCGGCGCTTGCCGGACGTACACGTCTCGCTCTCGCACGAGGTCGTCGGCACATTTCGCGAGTACGAGCGAGCTGCGACGACCGAGGTCGACGCAGCGCTCTCGCCGCTGCTCGCCCGCTACCTGAAACGGCTGCTCGAACACGCCGAGCGAGCCGAACTGCCCGAGCCGCGGATCATGCAGTCCAGCGGTGGACTGGCCGCGGCGCAGCTCGCAGCACGACACGCGGCCTTCACGGTGCTGTCCGGCCCGGCCGGGGGCGCGGCCGCCGCGGCGCTCGTCGCGCGACGCAGCGAGCGACCGGATCTCGTCTGCTTCGACATGGGTGGCACGTCGTGCGACGTCTGCGTCGTCGAGCGCGGCGCGGTGCGCGAGACGGCCGGTCGCGAGGTCGGCGGGCGGCCCCTGTCGCTCGCGATGGTCGACATCCACACCGTCGGGGCCGGTGGCGGCTCGGTCGCGTGGCGCGATCCGGGCGGCGCGCTGCGGGTCGGCCCGCGCAGCGCGGGCGCCCAGCCGGGACCCGCCTGCTACGGACGCGGCGGCGACAAGCCGACCGTCACCGACGCAAACCTGCTGCTCGGGCGGCTCGATGCGAACGCGCCCCTGGCCGGCGGGGTGGCGCTCGACCGTGGGGCGGCTGAGACGGCCGTCGACGGCCTGGCAGATGCGCTGGGACTGGAGCGGATCGCCTGCGCGGAGGGGATCGTGCGCATCGCGAACACCGAGATGGTGCGCGCACTGCGCGTGATGACCGTCGAGCAGGGCATCGACCCGCGGCGCTTTGCCCTGCTGGCCTTCGGCGGAGCCGGCCCGCTGCACGCCGCGGCGATCGCCGGCGAACTGGGCATGAAGACGATCCTGTGCCCGCGCGCATCCGGCGTGCTCAGCGCGCTCGGCCTGGCGGCCGCCGACCGGCGCGCGACCGACCAACGGACGGTGATGCTGGCGGGCGACGCGCTCACCGACGAGGCGCTGTCGCGCGCCCGCGAAGAGCTTGTACGCGCCGCATCGGAGACGCTCGGCGCGCCCGACGCTCGTGCCGACGTCGCCTACGACGTTCGCTACCGCGGCCAGGCGCACGAGCTGACGGTGCGCGAGCTTCCCGACGACTGCGGCGTCGCGCACCTGCGCGACGCGTTCGAGGACCTTCACGAGGAGCGCTACGGCTACCGCGATGCCACGACGGAGATCGAGGTCGTCACGATCCGCGCCACCGCGATCGTCCCCGGGCCGGAGCTCGATCTCGCCGCCGGGGCCAGCGGCGGGTGCGAGCGCTCACGGCGCCGGGTGATCTTCGACGGCGAGCCGCATGACAGCGACGTGCTCCGCGGGGAGCCGGCGCCGGGCGGGCGGTTCGCCGGGCCCGCGATCTGCGAGTTGCCCGAGGCGACGCTGGCGGTGCCGCCGGGCTGGGAGGGCTCCGTCGACGAGGCGGGGACGATCGTCCTGGAGCGCCGATGAGCCTCGACCCGATCGCCCTTCAGGTCGTCACCGGCGCGCTGCGCGCCGCCTGCGAGGAGATGGGCGCCACGCTGATCCGAAGCGCGCACTCCGCGAACATCAAGGAGCGCCGCGACTGCTCGACCGCGCTCTTCAATCCCGCGGGGGAGATGATCATGCAGGCCGAGCACATCCCGGTCCACCTCGGCGCGATGCCCGCCGCCGTCGCCGCCGTGCTCGACGAGGACCACCGCGACGGGCAGCCGTGGATCCTCAACGATCCCTACCGCGGCGGCACCCACCTGCCCGACATCACGGTGATCACCCCCATCCTCGACGGCGACGCCGACGGTCACCTGCTCGGCTTTGCCGCGAGCCGTGCGCATCACGCCGACGTCGGCGGACGGGTTCCCGGCTCGATGCCGGCCGACTCGACGACGCTCGACGAGGAGGGCGTCGTCATCGCGCCGCGCCGGCTCGACGGCGCGGCGATCGACGAGCTCGTCGCTCAGATGCGCCAGCCCGAGCAGCGGCGGGCGGATCTGCGCGCGCAGCTCGCCGCGAACCGGGTCGGGGCGCGCCGTCTCGCCGAGCTGGCACAGCGCCTCGGCGCGCCGCAACTGGCGCAGGCCACGAACGCCGTCCTGGACTACGCCGAGCGGCGCACGCGTGCGTGCCTGGAGTCCCTGGCCGACGGGTGCCGGGAGGCTCGCGACGTACTCGAGGCGATCGAGGGCGACCTTGAGCTGCGCCTTGCGGCAACGGTCGCCGGCGATCGTTTGATCCTCGACTTCAGCGGCAGCGCGGACCAGTACGCGGGCAACCTCAACTGCCCGCTGGCGGTCACGCGCTCGGCCGCCTACTTCGCCGTGCGCGTGCTCACCGACCCCGACGTGCCGGCGAGCGCCGGCGCCTACCGCCCGATCGAGGTGATCGCACCGGAGGGCTCACTGCTCAACGCCCGTCCGCCGGCCGCGGTCGCCGGCGGCAACGTGGAGACCTCCAGCCGCGTCGCCGACCTCGTCCTGGCCGCGTTCGGCCGCGCCCTCGGCCAGGGCACGATGAACAACGTCACGCTCGGAACCGAGGACTTCACCTACTACGAGACGCTCGGCGGCGGCCAGGGCGCGTGCCCGGATGCCGACGGTCCCAGCGCCGTCCACGTCGCGATGTCCAACACGCTGAACACGCCGGTCGAGGCGCTCGAGCTGGAGTTCCCGCTGCGCGTCACGCGCTACGCGATCCGCCGCGGCTCGGGCGGTGCCGGCGCCCACCGCGGCGGCGACGGGATCGTGCGCGAGCTCGAGGCGCTCCAGCGCATGTCCTATTCCCTCATCACCGAGCGCCGCCGCCACGCGCCGCCGGGCTCGGCTGGAGGCGAGCCCGGTGCGCCTGGACGAAACCTGCTCAACGGCGAGCAGCTAGCGGCCAAGGCGACCGGCGAGCTGCAGCGCGGCGACCTCCTGGCGATCGAGACGCCGGGCGGCGGCGGGCACGGAAGCGCGGCGCGTTGATCGCCTGTTCACTGGTGTCCCGACATCAGGATGGGATCGCCGATCGACGCCACCGGCGCCGTGTGTGCCACGCACGGATGCAAGACATAGGCGCGACGATCGGGGAGGTGAAAGTCGTTGACATCCAGGCTGGCGGAGAAGCGGACGTGGCCTGAGCCCTGCTCGTAGCCGAGCAGCCCGTGCTGCCAGAGCACGTCGAGCACATGCAGGCCGGGGTCGAGGTCACTGTCGGGCCGGACGTGGTGCTGCAGCCGCCTGGACGCCTCTGCGCGCGCGCGGTTGAGTGCCACTCCGTCGAAGCGGTCTGTCTGGAAGGCCGCCAGCACCTGCCGCAGATCCTCGACGATGCCGCGAGCGTACTGGGTGTCACCGAGGTACACCTCGGAGTACCCCTGGGCCACGGCGTTGGCCGGCATCATGTCCGCGACGATCTGGTTCGCGCACACGCGCAGTTGCGTGTCCGCGAATCCGGCGGCGGCCTGGTCGACGGCGCGGCGGATCGTCTCCGGCGCGAGCGCCTCGGCTCCTCGCGTCTTGGCGGCAGCGACCTCGCGCGACAGGACGTTGCCGATCTCGACGAGATCGCGCGGCAGCAGTCGCGTGTGGCGCAGCACGTAGTCCTCGACGAGCTCGGTGACGCCGCGCTCGGTGTTGTCGATCTCGCGCGCACCCAGCCAGCCAGGCACCCCCTCGACATCGGGGTCCATGAGATGGTCCGGTCCGAGCCTGGCGATCTTCGCGGCGAGCAGGTCTGAAACCGCGATCGCGTCCCAGTTCAGGACGCGGATATGCGGCTCGTCGCGATAGCGCCCGGAGTGCTCGCTGCGCAGGATGTCCGAGTAGACGATGTCGCGCACGCCCGCGACGACGTGCAGGCGTGCCCCGAAACCCGGCTCGCGGAGCAGGGCCATCACGGAGTAGAAGAGTCCCTTCTGGAACTTCAGCCAGTACATCGGCGCATGGGCGAACTGCTCGTCGATCGCATCGAGGAAGAAGTACACCGGCTTGCTGTTGCGGAGCGCACCGGCAAGGAGCGTTGTCAGGTCCGCCCAGCCGTCGTCTCTCAGGTAGCGATCCAGCGCCGTCCGGCTCTGGTGCTTGTGGAGAATCTCCGCCACTTCGACGTAGGGCGAGCGCGGGGCCTCCGGTCGGCCGAGCAACGCGGCATATCGCCCGGTGAGGCGCTCGCGCTCCTCGTACGACAGCGCACCATGCAGCGGGTTGGCGAACAGCAGATGCGAGGACAGCGCGCGCAGCAGCGCCTTGCGCCAGATCGCGATCCAGGTCTCGGTGATGAGGTGCGATTCATAGCGGTGACAGACCCGGATCACGTCCTGGGTACTGGGAAGATCGCTTCGCACCTCGTCGGCGTAGATCGCATGGTCGTCAGCGGCAAACGCCTGCGTGCGCCGCAGGTAGAGCGTCTTGCCGGACCCCATGCGGCCGACGATGATCCGAGCCGAGAGGTTCTCCCCGGGATCACCCAAGTCGGCCGCTTCGTCGTCGATGCCGACGAAGCCGTCCATGATCTCCGTCAGGTCTGCTCTGGAGCCGTCGGGCGTGCCGAATGGGCAGCGCTGGTTGATGCCGCGCGGCTTGGCTGATGTTCTGGCGGTCAAGAATTCCTCCTGTGCCTAATCTGCTGGCGGTTGCGCCGTGATCGTGGGGTGCTTCGGCGGCCGCCCGTTGCTGGCAGGCGGCTCCGGTCGAACGATGAGCGCGGCCGGATGCGGCCCGCCGGCGGCGCCCGGCGGCGCCGTCGCGCGAGGCGTCGAACTCGCGCCGGAGCGGTTTCGATGTGAGCGGAAGGCGGGCATGGCGGCCCAGTTGACGACCGTCTCGGTGAGGAAGCCGACTGTGAACGCCGACGCGAAGTCCGTGACGCTGCCCCAGGTGTCCGAGTAGATCGTCAGCGCGTAGGCGACAGCCGCGACGAGCGCGCGCGCCAGCGTCCACACGGCCGACCGCAGCGCGAGCGTGTTGAACGCACCCGCGAGCCGCAGACGCCAGGGGCTGAGATCGAGCGTTCCGCGCTCGATCGCCGGGTTGCGCGCGGATGCGTCGAGCCGATCCTCGATGCGGTGCGCCGCGACGATGCAGGGAACATCCTCGATCGGCTCGTGGTCTCCATACAAGCGGCGCAAGCCATCCTTGGCATGGCCGAGGGCCACGAGCAGCTGATCGGTCTGCCGCGGCGTTCGATGCTCGAACGCCGGATACGCGCGCTCGAGTTCGAGCACGTCGAGATCGGCGAGGGTCCTGCCCTGCTCGAGCGACCAGCCTTCGCGCGCCTCGAGCCTCGCCGAGAGTTCCCACATGATCCTGCACTTGACGGCAACCCGCCCCTGAGCGGTCAGCGCGCCGATCAGCCATCTGCACGCGTCGTCGTCCTCCGGAGCCGTCGTCGCCCGCATCCTGAGATAGGCGAGATCCTGGTAGGCGAGCGTGTCTGACAGCCAGACCCCGGCACGCGCAGGCGGTGGGTCAGCGTCGAGTAGTTGCGCGGTCTCGCGCGTGACCGGCTCGAGCGCGATCCAGCGCTCGATCGCGGCGATCAGCGCATGCGTGCGCGCGAGATCCTCGGAGAAGTCGGCGTCGTCGCGCGCGGTTCGGATATGCCACAGCAGCGCCGAGACGCCGCGCGTGCCCGGAAACGGCGTCGTCGCTGCCTCGTCGTGGCGGCGCGGTTCGAGCAGGTAGTCGAGGTCGTAGCTGGCCGGCCTGTCGCCAGATCGCGCACGCTCTTCGTCGTAGCGGTCCAGGGCGGACAGTAGCTCGAGCTCCAGCAGGCGACGGCGCCGCCGGATCTCGAACCGGCGCAGGAAGAAGCCGCCGAACAGCGCGCCGGCGAAGATGACGAGCACCGCTGCGGCGAGCGACCAGCGCACCTTGACGTCGACCACCAAGCTCGGTCCCGCAAGTCCGTTCGGATCGATCGGGAGCCGGCCGACGTAGTGGCCCGCCTCGCTGAGCTCACTTGCCTGGACCGTCACCCGCACCGCCCCGTCGCGGATCTCGACGTCGCGCAGACGAACCGTGACGGAGCCCCCGCGGCGGTTGTTCAGAATCGAGACGCCATGCGCCGTGCGCGTCCGCCGTGCCCATGCAACCGCATCGCTTCCGCGCGCGAGGACCGTCGCCGTGTCGCCGCACGTGCGTCCGATCAGCCAGCACGCCTGGCTGACGTCGATCGTCAAGCTCGTCGGATCGAAGGAGATGTCGGGCGCGGCGCCGCGGATTGCCAGCGTCACCGGCGCTCCGCCGCTTGAGATTCGGATCTGGATCCGGCCGCCGCCATCCACCGGCGCTTGGTCGGGCGCCAGGCGCAAGCGCAGGTCGATGCGTCTGATTTCGTCTGGAGCGAGCGGCCGTCTGAGATCCTGCGGGTCGCGGACGCTGACCGGTTGCGCATCTCGATCCGTCTGGCTCGGCAGCGCGGCGACGCGGTCGCCGCGGCGCGAGACGAACACGATCCCGATCCGGCCGGATCGGCCGGACACGTTTTTGACGAGCAGCACGGCGCGACCTTCTCCGGCGACGAAGTGGACCGCGGGCGTCGGGCGTCCGACGAGCTCGAGGCCCCGGTACACGTTCATACGCGCGGGAACTGCGCCAGCTCCATCGGAAGCGATCGTCAGCGCCACGAGGGTCGCGAAGCAGCCCGCGGCGATCCATCGACGCGGCATGCGGCGAGCCTATGGATGGGCGCCGCCCTTCATCGTGCGGTTCGTCACACACACGCCGTACAGCGGCTCAGTTCCAGAAACGGCGTACAAGCGCGGCGCACGCAACCTCAGAAAAGTAGAGGCCGTGTTACCCCGATCAGGAGCAAGCAACGATGAGCTGGGACAGCACCAATTGGCAACCGCACCGTTCGTTGATGCTCGACGCCGGCGACCCGCTGCGCGCGACGACGTTCGCGCGCTGCAGATCGCGTGCGCGCGGCGGCTGGACGCCATCGATCGCCCGATCGGGCCCGGCGGCGTCGTCTACAGCAGGGGGCCGCTGCCGGTGGGACACTGACTCATGCGTGGACGCGTCTAAGCGATGTATCGGCCCGCTGGCGAGCGCGGTGAGATCGTCGTGTACGCCGGGGACCTCGCGGTCACGGAAGGCGACCTAAAGCCGCGACCGTGAGAGGGCAGCTAGAGCTTCGTCTGTCGGGGACGCCGAGCTGTTTCGCGCGTTTCGCCGGTCCGCTCCGATCTGCACTTCCTGATCCGTGGAGCGGCGTTGAGCGATCAGTCGCAGTGCCTCACACAGCGCCGCTCACGCCGCCAACCGAGTCAGTCCTCCCTGAGGATCCCGGAGACATCAGCTGGGTCGACGATCGGATCACGATGAACGAAATCGAGGCCGGTGTCGCGACGGTAGCGAAGCGTTTCGTGTTTCACATCAGCGGCGCACTCCAATTGTCGTCGTTCCCGAACGTTGAGGTCCTCGGCGGCGGGCGACAGCCTCAGCTCCGTATCGGTCTGTGCGGGTGGGATCTCGTGATAGCTCACGTGGATGGTCGCGGCGGCGAGAACGGCTTCGGGTTCGTCGTCGAGGGGAGACCTGAGTCCCCCATCAGCTCAGCCGACGTCGACAAGCTGAGGCGGCGGCTGTTCATCCTGCTCAGCTTCATGGCAGGTGGCGAGGTCGGCGTCGGACCGGTCTGCGGGCTCGACGACGACGGAGACGTGATCTGGGCGAAATGGGCAGTTCCGCGGATGCGGCCGGGAAGACCGGGAGTGCGCTGGTGCCCTCCGATCCTGTTCGCGACAGCGTTTCCGGAGATCGTGGAGGGCGTAGGGGGGCTCTCGAAGGACGTGCTCCGTGAAGCGGTCGTAGAACGGGCCGTCAATCATCTCCTCGCCGCGAACGGGAACGAGCCCCTTGACGTGCGGGTTCCCATCGCCTGTTCAGGGCTTGAGAGGCTTGGGACGGCCGTACTCCAACGTCACGGCAAGAAGGTGCCCGGGCAGGCGGCATGCAAGGTGCGGCAGCTCCTCGCGTGGGCCGGCGTTCCCGCGACGATCCCCGCCGGGTTTGCCAGCCTCGCCGCCCGTAGCGGGCGCCACACAACAATTTGCAGACGGTCCGGAGGTTCTCTTCGGGATACGCAACAAGCTCGTCCATCCACCCATGAAGATGACGGAATGGCCTAGCTCCGCGGAGCTGAAGGAGTCGTGGCAGCTTGCGAACTGGTATCTCGAGCTTGCCGTGCTGCGTGAGCTCGACTACGAGGGCAAGTACTGGTCGCGACTCCGGCTCGGCAGGCAGGCCGCGGATCTGGAACCGGTGCCGTGGGCTGGATCTCGTGGCGGCTAACTGCTCTTCGTCGCCACCAAAGCGGGGATCGTGGCGACAAACCGGGTCCGCGAGGTAGCACGAAGGAGCTTCCGGCGCGGCGACAAACATGCGCGTCCACCCGATCGGGCGGACGCGACGCGGACGCCCGGCGCGAATGGCGACAAATACCAAGCGTTGGATTTCGCGCGGATGATCGCGCGACTCCGACACAGCGTGCCCGGCTCCCGCGTCACTTGAGGGTGACGGTGAACCCGTCCGCGAAGAGGCGGGGCCTGTCGCCCTGCTTCTGCGTCTCGGCCCCGACCGCGTAGACCTCGTCGTTCTCGTTGAAGTGGTGCGAGCCGGTCGTCGCCGTCCACGGGTTGCTTCCGGGTTCCTCGACCTCCAGGTCGGCGCGATTGGTCAAATTTCCGACCTGAATGACGGCGACGAAAATCTGCGCGTCGTGGCCGAGGTCCACCCGCTTGCCGTTCTCGTCGACGGTCTCCCCGCGCACTATGAGCGTTCCACCAGCGCCGTCGGTCTGGAGACGGAGGAACCTATTGATGATGGCCATCAGTGGACTCGTTTCGGTCGCGGTTGATGAAAGGTGATCCTATGGCCTATAACGGGACACCACCGCGAGAACCGCCCACGGTTGGGTCGCTCAGTGGGCGGAGGTTCTGCCGGTTTAGGTTCCCCTGCGAGACGGCCTCTCCCCCACCCCGCGACGACGCCCGCCGAGGGATCGGGCGTGCCGCAGGCCGATCCGCTCGCGTACCGGCTTTTTGGGAGCCGTGTCGGCGCGCTCGTTTCGTCTGAATGTGGCTGGGGGTGTTCGCCGCCACCATGAGCGCCTATCCTCTCGCCATGGACTGCTTTGAGCTCAGCGAGCGGTGGTGCGGCTGGAAAGATGTCGACGTGATCTTCATCGCCGCCCGCGCGGCGATCGAGGCCGGACCGTTTGATCCGCCGATCTGCGAGGTCGTTTTCGACGAGGAGTTCGACCCGTTCACGGTCGACACGCTCCAGCAGGCGCGCGAGCACCTCAGGCGCAACCGCGTCCGGTCGATGGACATCATCCTCTCGCAGATCGACGAGGACGAAGCGCGCCTGACGCTGCGCTACAGCGGCGAGCGGCTCCAGCTCAACGGCTACGGCAGAGACTGGCACGGCGCGCGCGCGGCATACGACGCGGCGCAGGCCAAGCTCGCCGCCCATTTTGGGATCACGACGTTCAAGCTCCCGGAGCTGCCGCGCGACACCGTCGCCGAGACGCGCAAGCGCCTCGTGATCGAGGAGCTCGAGGCGGCGCTGGAGAACGTCGACTCGAGCATCGAGAATGACTGTCGGCGGGGGCGTGGGAAAATCGTGCGAGACGGCGACGACGAAAGGCGCAATGACATGGCGGCGCGGACGAAGGCCGATCGACAGGCGGCGGCGAACAAAGGCCAAGCCACGAGGCAGCGCAAGGCGGCGGAGAACAGCGGCACTGACGCCAAGCAATCCGCGAAGGCCTCCGGTAACGCGGCGATCTCGACTGCGAAGTCGCTCGCTGAGACGGTTAAACAGGGGGTCAAGTCGTTGGCCACGCGCGTGGGGGCGGGCCGCAAGGGGCGCTGAGCGCGAGCGGTGGGCGCCGGGGTTTCGCCGGCTGAGCGATACTCGGTCGTCGTTTTCGCGTACGGTCGCCAGGCTGCTCCATCTTGCGCATTCCGCCACTCTCGCGGACATCCCGGATGACGTTGAGGATTGGCAGGGTGCCTGATCCTCATCCCAGGGCCGTTCGTGGGTCCCCATGCATCCCCGGCTCGTCTCGCGCCTTAAGCTCGCCGTCGCCGATGCGGGAGGCATGACAATCACGCGCTACCGCGCGCATGTCGCGTGCCTTCTGATTGGTCTGATCGCAGGCGTTGGGAGCGCCCCGTCGTCAGCTCCGACGACGACGGCAGTCACGGCCTCGCGGCCAAGTCGAGGAGTGTCGGAAGCGTTAGACGTCGAGCACCCTCGCATAGAAGCGGCAGCACGTCGCGCTGGCGACTCGGACGCGTACGATTGACCTTCCCGCTACGCGATGGTCTCGGAGCGAGATGAGTGCTTCCATGTCGAGAAGCTGTGATCGGCTCCGCTCACCAGGTGAAGGGCCTCGACAGGCGCGGCCCACGACACCAGGAGAGCACGATGCCGAAGTACCTGCTGCTCAAGCACTACCGCGGCGGCCCAGAGCCGCACCGTCCCGTGCCCCCGATCGACCAGTGGGCGCCCGAGGACGTGGAGGCGCACATGGCCTTTCAGAATCACGTCAGCGAGCTGCTCGAGGGCAACGGCGAGTACGTCGACGCGCAGGCGCTCACGCCGGCGCGCACCTGGGTGCGCTACGGCGGCCCGGACGCCGCGCCGGTCAGCACTGACGGCCCGCACCCCGAGACCAGCGACCTTGTGGCCGGCTGGTGGATGATCGACGTCGCGTCGTACGAGCGTGCGGTCGAGCTCGCGGCCTACGTCTCCTCCGAGCCCGGCCCGGGCGGGGAGCCGCTGTATGAGTGGATCGACGTCCGGGAGGTCATGTGGGAGCGCCCTCGGACGACGGACCCGGCGTGATCGACGAGCCGACGCGACGGCTGGACGAGGGCGCGCTGCGCGCCCTCGTCCCTCGGGTGCTCGCGGGCCTGGTCCGGCGGGGCGAGGACTTCGATGCCGCCGAGGACGCGCTGCA
>JAWVGJ010000172.1:0-94932 GCA_033855115.1 Solirubrobacteraceae bacterium
GTCAGGTAGCCGGGGCGGTTGCCCGCCCCGGCTCCCACAGAACCGTGCTTGCGCTGTTCGCACACGGCTCCTCGGAACGACGGGTTGCGAACCCCGCCGTCGGCCGGTTATCGACCTCGATCTATCCCTGCTCCAGAGCCATGATTGGATGGGCAGGGGCGCTGATGGGCGGGCGCTTGTAGCGATGCAGGACCGCTGCCGATGTCAGGCCGCGCGCGGCGAAGTACGCGTTGCGCAGGCCGTGATCGACGGCCGGGGCGTGACTGAGTGCCCACGTCGACTTCTTGCCGGCGTAGACCGCGCGCCACGCGGACTGCGGCTTGACGCCCAGCGCGATGAGGCGGCGAGCGATCGTTCGTTGACGCTTCCAGTGGTGCAGCACGATGGCTCGCAAGCGCCGACGGATGTGGGCGTCGATGCGGCGCATCTCCTGTTGCTCGTCGGCCGAAGCGATCCCGAAGAACTGATGCCATCCGGCCAGCCACACGTTGACACGGGCGATGCAGCTTTCCAGCGTGCCTCCCCACGTTCGCGGCGTGAGCCGAACGATGCGGTCTCTCGCGTTGCGCTTGGTGCGCTGCGAGAGCAGCACCTCCACGACCCTGCGGCGCCCGTGCCGGGCGACTCGCAGGCTGAAGCCGAGGAAGTGGCGGTCCTGCGGGCGAGCCACCGCCGACTTGGCGTCGTTCACGTTCAGACGCAAGCATCCTTCGATGAACCCGCGCAAGCTGGCCATGACCCTGATACCGGCGCGTTCGCTGGCCACGTAGACGTTGCAGTCATCCGCGTAGCGCACGAACCGGTGACCACGCCGAGCAAGCTCTGCATCAAGCTCGTCCAGCACGATGTTCGAAAGCAGCGGCGAGAGCGGCGAGCCTTGCGGCACACCCTCGTCGACGCCGATCACCACACCGTCGGGCAGCACGACCTTGGCCTTGAGCATCCTTGCGATCAGCACGAGCAGCCGCCGATCGTCGACTCGCGTAGCGAGCCTCGCGATCAGGCGCTGATGGTTGACGCGATCAAAGAACTTCTCCAGATCGATGTCGACCACCCACTCGTGTCCATCGCGCACATACTGCTTGGCCTCGGCGATCGCCGTGTGGCAACTTCGGCCGGGCCGGAACCCGTGACTGCTGGGATGAAATGTCGGCTCGAACAGCGGTTCGAGAACCTGCCGCACGGCCTCCATCACCACCCGGTCAGTCACGTTGGGGATCCCCAGCCCGCGCTGCCCGCCGCCCGCCTTGGGGATCATCACCCGGCGAATACCGCCGAGACGATAGGTCCCTTCAAGCAACGCGCCGCGCAGCCTCCGGGCGATCGACGGCCACTGCTGGCGCAGCACGCCGACGGTCATCCCGTCCGGTCCGGGGGCACCCTTGTTCGCGACCACCTTCTTCATCGCCAGATCGAGTCGATCGACGACCTCTTCCATCCTCGCCAGGGTGCTCTTCTCGCCGGTGACGATCGCCTTCGGCACCCCCGCTCGGCCTGCCCGGGACCGATCCCGGACCACCTCACGAGCGGACCCCACAGGGTCTTCTGCTGTCGCGATCGGCAGCTGGAGCTGCACCACTGTTTGCTCGACCGGGACCGCCTTCCCTTGCCCGCAGGCACCACCGCCACTGGGCTGGACGGGCATTACCCCGCCGTCGGGTACTACGCGGTCCTCCGACTTCTGCTGGGCCATCAGCGTTCGATTTCCTCCGGCCTACCGACGCGAGCGTCGGAGCCCAGCAGACCTCTCGGGGTAAGACGCTGAGATTTCGCAGCGATCACGTCGCCAATACGCCCCCGGCACCAACAGGAATCGGGCCTCGCTGCCACGAGCCAGCTCACCCCACCAAAGGACGCCTTACGGCGCTTCACTCTCGTTCGCGACCACCACGCACCTACGGCTTCCTCCAGACCCGCCCTCACGGAAGCCCGACGTCGCCAAACCACAACCACGCCAAGCCGCCCGGTCAATTCCGGGCCGCGCCCTTGCCTCATCAGTGTTGGGTTCCCCCTGTCAGGGCCCCAGGACAGGACTTCCACCTCCGATCTCATACGTCATGCCCGACACACGCGCAACGGCTCGGCCCTGTCGGGCTGCACTGGACAGCTTCGGAGGGCTACGCTGATTGTGGCTCTTAGGATCCGGCGGGGCCGGACTTCAGGACCAGCTCTCCGACACGACAGCCCTGGCGCAGGCACACGAGCCGGGGCGGGGACACCACTACGAGCGCGAGGGCTCAGCCTCACCACGCGGTGGCACGCAGCCGTCGGCCGAGCGCGCGCTACCTCCGCGCGACACGGTCGCCGACCGCGAGCCGATAGACGTATAGAACGCGTATATTTCATGCGGGGCAACCGTCCAGCGTCGCCCCGGCGGGACCACTGCACAGGCCCGAATACGCTGCAGCTTGTGGCCAACCGTGGTCCACCATCGACCCGCGTACCCAGGCTGATCCTCACTCGTAATGAAGGGGTCCCCGGTTCGAGTCCGGGCGTCGGCTCTGCCAGAACACCGGGCTTTCGACACGGCCCGGCCCCGGGGCCGTCTCACGCGGACACTTTCCGGACACTTCGGCGGTGACGTGCACATCGTCGCCTCGGCCGGTGAGCTTGACCTCGCGACCGCCGATGGCGTGCAGCGAGAGCTTGGGCGCGTCGCGGCTACCGACGCCCGCTCGATCATCCTGGACCTGTCGGGAGTGACGTTCATGGACCAAACGGTGTCCGGCTGATGCTGCGCGCTCACGCTCGCAACGCGAGCCGGCGTGAAATCTGGCGATCAGCAGGGCGGCGGAGACGTAGCCCTGCTTGAGCGATGCGCCGATCCGCAGGTCAAAGGGACGTTCAGCGCTGCACGCACGCAGCCGTTCGCTCAGGCGAGACTTCCCGCCGATGCCGTGTGATCGCTGAGCACTCCACGGATGATCGCGACGCGCTCCCAGGCGGTGCCGGACGGCAGCAGGCCTGCGTCGCAGAGTCGGTCGCGGCGTTGATATAGCAGCGGCCCGAGCGGCCCCTCGTGCTCGGCCACCACATCGACCGTCAGACGCGTGGCGCGCAGCGACCGCATCGTGAGGCCGAGGTCGCTGACGCAGGAATGTACGACGAGGATCGCGCCGCCGGGCCGCAGATGCGCAGCGGTCATGGCGCACAGAGGATCCAGTACGCCGCGGCCGTCGCGGCCGGCGTCCCACGCGCGCTCGGGTCCGCGCGTTGGAAGCGCGTCGTCGTCGGCGGGGAGATAGGGTGGGTTCGCAACGATCAGGTCAAAGCGCTCCCCGCGGACGGCGTCGAAGAGATTCCCGCGCCGCGTGCGAACACGAACGCCGTTGATCATCGCGTTGAGCTGCGCTGAAAGCAGCGCACGGCGTGAGACGTCGACCGCCGTCACCGACGCGCCACGCAGCGCAGCCGCGACGGCGACCGCTCCGCTGCCGGTGCACAGATCCACGACCCGCGCGCCGGGCGCGAGCGGTTGGCGGCGGACCGCGTCGATCAGCATCCACGTATCGGAGCGTGGCTGAAAGACCCCGGGGACAGCCAGCACTCGCATGGCAGCGTCTTCAGCGCCACGCATCCGCAAGCCTTGAGTCATGTGTGAACGACAGCGATATCGCGGCACGGCAGGCGCGTTACCCGCTGCTGCCTAGGGGTCATTCGTGCGCTCCTGCGAAGCGCATGGAGAGCGCCGCCACGAGCCCGCGCAAACCATGTTCGGCGGCGAGCGCGCGATGGACGCAGGCCGCGCCACCGGTCTTTAGCAGCCGCTGGGCGCCGAGCAGTTCTGTCACGCAGCCGAGCCGCTCGGCGTGCTCCAGCAGGCCGGCGATCAGACGCTCAAGTCGTTCGCAGGTGAGCTCGGGTTCGCCAGTCTGCAAATTGGCCATCGTTCCCGCGACGCCGTGCTGAGACGCCGACCAGCGGTTCTGGTCGATCCGCCACACCGCGACCGTCGTGGCGCGCTCGCCCGCGAGATGACGCTCGCGCAATGCCGCGATCAGCGCGTGGATCGTCGCGGCGAGCGCCGCCGTGTCCTTGATCGTGGCCTGCGTGTCACAGACGCGCACCTCGAGGGTCCCGAACGTCGGGTGCGGGCGCAGTTCCCACCACCACCGCCGCGCCTCGGGCACCGCGCCGGACCGTGCGCCCCACTCGAGCTCGCGCGCGAAGCCGTCGATGTCGCCCAGCGCCGGCGGCACGCCCTGGCGCGGCAGCAATCCCATGATCTTCGGTCGCACCGACGCCAGGCCGCTGTCGCGAGCGGCGTAGAACGGCGCCGCGGCCGCCAGCGCGGCGATCTCCGGAAGATACGCTCGCAGCATGTCGTGCACGGCGATCGTCGCGTCCGCGCCCCCGACCGCGACATGGACGTGCAGGCCGCAGACCTGCTGCACGCCGGCGACCGTGCCGTAGCGCTCTCGCAGGGCGTCGTACCGCGAACCTTCGTTCAGCGCACCGATCGGAGCCGAGAACGGATGCGCCCCCGCCCCGAATACCCGCAGGCCATGTTCGCGCGCAACGCAGTCCAGGTCACGTCGCGCGGCGCCCAGATACGCAATCGCCTCGGCGACCGATGCCGTCGCCGGCGACATCAGCTCGACGTGTGCGGCCGGGAGCTCAAGCTTGAAGCGCGGATCGCCCGACAGCGACGCCAACAGCTCAGCCGAGCGCGGCGCGAGCGCCAACGTGTCACCGTCCAGGAGCATCACCTCCTCCTCAACGCCGATCGTCAGCGGCTGCGCCGCGTCGAACGCCGCGCCGACTGATCGCGCTGTTACCGGTGCGGACATCCGCCGCGGTGTACCCACCAACGCATCCGCACAGCGCCGCGACTCTCGCCGTCACGGCGACGGCTGCTGCGCTGTCGTCGTGTCACGTGGTCGGGCGTGAAGCGCAACGTTCCGACGGCCGCGGCCCCGGCGCTCAGGTCGCGCGGGCTAGGCAGCGCGCTGCTGCATCAGACGGGATCGCTACTCGCGCGCCTCCGGCCAGAACAGCTAGTCAGACGTCAAACACGCGACGATCACCGCGTTGATCGAGAGCGGGTAGATCGCGAGCGCGCAGCGGTTCGCCAGCCGCGCGTCTGTGTGGTGGTCGGAGTTTCCATGCAGCGCCAGTAACGGCGAGCGCAATTGCGCCGCCGCCGACGATGTCGCTGGGGTAGTGCTTGCGGGCGCGAAGCAGTGACCAGTGCGAGCCCAGCGTGCCGATCGACAGCGGGAGCAGCAGCACGGGCAGCTCCTGCGCGGCACCGAAGATGAAGGACAAGTCGGCTGCGGTGTGACCTGACGGAAACGATGACGTGAGTCGCCCAGCTGCTCGCATGCCGGCGCCAATCGGCCGCGGTCGCGTGAAAAGGCGCTTGATCGGCAGATGGATCAAGCTCGCAGCCGCCGAGCAGGCCGCTCCACGTACGGCGGCACGCCGGCCGTGACGCCCGGTCAGCGCCAGTCCCGCGGCTAGAGTGAGGAGCTTCAGGTCCGAGCCAGCAGGAGGCAGCAAGGCCGGCTTGGGGGCTCCCTTCGGGCCCCGAGCCAGCTGCTCGATCGAAGCCTCAACGCCATCGATCGCCAGCGCCCGGATCTGCTGCCACGACCGTGGGCTGGATCGATCAGGCGACGCTATCGGGCCTTCTCCTCATCCAGGCCACCGACTCTGAAACCGAGGCGCGACGCTAATCGTCACCGAAACGCAAGCAGACCGTAACCCGCCTAAATAACGGGGATCGATACTCACGAGCAGAGCCACGAAGGTTCGAACCAATCGCCGCCCGCTGCGAGCGCATGCCGAAGTCGCCGTCACCCGCCGGATGCTAGTCGTGTCGCGCGTCGCCGTGTTGTGCGTGTAGAAGGCGTCGCGCTAACACTCCGGCGCAAACGCCACACAACGCCGCTCTCACGCTTCACGCGCTTGACGCTCACGCGGCCGACCTCGCTGAAGCAGGGTACGCAGGCCATCCGCCACGGCAATCTTGCGCGACCCGGCGCGCCGGACCGTTGGCCGCTCGCGAGGAGCTGCCACTGGGGCCAGCGCGGAAGTCCTCAAGCCGAGCGGGCCAACGCGATGCGCACGTCGTACGCGACGTACGTCGATCTCAGCGTCACGATACGCGCCATGCTTTCGCGAACGGCCTCAACCGTGACCTCGCGCTACCGCCCCCCGAAGTCGGGTTCACACCGACGGTATAGCTCCCGCCGCTCGAAACCCGCCACCATTTTGTTCGCAACCGGCGTCGGGTCGGTGTCCCAGCCGGGCAACCAGATACCGAAACCCGAAACCGAGTCTGAGCAGGCAGTTCGAGTCAGACGAACCGGGGCAGGCGGGCACGCTGAGGGCCGCGTGACCCCAAGGCCAACAACGTCCGTAGGCATGCGGATCACCTTCGAGATCGCCTCAGTCCCCTCCGGTTCAGAGCGGGTTTCCCTTCGGCCGTTTGAACACCCCCTCGCGAGAACTCGTGAGCTCCCAGCTAAGTGTCTCGATGAGCAGTGTCATGGCTTGTCGTTCCTGGCCGCGTCCACGAGCAAGCCCATCTCTTCGACCGGGCTAAACCCAACCAACCTTGCGACCAGCCACACACGCGCCGAGACACGATGGCCTCCACGAGCGGAACGAGGCCATGGCGTGCCCACGATCAAGCGCATGCCCCGACCGGCCGATACAACGCGGTATATCGGGCTCACGTCAACGCTGGCTCGCAGCGACGCTGGCATGCGCCCTGCTCGCGTGCGTGCTGGTCAGCGCCCGCGCCGGCCTCCACCCCCCGGCCTCCCAGCGCGTGGAGACGACGCCGTACACGGGCCCGAAGCTGCTGTTCGGCCTCGGCCCCGAGGCCGATGTCGCGCGCGCTAGCGCCCTCGTACGTAGCAGCCCCGTGCGCATGCTCACCAGCTGGTACAACGGGCCGGCCGACTTCGAATGGCTGAAGACGTGGCAAACACAAGAGATCCCGCTCGACTACCTCGACGGCTATGCAATGCATCTCATCGTGTTCGCGGACGGACCGGAGGTGCCGCTGAACACCCGCTACGGGATCGCGTGCGGGCGCTCCTACCCCCTCGCCGACCGGTTCCTCGGCGATATGCGGCGGCTGGCTGAGACGTTCGCCGGCGACGGCGGCGGGCCGCCCCTGTACGTGACGCTGTTCACCGAGTTTCAGACGTACCCCTGCCGCGACAGCGCATGGGCGCCTGACCCTGCGACACGCGCGTACTACCGGGCGTTGCAAGACCGCTACCGCGCCACGCTGAAGATCTTCCACCGGCTGGCGCCCAACGCCCAGGTCTCGTTGGGTTGGGGGGGTTGGCAGACGCGCTGGGACGACCGGGCGCAGGGTGGCGGGCGGTCGATGTTCTGCCATTTCGCCAACGTTATGAGCGCCTCGGACTTCCAGAGCTTCCAGGCGATGGAATCCCAGGGCAACGCGGACGACGTCGCCGCCATGACGCGCACGCTGGGCGCCTACGGGCCGGTCATGCTGGCTCACCTCAAGCCTGACAACGGATCGCAGGCGACGTTCGACGCCGACGTGCGCGCGATCCTGACCGTCCCGTCGCTGAGGCAGCTGCAGCGCTACGGCCTGTTCGCGCTGAGCTTCATGGACACCGTCAACCTCGATGCGCGCCCGGAGACGCTGGACTTCGTCGAACGATCGGTCAACCGTTTCGGGATCCGCTCGTCGACCGACCCCCGGCTCCCATCGATCAGCCCGCGCGCAAGGAGCGCGCAGCGCGCGCCCCGCGCCGAACGCCGCGGTCCCCGCGCCCGCACGCGAGCAGGTCGCGGTTCGTGTCCAGGCCAAGCACGTCGCGATTCGTGACCGCGACCCCGGCCGGAAACTGCCTGCTGAGGTACTCGCACGTCATCGGCGCGCCGCCGGGACGGTGGGCCGGCACGCACTGCGACCCCGTTGCGCCGTAGCCCAGCACGCAGCCGCTGGACAGCACGCCCGTCCGCCTCGGGTCACCGACGCGCGCGGGCCGGCGCAGCCGCCGTCCCTTCACCGCGCGCGCCGGTCGGACGCCGCGCGTCCCGTTGCCGCGCGGGGCTCTGGCGGCCGCCGCGAGCCCGGTCTGGCGCTGGGCAGCCGGGTCTCGGCCGGGCTTGGGAGCATCCCGCGGCATCCGAACCTTCGGGCGCGATCGCTGCTCGTGACCGGACAGGCCCGCCCACACCCGCGCGGCGGCGGCGCCCCCGACGGTCAGCGCCCACAACGCCAGGCCGGCGATCACGACCAACAGCGCGGCCCGCAATATCACCCGGGCGCTCATCCGATCATCACCCACGCCGACTCCGAAGGGACGCCGGCGGAGTCGGTGATGTTGAGCATGTAGGGCCCCGGAGGCAGCAGGTTGCGGTTGGCGGGCAGGCTCACCGTGGCCACCCCGCCGGAGACGGTGATCGGCAGGTCGACGAGGCGCATGTTGGAATCCATCTGGTGGGTGACTGACATCGGCCGCATGAGCTGGGCCCAGCGGATGGTGCTCGCGCTCTGCACGAGGAAGCTGATCTGCTGGCCATACGTCGCCTGGGCCGGCACCTGCGTCATGGTCGGGCGCGGCCCCTTGAACAGGTAGGGCGGCTCGTAGATGGAGACCCGCAGCTCGTAGCCGCCATTGCCGGGGTTGGAGCCCATGGCGGCGACCCGCCCGTCGGGAAGCAGCAGCGCGGTGGAGTGGTAGTTGCGCCCGATCGGGTCCGCGGCGACCGGCGTCCAGTGGTTGGTCGCCGGGTCGAACATCGCGGCGCTGCTGACGTTGGCCGAGTCGTCGCGATTGAGGCGGCCGCCGTTGGTCACGAGCACGTTGCGATCGGGCAGGATCGTCGCGTTGAGGTACATCTTGCCGGCGCCCGGCAGGTCGGGCCCGGGCTGGTAGGCGGGCGTGGCCTGCTTGAGGTCGATGAGGTCCGTGAGGCCGTGGGCCGGAACGCCGGTGTTGATGTTGCCTCCGCCCGCGATCATCACGCGCTGGTCCTGGGCGGGGGGCAGCAGCACCGACGCCGACTGATCGCGCTCGTTCTTGGACCGCAGGCCGGGAACGTCGGCGATCATGGCGGACGGCCAGGCGTAGATCGAGGCTCCGGTGCCCGGCAGCCCGGCGCCGAAGACGTGACCGCCGCTGTAGAACAGGCGCCCGTCGGACATCAGGAAGATATGCGGATAGAGGCCCCAGAACGACCACGTCTGCGGCACCTGCGACGTCGCCCGCCACGTTCCCGTCGAGGAAGCCCAGTACTCGGTGTTCACTGCACCCGAGGTGTCTTCCTTCAGGCCGCCCGTCATCAGTGCGTCGCCGCTGCCGAGCTCGACCAGGGTGGGGTACCAGTGCCCTTCGTTGGCGTCGCCGACCTTCGTGAAGGTGCTGGTGTCCGGGTCGAAGACGAAGGAGTCCTTCAGGCCGCCGTAGTCGGCTCCGCCGGCCGTCGACGGATAGCTCTTCGTGCCGCCCTGGATCAGGACCTTGCCGTCGGGCAGCGTAATGTGCCCCGAGCAGAACATGTCCTTGGGCACGTTGATCGTGTTGTAGGTCCCGGCCACCGGGTCGGCGACCGAGGCCTGGAAGGTCCCGGCAGCAAAGCGGTTGACGTCGTTGCCGGAGCCCGCCAGCAGCAGCACCTTGCCGTTCTTCAGGAGGGTGGCGTGCATCGCCCGAACGGGCATGTTGTTGGCGCTCACGGTCCAGCGCCCCTCGACGGGTGGACCGGTCGCCGGCGGCGGTGGGGGATTCGCGTCGACGAGCGTGGTCGAGTAGTCGTCGGTCACCAGCGTGCCGTTGGCGGACAGCGACACGCCCCAGGCGATCGCGTCGATGCCGGCGCCGATCGCCGGCGTCTGGACGGTCGCCTGCTGCCACGTCGCGCTGGCCGGCAGCGTCTGCAGGTCGGTGAGGTAGCCCCATCCCGAGGCTGTGTGGGCGAAGACCGTGATCGCGTTGGCGTCCGCCGTCGACCGGTACCAGACTGAGAGCCGGTAGACCTGCCCGGGTTGGACGGCGGGAGACCGCGCCTCGGTCGGGAGCAGCTTGAAGTCGCCCTGGGTGCGGCCCGCGAGCGTCAGCGAGTACGCGCGCAGCCCGCCGTGCGCCTGCGCGGCGATCCCGCTCGTGACCTGGGCGTCGCCCCAGCCGGCCAGAAACCATCCGTCGGGAGTGGCGCCACCAGCCTCGAGCCCGCCGTTGTAAATGAGCTCGGCGGGGGTCCCCGGAGGCGGCGTCGACGCTGTCGGAGTGAGGGCGTAGTCGTCGGTCACCAGCGTGCCGTTGGCAGAGATCGAGATCCCGAACGAGATCCGATCGGTGCCCGCGGGGACCGCGGGCGTGACCGCGCTGGCCGTCGTCCATGTCAGCGCCGCGGGCAGCGACTTGAGGTCCGTCCAGTACGTCCAGCCGGCCGCGGAGTGGCGGAAGACGGTCAGCGCGTTGGCGGGCACGGTCGATCTGTAGGCGACCGACACGGTGTAGGTCGCGTCCGGCGTCACCGCGGGAGCGCAGACGTCGTTCTCTGAGATCAGCAACTTGCGGTCGCCGCTGACGCGGTTGTTAACCGTGAGAGACTGCGCCACCTGGCCGGAGTGCGCGTCGGTCGTGAGCGCCCAGGTCGCCGTGCTGTCGCCCCAGCCGGATTGGGAGAAGCAGTTGGGCTGTCCGGCGGTGACCTGCTCGAGGTCGCCGTTGACCACGGCCTCAAACGCGGCCCGGGTCGGCACGGAGACCCACAGCAGGATCGACGCGCCGAGGAACGCCGAACAACGACCACCCCATCGCCTGACCGTCTGGTGGCGCAACGTCATCCCGTTCCGGCCCCCACGGCCGTTTGCGCAGCGCTGACGCGCCGGATCTCGAAGCGCTCATCGCCCGCGCTGAAGACGGCCACCGGCCGGCTGTTCACGAGCAGGTCGCGCGTACGCGGAAGGTCGCGGACGTTGCCCGCCATGAGATTGGAGCGCACGACGTAGTCGATCGATGCGCGCGGCCGCATCACCGCCGGATCCAGGTCGAGCTTGTAGAACCAGATCATGCGCTCGCGCGCGAAGCCGCGCTGCACGAGGTCGAGCCAGATGGTGTCGTCGACCACGATCGTGCTGCGGCGGTCGACGTGGCCGGCAATCCAATCGACCGCCTGCCGAGCGGGCGCCGCGTCGTCGCGGCGCATCTGCTGCACGTTGCCGTCGATCCAGCGTGGCCCGAACAGCACGGCCAGCTCGAGCGCAAGCGCGATCAGCGCCAGCGCCGGTACCAGACCAAGCCCCTGCCGGAGAACGCCGGGGCCGCGCGCCATCCCGCCCTGGAAGATCTCGTCGGCCAGTCCGGCGACCAGCAATGCTGCGAACGGGATCAGGCCGATGACGAACATCGCCGGTACGTACGCGGTCGGCCGCGCCGCTACGACGACCGGCACCGCGATCGCCAGCGCGATCGCCCGCAAGCGTGGGATGAACGCCAGGGCGATCGGCACGAGGACGATTGCCGCCGACGGGAGCACGGGGTCGTGGCGCAGCCAGGCGTCGATCAACTGCCGCGCGCCGCTGCGGGGATCGAGCACACCACCGCTACCCGGCCGCGTCAGCTGGAAGCGGATCCCGTCGAAGAGGCTCGTGTGGCCCGCACCGTGAAACAGTTCCCCCTGCAGCGTCGCGAAGAGCGGATAGAAGGCTGCGACGACCGCGCAGCCGGCGAGCAGCACGCCCAGCGCGAACCCGCGTGTCGGACCCTTCGCGTTCTGCCAGGCCAGGAGAACGAGCGCGGGCAGCGCCAGCATCATCGTCTCCTTGGTGAGCAGCGCCGCGGCGAAGCAGAGCCCCGCTGCGGCGAAGGCCGCGAGCCGGCGCGCGGGCGACAGGGCCAGCGCAAAGGCCGCCAGCAATCCCGTCACGGCGATGTTGTCGAGCAGCACCATCCGGTGGTAGTAGACGGCCAGCGGCGACAGCGCGAAGAGCGCCACCGCCAGAGCCGCGAACATCCGGTGCATCCGCAGGCGGCGGGCGATGACGTACACCAATGCCGCGTTCACCAGCGTGAGCACGAGCATCAGGCTGCGTGCCTCCGCGATCGACGGGCCCGAGCCGAGCAGGCCGTCGGTCAGCGGCGACCAGCCGGCCATCACGAGCCAGCCGAGCGGTGGGTGGTCGTACCAGTAGGTGTAGGGCGCGAGCTGCCCGAGGCTGGTGACTGCCCACGATTGGGCGACGTACGTGCCCTCGTCGTCGAAGAACGCCGGCGAGCCGCCGAGGTTGATCCCGTTGACGACGCCGGCGACGATCAGGAGCCCTACGACGATCGCCAGATCGACCCGGATGGCGACCACCCGGTCCCACGCCGCGCTGAGCGCGCGCTTCGGAGGCCCGAGGCGGGTTCCCGAGCGTGGCGCGGGCAGCGGCGCGGGCCGGAAGGCCGGACCGAACCGCCCGGGCGCCGCCGGAGCGACCGGAGCGGGCGGAGTCGTGGCGAGTTGCGAGACCGAGCTAGAGGTGGGCGCCGACATGCGCGGTCTTCTCCCAGTTGTTGATGCCGCGCAGCTCTCTCCAGGCCGCTCGCATGGCCGCCGCGGACAGCAGCAGCTGGTACGGGACGCTGCCGGCGACCAGGCGCAGGTAGTCCAGCGCACGCGGGCGCAGCGAGAACTCGCGGCAGAAGTGAGCCAGACCGACGAGCTCGGCGGCAAGGATCACCGCCATCGGCACGAGCGGCAGGAACGACAGCAGCGCCAGCGCAACCGGCACCTTGACGAACAAGACCGTTGCGAGGGCGAGCGGGACGCTCAATCCCATCAGTGCCTGGGTGAGCGGGAAGGACAGGGTGTACAGCGCCAGCGCCCGCGAGAAGCCCGAACGGCGCTTCCACTCACCCTTGCGAAGAACCTGCAGGAAGCCCTGGTTCCAGCGGGTACGCTGCTTGAGCAGGTCGCCGAGGCTCGCCGGCGTCTCCTCGCGGGTGACCAACTCCGGGCTGTAGGCGACGACCGTACGCGCGCCGAGCGAGCTCAGCCGGGCGCCCAGATCGCAGTCCTCGGCCAGGCAGTCGCCATCCCATCCATCGGATACAGCGAGGCAGTGCCGGGTGATGAAGACGGTGTTACCGCCAAGCGGGATGAAACCCGCCTTGGCGTGGAAGTGCAGCCGGCTCTTGAACCAGAAGTAGTACTCCATGACGTTGCGCACCGAGTACCAACTGGTCTGGTAGTTCATGAGCTGCACGGCGCCCTGGATGACGTCGGCGCCCGTCTGTTGGAGCCGGCGGTCCACGGCCATCAGCAGACCGGGCGCTACCTGGTCCTCGGCGTCGAACACGCCGACCACGTCGCCGCGGCAGTGCTGCAGCGCGGTGTTGAGCGCCCGCGGCTTGTTCTTGACAACGTGGGTGTCGACGACGATGTGAAAGCGTTCGTCGCCCTCGATCGCCTCGCGCGCGACGTGCTCGGTCCCAGGGTCGTCGTGACCGACCACCACGATCACCTCGAAGTCGGGGTGCTCCTGCTCGGCGAGGGTATGCAGCGTGGCCGCAAGCACCTCTTCCTCGTGCCGCGCGGGAAGGATCAGCGAAAACGTGTGACGAGGGACGTGATCGCTCTGCGGGTAACCGGTCTCGGCCAGGCTGCCGGCGTCACGCCAGGCGTACAGCATGAGAGCGAGCGT
Organism: Solirubrobacteraceae bacterium; assembly: GCA_033855115.1. Classification (GTDB taxonomy): domain Bacteria; phylum Actinomycetota; class Thermoleophilia; order Solirubrobacterales; family Solirubrobacteraceae; genus CADCVQ01. The sequence goes on from JAWVGJ010000172.1 coordinate 13,631, forward strand.
GTACACGCTCACCGCGGTCGTGAGCAGGAACACCGTCGCCGCCGCGCCGTAGGCGGCGATGGCGGGTGACTCGAGCAGCGCCGCAGCCACGAACAGCACCGCCACGCCCAGCACGGGCCATGCGCGCGCGACGGGGCGCACAAGGTGGGCCATGCCGCGCATGGGTGCCCGCCCGGTTGAGAATCGTGCGGCGACGCCGTCACGCCAGGCGCGCCATCGCAGACGGGGAACCATGAACGCGGCCTCCCGGGCGATCGCCAGCGACATCTTCGAGCGTCCGTGGCTGCGTTCGCGAAACGTGATCGGGATCTCGGTGACCCGCAGGCCGGCGCGCAGTGCCCTCCACGTGGTCTCGATCTGAAATCCGTAGCCGGCAGAGCTCAAGTCGCTGGTCGAGATACGCTCCAGCGCCCCCGGCCCGAAGCACTTGAATCCGCCGGTCAGATCGCGCTGGCGGACACCGAGGACGCGCCGTGCGTACAACGAGCCTCCGCGGCTGATGAGCCTCCGCGACCACGCCCAGTCGACCACAGCGCCGCCCTCGACGTAGCGCGAGCCCAGCACGACATCGGCGTCCGCCGTCGCCTCGAGCAGCCGGCCGATGTCGACCGGGTCGTGGGAGAAGTCGCAGTCCATCTGGACGACGGTCTCGATGCTGCGACGGGCGCGCGTCCACGCGAAGGCCGCCTGGTAGGCCGCGCCCAGCCCGTTCTTCGCGGGGCGGTGCAGCACTTCCACGCGAGGGTCGGCGGCGGCCAGGCGATCGGCGATCTCGCCGGTGCCGTCCGGCGAGTTGTCGTCGATCACCAGCAGCAGCGCTCGCAGCTCGAGCCGATCGAACTGGGCGAGGACGGCAGTGACGAACGGCCCGACGTTCTCTGCCTCGTTGTACGTGGGGACGCAGACGCAGAGCGTCGGCTGATCGACCTTCAGCGACACGACGACGCCGCCCGGAAGGCCCACAGGCGGTTGCCGACGAAGCTCGCGGGAGTCGCGACCGCGATGGCGAGCGCCTGAGCTTCAAGCTCGCCGCCGCCGGCGACCAGGAGCCCGTGCAGCACGACGACGTTGACGGCGAGCGCGACGAGCGAAATCACCAGAAACCGTGCCCCCTGTGGGAGGTAGGCGGCGTCGCGCCGCTCGAAGGTCCAGACCCGGTGCAGCAGGTGGTTGTGGGTCACCGCGACGCAGAAGGCAACGACCGCCGCGAGCTGCGGCGCGGCGCCGGTCGCGGCGATCAGCGCGGCGAAGACGGAAAGGTTGACGAACGTGCCCAGCAGTCCGACGACACAGAACCTCACCGGCTGCAGGCGATGAGCGGCCTGGAGCGCACCCCAGGCCCTCGGCGGGCCCGATGGCGCACCGCCGTCTGTCAGCGCGTGGAGCACAAGCGCGGCCACGGCGTCGTCCCCCGACGACGCGAGCAGCCCCGACTGATCGTCCTCCCGACGACCATGAACATGCATAGATGGGCCTCACCAGAATAGTGATTGGCCCCCACCCCGGCTGGGCAAGCTACAGCACAGAGCGGCTCACGTATAGACTGACGTTCGGTCGAATTGCGTAGCAATCGCTTCGACCGGCGGTCCAGCAATTCACCGTCTGAGTGCTCAGTAAGAGAACTAGTACGAGAAAAGTCTGACGGTCAGGGTGTTCGACTCGGCTTGGCCGCCACCTGATCTAGCGCGCACACAGCAGCCCGCCCGAGTAGCAGCTCACGCTCGCGCACGTTTCGCGTCGCCCCGCCGCGCGGCCCAATTCTTCGGACGCTTCGCCGAAGCGCCGAGCTCGGCACGCTCGAGCGCCGCCAGGCCACGCCGCACGAGCAGGTGATCCCAGCGCGCGCGGTCTTGGTCGAGCAGCCGGACCGGCTCCCCCGACGGGCCGATGCGCGCCCCGGCGCGCGACGCCTGGATCTCCATCAGCGAAACGAGGCCGTGGACCTCCAGCTCCCCGGGAGCGAGCTCGGCCAGGATCCGCCCCAGCCGCAGCGCCTCGGCGCACAACGACGGTCGCATCCAATCGTCGCCGGCGGTCGCCGATTTGCCCTCGTTGAAGATCATGTATACGACTTCGAGCACCGACGCCAGCCGGAGGCCGAGCGGTCTCCGCGCGGGACTTCGAATGCAACGTGCGCCTCGGCAGGGGTCCGCTTGGCCCGCACGATCCGCTGGGCGACGGTCGGCTCACCGACGAGGAACGCCCGGGCGATCTCCTGGGTCGTCAGGCCGCCGAGCAGGCCGCCGGCGTATAGCCTTCCCTCCCCATGACCGACAACGGCGACGACGCGATCCGCGAGCTCCTGCTCGACCTTCCGCTGCGCGATATCGCCCAGCGGCCCGAGGGTATGCTCGCGATCCGCCGCTCCGACGTGCCCGAGGACCGGCGCGACGACGTGGACGCCTGGGTTTTGGGCCACGGTGGACAGATCAGTCACGAACCGTTGATCGTGGTCCACGGCGGCAAGAGCCCGGAGGGCCCTCCCGGCGAAGCGTTCTACGCCATCCCGCCGGCGGCGTTCACCCCGTAGAGCGGCGGCGCTCTCAGCGGATTCTCAGCCTCGTCTGAGCCTGAGCTCAGGCGCGCGGCCGATGCTTGCCGAGCAACGGGTGTCCATCTCAAGGAGGATCCATGCTCCAGTCGGTCCGCAAGATGCTCATGTTCGTCGCCGCGCTCGCAGCGCTCGCAGCCGGTGCCGCGGCGTTCGCCGGCGCCGCGCCGAAGAACTCCGCCTCCAGCTCGTCGTCATCACAGCGCGATCGCCAGCCGTCCTCGCGCGAGACCGAGCTCAGCGGCGACACCGCCGACAAGGTCAAGGCGGCCGCGCTCGCGAAGGTCCCAGGCGCAAGCGTCCTGCGCGTCGAGGCCGGCGGACCCGGCGGACCCGGCGGCTCGGCATACCACGCGCACGTGCGCAAGTCCGACGGCAGCGAGGTCGTCGTGCTCGTCAACTCGAGCTTCGAGGCCACAGCGATCGACACACACGGCGGACCTGGACATCGCGGTGGCCGTGGTGGCCGCCACGGCGGACCCGGCCGTCACGGCGACGAAACTGCGCTGAGCGGCGACATCGCCGACAAGGTCAAGGCGGCGGCGCTGGCGAAGGTCGCGGGCGGGACGGTCCTGCGCGTGGAGACCGATGCCGATCACGGCTCGCCCTACGAGGCGTATGTGCGCAAATCCGACGGCAGCGAGGTCGAGGTACTGGTCAACAAGGACTTCGAGGTCACCGCAGTCAACGAGCATCGGGGGCGCCCATAGCCCCCGTCCTGCCCCTCAGGAGCCCGGCGCCCGCCGGGCTCCTCGGCGTGGGCGAACCTGGTGAAGACCGCAGTTGGTGCTATCTGGATGAGCTCATGTCCACCCAGCACCCCAGAACGTGAGCCCGATCCACCCAACGGTCACCGTCGTTGGGCACCGGCTCGACCCGGCTTCGCACCGGCTGCGCGACTTCCTGACGCGCATCGCCCAGCCCTATGAATGGCTCGAGGCCGGAACACCCGAGGCCGACGAGGAGCTGAGGCGCGCAGATGCGACGGAGGCGGACCTGCCGCTCGTCGTCGACGAGGATCTCGTCGTGCGCAACGCGACCGTCGAGAAGCTCGCACAAGCTTGGGGGCAGTCCGACCCGCCACCGAAGACCGACTACGACCTCGCGATCGTGGGCGCCGGCCCGGCCGGTCTCGCCGCTGCGGTGTACGCCGCGTCGGACGGACTGGACACCGTCGTGCTCGAGCGCGACGTCCCGGGTGGCCAGGCGTCGCACACGTCGCGGATCGAGAACTTCTTCGGCTTCCCGGGCGGGATCGGCGGTGCCGAGCTCGCGCGGCTCGCGGGCCGGCAGGCCGAGGGCTTCGGAGCGGACCTGAGCCTGCTGCGGCCGGTGGTCTCCAGCCGCCAGCTCGACGACGGGCGCTTCGAGCTAGACCTCGCCGGCGGACACGAGGTTCGCGCGCCGGTCGTCATCGCGGCGCCCGGGATGGAGTGGCGCAGGCTCGATGTCGAAGGGTTGGATGACTTCCTCGGCCGCGGCGCGTACTACGGCGCCGGTCGCAGCGAGGCTGCCCAGTGCGGCGGCGACGACGTCGTCGTCGCGGGCGCCGGCAACTCCGCCGGGCAGGCGGTGATGGATCTCGCGAACGCCGGCGCCCACGTGAAGATGGCGGCTCGCGGCAACGAGCTCGGCAGGTCGATGTCGCGCTACCTCGTCGACCGCATCGACGCGCACCCGCTGGTCGACGTGCGCCTGAACACGGAAGTGACGGATATCGAGCCCGATGACGAGGGCGAGCTCGGCGCCGTGACATTGACCAACCGCACGGACGGCTCCACCGAGCACGTGCCGGCGAAGGCGCTGTTTGCCTGCATCGGCGGAACACCGCGAACGGCATGGGCCGAGGACGTCGGCGTCGAGACCGACGCAGCCGGCTACATCCTCACCGGACCCGATCTGCTCAAGGACGGCCAGCGGCCGCAGAACTGGTCGCTGAACCGCGACCCGCTGGCGCTCGAGACCGGCGTGCCCGGACTCTTCGCCGCCGGCGATGTCCGCCATGGGTCAACCAAGCGCGTCGCGGGCGCTGTCGGCGACGGCGCGATGGCCGTCGCGCTCGCGCACCGGCGGCTGGCTGAGATTCGGGAGGAGCAGGCGCAGGCCGCCACCCAGCGCGCGTAGGGCTACGCCACCGCGTCCTGCGTCTCGGCCGCGCCGGTCGCGTACTGCGGCGGCGCCTGCCCGACGGACTCGAGCACCCGAGACGGCACCCTGCCGCTGCCCGCGCCGACGCGCTGCACGGTCAGTTGCACGCGCCACTCGCTCGCGAAATCGAAGACGTAGGCGATGCTACGGCCGACATCGAGTCTCAGCTCGACGAGCGGCGTGTAGGCGCTCTTGCAGAGCCGGTCGCCGGATTGGTCGTGCAGCGGGTGCAGGTAGTGGTCGCAGTCGGTCGCCCAGAACGCTCCATCCAGCCAGAACGCGTACAGATGATCGTCGTCCCAGCGAAAGGCCGACTGCAGCGCGTAGTGCAGGTCGACGAGCGTGAGGTCGTCACGGATCGCGATCGTGCGCCGGACCCCCTCGAAGCCGATCAGCTCGGCGGTGAACACCAACGTCCTCTGCGCCATCTCGCTCCTCTCGCCCCCAGGTGCAAAGCGCGACGGTACGTGCTAGACCTGACGGAACCCAGAAATAGGTTTGAAGTTCCGGTCCGCATGGAACTTGCGTACCCTCCTTCCCGCGCACCTGTGCCGACGACCACCACGCCCCCCGCTCTACCGGACCGCACGCTGCTCGAGCGCCTGCGCGAGATCTGCGGCGCAGCGCACGTTCTCACGGACGCGATGCAGTTGCGCACGTACGAGTCCGACGGGCTGTTGCAGTACCGCGCGACGCCGCGCGCGGTCGTCCTTCCCGCAGACGCGACGCAGGTGCGCGACGTCGTGCGCGCGTGCTCGGAGGCGAACGTGCCGTGGGTCGCGCGCGGCGCCGGCAGCGGCCTGAGCGGCGGCGCACTGCCCGTGCAGGAAGGCGTGGTGATCGCGGTCACCCGCATGAGGCGCGTGCTCGAGGTCGACCTCGCCAACGGGCGGATCGTCGTCGAGCCCGGGGTCACGAACACCGAGGTGTCGGCCGCCGTCGGCCCGACGCACTTCTATCCGCCCGACCCGTCGTCGCAGATCGTCTGCTCGATCGGCGGCAACGTCGCCGAGAACTCCGGCGGCGCGCACTGCTTCAAGTACGGCTTCACGACGAATTACGTGACGGGCCTGGAGGTCGTGCTGGCCGACGGAGAGATCGTCCAGCTCGGCGGCAAAGAGGTCGACACCCCCGGCTATGACCTGCTCGGCGCGTTCGTCGGGTCCGAGGGGACGCTCGGCATCTGCACCGCGATCACGCTGCGCGTCATTCCGCCGCCGGAAGCGATCAAGACGATGGTCGCGTTCTTCGACACAACCAGCGAGGCGGGCGAGACGGTGTCGCGGATCGTCTCAGAGGGCATCGTTCCCGGTGCGATCGAGATGATGGACACCCTCACGATCCAGGCGGCCGAGCAGTCGGTGCACGCGGGCTTCCCCACCGATGTCGGTGCGGCGTTGATCATCGAGCTCGACGGATCCAAGCACGAGTGCGAGGCACGCTTTGACTCCGTCGTGAAGATCTGCGAGTCAAGCGGCGCGATCGACATCCGCATCGCGCGCGACGACGCCGATCGGGCCGCGATCTGGCGCACGCGCAAGGCCGCCTTCGCAGCCATGGGCCGCGTCGCGCCGAACTACTACGTGCAGGACGGCGTCATCCCGCGCACGAAGCTGCCCGAGGTGCTGGCGCGGATCGCCGAGCTTTCGGACGAGTACGGGATGCGCGTCGGAAACGTCTTTCACGCCGGCGACGGCAACCTGCACCCGCTCGTCTGCTACGACGGCGAGGAGGAGGCCGCGCGCGCCGAGGAGCTCGCCGGCCGGATTCTCGAGGCGTGCGTCGACGCGGGCGGCTCGATCACCGGCGAGCATGGCATCGGCGTGGACAAGAAGCGCCACATGCCGCGCATGTTCGACGAGCCGGACCTCGCCGCATTCCAGCACCTGCGCTGCGCGTTCGATCCTCGCGGGCTGGCAAATCCCGGCAAGGTCATGCCGACGCCACGGCTGTGCGGTGAGGTGCCGGGGCCATACCGCCGCCACCCGCTCGAGCGCGACGGGGTCGCGGAGCGCTTCTGAATGACCGCCCAGACGATCCGCACGGAGACGCCGAAATCTGCGCAGGAATCGGCCGAACTGCTGCGTTCGTGCGCCGACGAGGGCGTGGCGGTGCGCATCGCCGGCGGCGGCACGAAGCCGTGGGGCCTGCCCGGCGCCGACTGCGCCGTGCAGCTGCGCACCGGCGCCCTGGACGCGATCGTGGCGCACAACCGTGGCGACCTGACCGCGGTCCTGCAGGCCGGCATGCCGTTGCGAGAGCTCGACGAGGCGCTTGCGTCGGCTGACCAGATGCTTGCGCTGGATGCGCCGTGGGGAGCGGACGACGCCGCGACGGTGGGCGGCCTGATCGCAACGGGCGACTCCGGGCCGCTGCGCCATCGCTACGGCGCGCCACGCGATCTCGTGCTCGGAGTGACGATCGCGCTGTCGGACGGATCGCTCGCGCACGCGGGCGGGAAGGTGATCAAGAACGTCGCCGGCTACGACCTCGCCAAGCTCTACAGCGGCTCGTTCGGGACGCTGGGATTGATCTGCGAGGTCGCGGTGCGGCTGCATCCACGCCCGCCCGCACTGGCGACCGCGACCGGTCGCACCGACGACGCCGGGTTGCTCCAGCACGCGGCGATCGCGATGGCCGGAAGCTCGCTGGAGGCGCAGGCGCTCGATGTCCGCTGGGAGGGTTCGAGCGGCGCGGTGCTCGCGCGCTTTGCCGGGATTGCGGCCGCCGAGCAGGCCGAGGCGGCACGCGTGCTGCTGGCCGAAACCGGCGTGGAGGCTGCCTGCGTCGAGGAGGACGAGCCGCTGTGGGAGCGCCAGCGGGCCGGCCAGCGCAGCGTTGACGGCGGTGCGGTGGTGCGCGTCTCGGGCCGCCCCACGCGGCTTGCGGACGCCTTCCATGCGGCGCAGGCCGCGGGCGCGACGCTGGTCGGCCGCGCCGCGCTAGGGCTGTCGTGGATCGCGCTGCCCGCGGCCGCGCCGGGCGAGCTCGTGATCGCGATCGCGGGCCTGCGCGAGGCGCTCGTGCCCTGCGCGTGCGTGGTCCTCGACGCGCCCGCTGCCGTGCGCGCCCATCTCGATCCGTGGGACCACCACGAGAGCTCGGCGCTCGCGCTCATGCGGCGCGTCAAGCAGCGCTTCGATCCGACCGCGACCTGCAACCCGGCGATCTTCGTCGGCGGGATCTAGTTCGGGGTTCGGCATGCCACGCACACCGATCGACCGCGCCTTCGACGACCACAAGCCGCCCGAGATCGACCTGATCGAGGACTGCGTGCACTGCGGCTTCTGCCTCCCGACGTGCCCGACCTACGCGCTGTGGAGCGAGGAGATGGACAGCCCGCGCGGGCGCATCGTGCTCATGAGCGAGGGCCTGCAGGAGGGCAGCACGCTCACCGACACGATGGTCGACCACTTCGACAACTGCCTGGGGTGCATGGCGTGCGTCACCGCCTGCCCGTCGGGCGTGCGCTACGACCTGCTCCTGGAGGACACGCGCGCGCAGGTCGAGCGGGTGCATACGCGAACACTGCGCGAGCGCCTGCTGCGCCGGGCGCTGTTCTCGACGTTCCCTCACCCGGGGCGGTTGCGCGCGACCGTGCCGTTGATCGTCGCGTCCCGGCGCTTGGGCCTGGCCCGCCGCATGCAGCGCTCCCGTCTGCTTTCGCGTTTGCCGACGCTGCGGACCTTGATGGAGCTCGCGCCGCCGGTGAAGCTGCGCGACACGGTTCACCGTCTGCCCGCCGTGACGCCGGCGGTGGGTGAGCGTCGCGGGACCGTCGGCTTTCTGCAGGGATGTGTCCAGCGCGCGTACTTCGGCGACGTGAACGCCGCGACGGTCGCGGTCCTGGCCGCAGAGGGTTTTGAGGTCCACGCGCCGCGCGAGCCGCGGTGCTGCGGCGCGCTCGGACTGCACTCCGGCCAGGAGGAGCATGCGCTCGCGCTGGCGAAGGCGACGATCTCGGCGCTGGAGCGCTTCGATCTGATCGTCGTCAACGCCGCCGGATGCGGCTCGGCCATCAAGGACTACGGTCACCTGCTGCGCGATGACCCTGAGTGGAGCAAGCGCGCACGGCGGCTAGGGGAAAAGGCCCGCGATGTGCACGAACTGCTGGCGTCGGTGCAGCCGCGGGCCAAGCGTCATCCCGTCGCGCTGCAGGTCGCCTACCACGACGCGTGCCACCTCGCCCACGCGCAGTCGGTGCGCGCCCAACCGCGGGAGCTGCTGCGCTCGATCCCCGGCGTCGAGCTCGTCGAGCCGGCGGAGTGGGAGCTGTGCTGCGGATCGGCCGGCATCTACAACCTCACGCGGCCGGAGGCGGCGGCCCAGCTGGGGGCGCGCAAGGCAGACAACCTGCTTGCAACCGGGGCTGCCGTGATCGCGGCGGCCAACCCCGGCTGCACGCTGCAGATCGCCGCGCATCTGCAGCGAAAGGGACAGCCGCTGGAGATCGTGCACCCGATGCAGCTCCTCGCGCGGTCGATCGCGGGTGGGGACGCCGGCGGCGCGGGCCGCGGCGGGCGGCTGCGGACTGCGGTGAGGCGAGTGCTGCGGCGGTTGCGCCGCGGCTCGTAGGGCAGCGCAGCAGCCCAAGCGCCGCACGACCCAGGCGAGGGTGACTTCTGCTCGTCGACCGCTGTGCCCGATGAGGACGCCCTGACCGTGCGCGCCGGCCGCCCGCCCTCGCCCTTGAAGGCACTCGCGGCTGTGCGCCCTCGCCGCTCCTGCTAGAAGACCGCTCCCGATGACCTCCGTCTTCCTCAAGGCGCACGGTACCGGCACCAAGCCGCTGCATGACCGCTGGCTCGCCGGCGGCGCGAGCTCGCTCGTGGACCCCGGCCGCACGGCGTTCCCGCGGCGCCCGCGGATGCATGCCGGCGACAGGCTCGTCCTGTACGCATCGGGTTGGCGGCGGATCTTCGGCGTCGCCGAGGTGCTGGGCGAGCCCTCGACGGACATGCCAAGCCCCGCCGACCCGACGCGCTGGCCATGGTCGGTTCCTGTCGAGTTGCTGGTCGTCGTGCCCGTGCTGTCCAATGCCCCGCCGGTCGAGGCGATCGGCGTCGCCGCTCGATCGATGAGCCAGCACAGCCACATCCGCCTGGAGCCGCGCCACCTCGACGAGGCGATCGAAGCGCTGGCCAGCGTCGGGCGCTGAACGCCGCGTTATCTCATCGCCGCCTGGGCCAGCCGCGCCGGATCGCGCAATGGCGGACCGTGCCCGAACAGCGCCAGCGCAGGGCGCAGCTCGGCCAGCCGCCGCATCGACTCCCGGTTCATTGCCGGGTCGGACGACAGGAAGCGCGGCGGCTGCCCCGTCTTGGTGACGTTGAAGAACACGTCTCCGGCGATCAGCACGCGGTCGGACTCGCGCCACAGTGCGATGTGCCCAGGCGTATGTCCTGGGGTGTCGAGCACCCGGAAGCCCGCGACCTCGTCCCCCTCGTGCAGCCGGCGGGTGACCGGATGACCCGGCGGCATCTTCATCCGCGCCATGAGCTGCGCGACGCGCGTCTGCGAGTGCGGCGGATCGCCCGCCTCGAGCGCGTCCGCGTCGATCGCGCCCGTCCACAGCGGAAGTCCAAGGCGCTCGCAGAGGGCATGACTTGAACCGTAATGGTCGGGATGGGCGTGCGTGACCAGATGCGCTGAGACGTCGCGGGAGGCGAGCTCGCGCAGGATCCGCTTCTCGGCGCGCGGCGTGCCTGCGTCGACGAGCACGTCCTCGACGAGGTAGACGTTGATCGCGTGCGGCGGCATTCCCTTGAGCTGATGCACGCCGGGCGCGAGCGTCTTCATGCCAGGGATCGTCGCAGGCCCTGCCGCTACCGCGCAAGGACAAGCCGCCTGGGCCGACCCTCTGCGAGGCTAGCTCGCGAATGGCGACCAGCGAACTCTATCTCTGCGTCGACGCGGAGGTCGACGGTCACGTCCCCGGCCCGTACTCGATCGTCTCGCTCGGTGCATGCGCGGCCGCGATCCGCCGCGAGGATGGCACCGTCGAGGTTCTCGATCCCGACGAGACGACGTTCTACGCCGAACTGAAGCCGATCAGCGACACCTACATCGAGAAGGCCCTGCGCGTGACCGGCCTGGATCGCGCCAAGCTCGAGCAGGACGGTCGCGCGCCCGGCGAGGCGATGCCCGAGTTCGCTGCCTGGATCGAGGACCTTGTGAGCGCTCACAAGGCTCAGCCCGTGCTGGCCGCGTTTCCGCTCGGCCTGGTCTGGCAATTCACCCAGTACTACCTTCACCAGTACACCGGCCGCAGTCCGTTCGGCCAATCCGCCCACTACGACATCAAGACCGCGTACGCCGCGCTTGCCAACAGCGCTGTGCGCGACGTCATCAGGCGCCGGATGCCGAGCGCGCTGCTCGGCCCCCGGTCCAGCAAGACCGGGCACGCACTCCAGGACGCGAAGGGATTTGCCGACCTCCTCTCCGGCCTGCTGACCTGGGATAGGCGATCATCGTAGGTGCCGCATTGCGCCGGTGCCGTCTCCGGTTATCGCGCGCGATTAACAGCCCGTGTCGACGCCGTTGTCCCAGCCGCGACGGCGATCGAACCCGGAGATGCCCGTCGCGCCGTACACGGGCTCGTACCCCCGGCTCGCGGTCGGAGACGTCATGCGAAACGGCTGGCCGTTGTCGTCGACGGCGATCGTCGCGCGGGAGCGGCCCGTCCCGGACACCGTCAGCTCCCCAACCCACGCCACCCGATGGCGACGCGTCGACGCCTGGATCTCGACGGTCCTGCGTTGGTTGCGGGCGATCTCGATCCTGAGCTTGCGCGTGCGCTTGCGCGCAACATCCAGGTTCACGCTCGCGACCCGCACCGTTCGCTCCACGCCGCAGCCCGGCGACGCGATGAACCAGCCCTTCAGCGGACGCGCGTCGCTGACCACCCTCACGCGAAGCGCCTCGACGGTGACCGGCCTGTCGTCCTGTCCGCGCAACTCGATGCGCACGATCTGCGGGCTGCCGGCCGTCGCGCCCTTCGCCAGCGCGATCTCAGGTTGGGTCACGAACTTGGCGGTCGCCGCCGGCGACAGCTTCGACGGCCCCGACAGCTTCCTCGTGGGCACGACGTAGTACGGCGCATAGGGGTGGGCCGCCGTGAACGTCCCCGCAGCAAGCACCCGCACGCGCACGGAGGCGGGCTCGGACGGTTCGTCGCCGCCGCCGAACAGCAGCCGCGCAAGCGCGTAGGCGCCGGCGGCGAGCAGGAGCGCCATCGCCAGGAGCGGCGCGAGCTTGCGGGCAGTCCTCTTCAGCCGCTTCAGTATTCGCGTTGTCCGACCCGACACGGCGCGGGAGCCTAACGAGCCGCACGGCGGCTGCGCGCCGAGCCCCCCGCGGTTAGGCTGCCGGCCCCGGAGCAGAACCTTGGCGCGATCGCTACTGAACACACTTCCGACGTGGGTCCTCGCGCTCGCCGGCGTCGGAGGCTGCGCCGCGCTCGCCGTTGCCGGATTGCTGCTCGTCCGCAAGCGCTTCCCGGAACTGGGCCGCACGGAGATCAACGATGTCGCGGGCATCGCGATCGGTGTCCTCGCGGCCGTCTACGGGATCATCCTCGGCTTCGTCATCGTCTCGCTCTACGAGGACTTCACCGCCGCGGAGGCGAATGTCGTCAGCGAGGCGGCGCAGCTGATCCAGCTCTACGAGGACACGCGCGGGATGCCGATCGCGCACGCCATGCAGGACGAGATGCGCACGTACGTCGCCAACGTCCGCTTCCGCGAGTTCGAGCTGATGAAGGAGGGCAAGAGCTACGCCCAGCTCGGCGACAAGCACGTCGGCGACATGTACCGCGTGCTGCGCGGCTACAGCCCGGCGACGGAGAACCGGGTGGCGTTCTACGAGGACGCGGTCACGCAGCTCAACGCGGTCGTTTCGTCGCGCATCGAGCGCCTGCACGATGCGACCCAGGAGCTGCCGACGCCGTTCGCAGTGCTGCTGCTCGTCGGCGCCGCCCTGCTCATCGCCTCGATGTACCTGCTCGCCGTCCCGAAGCTGCACGTCCACATGACGATCGTCATCGCGGTCGCCGTCCTGACGAGCTTCAACCTGCTCATCGCAGTCGCGCTCGACCACCCGTTCTCGGGCGACGTCTCGGTCTCGAGCAAGGCGTTTGGCGAGGACAAGCTCGCCGAGCTGCATGCCACGCCGGCCGACGCGGACCGGCGCTAACCGTCAGTCCGAGCGCCTCCGCCCGGGCGCAGCGGCAGCGTCACGGTGAAGCGCGCACCACCGCCCTCCGCGTCGGCGGCCTCCGCCCGGCCACCATGCGCCGCCACGATTCGCGCCACGATCGCGAGCCCCAGTCCTGCGCCGGCCCGACCGCGCCCGCGCGCGGGGTCCGCGCGCCAGAAGCGGTCGAACAGCTCGTTGGGATCGCCCGACGGCAGACCCTCGCCGTGATCGCGGACGGCGAGCGTCGCCGCGCCGTCGTTTCGCGCGAGCGAGACGTCGATCGCCGTTCCCGCCGGGGTGTGCATGAGCGCGTTGCGCATGAGGTTCGCCAGAACCTGGCGCAGCTGCGATGGATCGCCGTCGACGACGATCGCTCCCGCCCCGTCGTGCAGCTCGATCGTGCGCTCGGGCGCCACCACGCGCGCGTCGTCGACCGCGTCGCCCGCGAGCGCCACCAGATCCACAGGCTCGCGATGGTGCTCGCGCACCTCGTCAAGCCGCGCGAGCGCGAGCAGGTCCTCGATCAGCACGCCCATCCGCGCCGACTCGTCCTCGATGCGCGTCATCGCCTTCTCGAGATCCGCCGGCTCGGTGGCGGCACCGATCCGGAAGAGCTCGGCATAGCCGCGGATCGACGCAAGCGGCGTGCGCAGCTCGTGCGAGGCATCGGCGAGGAAGCGGCGCAACCGATCCTCGCTCGCGCGCCGCTCGGCGAACGCCTCCTCCAGGCGGGCGAGCATCGCATTCAGCGACAGCCCGAGGCGCCCGACCTCGGTCCGCGGCTCGGCCGGCTCGACGCGCCGCGACAGGTCGCCTGCCGCGATCGCGCCTGCGGTCGCGCCGATGCGGTCCAGCGGGCGCAGGCCGAGCCCGACGATCCACCACGCCGCGGCGCCCAACGCGGCGAGCACCGCCGCGATCACGAGGCCCTCGGCGAGCAGCAGCCGGTCCAGCGTGGCGTCCGCCTCAGCGAACGGAATTGCGATGACCGTCGTCTGGCTCGCGAGCGTCGGCGTCGGCAGCGCGTAGACGCGGTAATCCATGCCGCGCGAAGTGATCGTCTGGTGCCCGTTCAGCTCGAGCTTGCTCGGCAGCTGCGGCCCGGCGGGCTGTGTCTCGCCCGGCGGCACCAGAAAGGTCCCGCCGCGCACCTTGCCCGAGGCGTCGCGCTGCTGCACATAGGTCCCCGCGGATGGAAGATCGGCGGCGCGCCGGCCGTCGCCGTGCGACCGCGGGCCGTCTGGTCCACCCGGCTCGCCGAGGCCGCGGGCGCGCCCGCCGCGCGGGGCCGAATCCCCGGGCCCGCCGCCCAGATCGCTCCTGGCGGCGGCAGCGAGCAAGGCGTGATCGCCGAGCTCTGTGCCAAGCGCGCGCAGCGCCGGCCCGACGGAAGCCTCCGCGCGGCCGTCGACCCGGTTGGCCTGGAAGTCGCTCAGCGCCCCGTAGGTCGCCCCTCCCAGCACGAGCAGTCCGACCGCCGCCAGCGCCACCACGCCGATGATCAGGCGCCCGCGCAGCGACATCGCTCAACTCCGCGGGAGTCGCAGCGCGTAGCCGACCCCGCGCACCGTCTGGATGAGCGACGGACCGTGCGGGTCAATCTTCTTGCGCAGGTAGCTGACATACGTCTCGAGGATCCGCGAGTCGCCGTCGAAGTCGTACTCCCAGACATGGTCGAGCAGCTGCGCGCGCGTGAGCACGCGGCGCGGGTTGAGCAGCAGGTATCGCAGGAGGCGGTACTCGGTGGCCGTCAGCTCGATCGGCTGCCCCGCGCGCGTGACGTCGCGCGTGTCCTCATCCAGTTCGAGGTCCTCGAACGTGAGCCGCGACGACGTCGGCGCCTGCACGCCGGTGCGTCGCAGGATCGCGCGGATACGCGCGACGAGCTCCTCGAGGCTGAAGGGCTTGGTGACGTAGTCGTCACCACCGGTGGTCAGTCCGCGGATCTTGTCCTGGGTCGAGTCGCGGGCGGTGAGGAAGATGATCGGCAGCTGCGCGCGCTGGGCGCCCAGGCGCTCGGCGACGTCGAAGCCCTCCATGTCGGGCAGCATGATGTCGAGCACGAGCAGGTGCGGATCGAAGTTGCGCACCGCCGCGAGCGCGTCACGCCCGGTGCCCGCAGTCTGCACCGCGAAGCCCTGGAAGCGCAACGCCATCGAGACGACGTCGGCGATGTTCGGCTCGTCGTCGACAACGAGGATGCGGTGTGGCTCGACGGCGGCGGCGGAGGCTTCCATGCCCACATTGTCAACCCGACGGCTGGGAGTTTCCTGAGAGCTCTCGTCGAGGCCCGCCGGCGCGTCAGAAGAAGATGCCGTCCGGGCTCGGCGCGGGCACGAAGCTGCCGGGCCGGTTGCCGCCACCGCCGCGCAGCCGCGGCGGCCCCTCGCGGAAGTCGCGTCGGCCGGCGAACGGCTTTGCCTTGTCGAGATTTCGCAAGGCGTCATCGAGCCGCGAGAGCATCTCGTCCGCCTGGGCCTGGGTGATGTCGCCGCTCTTGACGGCCGTGTCCGCGCGAGCCTTCGCCACCGCCTTCACGGCCGAGCGGACGCTGTCGAGCGACTTGCTCTGTGCCTTGGCAACGTCGGCGATGCTCTTGCCGGCACGCAGCTGGGCGAACAGCTTGGCCGGCGTGAGGTCGAGCGCCTTGGCAAGGTCCTCGAACAGCATGTGCCCGCCGCGGTGATGTCCAAGGCGCGGATCGGGCGGGCCACCGGGGCCGAAGCCGCGGGCGCCGGGCTCGCCGAACGGGCCGCCGAGCACACGGCCATCCTGCTTGCGCCGTGCCTTGATCGCATCGGCCTGCGTTTGCGTGAGCAGGCCGTCCTTGACCGCCTGGTCGAGCTGCTCGTCCTGAGCGGCCGCGAGCGCGCTGCGCAGCGCGTCAGGTGTGACGTTCAGCCGCTTGGCGGCATTGTCGAGGATCGACTGCTCGGCCTTCTTGTCGTCGTCCTTGGAGATCGCAGCGAACGCCGCGCCGGCGCCGCCCGCGACAAGCACGCCCGTGAGCGCAATCGCCGCAATCCTTCGTGCACTCATGTCGCGTCCTTCCGAGTCGGGTAGCTGGACCGAGACGTTGCCATGGCAAGATAAGAACCGCGTACGAAGTTCCTGGGAATCGCCTGGGGCCAGCCTGCATCCACTCCACCGAATCTCGCGGCGTCTCGCCGTCCGCGACCTTCGGCGGATCCACGCTTAAGCCCAGCTTGAGGTTGGCGCGCTTCAGTGAAGGGTCATGTCCGTCGTAGAGCACACCGAGCATCAGCTCAAGACGTCCGCGATCGACGTTCGCCCGCAGGCCGATGACGAGCGTGCGCCACCGGTGGAGAGCCTGCCCCGCGGGCGCTACCTGCTTGCGAACGGCAGCCGTGCGTTCGAGCTCAAGACCGACGTCACCCATATCGGCCGCGGGCTGAGCAACGACGTACGTCTCGACGATCACACGGTCTCCGCGCGACACGCGATCATCGTCGCCCGCGCAGCAGGGCTGCGGATCATGGACGACCGCAGCACCAACGGCACGATCGTCAACGGCCGCCGCGTCGACATGGCCGATCTGCACGACGGCGATGTCCTCTTGCTCGGTCGCGTCGTCCTGACGTACCGCGACCTGCGCGCCGCGTAGCCAGGGTCAGCTCAGAGGGTCTTCGCGGCGTCCGGGTGGGCCTGCAGGATGTCCTCCCCGGCCTCGCCGGTTCGCACGCGATAGGCCTCTTCGACCGGCAGCACGAACACCTTGCCATCGCCGACGCCGCCCGTGCGCGCGTGCGTGAGAATCGTGTCGACGACGAGCCGCACGTCGGTCGCCGCGACGACGCATTCGATCTTGACCTTCGGACGCAGGTAGTTCGTCAGCTCGGCGCCGCGGTAGCGCTCGGTGATCCCTTTCTGGCGTCCAGAACCCTTGACCTCGCTCACCGACATCGAGGGAAACCCCTTCGCGAGCAGGTCGGCGCGAATCGGCTCGAACGCCTCGTGGCGGATGTACGCGATCACCATCTTCATGCGGTCACCTCAGGTCGAACAAGCGGCCCACCCGAAGACCGGGCGGGAGTAGCACCGTATCCCACCAGCTCGGCTGCCGAAACGAGCCGATTACACCCAATTGGGTAGGTCTCGGCGGCCCGCTCCGCCGACTCCGAGGCTCGCCGCGATCTGCGGCCGCAGGCTTGCGCCCTGGCGCAGGAGCTCGCGCTGCACCTCGCGCCCGTCGACGTCCCTGGCGACCGCTCCGGCGCGCGGTAGCGTGGATGTCGATCGGGTACGAGCCGCGCGCGATCGCATCGTCGAACGCCTGCGCGCACAGGATGTCCGCGCGGCGAAGATCAAGAAGTGCGGCCGCATGCCGACGGCAAGGTCCAGCTCGCCGATCAAGCCCAGCATCTCCCGCGGTCCATAGGTTCCCTTCAGAACCCAGGCGCGGTCCGGCGCTCCCATCTCGGCGATCACGCGGAGCGCGTGGCTCACGTCCTGGTGGTCCATCGGGATGAACAGGACGTTCGCCTCGAAGGGGTGGGCGACGAAGTCAGCCGCGTTGGCGAGCAGCTGTGGTAGACGCCCTCCTCGAGGCCGTGCGTCGTGCCGCCCGGCTCGCGCACCGACATCCCGATCAGCTGGCAGTCGCGCGGGATGCCCTGGCGCTCAAGCGCGCCGTCGGCCAGCGGCACAGGGGCTCGAGCAGCAGCGCAGGGTCCGCCGTCACCGTGATGTCCTGCGCCGCGCCGATCTGCTCGAGCAGCCGCCGCGTCGCGACGTCGCGCACGGTGATCGCGACCACCCCGTCGATGTGTTCGAGCGAGCGTTTCACCCGTGCTCCTGTTTCGCACGGTGTTCGTCTAGGACACGCCGTCGAGCGGTTCATGGCCCAGCGCGCTCACGCCACACGCGGCCTGATCGCCGCGCGAGGGGATCAGCGAGCGTGGGGGTGGGGTCGCCCGTACCGGCATAGACCTGCTGGCCTCCATGGCGCGGTCATCTGGCTTGCGCGACGGTCTCCGTAACAGGCACCGCCCCACGCGGACTACGCCGCAGGCACGACGCTTCACGGACAAAGGACGCGGAAATGACAAGCATCGGCATCGTCGGGACGGGAATCTCGGGACTGAACTTGGCCCTCAGCCTGCAACAGGCCGGGGTAGACACGACCGTGTACGCCGAGCACGCCCCAGAGCAGATGCGCCGGACGCGCCTGCCGAACACCGTGGCGCGCTTCCATCCGACCGTCGCGCGCGAGCGCGCGCTCGGCGTCGACCACTGGAGCGGCAGCGCCGCCAACTCCGCCGCCACGCACATCTCGATCCTCGACACGCCGATCGCGTTTGCGGGGCGTCTGGCGGCTCCGTTCAGCGGTGTGGACTTCCGCGTCTACCGGCCACGCCTGCTGGAGGACTACGCCGAGCGCGGCGGGCACGTCGTCTTCGGCCCGCGAACGCCCGAGGACGTGGTGGCCGGCATCGACGCCCACGACCTGACGGTGATCGCATCCGGCCGCGAGAGCGTCAACGCCTTCTTCCCGCGCGATCCCAACCGGTCCGTACACGACGCGCCGCAGCGCATCATCTGCTCGACGCTGTGCCGCGGAGTCGTCCCGCTGGAGCCCAGAGGGGCGAGCATCTCGATCGCGCCGGGCGTGGGCGAGATCTTCACCTTCCGCTTCCTCTCGCTGCACGGTCTCGTCACTGCGGTCGCCTTCGAGTCGGTCCCGGGCGGTCCGCTGGAGCCGATCACGCGCGCGAGCTACGCCGAGGACCCTGCGGCCTTCGAGGCGCTCATGATCGACCTGCTGCGCCAGTACGCGCCCAGCGTGCACGAGCGCATCGATCGCGCCGAGTTCGCCGTGACCGGCCCGACGGACGTGCTCCAGGGCGCGATCACGCCGACGGTCCGCCGGCCCTATTGCGAAGTCGCGCCCGGCCGCTTCGTGATGGCCGTCGGGGACGCCTTCGTGGCCAACGATCCGGTCGGCGGGCAGGGAGCGAACCTCGCCTCCGCCAGCGCGGCTGTTCTCGCCGACGCGATCAGCCAGGACGTCGCATTCGACGAATGGTTCTGCCGCAGCGTCGCACGCGACATGTGGGCGGTCGCCGAGCCGGTGACGAATTTCAACAACAGCCTCCTGCTGCCCCCAGAGCCCCACGTCGAGGCGATCCTCGGGGCAGCCAACCAGCACGAGTCGGTCGCCGACGCGTTCTGTGACAAGTGGGCGCACCCCGCCGACATGTGGCGCGCGATCGCCACGCCCGACCGCGCCGCCGCGTTCCTCGCCGCCGCCGGCGCACCGGCGATGCCGATCGCCGCGTAGGAAGCGGCGGTACGTGGGGGTGTTCCGGGTTAGTTGCTCATACAGCGACAAACACGGAACACCCCGGACAGCCGACGCGGAGCCGGGCTGACGAGGCTCGGCGTCAGACGGCGCCGGTGAAGCGCGCGACGACAACGATGGACGTCGCGCTGAGGTCGGACTCGAGCAGGTCCCGGTTGTCGTAGACGTCGACGGTCTCGAAGCCGTGCAGCGCGAGATGATGCTCGAGCTCGAGCGGTGCGAGCGTCCGGAACCGCACGAGATCCTCGACTGGATCCTGGCCGGGGACGTCCCACACTCGCCGGCGCGTGAGCAGCTGGCGCCGGCCGTCGTGCTCGTAGACGGCCTCGGCGGTCGCCTTGAGCTCCGGCGCGTCGATTGTGAAGCGACGCGGCAGGGTGACGTCGGCTGCCGCTCCGAGCGCGTTGAGCGCCTCGACGATCAGCACGCTGCCCGGCTGCGCGTGCGCGGCGAACGTCGCGCACGCCTGAGCCACGTCCTCGTTGGAGTGCAGGTTTGCGATCGCGATCCCGAGGCAGGTGATCGCCTCGAATGTGCGCCCCAGGCGCAGCGTGCGCATGTCTCCGACGCGGAAGTCGATCGTGGGACGCCGCTCGCGCGCGTACGCGATCATCCCCTCCTGGACATCGACCCCGACACAATCCCCTACCCGTTCGGCGAAGTAGGCGAGGTCGCGTCCGGTGCCGCATCCGATGTCGAGCAGGCTGCCGGGCAGACGGTGCAAATGGCGGTCGAAGAGACGCATGCACATCTGCGGGACGACATCGCCCGATCCGTGGTAGACGAACTCGTACAGCTCCGGTCGCCGGTAGAGCAGGTTCTGCAGTTGCGCGTCCAAGCCCATCCCTGGACGCAGGCTAACCGACTCGTGCTGTGCGAAGACAGCCCAACTCAGAGCGCGCCGTCGGGGATCACCCCTGCCGTGAACTTCTGTAGCTGCTCCGCCGTGAACGGCGCATCCAGCAGTTTCTCGTGCAGATGAAAGGCGCGGAAGAAATGCACGATGTAGTGCATCCGCTGGTCGAAGTCCGACCAGTCGCGCGCTCCGCTGTCGTCCGGGGCCGGCGCGACCGGCTCGAAGCGATCCACAAGCGCGATCAGCTCCGTGTCATGCAGCTCGCGCAGCAGTTCGGGGAACGGCTCGTCCAAGTTCGAGCCGAGCGCCAGCACTCGCCCGGGCAGCGCGATGACCGTGAGCGAGCGCGTGATGATCTCGCGAACCATGTCGGAGACCCCTCGCTGGGCACGAGCGCCGAGCGCACCCGCGCCCACGGCGAGCATGCGCGGCATGCGGTGACCCCACGTTGGAAACAGCGCCTGAAGCAGACGCCTGCCCAGATCGTGTTGCACCGCAACCGCATAGGGCGCGTCGAGCGACTCGCGGATCTCGGGCTGCAGACGCGTCTGCTCGTGCATGCCGATCTCGAGGTTCGCGAGCAGGACGAGCTCGGCTCGCGGCCCCAGGTCGGGTTCCGCGCTATCACAGCGCGCATAGCACGTGAACGCCTGCTCGAGGTAGCGCTGGCCGTCGGGCGGCTCCCCCGGCCGCAGCTGGTCGACGAAGGCGCGCAGCTGTGTCGACTCGACGTCCGCGTCCGGCGGCACGTCGTGCAGGTAGCGCGCGAACTCGAGTCCGATCTCCTCGAAGACCTTGCGGTTGCCGCGCGCTACGGCGTCGCTCGTCAGCTCGAAGGCGTCAAACGGTGTATGCAGCTGTGCCGTCAGGCGGCCGAGCGCCGTCCCGGGGTCGAACAGCCCGCGGCGCAGGAGCGCGCGGCCGAGGGAGGCGAGCGGGTGCAGCAGCCCCGCGCGGCCGTGGAGCCGGGTCTGCAGCATCTCGATCAGATCCTCCCCGCGGATCGTGCGGCCCGCCTGCCGCGAAGCCCAGGTCGCGTACGTGCACCAGTTCGAACAGCGACCGGTTCGCTCGGTCATCGCCACCGACAGGCGCGAGTAACACTGCGTGATCTCGAGGTTGCGGATCACGGGGTTGGAGATCGCGCGGATGCGCCTGATCTCCTCCACGGTCGGCGGCGAGGGGCTGTCGGTCGTCCTCGGGGTCACCTGTGCAGGACAGCGTAAGCCGAACGGATCGTCAGGTCGCAGGATTACTCACGACAGCGCGCCGGTCGCATTGCCGCGGCCCCGTCGCCGGACCTCCCGTAGCGCCACTGCCAAGCGCCGCACGGCCTCGTCGTGGACCTCCGGCTCGACGAGGCCGAACGAGAGGCGCATGCTCGTCCGCGACGTCTTCTCCGCTTGCACCGCGCCGCCCGGGAGGAACGTCACACCGGCCCGAAACGCCTCGGAGTACAAGGCGCGCTCGTCGACGGGCTCGTTCAGGGTGACCCAGACATGGTGCCCGCCGGCCGGAACGGTCCACCGCGCGTCAGATCCGAGGTGCTTCTCCAACGCCCGCACCAGCGAGTCGCGGCGGCGGCGGTAAGCGGGCACGATCTCGGCGAGCAACTCGTCATGGCGGTCGCCGCGCATGTATCGCGCGGCGAGGTGCTGGGGGAGCGCCGAGGTGTGGATGTCGCTGTCGAGCTTGAGCTGCACGAGCCGCCGATGCACCGGTCCGCTCGCGGCGATCCACCCGACCCGCAGCCCGCCGCCGATCGTCTTCGACAGCGAGTCGAGGTAGATCACGTGCGACGGCGCATCGGCGCGCAAGCGTGACAGCGGCGCACCGTCGTAGCGCATCGTGGCGTAGACGCCGTCCTCGAGAACGAAGAAGCCGCGAGCGCGGGCGAGCTTCAGCAGGCGCGCGCGGCGTTCCGCGGACAGGTCCGCCCCGGTCGGGTTCTGGCATGAGGACTGCAGGGCGACGAGCTTGATCTCGTGACGGGCGAGAATCCGCTCCAAGGCATCGATGTCTGCGCCGTCGGCGTCGACGCACAGCGGAAGCACCCGGGCTCCCGTCGCCTGCAACGAGGCCAGCATGCCGGCGAACGTCGGTGACTCGACGACCGCGACGTCACCCGGACTCAGGACCGCGCGCGAGACGAGGTCGATCCCCTGGCGGGCGCCGTTGGTGACGATGATCTCGTCGGCGCTGGTGGCGTACCCGACCTCGCGGCCATAGTCGGCGAGGTGTTGGCGCAGCTCTAGGAGGCCCTCGACCTGGAGATACCCGGTGATGGCGTTCGGGTCCTCGCGCGCGATCTGGGCCGCGATCTCGGCCAGCTCTACAGACGGGCACAACCTTGGATCAGGAAACCCCGACCCCAGCGGAATCGCGTCCCGGGTCATCGGCGCGTGCAGCGAGTCGCGCAGCATCTCGTCGGCGTAGGAGATCGGGCGGTGAGCGAGCATGCCGAGCTGCCAGTCGTCGCTCTCGACGACTCCGGGCGCCGGCGTGGCCGCGAGCGGCAGGCGCTGGCGTACGAAGGTGCCGCGGCCGACGGCGGCCGTGACGTAGCCGAGCTCTGCGAGACGGCGGTACACGCGAACCGCCGTGAGGTGGTTGATGCCGGCATCCTCGGCGAGCGCGCGGGTCGGCGGAAGCTTCTCTCCAGGCTCCAAGGTCCCGCGGTCGATGAGCTCGGAGATCTGGGAGACGAGCTGCTGCGTGAGCGAGACCTCACCGCCGCGCGTCAGGTCAATCACTCCCAACTTGTGTGACATTGACATACTCGATCAGCATCGTACAGTAGGTCATACCACTCGTACAACAGGGGATGAGATATCCAACATGTGGCGGCACCTCGAGTACATGATTGACCGGTTCGATCCGAGACCGACAGCAGCCGGAGTCTCCGAGGTCGACACCGCGGCCATGGCGATCCGCCGCGCGCGCGACGTCGATCTGCCGCTCTTGCACGACCTAGCGGAGCTCGACTCCGCGCGTCCGATCGTCGGCGCCGCGCTCGTGGCCGAGGTCAACGGCCGGCCGTGGGCAGCGCTGGCGCTCGCGGATCAGCGTGTGGTCGCCGATCCCTTCCTGCCGACCGCGGCGGCGGTCGAGCTGCTGCGCCTGCGCGCTCGCCAGCTGGCGGCCGTCGACCGCGGGCGCGCCGGCCGCGCCCTCCCGCGCTGGATCGCGCGCCGCGCTCGCGCGTAGTCGCCGGCCTGATACCGCTCGTCGCCGTTCGCGACAGCGCTGTCCTCCACGATGGTGCGCTTGCTGGTACAGCCGGCCGTGTGTACTAGCTTGAGCGTTGACGGCTTGCGCGCAGCGTGATGTCTCCCGAGTCCGTCCGCGCCTGGATCGATTTTGGCGCGCCGTCGTTGCGCATGATCCCGTCGATCGTCACGTCGCCGGTGTCCGTTTGCGCATCGACCGCGTACTGGCCCGCCGGCACCGAGACGGCGACATCGCCGGAATCGGTACGGGCTACGACGCGGCGAGCGTCGCGGCCGGCATCGACAATGACGTCGCCCGAGTCGGTCTGCGCGTCGATGGCGTGCGCGTCCGCGGCGGCGGCATCGATGTCGCCGGAGTCCGTATGCGCCCACACGAGCTGCTGGCGGCCGACGAGCTCGAGCCGCACGTCGCCCGAATGGCTTTGCAGGTGCGCGTTGCGCACGTCGATCCCACGCGCGTCGACGTCGCCCGAGTCGGCGTCCACGACGACCTTGATGCCGGCCGGAACCGTCACGCGCAGGTCGGCGTAGCACTTCAAGCCCCTCCCCTCGCAGTCGCTGTCCAGCGTGAGCACTCCGTCGGAGACGTCCTGCTTGAGCTGCGGCCTGATGAAGGCATAGTGCTGCGTCTCGCGCACCTCGATCCGATCGTCCCCCGGGACGAGATCGGTGTCGCCACGGGCCGAGTTCACGACGATCTCGCGGACCGGCTCCGCGACGACGTGCGTGTTCACCCTCATCTGGTCAAACGCGACGTTGACGACAACGATCCCACCGCCCACGATGACGACAAGGGGCACGGCGACGAGGAGCAGCTTCTTCATGGCAGCGCTGACCATCTCAGACGGCGCTCGCGGACCGGAGATTTTCTGGACACCGACCGGGTCGGCTACTCGGGTAGAACGTTGTCGCGGCGCTTGCGCCGCGTCAGGGCCCCGCGCAAACCGACCCGTCGACGCCGTCACGTCCGCTCGTCCGTCACGATGGACGAGTGCAGCCGACCCATTCCATCGCCGCGCTGGAGCTCTTCAACGACGTGCTCGCGCACGTCGACGAGGATCTCGGCTCGGCCGAGTTCTACTCCCGTCTCGCCGAGGCGGTCTGCCGCGTCGCGCAGATGCGCCGAGCGGTGATCTTCCGGTACGACGACGCGCGCCGGCGCGTGCACGCCGCCGGTGCCCACGGGGTCAGCCTCGCGCAGTTCACGGGCGGCGAGGTGACCGTCGAGTCAGCGCCCGTCGCCCGTCAGGCGCTGACCGAGGATCGCGTGATCGAGGTACTCGGCGAGCACGGGCACGACATCTCCGAGGACTTCGCCGAGCTCGTCGGCGAGCACCCGCTCGTCTACGTCCCGATCGTCGCGGCGGGGCGCTGGATCGGCGTGATCCTCGCGGAGCCCGAATCCGGCGCCTCGCCGATCGACGACTCGCGCCGGGACCTACTGTGGATGCTCGGCAAGACGCTCGCGCTCGCGTCGACCTCGCGGATCGCGACCTTCCACGGCGAGCGCGCGCGCGAGCTGGAGGAGCGCATCGACTTCGCGCGGCGTATCCACGAAGGCGTCGTGCAGCGCCTGTTCGGCGTGTCGCTCGCTCTGTCGTCCGAGCAGCCGCTGAGCGCCGAGGCGCGCGCGCGCTGCGCAGCCGAGGTGAGCGGGGCGCTGGGCGAGTTGCGCTCGGCGCTACAGGAGCCGCTCGGGCGCTCGTCGCCGGCGACCGGCACGACGCTCGCCGCCGAGCTCGACCGCCTGCGGGCCGAGCACACCGACCTCGGCCTGCTCGTCGAGGGACCGGTCGCGGACGTCCCCGTCGCGCTCGAGGCGCTCACGCAATCCGTCCTGACCGAGGCCGTTCGCAACGCGCGCAAGCATGCCGACGCGCACCAGGTGACCGTGCGCACGCATCGTTTCGACGGCACGCTCGTGCTCGAGATCGAGAACGACGGCGTACGAGCGCCGCGGCCGCAGAGCACCGGGGTCGGCCTCAGGCTCGCGGCGCTCGAAGCACTGCAGTGGGGCGGCCTGATCGAGTTCGGCGAGCGCGGTGCCGGGACCTGGCAGGTGCGGCTGGTCGTGCCGCTTCCCGACGAGGAGGGCGCCGCGGCATGAACGAGGAGCGACTACGGGTGCTCGTCGTCGACGATCACGATGTCGTGCAGTGGGGCTTCCGGCTCATGCTCGGCGAGCTGGAGTGGGTCGAGCGCTACCTGTCGGCGCGCAACGGTGACGAGGCGCTCGAGCTCACCCGCCAGCACGCGCCCGATGTCGCGCTCGTCGACCTCTTCCTCGGCGAGGAGTCCGGCCCGGAGGTCTGCGAGCGACTGCTGACCGAGCGCCCCGAGATGCGCGTGCTGCTGATCTCGGGAGCCGGCCGTATTTCCCCGGCGACGGCGCGCGCCTGTGGCGCCAGCGGCTTCGTTCCCAAGGACTGGCCCGCCGCGGACGTTGCGCGGGCGGTGCGGATGGTCGCGCTCGGGATGGCGCTGTTCGACCCGACGCCCGCGCCGGCGGCCGGCGTGCTGTCGCTCACCGGACGCGAGCGCGAAGTGCTCGAGCGCATCGCCGACGGCGCGACGAACCGCGAGATCGCAGGCGCGCTGCATCTCTCTCCGCACACGGTCAAGGAGCACACCAGCGCGCTGTATCGCAAGCTGGACGTGCGTAACCGGGCCGAGGCCGTGCAGCGCGCACAGCGCCTGGGCCTGCTCTCGTAAGAGCCGGCGGGGCTACCCCCCACGCGCGGGTAATGCACCCCCCGGTCGGGGGGAAGGGCTAGGTATCACGTCCGCGAGACGGCACGCTGGATACGTGCTCGAATCCACACCAACCGCAGTTCTCTTTCCAGGCCAGGGCAGCCAGCAGCCGGGGATGCGCGACCTCGTCGCCGACATCCGGCCAGACCTGCTCGACGCCGTCACCGACCTCGTGGGAGACGATCCGTTTGAGCGCGTGGACGAGTCCACACGCTTCGCGCAACCCGCGATCTTCTGCGCCTCGCTCGCGGGCTGGGCGCTGATCCGCGACCGCGTCGAACCGGTCGCCGTCGCCGGGCACTCGCTCGGCGAGTTGACGGCGCTCGCAGCCGCAGGCGTGCTCGACGAGCACGAGGCGCTGCGCCTCGTCGTCCTGCGCGGCCAGTTGATGGCCGAGTCCGGCGAAGCCAGCGGCGGCGGCACCATGCTCGCCCTGCTGGGCGCCGAGGCCGAGCAGGCCGCGGCCCTCGCTACGCGCCACGACGTGAGCGTCGCCAACGACAACGCTCCGGGACAGATCGTCCTCTCGGGCGCCCCCGATGCGCTGCGGGCGGTGCGCAAAGACGCTCGCGGCGACGGCCTGCGCGCGCTGCCGCTGGACGTCAGCGGTGCCTTTCACTCACGGCAGATGCACGCCGCGGTCCATCCGTTCGCCGAGGCGCTCGCCGACGTAGGTGTCGAAGACGGGACGACCGAGGTCATCTCGTGCGCCACCGTCCGGCCATTTCGCGACGTGCACACCGAGCTCGCAGCCGCCCTGATCAAGCCGGTCCGCTGGCGCGAGACGATGATCGAGCTCGTCGCCCGCGGCGCCAGCACCTTCATCGACGCGGGGCCCGGAGCGGTGCTCGCAAAGCTCGCGCCACGCTGCGTGCCGGGCGTCGTCGCGATGCCGTTGAACGGCCTGCTCGAGACGCCCCATCCCGCACTCGCTTGAACCCCAACCAGCAAGGAACCCTCCACATGGCAACGAAGACCACCCCGCAGGACATCGAGACCACGGTCATGGAAGCGCTCGCCCAGTTCGGCGCCGATCCGGAAGTGCTCACGCGCGACGCGACCCTCGAAGAGGTCGACGTCGACTCGCTGGACCTCGTCGAGCTGACGCAGGTCGTCGAGGACGCCTACGACGTCGATCTCGAGAACGCGGACTTCAAGAAGGTCAAGACCGTCGGCGACGTCATCGATCTGGTTGTTGAGCGCGTGGGGTGACGTTGCACGACGTCGTCATCACCGGAGTCGGAGCCGTGACGCCGCTTGGGGTCGGAGCGCGTGAGCTGCACGAGCGCTGGACCGCCGGCGCCTGCGGGATCCGCGACGGCGAGGCGCCGTGCGCGGATTTCACCGTCACCGACCACATGACCTCGAAGGAGGCGCGCCGCGCGGACCGCTCTACCCAGTTCGCCATCGCGGCCGGCGACGAAGCCGTCGCCGATGCCGGCTGGGCGGACGAGCTGCCCTACGACGCCGAGCTGATCGGCTGCGTGCTGGGCACCGGCATAGGAGGTATCGAGACGATCGAGAACAACCACGACACGCTGCGCGACACCGGCCCTGGCGCGGTCTCCCCCCTCGCCGTCCCGCTCATGATGAGCAACGCCGGGTCCGCAGCGCTGTCGCTGCGCCACGGACTGCGCGGCCCGGTCTTCTCCGTGGCCTCTGCCTGTGCAGCGGCGTCGCACGCGATCGGTACCGCGCTGCGGATGATCCAGCACGGCGAGGCCGAGGCAGTGCTGACCGGTGGCGCCGAGGCGCCTTTGACGCCGCTGTCGCGCGCTGCGTTCGCGAAGATGAACGCGCTCTCGCCGAGCGGCGTCTCACGCCCGTTCGACGCCCGCCGCGATGGCTTCGTCATGGGCGAAGGCGCGGGCGTGCTGGTACTGGAGAACGGCGACGGCGCGCGTGCGCGCGGCGCCCGGATCCTCGGCACGCTGCGCGGCTACGGCTGCACCGGCGATGCCCATCACATCACCGCACCGCACAAGGAGGGCCGAGGCGGCGCGCGGGCGATGACGAACGCACTGAGCGACGCAGGCCTGACGCCCGCAGACGTCGACTACGTCAACGCGCACGGCACGTCGACGCAGCTCAACGACCGCTCCGAGACGCTCGCGCTGAAGCTCGCGCTCGGTGAGCGCGCGGAGCAGATCCCGGTGTCGTCGACGAAGTCGGCGACCGGCCACCTGCTCGGCGCCGCGGGCGCCGTCGAGGCGATCGCGACGACGCTCGCGTTGCGCGAACGCATCGCTCCGCCGACGATCGGCTGGGAGGAGCCCGACGAGGGCCTCGACCTCGACTACGTGCCCGGCACGGCGCGGCCGCTGGCGCTGCCGGACGACAGGCCGCCGGTCGCGCTCTCCAACAGCTTCGGCTTCGGCGGCCACAACGCCACGTTGTGCCTCCAGGCCGCGTGACGGTGCATTGCGCCATCGACCCGACTACGAAGGGGAGACATGAGTAACCAACGACCGGTACTGGTCACCGGCGCGACAGGTTTCCTCGGGATGGAAACGCTCGCCCGCGTCGTAGAGCAGACCGACCGCGACGTGATCGCGCTCGTGCGCGCGCCCGACGACGGCGCCGCGCAAGATCGCCTCGAAGCGGTGCTCGCGACGCTGCTGCCTCCGGGCAAGCGCCCCCGACGTGGCCGCGTACGGGCACTGGCGGCTGACCTGGAGCGGCCGAGCCTCGGGCTCTCGCCGATCGCCCGCGACCGCCTCGCGGGCAGCATCGGTGCCGTCGTGCATTGCGCCGCCTCGATCAGCTTCACGCTCGAGCTCGACGAGGCGCGGCGCATCAACGTCGACGGAACGCGCGCCGTGCTCGCGCTGGCCTCGGAGGCGTTTCACCGCGGCTCGCTGGACCGCTTCGTGCACGTTTCGACCGCGTATGTCGCGGGCGATCGCACAGGTCGCATCAGCGAGCACGAGGGCGATGTCGGGCAGGGCTTTCGCAACACCTACGAACGCACGAAGCTTGAGGCCGAGCATGCCGTCCACGACAGCGGGCTCCCGGTCGCCATCGTGCGCCCGAGCATCGTCGTCGGCGACAGCACGACCGGCTGGACGCCGGCGTTCAACGTCATCTACTGGCCGCTGCAGGCGTTCGCGCGCGGGCTGTTTCCAGCCGTGCCGGCGGATCCCGAGGGACATGTCGACATCGTGCCGGTCAACGTCGTGGCCGACTCGCTCGTCGAGTTGCTGCGCGGCCCGGCGCGCACCGGCACGTTCCATGTCGTCTCCGGCGACAATGCCCCGTCGAACGAGGCTGTCGCGACGATGGCCGCCGACGCGTTCGACGCGCAGCCCCCGCAGTTCGTCAAGCTCGGCGAGGACCCCGCGGCCGAGCAGCGCGCGGGGCCGCTGCTGGCCTACTTCCACGTGCGCTGCGTGTTCGACGCGGCACGCGGCCGCGAATTGCTCGGCGCCCGCGCGCCAGTGGCCGAGGAGTACTTCCCGGCGCTGATGCGCTTCGCCCGCGAGGCGGAGTGGGGCAAGCGCCCGGTGCCGCGCTGGGCGGCGGCGCAACGGGCACTGCAGCACGTGGCGTAGCGCGACGCAGCCGCGGGCATGACTGCCCGCGATGGCCGAGCACGACGACGAGGAGGAGGGCGAGGGCGGCGAGGAGCGCGTCTCGCCGCTTGAGCTGTTCTTCGATCTCGTCTTCGTCTTTTCGATCACGCAGGTCACCGCGTTCATCGCCGCCGATCCGACGTGGCGGGGGGTTGGGCGCGGGATGCTCGTGCTCGCCGTCATCTGGTGGGCGTGGGTCAGCTACTCGTGGTTGACCAACACGCTCGACACGAACGAGAACAGGACGCGCGTGGTGACGTTCGCGGCGATGGGCGGGATGTTCGTCGTCGCGATGTCGATCTCGGGGGCGTTCGAGGACCAAGCGCTGCTGTTCGCGGGCGCGTACTTCGTAGTGCGCGCGTCGCACATCCTGCTGTATGCGCACGCGTCCGACGACGGCGGGGTGAAGGCAGCCGTCCTGCGAACGGCGCCCGCGACGCTCCTGGCGACATCGCTGCTCGTCGCCGCCGCCGCTCTTGGCGAGCCGTGGCGGGACGCGCTGTGGGTGGCGGCCGTGCTGATCGACTTCGCCGGGCCGTTGCTCGCCGGCATGCACGGCTGGCAGCTGCACCCAGACCACTTCGCCGAGCGCCACGGGCTCGTCGTCATCATCGCTTTCGGTGAGTCGATCATCGCGACCGGCCTGGCGAGCGGCGGCGTCGCGCTCACGTTTGCGATCGTGCTCGCGGCGCTGCTCGCGTTGGCAATCACCGCAGCGCTGTGGTGGGCCTACTTCGACGTCGCCGCGCTCGTCGCGGAGCAGAGGCTGCACCAGGCATCCGGCCTCGCTCAGCTGCACTTGGCGCGCGATGCCTACAGCTATCTCCATGTCGTCCTCGTCGCGGGGATCGTCCTGCTCGCCCTTGGGGCCAAGAAGTCGATCCTCGGCATCGACGAGCCGCTGAAGACCGTTCCGGCCGTCGCCCTGTGCGGTGGTGTCGCGCTCTACCTGCTGGGCCACGTCGCCTTTCGCCTGCGGATGACGGGAACGCTGAGCACGCACCGGCTCGTCGTGGCCGCAGGGTGCCTGGCGCTGATCCCGCTGGCGACCCACGCCGAGCCGGTCCTGGCGCTCGGCGCCATCGCCGCGCTGTGCTGCGGGCTGATCGTCTATGAGGTGCTGCGCTTTCGAGCGCCGCGCGCGCAGGTGCGCCGGCGGGCGACGGCGTGAGAGGTGTGTGTCTGCTGGTCGGGCTCGTTGCGCCGGCGGGAGTCGCGGCGGGCTGCGGCATCGAGAGCGCGGCGCGCTTTGAGCGCACCACCGTGAAGATGCACGCCTTCGCGGGGGCGGTCCAGGAGATCGTGCTGAGGTCGGAGCGTGGCGACGTCGATCTCGTCCAGTCGGGCGAGCGCATCTCGGTGCGCGAGACGCAGCACTACGGATCCGCGCGGCCGACGTTCGCTCAGGACGTCGCGAACGGGGTGTTCACGCTCGTCAGCGACTGCAACGGCGAGCCGTGCGACGTCGACTTGCAAGTGACCGTTCCCAGCGCCATCAAGGTCACCGTCGACGTTGCGGCGGGCGACATCCACGCGCACGGGATCGCTGTGCGCAATGCGCATCTGCAGAGCCATTCGGGCAACCTCGGCGTCGAGCTCGGTGGCCGCCAACAGCTCGTCTGGGCCCATACGGACTCCGGCAACGTCGATGCCGTCGCGGCGGATGCGAGCGCCGTCGACGCGCAGAGCCATTCCGGCAACGTCGCGGTCGATGCTCGCCACGCCCGCAGCATCGTGGCGCGGACCGACTCGGGCAATGTCGTGGTCTCCGTGCCGGCGGGCGACTACGCGGTCGACGCGCACGCGCAGTCAGGTGCCGTGAGGGTCGAGGGGATCACGCGCAACGATCGCGCGCAGGAGTCCATCCAGGCGACGACGGCCTCGGGCAACGTGACCGTGCGCACACGCTGAGCGCCGGTCGATCGGCGTTGAGGACCGCCGGCCGAGCGCGACGCGCGGTCGAACCTGCTCAGGCCGCGCGTGTCCGCAGCATGAACAGCGCGTCGTCGGCGGCCCGCTGGGGCAGCGTACGCACGATCCCGCCGGCTTGCTCGTTTGCCGGACGCCGAGCGAGCGCCGCGCCGGGGAGCCCGGAGGCCGCGTATCGCGACCGCAGGCCGGCGATCGTCGCCACACCGTCGGGGACGTCGCTGAACGTGTCGCGGTCGATAGGTTCGAGTGCTCGGGTGATCTCGGTGACGGTTGGCGTAATCATGGTGGGTGCTGGGTTGAGGTCAGCGGTCGTCCTTACTGTCCCGCTATCCGCGACCGCGGCCAAGGGGGCTGGCCAGCCTTTGAGGGTGCGGCTAGCCCCCCGGGCGGTCAGAAGTCCCGCCGGCCGGCCAGGTGCTCGGCGGCCTCGGGTCGGGTGCTTTGGTACAGCGCGACGCGCTGAGGCCCTGGGTTGACGAGCTCCACGGCCGGCCCGAACGGAATCTCGAAGCGCGCGCCGACCGTCACACCTCGGCGTTCCAATTCGGCGATCGCCTGCTCGAGGTCGGTGACGCTGTGGACCAGAACGGGTCGATCGCCTTTCAGATGCTCGGCGAGCAGCAGCGCAGGAGACTGCGGGCTCAGACGGACCATCGCCACCCTGGTTTCGAAGGCCTCGATTGCGAACACGAGCTGCGCCCCGATCGCGTCGGTGAAGTGCTTGACGTCGGCGGCCACATCCCGGCTGGGGAGGTAGAGGAACTCGAGTCGGTCGAACACACCCGAAAGGCTACGCAGCGACGTCCCCCCGGCACTCGACCGGAATGGGACACGGCGTACGCGTTTCACGAGCGACCGACCTCATGGCCAGCTGGCGAGAGGCGTTCCGACCGGAGCTTCGACGAGCTTGTCGAGAACTACGACCGTCGAGCGGCGATGCGCTCAGATCGTGGCTGCTCGGCGTCCTGCCAGCCGCGGGACATGCTGCACTCGATCTCGCCTGCGAAGCCAGGCGTCACGCGATTCTGATCGCCGAACGCTACGAGCACGTGTAGCCGTGGACGTCAGCCCGGCGATGATCGAGCTGGCAAGTCGCCGTCGACCGGTCGCCAATATCGACGATCGCATTGCCGACTTGGTCGACAACCGTCCTGGAAGCGGTCGCGTTGACGCGGCGCGACGAGCGCTGGCACGCCGATTGCGCGCAGATGACCGAGCAGTCGATGGCCGAGCTCGTCCGCCATCTCGAGGCGCACGGCTGCGTCGATCGCGTCCCAGACCGGAGGACCGTCGAGCGAAGCTCGTGCAGGCGAACGACTGCGGGCGACGTCTTCGCGATCGTCCGCGAGTTCATCGAGGAGACTGAGCAGCGGCTGACCGACATCCTCGGCGCCCAGCGGATGAGCCGCCTTCGCGACGACCTCCAAGTGGTGCGGCAGACGGCCCAAAGAAGAACTCGGCCGCGCGGGCCCGCGCAGACGTGGTACACGCTCTCGACGGCCAACAATATGGCTGAGTCCAGCGATGTTTATTGGCGAGCGTCTGCCCTACGGTCTGAGTCGGGCGCGGCGGCGAACTCGGCTCTGCACCGGCCTTTCGCTCAGCCGCTCTAGAGAACCACTGCAGGAAGTTCTTGGTGCGGGGCACCCACAGAACTTTCCGAATACCTCGGCGCCCCTCCCAGAGGAGAAATCATGCACCCGCTTCATCAGCACCGGATCCGCACAGGGATTCTGGCTGGCACGATCATCGTGGCCATGGGTCTGGTCACCGGCGCAACCGCCGCCCCCGGAGACGTCGACTGCACCGTCAGCTCCGGAGTGCAACAGGTGGGCAACACCGTGACAGGAACTGCGCTGGATGACAACATCGACTGCCTCGCGGCGAGCCCCGCGAAGACGATCATCGGCTTGGAGGGACACGACACGATCAAGGGCAGCGCGTTCGCCGACACGATTGACGGCGGCACCGGCAACGACGTCATCACCGGCGGCCCCGTCGCCAGCGTCGCGAGCGACAGCATCATCGGCGGTACGGGCAACGACACCATTACCGCCAACAACGGTAACGACAAGTTGACCGGCGGCGTGGGGAACGACAAGCTCACAGGCAGCGCAGGGACCGACGTCCTGATCGGCGAGGACGGCAACGACACTCTGGTCGGCAGCGCAGGCGACGATACCCTGACAGGCGGCGGCGACATTGACAGCCTGAGTGGCGGCGCCGGTATTGACAGCCTGAGCGGCGGCACCGAAGGCGACACCCTGACGGGCGGCAGCAACAATGACACCCTCAATGGTGGCACCGGCAATGACGATCTCAACGGCGGCACCGGCGGTGACACTATGAACGGCAATGCCGGCAACGACGTCCTGTCTGGCCCCGCCGGCGACAAGAGCGTGGATCGTCTCAATGGCGGCGCAGGCACCGACAAGTGCGAAGGACCCCTGCCCGACCACGACGTCCTCACCGCTTGCAAGCCCTAGCCAGTCCCCCGAGCAACGATGTAGAGAACCCTGCCGATCAGCGCGCTCGCGATGCGAGCCACGGCGCTACTGCCTAGCGGTAGCGCCGTGGGAGGCAGTCTTCGCTGCGAGCCCTGCTTAGATGGCGCTACCTGGACCCCTTCGCCAGCGACGCGACGCGTTCGAGCTCTATCGCTGGGACAGCGACGGCTTGGATCGACCATCTCGCAACGGACCGGTACCTGTCCCGGTCGGAATCCAAACGGCGCTACCCAGGCGTCACTTCCAAAAGCCACATTTGCCCCCCGCCAAGCATCTGCAGATCTGCTCATTGGGTCACCGATAACGGCGCGTGTGGACTTTCGACCGGTCCGCGCGGAACTCTCGACCAGCGCCCGCTCTACGAAGGCAACATGAATCTTGGTACACATGGCCGAGTTGCGCCCGCGATATCGTCGCGGTATCATCCCGATACTAATCTGATACCGCAGCGTGAGGTAGGTGTGTCGTGACGGAACCGTCCGAGACGAGCAAGAGGTCAGACCACATCATGAGCCTTCTGTTTAAGGCAGTGGAGGGGCTACCGGACGAGGACCAACGCGCGGTCTACGAGTACTTCTTCGAGAAGGGAATCGCCAGCGCGCAGTTCCCCTTCTTCGGTCCATTCATCCACGAGGGCGCGAAGCTCCACGGGGCCGCCCAGCGCGCCGCCTGGCACGAGCCTTCAGCGTTGGCAACCCTGTTTACCGCGCAAAAGCCCATGGGACCGGAGCAGATCATGATCCCTGTGCGCCTCTCCGAGGCCCAGCATGGGCGGCTTAAGGAGTGGTGCGCAGAGCACAATTTCCCCATGGCGGTCGTGGTCAGAGGGCTGATCGACCGCTTCCTCGATAGCTGGGAGAAGCGCGCGGCGTGAGCGTCGCCGCGCGCGGCGACGCTCTCACATGCGTGCGGTCACCTGACCTGTGGCGCCCCGCCACACGGGCGAGCCACGTGGTAGCTGATCTGTACGGATGTCGATTCCGCAACGAGGCGAGCAGCGTAGCCTTCGTCCTCCACCAGAAAAAAGGGGCCGCGACGCAGCCACGTCCGGCCCCCGGCACAGGAAAGGTTGGCTTTCCAACGCGCCCGCAACATTACCGCAGCCCGGTCCTATCATGAGCGTGGAGATGCGCTGGGAGCAATGCTGCGAATCGCAGAACTGCACCAAGCCCGCGCATCACGGGGTTCTCTGCGCAGCCTGCTTTCTCGCCGCCACCCCTGCACGTCGTGCTGTCGAGCTTCTGGCCGGCGAGCCGGTCACCGACAGGACGGCGCTTCGGCGAGAGGGCTACGTCAGCCATCAAGGCGCGGCGTGGCTCGAAGAGCTGTGGGCGGCCTGAACGGGACGGAGGCCGCGACGTCGCTTGGCGTTCAACGTGGCTCCACGCAGAGCTTCGACTCCTGCGACGCTTACCAAATGCGTGCCGCCAATGACGG
The DNA here is from genome assembly GCA_033855115.1 of Solirubrobacteraceae bacterium. GTDB lineage: Bacteria > Actinomycetota > Thermoleophilia > Solirubrobacterales > Solirubrobacteraceae > CADCVQ01. The sequence continues at coordinate 49,133 of JAWVGJ010000172.1, forward strand.
CCTGCGGTTCGCGATTGAACTCTGCGCACTGGCCGCGCTCGCGTACTGGGGTTTCCATACAGCCGACGGCGGCGTGCAGTGGCTGCTCGGTCTCGGTGCCCCGCTGGCGATGGCCACGGTCTGGGGTCTGTTCATTTCGCCAAAGGCTCCAAGGAGGATCCAGGACCCGATCCGGCTGTTCACCGAAATCGCGATCTTCGCAGCGGCGGTGGCTGCCCTTGCTGACGCCGACCGTCCCAGGCTCGCCATCGTGCTCGGCGCGGCGGTGGCGATGCACTTGCTCTTCACCTTTCCGCTGCATCAGCGGTGACTCAGACTGTCGCTCCTCGGGGGGAGCTGGCCGGACGACGAAGGAGTTGAAGCTCGGGGAATAATCCAGCGCACGGTTCGACACAGGGGGAGAGCATGGATGAGACCAGCGGCGGCGTCATCGAGCGGCGCGACGAGGCGTACGAGTTCGACGAGAAGCTGACCGTCGTCGGCCGCCGGCTCGCGGAGGGCGATGTGGCGCCGGCGTTTGGCCTGGCGTGCTTCGATCCCCAGACAGAGCAGATGCGGGAGGTGAGCCTGGCCGACTCAGCCGGCAGCGTACGCCTGTTGAACGTCGTCAACTCCCTCGACACGCCCGTCTGCCACGTCGAGACACGGCATTGGGAGCAACTGCGCGGCGACCTTCCGCCTGGCGTGCGCGTGTACACCATCAGCATGGACCTGCCCTTCGGGCAGGCTCGCTGGCGTCGCGCCGAAAGCGTCGAGCACGACGCGCTGTCCGCCCACGCCAGCGAGCAGTTTGGTTGTGACTACGGCGTCCTGCTCAAGGAGTGGCGGCTGTTGCAGCGCGCCGTGTTCGTGATCGACGCGGACGACATCGTCGTGCACGTCGAATATGTCGCCGACCAGATGACCGAGCCCGACTACGAGGCCGCAGTGCGGGCCGCGAGCGCCGCGGGCGCGCCGTAGGAACTCGGCGCGCAGGAGGCTGAGCTGCTGGAGCGACGAGAGGGGGTGTGTCGTCCCCGGCCGCGCCAGTCGCGGTCAGTTCACCGACGGGTCGATCGGCATTCGTGCGACAAGCGCGAAATGGCCCCCCTTGCGCTCGAGCACGCGGCGCCAGAGCTCGTCGGCATCCGGGTCGAAGATGTCGTCGACTCCGGCGGGGGCGACGAACCAGTCGTCGCGCGCGAGCTCGGCGTCGAGCTGGCCGGGTCCCCAGCCGGCGTAGCCGGCGAACACGCGGACGCGGCGCGTCGCGTCGACGAGATCGTCGATCTCGCTGGCGTCACCCATGAGCCCGACGGATTCGACCACGAGCATGCCTGCGTGGGACGCCTCGTCGAACTCGCCCAGCACGAGCAGCGCGTCAGGCTGCACGGGGCCACCGATATCGATGACGGCGTCGTCGCCCGCGAGCACCGCCAGCTCGGCCGCCGTCTCGCCGATCACCAGCGAGCCTGGCCGGTTGAGGACCAGCCCCAGCGCTCCCTCGTCGGTGTGCTCGCAGATGAGCACGACCGTGCGGGCGAAGTTGGGATCCGGGAGGGTCGCCCCGGCGATCAAGAGTTGTCCGCGCAGCGATTCGATGCGGGGTTTGTACCCCGTTGGCGCGGTTTCTCGCTATCCGGCTGGGGAGGGCGCCCGGCGCGGGTTCGCCGGAGCGCTCTGAGGTGCTGGTTGCGCGATGCTCAGCGAAGGAATTCGTGGCCGACAAGGACGGAGCACGCCACGCCCTACAGCATCAGGACGATCGCCACGGTCACGCCGTAGGCGACGATCGTCCAGCGCAGCGCAGTGGCCGGCAGGCGCCGGACGGCGCTGACGCCAAGCCAGCCGCCCAGCAGGCACGCCGCCCCGATGATGAGCGCCGGAGTCCACGCGATCGGACCGAACAGGACGAAGCCGGCGGCCGCGATGATCGCGACGACAAGCGACAGCAGCCCCTTGAGCGCGTTGAGGCGCTGGAGGTCGTCATCGAGGAAGACGGCGAGGATCGCGAGGAACATGATCCCGAGGCCGGCGCCGAAGTAGCCGCCGTAGATCGCGGCAGCGAAGAGGACGAGATGCAGGACAGCGCCCGACCCCGGACGACCGCGATGGCGCTCGGCGACCGCAGCCGCACGCGGTTGGACGGCGAGCAGCGCGCAGGCCGCGAGGATGAGCCATGGCACGATCGCTTTGAAGACCGACGCCGGACTGATCAGCAGGAGCGCCGCGCCCCCCGCCGCGCCGAGCGCGCTCGTGATGCCGAGCGCGCGGATCCGCGCGCCCTGCCCTCTGAGCTCGAGCCGGTAGGCGAGCGAGCCGCCGACGTACCCCGGCAGGACCGCGATCGAGTTCGTGACGTTCGCCGTGATCGGTGGATAGCCCGCCGCGATCAGCGCCGGGAACGTGATCAGCGAGCCGCCGCCGGCCGCCGCGTTGACCGCTCCCGCAGCGAACCCAGCCCCCGCGAGAAGGCCGATCGTGAGAGCGTCCACGGCCACGACCGCCCGCGGGCTAGCCGTCCGTCCTGCGACTCCGCCTATGACGGACCACTACGTGCGCTCGCCCACCGCCAGCGGCCGCGCCGGCACCCCGCCGACGCGCGCCCCCGGCGCGACGTCCCGGGTCACGACCGCGTGCGGACCAACCTGCGCCGCGTCGCCCACGCAGACACCACTGAGGATGCTCGCACCCAGGCCGACGCGCGCGTTGGCGCCAACGACGACCGGCGCCGACACGAGCGGCTGCGTACGGATCGGGACCTCGACATCGTCGATGACGTGGTTGAAGTCGACGATGACCGCGCCCTCGTCCAGCCGCGCGCCGGTACCGATCGTCACGCCGGCGTGGGCCACGATCGTGCAGCGCTCGCCGAGCGTGACGCCGGCACCGAGCTCGACGTGGCCGCCGTGCACGACAAGCCGCACGCGCTCGCCGATGCGACAACCGTCGCCGATCCGGAGCTCCGCTCCGGGCAGAACCTGCGCCCGCGCGCCACGGCCGACGTCCACGTGCCGGCCGACCAGCACGCCCGGCGCGCGCGCGAGCCGCGCCCGTGCGAGCCAAGCCTGAGCGGTCCGCAACCGCGCGGGCAGAGCGATCACAGTCTCTCGCGAGCCCGGCGCACGAGATCGCGCGCCAGTGCGCGAGCGTGCGCCGGCACGTAGCGCAGGTCCGGCGCGCGCTGGTCGGCCACGAGCGCCGACGGAAGAACCGGGGCATCCAGCGCGCGTGCCGCGCGGTCGGCGATCTCGAGCTGGCCGAGCGCCGTCGGATGAACGACATCGGGGAGCACGTGCATCCAGCCACCGAAGTCCGACAGGTCCGCGACGACAGCCCCGTGACGCGCGGCCACCCGGCGCACGACCTCGTTGGCCTGCGCCGGCTTGGGCGCCGAGGCCGGCCGGCCGAGATCCTCGGGCAGCGTCAGCATCAGCAGCCGGTCGGCCCGCGGTGCGAGCCCGGCCGCGATCGCATCCAGGTCCTGCTCGTATGGCGCCGGATCGAACAGGGGGATGCGGACGTCGTTGACGCCCGCGTACAGCGCCGCGATGTCGTATTCGGCGCGCACGCGCGGCAGCTGCGCGTGCAGCACGTCGCCGGCGGTTGCGCCGTTGGACGCATAGGAGGTGAACGGCAGGTCGAGGGCGCGCGCGAGCCACTGCGCCCAGGACAGCGGCGTGATGCCGAGTGCCATCGAGCCCTCGCCCAAAGTGATGCTGTCGCCGAGCGCGACGAGCCCCAGCCGGCGCGGCGCGACCATCGTCAGGCCGGCTTCCTTCCCGCGATCATGAGGTTGTAGAAGACGGCCGGCGGCAGGCGTCGCTCGAGCAGCGCGACGTCCACGCGCTGGAGCGCCAGGTAGCCGCGGAAGGCGTACTGGCGCCAGAGCCAGGGGATGTCCTCGGGCACCGCCGTCGCCTCCAGCGTGCGGTTGATCCAGCCGAACCAGTTGGCAAGCAGCTCCTCGCCGCGCACGCGCACGTCGGCGAAGCCCACGCGCCGCGCCCACAGCCCGAGCTCGTCGGGCGTGAACGCGTGGACGTCGACGAATGGCTCGAGCGACTCGCCGTCGAGGTGGCCGGCCTCGACAGGGCATGTGCCGTGGTTCTCGCCCGTGTGATAGCCCTGCGCGGGCCGCGCGCCCATCACCGCGCGCCATAACGGCGCCGTGCGCAGCGCCGCGCGCTTGGGGTACGCCGCGATGCGATCGCCGGTCCGCGACGGCTCGCCGGCGAACACGAACTGGCCGCCAGGACGCAGGACGCGCAGGAACTCCGAGAACGCGCGGTCGAGGTGCGGGATGTGGTGCAGCACGGCGTGGCCGAGCACGAGGTCGAACGAGCCGTCCGCGAACGGCAACTGCTCGGCGTCGCACGCCACGGTCTGCACGCCGACGCCGATCCGCCGCGCGTTGACCTGCAGCGCGTCGAGCATCCCCGGCGAGATGTCCGTCGCCGTCGCCTCGCGCACGACCCCTTCCTGGACCATGTTCAGCGTGAAGTAGCCGGTGCCGGCGCCGATCTCCAGCGAGCGTCCGAAGATCGGCAGCGGTTGGCCGAGCATCTTGTGCAGCTTGCCGCGCACCTGGTATCGCCCGACGTCGCCGAAGTCGACGCCCCACTTGGTGTCGTAGCGCTCCGCGGCGGCGTCGTGGTAGCGCGTGTTGACGTCGCGGATCGCCTCGGCGGTGGCGGGAGCTGCCATTGGGCCGCGAGTTTACGCCGCGCGCGGTCTCATCCCGGGTGAGTCAGCGGCTCAGTGCGTCCTGGTTGGCGACCGCGGCCATGAGCGTGAGACCGCCGTCGACGACCAGCGACGCCCCGGTCGTGTAGGAGGCCTCGGGCGATGCGAGGTGGGCGATCGCCTCGGCGATCTCCCGTGGATCGCCGGGCCGCCCAGCCGGAATCAGCGGTCGGGGCAGCGTATGCGGGTCGATGCCCTCGTTGCCGGTCATCGCGGTGGCGATCTCTCCGGGCGCGACGGAATTGACGGTGATTCCGTGCTCGGCAAGCTCGAGCGCCATGACCTTCGTCACGCCGCCGAGCCCGTGCTTGGCCGCGCAGTACGCGACCTCGAGCCGCAGCGCGATGTGCTCGTGGACCGAGGTGACGTTCACGATTCGCCCGCCGCGGCCGGCCGCGACCATCCGCCGCGCCGCCTCCTGCGCGACGAAGAACGCACCGGTCAGGTCGGTGTCGACCACGCGCCGCCAGTCATCGAGCTCGATGTCGAGAACCGGGTTGGTATGTCCGGTGCCGGCGTTGTTGACGAGGACGTCGACGCCGCCCAACTCGTCGGCCAGCGCGCCGACGATCCGGGCCGCCTCCCCGGGCGCGGACGTGTCGAGGCGGGCGACGCAGGCGACGCGGCCGAGCAGCCGCACCTGGCGCGCCGTCTCGTGCCCGCCGTCCTCGTCCGCGTACCACGTGAGACCGACGTCGAGGCCGCGCCTGGCGAGCGCCAGAGCGGTCGCGCGGCCGATGCCGTCCGAGTCCGCACCCGTGACGATCGCCGTCGTGAAGGTCACCCCACGACGGTTACCCGAGCTTCCGGGCGGACTATCCGCTCCCCAGCCGCCCGGCCTCCTCCGTCGCCGCCCGCAGCCGTCGCGCGTGCTCGTCGGTCAGCGCACCGGGCGCCATCCGCCAGCGCCAACTCCCCGTCGCGCGCCCGGGGATGTTCATGCGCGCCTCGCTGCCGAGTCCGAGCACGTCCTGCGCCTGGATCATCGCCAGCCGCGCAGGGGAGGAGAACGCGAGCCGGATCAGCGACCACCACGGCTCGCGCTCCTCGACGCCGGCTGACGAGATCTGCTGGGCCGCCGCCGCGCGCACCGGATCGGGCAGCCCCTCCCACCAGCCGCGCAGCGTGTCGTGGTCGTGGGTGCCCGTGTAGACGACGCTGCCCTGCTCGTGGTTCTCTAGGCGATGCGGACCGTGGGGGTCGTCTGGATCGAAGCCGAACTGCATCACGACCATGCCCGGGAAGCCGAGCGACCGGCGCAGCCGGGTGACCGGCTCGGTGATCACCCCGAGGTCCTCGGCGATCACCGGCAGCGAGCCGAGCGAACGCGCAGCCGCATCGAACACCGCGGAGCCGGGGCCGCGCCGCCAGCGCCCGCCGCGCGCATCAGCGGCGCCCTCGGGCACCGCCCAGTAGGCGACGAACCCGCGGAAGTGGTCGATCCGGGTCACGTCGAACAGGGCGAAGGTGCGGCGCAGCCGCTCGGTCCACCACGCGTAGCCGCGCCGCTGCAGCGCCGGCCAGTCGTACAAGGGGTTGCCCCAGAGCTGGCCGCGGTCGGAGTAGGCGTCCGGCGGCGCGCCCGCGACCTCACCCCTTCGAAACAGCTCCGGCCAGGCCAGATGGTCGGCGCTCGCTAGTGCGACGTAGATCGGGACGTCGCCGATCAGCCCCACGCCGGCCGACGTCGCATAGGCCCGCAACGCGCTCCACTCGCGCGCGAAGCGCACCTGATCGGCGACCGCGCGGCGACCTCCCGCAACCCGCTCCCAATCGCCGATCCAGAACGCCTCGCGTTCCCGAAGCTCGGCGATCTCGTCCTCGCTCACCGCAGCCGAGGGATTGCCCAGCAGCCCGCGCCACGCCGCAAACGCCGACCGCGACTTGTACGGCGAGCCCGCGCGGTCCGGCGGACCAAGCGGCAGCATCTGCCACCACGACTGCCCTGCGGCCGCGAGCCAGTCCACAAAGCGGTACGCGTCATCGCCGAGCTTCCCCGAGGCGAGGCTGGTCGGATGCAGTTGCACCCCTGAAGATCGGCCCAGAAGTTGGCGTTTCACGTTAGGAACCTTCTCGAACGGACAGAGTGTGGGGGAATGCCCGCGCCAACGACCTCGAAACCACCTGCGACGATGCCTGCGTCGATGACCGCAATGCCACCCCCCAGGATCCATATCGGGCAGCCCGCGCCCATGATCGACTGCGGGCGCTACCCGTCCAAGCGCACGATCGGAGACGCGGTGCAGGTAAGCGCCGACATCTTCGGCGACGGCCACGACATCCTGCGCGCCGTCGTGCGCAGCCGCGCGCCCGGCAGCGCGGACTGGCAGGAGAGCGAGATGCGCCGCATCGACGCGCACGTCGACGGGGATCGCTGGGCCGGCGAGTTCGATGTCACGGAGCTCGGCCGCTGGACCTGGACGATCGAGGCATGGATCGACGCGTTCGCAAGCTGGCGCCAGGAGCTCACACGCAAGGTCGACGCCGGACAGGCGGACCTTTCCGGCGAGCTGTCCGAAGGCGTCGTGCTGCTCGAGCAGGCCGCCAAACGCGCGCGGGGAGCCGACCGCAAGCGCATCGAGCAGGCGCTCAAGCGGCTGCGCGACAAGAAGGCGCCCGACGAGGCGCGCCCCGAAGTCGCCCTGGATCGCAAGCTGCTCGAGGCCGTCGAGCGCTACGCCGACCGCAGCGCCAGCAGCGTCATGGAGCCGCACCTGCACGTCGACGTCGACCCTGTGCGCGCGCGCTTCGGCGCGTGGTACGAGCTCTTCCCGCGCTCGTGGGGCGGCCTGCAAGGGGTGCAGCGGCAGATCCCCGAGCTGGCCGAGCTCGGCTTCGACGTCCTCTACCTCCCCCCGGTCCACCCGATCGGTGTGACCAACCGCAAGGGCGTCAACAACGCGCTCGTAGCGCGGCCCGGCGATCCCGGCTCTCCGTGGGCGATCGGCGACGAGACCGGCGGCCACACGGCGCTGCATCCCGACCTCGGCACGATGGACGATTTCGATGAGCTCGTGCGCACCGCCAATGAGTACGGCATCGACATCGCGCTGGACTTCGCGATCCAGTGCTCCGCCGATCATCCCTGGCTGCACGAGCACCCCGAATGGTTCAACCGGCGCCCCGACGGCACGCTGAAGTACGCCGAGAATCCGCCCAAGAAGTACCAGGACATCTACAACGTCAACTGGGACTGCGATGATTGGCGCGGCCTCTGGGAGGCGCTGAGAGACGTCGTCCGCTACTGGGCCGACCACGGCGTGCGCATCTTCCGCGTCGACAACCCGCACACCAAGCCACTCGCCTTCTGGGAGTGGCTCATCGCCGAGATGCGCCGCGAGTACCCGGGGATCCTCTTCCTCGCCGAGGCATTCACACGGGCCGCCATGATGCGCCAGCTCGCGAAGGTCGGCTTCAACCAGTCCTACACGTACTTCACATGGAAGAACTCCAAGTGGGAGATCACCGACTACATCACGGAGCTGGCGCGCAGCGGGATGCAGGAGTACTACCGCCCGAACTTCTTTACCAACACCCCGGACATCCTCACGGCCGAACTGCAGCATGGCGGGCCGCCCAAGTTCGCCAGCCGGCTCGTGCTGGCTGCGACGCTGAGCCCGAGCTACGGCATCTACTCTGGCTTTGAGTCCTTCGAGCGCACGCCGGTTCGCGCGGGCAGCGAGGAGTACGACCACTCAGAGAAGTATGAGCTCAAGGAACGCTCGCTCGAGGGACCGCTGCTGGCGCTGATCTCACGGGTGAACACGATCCGCCGCGACAACGAGGCGCTCGCCCACCTCGACAACATCACGTTTCTCACGACGGAGAACGACGCGCTGATCGCCTACGCCAAGCGCACCGGCGACAACACGATCATCTCGGTCGTCACGCTCGACCCGCTCAACGCCCAGGAAGGGATCGTCGTGGTTCCCTACGGGCTCGGGCTTGCACCGGTCTTCACCGTCACCGACCTGCTCTCCGGCGAGAGCTTCGACTGGCGGATGGGTCGTAACTTCGTGCGTCTGGATCCCTACCGCGTGGCCCACCTGCTGAAGGTCACCGCGTGAACCAGTTCGCAGGGCAGTGGTTCGAATCAGATCCGCTGTGGTTCAAGACCGCAATCTTCTACGAGATTCACCTGCGGGGCTTCTTCGACGGCACCGGCGATGGCCACGGGGACTTTCGCGGGCTGACCGAAAAGCTCGACTACCTGCAGTGGCTCGGCATCGACGTCGTCTGGCTGCTGCCGATGTACCCGTCGCCGCTGCGAGACGGCGGCTATGACATCTCCGACTTCTACGGCGTTCATCCGGACTACGGCACGATCGAGGACGTCCGCACGTTCATCGAAGCCGCGCACGAGCGGGGCATCCGAGTCATCGCCGACCTCGTCATGAACCACACCTCCTCAGACCATGAGTGGTTTCAGCAGGCGCGCTCGAGCCCGGACAACCCCAAGCGCGACTTCTATGTGTGGTCAGACGATCCGACGCGCTACGACGAGGCGCGGATCATCTTCATCGATACCGAGACGTCCAACTGGACCTGGGACGAGAAAGCCGGTGCCTACTACTGGCATCGCTTCTTTCATCATCAGCCCGACCTCAACTACGACAACCCCGAGGTCCAGGAGGCGATGCTCGACGTCCTGCGCTTCTGGCTGGACCTCGGGCTGGACGGCTTTCGCCTCGACGCGGTGCCCTATCTCATCGAGCGCGAGGGCACGAACTGCGAGAACCTTCCCGAGACGCATGCGTTCCTCAAGCGCGTGCGGGCGACGGTCGACGCCGAGTACCCCGACCGCGTCCTGCTTGCCGAGGCCAACCAGTGGCCGGCCGACGTCGTGCAGTACTTCGGCGACGGCGACGAGTGCCACATGGCTTTTCACTTCCCCGTCATGCCGCGGATGTTCATGGCCGTTCGCCGCGAGGAGGCCGCGCCGATCCTCGAGATCCTCGCAAACACACCGCACATCCCCGCCAACTGCCAATGGGGACTGTTTCTCCGAAACCACGACGAGCTGACGCTCGAGATGGTCACCGACGAAGAGCGGGACTACATGTACTCGGAGTACGCCAAGGACCCGCGCATGAAGCTCAACCTCGGGATCCGCCGCCGTCTCGCGCCGCTGCTGGACAACGGTCGTGACGAGATCGAGTTGATGACGGCGATCCTCTTCAGCCTGCCGGGCTCCCCGGTTCTCTATTACGGTGACGAGATCGCGATGGGCGACAACGTCTACCTCGGTGACCGCGACGGTGTGCGCACACCGATGCAGTGGACCGGCGACCGCAACGGCGGCTTCAGCCGCGCGGACTTCGCGCAGCTCTATGCCCCGCCGCTGATGGACCCCGTGTACGGCTATCAGGCCGTCAACGTCGAGGCCCAGCTGCGCACCCCGACCTCGCTGCTGCGCTGGCTGCGGCGGTTCATCGCGTTGCGCAAGGAGCACCCCGTGTTCGGCCTCGGCAGCTTCGAAGCGCTGACTCCCGCAAACCCCAAGATCTTCGCCTGCATCCGCACGTACGAGGACGACGTCGTGCTGTGCGTGCACAACCTCGCACGCTCGGCGCAGGCGGTCGAGCTGGACCTCAGCTGGTACAACGGCCGCAGCCCCGTCGAGCTGTTCGGGCGCTCGCGCTTCCCGAAGATCGGCGAGCTGCCGTACCTGCTCACGCTCGCGCCCCGGGGCTTCTTCTGGTTTCGCCTGGAGGAGGACAATGAGTCTTCCTGACCGCATCGACGGCACTTTGGAGGACTGGGTGACCCGGCAGCGCTGGTTTGCCTCCAAGGCGCGCGCGGTCGCGTCGGTCAACGTGCTCACGCGCGTGGCGCTCAGCCAGAAGCCCGCGCTCGAGCTCGCGCTCGTCGAGGCGCGCTTCCAGTCGGGCACGCACGAGCTGTACCAACTGCTGCCCGGCGAAGAGGGAGGCGTGCAGGTCCTGGCCGGCATGCTCGGCTCCGAGGCGCGAGTCGACGGCGTCGCCTTCCACGGCGGCCTGACGCCTGGCGGCGATGTCCGGCCGATGGGCGCCGAGCAGTCCAACTCGTCGATCGTCTTCGGCGAGGAGCAGGTGCTGAAGGTCTTTCGCCGCGTCGAGCCGGGCGTCAACCCCGAGCTTGAGATGCTGCGTTTCCTGTCGGCCCGCGGCTTCGAGAACATCGCATCGCTCACGGGTTGGTATGAGTACAGCGGCGAGCTCGTACAGGCGACGCTGGGGATCCTGCAGGAGTTCGTCGGCGAAGCGCGCGACGGCTGGGAGCTCGCCCTGGACGACCCGGCGGGACTGCTCGCGCGCGTCCCCGAGCTCGGGGCCGCGACGGGGCGCATGCACACCGCGCTGGCCTCCGATCCGAACGATCCGGCGTTCTCCTCCGAGGAGCCCAGCGACGAGGCGCTGTCGCTGCTGACGGCGACGATCGACGAGCAGATCGAGCATGTCTTCTTGGATCTGCCGCGCGACAACCCGGCGCTCGCGCCGATCCTCGGGCGCGGCGAGGAGGTGCGCGACCGCCTGCAGCTCATGTCGCACGTGGGCGTCGGCGGGCGCCTGATCCGCCACCACGGCGACTACCACCTCGGGCAGACCCTGCTGAGGAAGCCCGCCGATCCGACGGACGAGTCCCGCTGGATCATCCTCGACTTCGAGGGCGAGCCGGCGCGGTCGCTGCGCGACCGCCGGCGCAAGCGCTCGCCGCTGCGCGATGTCGCGGGGATGCTGCGCTCGTTCGCCTACGCCGCGTCGGCGTCGGAACTGCTGCGCGGGACTCCCGCGCCTGAGGGCTGGGAACAGCAGGCACGCAAGAGCTTCCTCGACGCGTACTTCGCCCAGGTCGAGCCGTCGCTGCTGCCCGCAGGCCAGGCCGCGACGAACAAGCTGCTGGCGATCTTCGAACTCGAAAAGGCCGTCTACGAGCTGCGCTACGAGCTCAACAACCGCCCCGACTGGGCGCCGATTCCAGTCGCGGGCATCGCGCGGCTTCTGGAAGCGGAGGTGACGGGATGAGCGAACGACCACCACGCGAGAAGGGCCCGAGCAAGCCGCCGCCCAAATCCGCGGCAAAGAAGAAGTCCGGGCGGGCGCCCGCGCCTGCACCGCCGCTCGCGCTCGGGGGCGAGGTCCAGCGCCTCGCCGCCCGTGATCATCACGACCCCCATTCGCTGCTGGGCGCGCACCCGGCGCCCGGCGGCGGCCTGATCATCCGTGCGCTGCAGCCCGCCGCCGAGTCGGTCGCCGTGCAGGGAGTGCAGCTCGCGCGAATCCACCCGGGCGGCGTGTTCGAGGGCGTGCTGCCCGATGCCACGCTGCCGTTGCGCTACGAGCTCGAGATCCGCTACCCGGACGGCAACACGTTCACGACGCCCGACCCGTATAGCTTCGAACCGACGCTGTCGGACCTCGACGAGCACCTCTTCCGCGAGGGCCGCCACGAGCAGCTGTGGACGAAGATGGGCGCGCACGTGCGCGAGATCGATCGCGTGCAGGGGACCGCGTTCACCGTCTGGGCGCCGGTCGCGCGATCGGTGAGCGTCGTCGGCGACTTCAACTTCTGGGACGGGCGGCTGCACCCGATGCGCGCGCTCGGCGGGTCGGGGATCTGGGAGCTCTTCGTACCCGGCGTCGGTGCGGGCGCTCGCTACAAGTACGAGATCCGCGCGCAGTCCGGCGAGCTGCTGCTCAAGGCCGACCCGTTCGCCTTCGAGACCGAGCTGCCGCCGCAGACGTCATCGATCGTGCATCGCCCGGACTTCGAATGGAGCGACGAGGAGTACCTCGCGACGCGCGCGGAGGGCCCGCCGCTGCCCAAGCCGATGTCGATCTACGAGGTGCACCTCGGCTCGTGGCGCCTGAACCCGCTGGAGGACAACCGCTCGCTGACCTATCGCGAGCTCGCCGACGAGCTCGCCGCATACGTGTCGGATCTTGGTTTCACGCACGTCGAGCTGCTGCCGGTCATGGGCCACCCGTTCAGCGGCTCGTGGGGCTATCAGGTGACGTCGTACTACGCGCCGTCGCCGCGCTTCGGCTCGCCCGACGACTTCCGCGCGTTCGTCGACCGGATGCACTCGCACGGGATCGGCGTGATCCTCGACTGGGTGCCGGCTCACTTCCCGCGTGACGCCTGGGCGCTCGCGCGCTTCGACGGCTCGGCGCTGTACGAGCACGAGGACCCGCGCCGCGGCGAGCACCCGGACTGGGGGACGCTCGTCTTCAACTTCGGCCGCAACGAGGTGCGCAACTTCCTCGTCGCCAACGCGCTGTTCTGGGCGCACGAGTTTCATGCCGACGGCATCCGCGTAGACGCGGTCGCGTCGATGCTGTATCTGGACTACTCGCGCAAGGCGGGCGAGTGGGTGCCCAACCAGTTCGGCGGCCGCGAGGATCTCGACGCGGTGGCGTTCCTCAAGGAGCTCAACGAGGTGCTGCACCGCGAGGAGCCCGGCGTCATCAGCGCGGCCGAGGAGTCGACCGCCTGGCCGGGCGTCTCGCGCCCGACCTATCTCGGCGGCCTGGGCTTCGGCTTCAAGTGGAACATGGGCTGGATGCACGACACGCTTGACTACTTCCAGCAGGACCCGATTCACCGCCGCTATCACCACCACGAGCTGACGTTCTCGCTCATCTATGCATTTACGGAGAACTTCATCCTGCCGCTGTCACACGACGAGGTCGTACACGGCAAGGGTTCGCTCATCGCCAGGATGCCCGGCGACCGCTGGCAATCGCTGGCGAACCTCCGCGCGCTGTACGCGTTCATGTGGGCGCATCCGGGCAAGAAGCTGCTGTTCATGGGCCAGGAGTTCGCCCAGCACGACGAGTGGAGCCACGATCGCTCGCTGGACTGGCACCTGCTGGAGCAGATTGAGCACAGCGGAGTGCAGTCGCTGGTGCGCGACCTGAACCACATCTACCGCGACACGCCCGCGTTGTGGGAGGTCGACTTCGACGGCCGCGGCTTCTGGTGGATCGAGCCCAACGACGCCGACGCGAACGTCGTCGCGTTCGCGCGCGCCGGCGAAGACCCGGATCGCGACGTCCTCGTCTGCGTCGCCAACCTCTCCCCCGTGCCACGACCCGCCTACCGCCTCGGGTTGCCCCGCTCCGGTCGTTGGGTCGAGGCGCTGAACACCGACTCCTCGTTCTACGGCGGCACCGACACCGGCAACCTCGGAGGCGTGAACGCCGAACCCGTGCCGTGGCACAGCCAGCCGTGCTCGGCGGAGGTGACGCTGCCGCCGCTGGGCGTGGTGTGGCTCGTGCCGGAGGCGCGAGCCGTTTGAGAACGCGGGCGCCACGATACCTGCGCGACCTCCCACCGCCGGGTCGCGCGGTCAACGGCCATCACCGTTTAGCCCTTGCCGTCCTCGTCGCCGAGGTGGACGAGCACGGTGTCGCGATTGTGCTCGGCCCGCAGGCGATGGACGGGGTTGCCATCCTCGGCGAGGATGCGCGGTCGGGAGTCGTCAGGATCGGCGACGAACGAGGTCCAGCGCGACGGGCGGTCGCGCTCAACGCGCTCGTGGCCGCGCTCGACGCGCGCGACAGCTACTCGGGGCGCCACAGCAACGCCGTCGTCGAGTTGGCGGAGCAGGTCGCCGAGGAGCTGGGTCTGCCCCAGAGCTCGATGGGCGAGATCAAGCATGTGGCGCTTCTGCACGACATCGGCAAGATCGGGATCCCCGACTCGATCCTCGTCAAGCCCGGCCCGCTGAGCGATGCAGAGTGGGAGCTCATGCGCAGCCACTCGATCATCGGCGCGGAGATCGTCGCCTCGATCGCGAGCATCGCCCACCTCGCCGGAGCGATCCGCGCCGAGCACGAACGGTGGGACGGGATGGGCTATCCGGACGGGCTCGTGCGCGAGCAGATTCCGCTCGCCAGCCGGATCGCACTTGCGTGCGACGCCTATGACGCGATGACAAGCGACCGGCCCTACCGCGATCAGCTGGACCCGGAGTACGCCAGGCGCGAGCTCGCCGAGCACGCCGGGGCACAGTTCGACGCCGATGTCGTCGCCGCGCTGCTGCGGGTGCTGGGCCGATAGCCGCATGGCATCGCGCATTGTGGGCTCGCTTGGACCGTCGAGCGGAGGCTGCTCGTCGGGCCTGAGGCGCCCTGGCCGAACTGACCGGCGCTGGTACTGGGCTCAGCCGAAGATGCGCGGTCGAGCAGCGTTGATTCGCAAGCGGTAGTCCGCGACCGCGGATGGGTACCGTTGGGCGATGCCCGTTGACATCGAGCTCTATCCATGGGAGCGCCCCCTTGGTGCGACCCCACTCGATGAACGATCGGTCGAGTTCCGGGTCTGGGCGCCGCAGCGCGACGACGTCTGGGTCCGCGTCGGCGATCGCGAGCACGCGCTGACGCCCGCCGGCCACGGGGTCCACGAGGCGCGGGTCCCGGCACAGGCCGGTGAGGACTACGTCTACGTGCTTGACGGGCAAGATCTGCCTGACCCCAACTCGCGCCACCAGCCCGAGGGCCTGCGCGGCCCGTCGCGGATCGTCGACGCCGGCGCATTGCCCTGGACCGACCAGGATTTCAGCGCGCACGCTCTGCGCGACCTCGTCATCTACGAGCTGCACATCGGCACGTTCACGGCCGAGGGCACCTTCGACGCCGCGATCGAGCACCTGCCGGCGCTCGCCCAGCTCGGCGTCACCGCGATCGAGGTCATGCCGGTCGCCGAGTTTCCGGGCGCCCATGGTTGGGGCTACGACGGCGTCTACCTGTCGGCGGCGCAGTCGTCCTACGGCGGACCAGCCGGCTTTCAGCGGCTCGTCGACGCCGCCCACGCTGCCGGCCTGAGCGTGATCCTCGACGTCGTCTACAACCATGTCGGCGCCTCGGGGAACACGGCGCTGGAGGCATTCGGCCCCTATTTCACGGAGCGCTACTCGACGTTCTGGGGCCAGGCGATCAACTACGACGACGAGTGGTCAGACCCGGTGCGCGAGTGGGTCATGCAGTCCGCCGAGGGCTGGGTGCGAGACTTTCATGTCGACGGGCTGCGGTTGGACGCGATCCACGCGATCTTCGACTCCGGCGCGAAGCCGATCATGGCCCAGCTCGCCGAGCGCGTGCAGGCGGCGCGGCCGGGTGCGCTCGTGATCGCGGAGTCGGGGATGAACGACCCGAAGGTCATCCGCCCGCGCGAGGAGGGCGGCTTCGGCCACGACGCCCAATGGGCCGACGACTTCCATCACGCGTTGCGCGCCCTGCTGACTGGCGAGCGCGAGGGCTACTACGAGGAGTTCGGCGCCGTCGCCGACCTCGCGAAGGCCTTCGCGCGCCCGTTCGTCCACGACGGCGGGTTCTCGACGTTTCGCAAGCGGCGCTTCGGCGCGCCGGCCGACGACCGCGGGCTCGAGCAGTTCGTCGTCTTCGACCAGAACCACGACCAGGTCGGAAACCGCGCGCTCGGCGACCGGCTTGCGGCGCCGGTGCGCCCGCTGGCCGCCTTCGTCACGCTGCTGTCGCCGTTCGTCCCGATGCTCTTCATGGGCGAGGAATACGGCGAGCCGGCGCCGTTTCAGTTCTTCTCGGATCACATCGACGAGGAGATCGCGACCGCGACGCGTGACGGGCGCCGGCGCGAGTTCGCTGCATTCGCGCAGTTTCACGGCGAGGAGGTTCCCGATCCTCAGGACCCGGCGACGTTCGAGCGCTCGAAGCTCACGCGCGAGCGAGATCCGGAGACCGAGCGCCTGTACGCGAGACTTCTCAGCGTGCGCAAGACACTTCCCGATGGCGAGGTGAGCACCGACCATGACGAGGACGCCCGCTGGCTGACAGTCGACCGAGGACCGTTTCGGCTCGCCTGCAACTTCTCCGAACGGGCGCAGGCCGTGCCCACCGGCGGTCGCTCCGAGCTCGTTCTCGCGACCTACGCCGACGCCGACGCCGAACTGCGCGGCGGCGAGGTCCAGCTGCCGCCGCTGTCCGGAGCGTTGCTGCGATAGCCAGCCATGTGATGACCTCTCTTACATGCCGATCGTCACGCAACGGCGCGAAGTCGTGAGCAAGCGCGAGCTCTGGCCTGGCCGGCCGTTCCCTCTGGGTCCCACGTGGAACGGCCGCGGGACGAACTTCAGCCTGTTCAGCGAGAACGCCGAGCGCGTCGAGCTATGCCTGTTCGACGAGAACGACGTCGAAGAGCGCATCGAGGTATCCGAGCGCACGGCCTACAACTGGCACTGCTACCTGCCGGGAGTCGGCCCCGGCCAGCGCTACGGCTACCGCGTCTATGGCCCTTACGAGCCCGAGGAGGGCCACCGCTTCAACCCGTGCAAGCTCCTGTTGGATCCGTACTCCAAGGCGATCGAGGGCGAGGTGCGCTGGCACGCGGCGAGCGTGCTGCCCTACATCCCTGACGACACCGACGTCGCCGATCTCGAGGCCGACGACGAGGACGACGCCGAGGCGATCCCCAAGTCGCTCGTCGTCGACCCGCAGTTCGACTGGGAAGGCGACCGGCTGCTCGGCACGCCGTGGAACGAGACCGTCATCTACGAGGTGCACGTCAAGGGCTTCACCAAGCTTCATCCCGACGTCCGCGAGGATCTGCGCGGCACGTACGGCGGCCTCGCCTCCCAGCCGGCGATCAAGTACCTGAAGGATCTTGGCGTGACCGCTGTCGAACTGCTGCCCGTACACCAAAAAGCCGACGAGCACTTCCTCATCGACAAGGGGCTGTCGAACTACTGGGGCTACAGCTCGATCGGTTACCTCGCGCCGCACGTCGAGTACGCCGCGACGGGCTCCACCGGCGAGCAGGTGCGCGAGTTCAAGGGCATGGTGAAGGCGCTGCACAAGGAGGGCATCGAGGTGATCCTCGACGTGGTCTACAACCACACGGCCGAGGGCAACCACCTGGGCCCGATGCTCTCGTTCAAGGGCGTCGACAACAAGAGCTACTACCGGCTGATGCCCGACGACCCGCGCTTCTACATGGACTTCACCGGTACCGGCAATTCACTGAACCCGGTTCACCCGAGCGTCCTGCGGCTGATCATGGACTCGCTGCGCTACTGGGTGCTGGAATGTCACGTCGACGGCTTCCGCTTCGACCTCGCGAGCGCGCTGGCGCGCGAGTTCTACGATGTCGACCGCCTGAGCGCCTTCTTCGACACGATCCACCAGGACCCGATCCTGTCGCAGGTCAAGCTCATCGCCGAGCCCTGGGACGTCGGGCCCGGCGGCTACCAGGTCGGCAACTTCCCCGTGCTGTGGACGGAGTGGAACGGGATCTACCGCGACACGATCCGCGACTTCTGGCGCGGCGAGGCGAGCGCGGCCGAGTTCGCCAACCGCTTCACCGGCTCGAGCGATCTCTACATGGGCGACGGGCGCGAGCCGTTCGCCTCGATCAACTTCGTCACCGCGCACGACGGCTTCCCGCTCGCCGACCTCGTCTCCTACAACGAGAAGCACAACGAGGACAACCTCGAGGACAACCAAGACGGTACGGACGACAATCGGTCGTGGAACCACGGCGCCGAAGGCCCCACCGACGATCCAGCGATCAACGCGCTTCGCGAGCGCCAGAAGCGCAACTTCCTGACGACGCTGCTGCTCTCCCAAGGAGTCCCGATGCTGCTCGGCGGCGACGAATTCTCGCGCACGCAGGGCGGCAACAACAACGCCTGGTGCCAGGACAACGAGATCTCGTGGTTTGACTGGGACCACGACAAGCGTGGCGAGCGCCTGCGCGCGTTCACCAGGCGGCTGATCGCGTTGCGTCAAGAGCACCCGGTCTTCCGCCGCCGCCACTTCCTGACGGGCGAGGCCACCGTGGCCGGCGCTGCGCTCCCCGACGCATGGTGGTTTCGGCCCGACGGACGGCGGCTCACCCGGCGCGACTGGGAGCGCAACGGGCGCGTCCTGGGGCTGTTCCTCAACGGCCACGAGTTTCCGTATCCCGACCGTCATGGTGAGCAGATCACCGACGATTCGTTTCTGCTGCTCATCAACGGCCATCACGAGGACGTGACGTTCGTGCTTCCGGCCCGGCGCTTCGGACAGGAATGGGCGCTGGAGCTGACCACCGCCGACCCGGATCATCAGCCGGGAGCGCTCACCGCGCAGGCGCGCCAGGCGGTCGAGGTGATGGCGCGGTCCGTGACGGTGCTCAAGCGGATAGGTCCCGCGCGTGGCTGATCTGCGCGCCACCTACCGGCTTCAGCTGGGTCCGGAACTGCGCTTCGACGACGTGCGCGAGCTCGTGCCCTACCTGCGCGACCTGGGCATCAGCCACCTGTACCTCTCGCCCACGCTGCAGGCGCGCTCGGGCTCGACGCACGGCTACGACGTGGTCGACCCGACGCGCGTGTCCGACGCGCTCGGGGGCGAGGAGGCGCTGCGCGAGCTGGCCGGCGCCGGGCTCGGCCTGATCCTCGACATCGTGCCTAATCACATGGGGACCGGCGACGAGAATCGCTGGTGGGCTGACCCGGCCGAGCGCCTGCGGGTGTTCGACGTCGATCCCGAGACGGGGCATTACCGGCGCTTCTTCGACATCGACGACCTCGCCGGCGTGCGAGTCGAGGACCCGGAGGTGTTCGAGTTGACGCATGGCAAGGTGCTTTCCCTCATCGCCGACGGTGTTGTCGACGGGCTGCGCGTCGACCACCCCGACGGGCTCGCCGATCCGGCCGGCTACCTGGAGCGCCTGCGCGGCGCCGGCGCCGCACGCGTCTGGGTCGAGAAGATCTTGCACACCGGCGAGCAGCTGCGCGACTGGCCGGTCGAGGGAACCGTCGGCTACGAGTTCCTCAACGACGTGCAGGGACTGTTCATCGATCCGGCGGGCGAGGCCGCGCTGACGGCGCTGTACGCCGAGCTGGTCGGCGACGAGCGCTCGTTCGACGAGGTCGCGCTGGAGGCCCAGCTCGAGCAGGCGACGAGCACGTTCACGCGCGAGCTGCAGCGCCTGCGGGCGATCCACGATCCGGGTGGACTCGAGGAGGCGCTCGCGCGGTTGCCGGTCTACCGCACGTACGTCCGCGACGGCGTCTTCGAGCCGGCCGACACGGCGGCGCTGACGGCGGCCGGGCGCCCCGACCTGTTCGACGACGCGCCCGAGGAGTTCGTGACGCGCTTTCAGCAGACCTCGCCGCCGGTGACGGCCAAGGGAATCGAGGACACGGCGTTCTACCGCTACCTGCGCCTGCTCGCACTGAACGACGTCGGCGGCGACCCAGGTCGCTTCGGCGTCTCGGTCGAGGAGTTTCACGAGGCCAACGAGATACGCGCGCTACGTTCTCCGCACAACCTGCTCGTTACCCAGACGCATGACACCAAGCGCTCCGGCGACGTGCGCGCGCGGATCGGGGCCCTGAGCGGCATCGCCGAGGAGTGGGCGGAGCACGTGCAGCGCTGGTACGAGCTCACCGAGGAGCTCGTGCAGGACGGCGCTCCGGACGCGCACGAGCGCTACCTGCTCTTCCAGACCCTGGCCGGCGTCCACCCGATCGCGCCGGAGCGGCTCGAGGGCTACGTCGAGAAGGCGCTGCGCGAGGCCAAGCGCAACACGACCTGGGTCGAGCAGGACCATGACTGGGAGGCGCGCGTCAAGCGCTTCGCCGTCGCGCTTCTCTCCCACGAGCCGTTTCTGGCGGACTTCGCACCCTTTGTCGAGACTGTGGCCGTCGCCAGCGAGCGCTCTGCGCTCGGCCAGCTGCTGCTGAAGCTCACCGTTCCGGGACTGCCCGACATCTACCAGGGCGACGAGCTGATCGACCTCTCGCTCGTGGACCCGGACAACCGAAGGCCGGTCGACTGGGACGCGCGACGGGCCGCCCTGGCCGAGCTGCGCAGCGGCGCCGAGCCGACGCGCGAGACGATGAAGCTGCACGTGATCTCGCGGGCGCTGGAGCTGCGTACACGGCGTAGCGAGGCGTTCGCCGGCGCCTACGTGCCGATCGATGCCGGCGCTGACGTGTGCGCGTTCACCCGCGGCGACGGCGACGTGCTCGTGGCCGTGGCGTTGCGGCCGCCAGGCGAGGCCGCGTCGGTCGACGTCCCGCCGGGGCGCTACCGGGATGTTCTGTCCGGGGTCGAGCACGATCTCGGGGGTCCGACGCCGGTGGGACGGCTGGTCGAGCGGCACGGGCTGGCGTTGCTCGAGCGTACGAAGTAGCGCCCGATACGCGCCCAGCGGGGGGTGCCGGACATCGGCTGACTGTGAGCGATCTCACGCTTCGTGACGCTGCGCTGGATCACCATCGCCATGAGGAATGAATCCAGACCGGTTGTAACGGAGGTATCGCACCATGGCGCAGAGCACCCTGGTAACGGCAAACGACTTCGAGCTGCGTGGCCGGGACACGCAGATCACGTTCTCGACCACCAGCTTCGGAGGCACACCGCAGTTCTCCTACTCAGGGCCCAAGGGAAAGCACAGCTTCTCGGGGGACGAGATCGATATCCAGCGCACTGCCCTCGGCACGGAGGTCACCGTGACGCTGGAGTCGATCCCGGACCTGCAGACGATCACGCTGACCCTGGTGCTGCCGGACGTCGAGCAGAAGCAGGGCGAGGAGCACCACTTCAAGACCGTCGGCATCTTCACCACGAACCACACGACGATCGCCGGACCTCCTCCCGTCGCTCAGACCTACGAGATCATCGCGCTGAGCGGCGTCGCGAAGTTCCTGACGTTCTAGCGCCATTCGCCCTCTCATCCGCTCGGATGAGAGGGCGTCGCAGGATGCTTCGGGAGCGCCGCTGAGCTTCAGCTCGCTGAGCCGAACGCTGTCTTCGCCTGCTTCATACCCGCGCGCGCCCGCCCCAGGAACCCGAACGTGCCGGCGTCCAGCAGCTCCTGCGCCGCTTCCACGGCCGCGCCGAGCGCCGCAAACGCGAACGCGCCGCCGACCGACACGCGCGCGACGCCCACCTCCGCCAGTTCCGCGACCGACGGCGCGCCCGGCCACGTCAGCACGTTGACCGGGCGGTCGACGGCTGAGACGACGTCGCGAATATCGTCGATGCTGTGCAGTCCGGGCGCGTAGAGGACATCGGCGCCGGCGTCCTGGTAGGCCTGCAGGCGCCGGATCGTGTCGCGCAGGTCCGGGCGACCGTGGAGGTAGTTCTCGGCACGGGCGGTCAGCACGAGCCTGACCGGGCCGCCATGGGCGACCTCGGCTGCCGCCTCGATGCGGACGGCCGCCGTGCCGGGATCGTAGATCGGAGGTCCGTCGTCAGCGCCGGTGGCGTCCTCTATCGAGCAGCCGGCGAGGCCCGCCTCGATCGCCATCCGTACGGTCTGCGCCACCTCGCCGGGGTCGTCTGCGAAGCCGTTCTCGAAGTCCGCCGAGACCGGCAGCTCGGTCGACGCGACGATCGAGGCGGCGTGCGCGACGGCCTCGTCACGGGTTACGCAGCCATCGAGGCGCCCGAGCGTCGCGGCGAAGCCGCCGCTCGTCGTCGCCAGCGCCTCGAACCCCAGCGAGGCGAGCAGCTTCGCGGATCCCGCATCCCAGGGGTTTGGTAGCAACAGCGGGTGCTCGCCCGCGTGCAGTTCCAGAAATCGCTTCGCCTTCACAGCCTGATCGGTCATGTGTGGCATTCTCGCCGGTGGCCATGAACCGCGCGCATCACTGGTACTGCAAGCGCGAGGCATGGAAGCGCCATGTGCGCGAGGAGCTCGTGCCGCCGGCGATCGACGGCCTTGAGCTCGACGGCGAGGTGCTCGAGGTCGGGCCCGGCTTCGGGCCGGCGACCGACGTGCTCACGCGCCGCGCCGGCCACGTCACGGCGATCGAGCTCGACCCCATGCTCGCGGCCGCGCTGCGCGACCGGCTCGGCGATCGCGCCGAGATCGTCCACGGCGACGGCACGGCGATGCCGTTCGCCGTCGCGTCCTTCAGCGCGGCGGCCTGCTTCACGATGCTGCACCACGTCCCATCGCCCGACCTGCAGGATCGGCTGTTCTCCGAGGTCCGCCGCGTGCTGCGCCCCGGCGCGCCGTTCGTCGGCACGGACAGCACCGGCCGCGGCATCGGCTTCGCCCTCCTGCACATCGGCGACACCAAGGTCGTCATCGACCCGGCGGGACTCGAGCGGCGACTTCAAGCTGCCGGCTTCGAGGACGTCGGCGTCGTCGCCGAGCGTGACAGCTTCCGTTTTCACGCGCGGCGGGCGCTGCGCTGAATGCCGCGCGAAGCACGATCGTGTCACGGAACGTTCGCTACGGTGAGACCGCGAGATTCTACGTTCGCTCAGGGGCTCTAACATCATCGCGCTCGCCACCTGGCGCGAGAGCCTGCTGAGCCGAGCACCAGCAACACAGACCTTTACGGAGGAAGCAATGGCTTTTGAAGTTGGAGACCGCGTCGTGGCCGAGACATCGGGGCGCCGCCGCAGGGTGGCCAAGCAGCCGCTGCGCCCCGGCCGCCACGGAGAGATCGTGCGTGTGCTGCGTGGCGAGCCAAACCCGCGCTACGAGATTCGCTGGGACCAGGGCAACACGACGATCTACTCGCCCGCCAACGGTGGCCTGCACGCCGACCCGAGCTACGACGGGCCGGGCTCGCGCGCCAGAACCGACCACTAGCCGGCAAACGCCCGCCGCACGACCGCGAGCGCCGGCTTGGCCTTGCCCTCGTAGTCGAACAGTCCCTTCTCGTTGAGACCCGCCGTCAGCGTCAGGCCCGGCTTCCTCGCCAGCACCGAGCCACCGCGGAAATCCGGCCGCAGCGCGTAGTCGCGCAGGCACCATACGATCGTCCCGCTGAGGTTCGGGTTGTCGCGCAGCGCGCCCAGGCGCCGGGACAGCAGTTGTGCCTGGAAGAGCAGGCCGCCGAACGCGTCGCCGCCGATCCGCTCGCTGCCGGCGGCGCCGAGCTCCGTGACGACGAGCGGCTTGTTCGGGAACAGGGTCCGCAGACGCGCCAGGCGCTCGGAGGTCAGCGCTTCCTGCTCGGCCGGCGCGCGGTCCAGCGCGTCATACCAGCCGACGTAGTCGGTGATGCCGATCGCGTCGAGCTGTGAAAAGAGCTGTCCGTCCTCGCCCGGAAGATGTGAGCCCCAGATGTCGGCCGCAACCGGGCGCGTCGGGTCGAGCTCGTGCAATCGCCGCGCCGTCTGCGTGACGTAGCTCTTCTGCGCGGGCTGCCCGGCGCCCGACGCCTCGTTGGTGAGCGACCAGGCGACGATCGCGGCAGATGGCTGCTGCGCCTCGGCGGTTCGCACCGCGCGGTCGCGCGCGGCGGCTACCTGCTCGGGCGTGTCCGCGCGCCAGCCTCCGGCCGGCTCCCACGGGCCGATAACTTGCCAGACGAGGATTCCCGCCGCGTCGAGGCGGTCGAGCATGCTCTGCGACAGTGGCATCTGCGAGCGCGTCGCGTTGGCGCCCGCGGCGCGCAGCTGAGTCACGATGCGCGCCTCGTCGGCGTCGGTCATCGCGTCCCCGTGGCCGCGGGCGTCGGCCGGCATCGCGGCGCCGCGCAGGACGAGCCGCTCGCCGTTGAGCTTGAGGCCGCCCGCGCCCCACGCGAGCTGGCGCAGCCCGACCTTGCGCTGAAGCGTCGCCTCGCCGGGGACCTCGATGCGCAGGTTGTAGCGGGCCGGGCTCTTCGGAGACCACAGCGCGGCGGCGGCGATCGTCGCTGACGCTCGGGCGGTCTTCGACGTGGCCGCGCCCACGTTCAAGACAGCGAAGTCCAGCGGTTGGACATCGCCGTCGCGGCTGAGCGCGCCGCGCAGGTGAATCGACCGCGCCGAGCCGCGGTTGCGCACGCGCACGGAGACCTCCACGCGTGCTCGTCCGCCTGCCAGCAACCGAGTCCGGACCGTCAGCGCGCCGAGATCGCTGCCGCCCAGACGCGCCAGCGTCACCGGCCGATTCAGGCCTCCGTAGTTGAACCACGCCCGCGCCCAGCCCTCGGCGGCCTGACGCTTGGGGTTGCGCCAATCGGCGCGCACGACGATCGTGTGGCGACCCCTGCTCAGCCGCGCCCGCGCGGTGAACGGCTCGTAGGCGCCGACGTGCTTGCGCACCGGCCGGCCGTCGATGTAGACCGCAGCGCGGTAATGGGCGGATTCGAAATGCACGGCGTAGCGGCCGTCCACGGGCGCCTCGATCTGCTTCGAGAACCAGCCTACGCTGCCGGAGTGCGCCCGCTCGCCGGCCGGCCCGCTGAACGCGCCCGCGTTGGGCGAGTAGGGCACGCGTACGATCTCGCCGCCGAAGTCGCCGCGCGCCCAGCGTTCGCGGACCCCCCGGCTGTCGGGGTCGGCGCGGTAGCGCCAGCGCCGGAGCGTCACGAGAGCGCTGCCGCTTGGGCCGCCGGCGACTTGCATGAGCGCTCGCGCGGCCGCGCTGGTCGCGGGGCCGCTGCCCTGCGGGCCCAGCCCGCCAGGATCCTCGCCGGGGAGGGCGACGGCGATCGCGCTCGCACAGGCGATCACGACCAGCAGCAGTGCGACTAGCAGGCGGCGGGACATCCCTGGTGCAACTCAGCGGGAGCTGGGTGGTTGCGGGCGTTCAAGCGCCCCGGTACCACCGATAGGATCGGCCGGCTCGTTCGCCGCTGTGAGTCCACGCGTCCTGATTCTGTCCTGGGAGTACCCGCCGATCGTCGCGGGCGGCCTCGCACGTCATGTCCGCAAGCTATCGGAGGCGCTCGTCGCTCAAGGCGTGGAGGTCCACGTGCTTACCCGCGGTGGCCGCGAGCACGCCGCGGAGGAGCAGCGCGCCGGCGTGCTCATCCACCGCGTCGTCGAGAAGACGATGCCACTCGACCTCGACGAGTTCGTCGCCTGGGTGGAGGGGATGAACTCGCACATGCACGCCGCCGGCCGCCAGCTCGGCAAGCGCATGCGCTTCGACCTCGTCCACGGCCATGACTGGCTCGTGTCCGGCGCGGCGGCGGGGCTCTCAGAGCGGTTGCGCTGCCCATACCTCACGACGATCCACGCGACGGAGTACGGCCGCCACCAGGGTTGGGTCGACAAGCACCCGCAGGCCTACATCCACGGAATCGAGACCTGGATGGCGGGACGCGCCGATCGCGTCATCACCTGCTCGCACTACATGCGCGAGCACGTCGCCGACGTCTACGACATAGACGAGCAACGCGTGACCGTGATCCCCAACGGGATCGATCCAGCCGACCTGCAGCCCGTCGGCGACCTCGACGAGCTCCGAGCGCGCTTCGCGACGCCGCAGGAGCGGCTCGTGCTGCTGGTCGGCCGGCTCGTCTACGAGAAGGGCTTTCAGCTTGCCCTGGAGGCGATGCCGCGCGTGCTCCGCAAGGTCGGAGCCGTCCGCTTCCTCGTCGCCGGCTCGGGAACGCACGAGGCCGAGTTGCGCAAGCAGGCCCGGCGCCTGGGGCTTATGCGCCACGGCGCGTTCATGGGCTGGATCGGCGACGACGTCCTGCATTCGCTGTACCGGATCGCCGATCTCTGCGTCGTGCCGAGCATCTACGAGCCGTTCGGTCTCGTCGCGCTGGAGGCGATGGCGAGCGGGTGCCCGTGCATCGTCGCCGACACCGGCGGGCTGCGCGAGGTCGTCCCCAGCTCCGACATCGGCCTGCGATTTCGCTCCCGCGATCCGCGTGCCCTCGCGGTGATGGTCGAGCGCGTGCTCTGCGACGACGCGCTGCGCGACCGGCTCGTCGCCGAGGCCTCGGCGCACGTGCTGCACTTCGACTGGACCGACGTGGCTCATCGCACGGCTCAGGTCTACGCGGAGCTCGCGGACACCTGGGGCAGCGCTGCCGTGCGCGCGACACGACGGCCGGCCTGACCAGGCGTGCTCGAGATCGCCACCGTCCACGGGCCGGCGCGCGCGCACCTGCACGCGGTGTCAGAGCCGGTCGGCGCCGTCGTCCTGGGTCACGGCGCCGGTGGCGGCGTACAGGCACCAGACCTGCAGGCCGTCACCAAGGCCGCACTGGGCGTGGGGTTCAGCGTCGCGCTCGTCGAACAGCCCTATCGGGTGGCCGGACGGCGCTCGCCGGCTCCCGCGCATCAACTCGATACCGCCTGGCAGACCGTCATCGAGCATCTCCTCGACGGCCCGTTCGAGGGGCTGGCGCTGATCGGCGGCGGCCGCTCGTCGGGGGCGCGCGTGGCCTGCCGGACGGCCGCTGACACCGGGGTCCGCGGGGCGTTGTGCCTCGCATTCCCGCTCATCCCACCCCAGCGCTCGCAGGCGGCAGCGCCTAAGACCCGCCAGCCGGAGCTCGACGCGGTCAAGGTCCCCGTGCTCGTCGTGCAGGGCGATCGCGACCCCTTCGGCCAGCCACCCCCGAGCGCGAGCCGTCACGTCGTCACGGTTCGCGGCAACCACGGCTTGAAGAGCGATCTCGACGTGGTCGCTCGCGCCGCCGCCGACTGGCTTGCGAGCGTCCTCGGATGACCGACGCGCAGATCCGGATCCGGCTGCAATCGCGCGCAAGCAGGGACGAGGTGCTCGAGGCGGCGCTGGTGGGACGGCTAACCGTCGCCGGTCTTGTGCCGCTGCGCGGCGCGGCCCCAGCGACCGGCGCTCTTTTCGTTGTCGCGCTTCTCGCCGCGGGCGGAGACGATGGCGACGACGATCAGGCCGGTCGCCAGCGCCGGCATGAGGATGAGGAACGTGAACCCGACGCCGATCGTGTCGGTCCACGCCTTGCTGGCTGCGAGAAACTCCAGGAGGAACATCGGACTCGGAGCATACTGGCGCTACTGGCCCGGGAGCCGTACCGAGTCCGTGATCCAGCCGAGGTACGCCGGTGCCCCGTCGACCACGTCGAGCGCCACGAGCTCGAAGTTCTCGGACGGGTGCAGCTCAGCGAGCGCGTTGCGGAGGGCTGCGACTGCGTCGCGGGTCGTCTTGATGATGAGCAGCGCCTCGTCGTCCAGCTCGACCTCGCCTTTGGATCGGTAGACGGAGCGCACGAGCGGCACGATGTTCACGGAGGCGACGAGCTCGGCACGGACGACGGCCTCGGCAAGCGGACGCGCCTGGTGGGTCGGCGTGGTGACGAGGCAGACGACATGCTCGGCCATGACGCCACGGTAGTGGTTCGCCGGGTGAGCCCGCGCTCGGTCGGACGCCGTCCGAGCCTGCGCGGATGCGTGACGCAGTGGCGCGCCGCCGCGCGGAACGCGATCATCACTGCCATCGGGTATGACACGCACATCCGCCGCGACGGCCGGCACGGTTGAGCGCAATGGCCGCCGGCCGCCAGGTCCACAGTCCGGTCGCCGACGCGTTGAGCGACGCGGTTTTGGCGATCGCCGCCGAGCACGCCGTCGAGCCGGTGCTGCAGAAGCTCGTCGACGCCGCGCGCGAGCTCGCGGGCGCGCGCTATGCAGCGATCGGTGTGCCGGGCGGGGACGGTGGCTTCGCGCGCTTCATCACCTCGGGAATGAGCGACGCGCTGATCGCGAGCCTCGGCGAGCTGCCGCGCCAGCACGGCCTGCTTGGAGCGATGCTCGAATCCGAGCAGCCCTACCGGACCGCCGACATCCAGGGCGATCCGCGCTTTCGCGGCTGGTGGCCCTCCGAGCATCCCTCGATGCGCTCGTTTCTCGGCGTGCCGATCATGTCGGGCCGCGGCGCGGTCACGGGCGCGTTCTATCTCACCGACAAGGAGGGCGCGGAACGATTCTCCGACGAGGACCAGACGCTGATCGAGACCTTCGCCGCGCACGCGGCGCTCGCGCTCGAGAACGCTCGCCTGCACGAGCGCAGCCGGGAGCTGAGCATCGTCGAAGAGCGAAACCGGCTGGCGCGCGAGCTGCACGACGCGGTCGCGCAGAAGCTCTTCGGCGTCGTGCTCGCCGCCGAGTCGGGCGCGGCGCTACTCGATCGCGACATCGAACAGGCGGGGGCGCAGCTGCGGCTCGTGCGAGAGCTTGCGCGCGAAGCGATGGAGGAACTGCGCTCGGTGATCGTGCACCTGCGCCCAGCGGCGCTCGAGGCGCAGGGCCTCGCGGTCGCGCTGGGCAAGCACGTCGACGTCCTGGGCCGCACGCACGGACGCGAGATCGGCCTCGTCGTCAGCGGCGACGCGCCCGTCGCCGCCCACATCGAGGCGGATGTCTTCCGGATCGCACAAGAGGCGCTGCACAACGCGCTGCGCCACGCCGCCGCGGAGCACATCGAGGTGCGCCTGCGTTGCGAGGGCTCGCGCCTGCAGCTGACCGTCACCGACGACGGCAGCGGCTTCGATCCCACCGAGGCGCGCTCCACGCGCCTGGGACTGACGACGATGGCCGAGCGCGCCCGGGCCGCCGGTGGCACGCTTGCGATCGGGTCCAGCCCCGGCGCCGGCACGACGGTGAGCCTCCAGGTGCCGGCGTGATCCGCGTCTTGATCGCGGACGATCACGCCGTCGTGCGCCAAGGCCTGCGCACGTTCCTCGAGCTCCAGGAGGACATCGAGGTCGTCGGCGAGGCCGCCGACGGCGAAGAAGCGCTCGCGGCCGTCGCGGCCCTCGAGCCGGACGTCGTGCTGATGGACCTCGTCATGCCGCGGCTCGACGGGGTTGCGGCGATCGAGCGGCTTCGCGCGCTCGCGCCGGCTACCCGCGCGATCGTCCTGACGAGCTTCCTCGACGAGGACAAGGTGCTGCCGGCGGTCCGCGCCGGCGCAGCGGGATACCTGCTCAAGGACGTCGACCCGGCCGAGCTCGTGCGCGCGATCCGGATGGTCGACGGCGGTGAGGCGCTGCTGCATCCGGCGGTCGCCGCGCGCCTCCTACGCGAGATCGCCGGTGACGAGGGCGCCCGCACCGAGCGCCACGAGCTGCTCACCGCTCGGGAGCGCGAGGTGCTCGCGCTCGTCGCCCGCGGCCGCGCGAACAAGGCGATCGCGTTCGATCTGGGCGTCGCCGAGAAGACCGTCAAGACGCACGTCGGCAACATCCTCGGCAAGCTCGGCCTGTCGGACCGCACGCACGCGGCGCTGTACGCGGTGCGCGAGGGGTTGGTGAGCGATGAAGCCGGTTGAGCCGCCGCCTGACGGCTCGCCGCTGACGCGCTCGGTGACCGCCTGCCTTGCGTCGATCCTCGAGTCCTCCGAGGTTCCGTGCCCAGCGGCCGATCACCCCGAGCCCTGGACCGTGCCGTTCCCGAGCGTCCGCGCCGCCGCAAGCCAGCCCACAGGAACGCCACCCGGTCCTAGGACCAATTCCCGATAGACCCCCGCCGCCGGCGCGCGTAGCTTCAAATCCATGCAAACCGCACTCATCACCGGCGCCTCGCGCGGCCTCGGCCTGGCGCTTGCTCGCGCGCTGGCCCAGCGCAGCTGGCGTCTCGTCATCGACGCTCGCACCGAAGCGGAGCTCGAAGACGCGCGCGCCCAGCTCGCCGCCCGGACCGAGGTCGTCGCCGTGGCCGGCGACATCGCCGACGCGTGGCATCGCGGCCTGCTCGTCGAGGTCGCAGGCGAGCGGATCGACCTGCTCGTCAACAACGCGAGCGCGCTTGGAGCCTCTCCGCTCCCGCCGCTCGCCGACTATCCGATCGCGGTGCTCGAGCAGGTCCTGCGCGTCAACACGATCGCTCCGCTGGCGCTCATCCAGCTCGCGCTCCCGCACCTCTCCGATGGAGGCAGGATCGTGAACATCACCTCCGACGCCGCCGTCGAGGCCTACGAGGGCTGGGGCGGCTACGGCGCGTCGAAGGCAGCACTCGAACAGCTCAGCGCCGTGCTCGCCGCCGAACGTCCCGATCTCAAGGTCTACGCCGTGGATCCCGGCGACATGAACACGCGCATGAACCAGGAGGCAAATCCCGGCGAGGACATCTCCGGCCTACCATCGCCCGAGCAGAGCGTGCCGGGGCTGCTCGTGCTCGTAGAGGGCGACCTGAGCAGCGGGCGGTACCGCGCCTCGGAGCTCGCGGCGGTCAGCGCATGACGGCCCTTGCGGCCGCGCTGCTCGCGCGTCGGAAGGCGCATGAGCCGCCCGAGGCTCGCGGCCTTGCACGCGACGAGGTGGGGATGCTCGTCGCAACCCGCGACGGGCTGGCACACGCGCAGGCGCGCGACCTCCCCGAGCACCTGCGAGCCGGAGACGTGCTCGTCGTCAACACGTCGGCGACGCTGCCGGCCGCCCTGCCGGCACGGCGAGCGGACGGAACCGAGCTGCGCCTTCACCTCTCGACGCCCGACGCCGACGGCGACCGGCTCGACGACCTGCATCGCGACGCGCCGGGCACGCGCGAGCGCTGGGTCGTAGAGCTGCGCGACAAGGGCGAGCGCTTCAGCGGCGGCCGCGCGGGCGAGCCGCTCGAGTTGCCCAACGGCGCCCGCGTGACCCTGCTGGCACCGTATCTCGCGGGCGCGCGACTGTGGCTTGCGGAGTTCGACACAGGCCCGGTGGCGCTCTATGCCTACCTGCACGAACACGGCGCGCCGATCCGCTACGGCTACGTCGCGCGCGAATGGCCGCTGTCGGACTACCAGACCGTCTTCGCCCGCGAGCCCGGAAGCGCGGAGATGCCGAGCGCCGGACGGCCGTTCACGACCGAGCTCGTCACCGAGCTCGTCGCGCGCGGGATCGCGCTGGCGCCGATCACGCTCCACACGGGG
The DNA here is from genome assembly GCA_033855115.1 of Solirubrobacteraceae bacterium. Lineage (GTDB taxonomy): Bacteria > Actinomycetota > Thermoleophilia > Solirubrobacterales > Solirubrobacteraceae > CADCVQ01. Next base: position 80,396 of record JAWVGJ010000172.1, read on the forward strand.
GTGTCCTCGCAAGAGGCCGGCGAGCCGCCCTACCCGGAGCGCTTCCGCGTGCCCGAGACGACCGCCCGACTCGTGAACGCCGCCCGCGCCGGCGGCGCGCGGGTGATCGCAGTCGGCACGACCGTCGTGCGCGCCCTCGAGACCGCCGCGCTGGCGGACGGGCGACTCGAGCCGGCCCACGGATGGACGCGCCACGTCGTCAGGGCCGCCGACGGCGTGCGAGCGGTCGACGGCCTGCTCACCGGCTGGCACGAACCCGACGCCTCGCACCTGTTCATGCTCGAAGCCGTCGGCGGGCGCGGCCTGGTCGAGAGCTCCTACCGCGCCGCGCTGCGCTGCGGCTATCGCTGGCACGAGTTCGGCGACGTACACCTGATTCTGCCGTCGAGCTGATGCGCGCCGTCGCGCTCAGGCAATTCGCCCCGGCCGAACTGCTCGTCGCCAAGCGTCGGCCTACGTAATTCGTCCAGAACCGGCCGCAAGGCTTGTTCGCGGTGTCGACGGTCGGGACGATGACGACTCCAACCTGAAGGCCAGGAGGCCCGCCCGTGTCATGGATTCGTCGTTGCTCGCTGATCGCCGTCGTCGCGGCTGGCGTGCTCGCACCCAACGCGCACGCCGCCACCTGGTCGGAGATACCGTCGAACACGGCGGAGGACATCACCGCGATCGAGTATCAGGGCAGCGACCGCTTCTGGTTCGCGACCGGCGCGGGCAAGATCTTCAAGCGCGTCGCCGGCGCCTTTCAGCAGAAGGCGACGGTTCCCGGAACGGTGTTCAAGGACATCGAGTTTCAGGATGGCGGGGGTCTGGTCGGCTTCGCCGTCGGGACCAACGGCGTCGTCATGCGCACTGGCGACGCAGGTGACACCTGGGTGCCGATCGTCGGGATCGTCGGCGGGCGCCAGACGAGCGTGAACGACTGCACGAGCTCCGACGAGCCAATCGCTGACGTCGACAGCGTCCGCTTTGCCGGCAACACGCGTGCATGGCTCGTCGCCGGCGGCACGCAGATCTACCGCAGCGCGGCCGGCGCGACGGCGGCGAACGTCGGCAGCACAGGCGCCGGCTGGCAGTACGCCAACGACGACGGGGCGACGTGCCGGATCGGCAAGGACATCGACGACCTCTTCCCGATCCCGGGATCCGATTCGGTGTACTTCATCTCCAAGGACTTCGGGGCCGTCTTCTTCTCGTCAAATGCGCTGACCTCAGCTGCGACGCTGAAGCCCGCCGACGCGGGCAACGGCTTCCAGGCAACCCGCCGTGTGACGGGCGATCCGGCGAACCCCAACCGCCAGTGGGCGGTGACGCCCGACGGCGAGGGCGTCTCGTACTACTCGCGAACGACGGACGGCTGGAGCACGAGCGACTACTGGACGATCGGCAACCCCGACCGCGGGACCCTGACCCGCGCCGAGGGCGTCGACTTCAACGGCGGCACGGTGACGGCGGTCGGGGCGGCGGGCATGATCGTCGACTCGATCGACGGCATCACCTTCTTCTTCGATCCGGCCGGTGGTGCCGTGGCGACGCAGAACTGGCGTGCCGTGAGCCTGGCAAGCGGTGCGGACGCCGCCGTCGGTGGCACCGGCGGCAAGCTCGTCGTCTCGACGAACGCCAACGTCATCCCCGACATCGTCGCGCCGACCGGCACGATCGGCGGGCCCGCGAGCGCGAACGCCGGACAGGCGACGACGTTCACCGCGCAGGTCACCGACAACGCCGGCGGATCCGGCGTCGATCCGGCCGGCTTTGGCTGGAGCGTCCCGGGCCTGCCCGGCCAGACAGGTGCGAGCGCGGCGTTCACGTTCCCCAGCACCGGCAGCTACACCGTCAAGCTCACCTTCCGTGACCTTGCCGGCAACTCAGGCGAGACGAGAAGGACCGTCAGCGTCGGCACCGAGGCGCCGCCCCCGGCCCCACCGCCGCCGCCGCCGCGACCGACCTTCGCCTTCCCGCCGAAGTCCAAGCCGCCGGTCGTCGGCGGGGCCGCCCGCAAGAAGGGCAAGTTCGTGCGGATCAACGTGTCCGGCTCGCTCAAGCCGCCGGCCGGGGTCAGTTCCGCTCGCGCGTGCACGGGCAAGATCGCCCTGACGGTGAGCAAGCCGAAGGGCAAGAAACGCACGCTCACCAGCGCCACCGCGACGCTCTCGAAGACGTGCAAGTACAAGAAGTCGCTACGAGTCCGGCGCACCCGAATCGGCAAGCTGAGGTCGCTGAAGCTCAAAGTTGCCTTCAAGGGCAACGTCGCCATCGGCGCTTCGAGCGTGAGGTACACCGTGCCGGTGAGGTAGCTTGTTCACACGCCCGTGTCACCGTGCCCGGAGCCCGGCTCCGGGCACGGCGGCCCGCGAACTCGTAGCCTTGCGCGCATGCGGCTGACGACCTTCCTGCCTCCCGGCTCGACCACGCCTCGTGCCGGGCAGGTCCGTGACGACGAGGTCGTCTCCTTCGTCATGAAGCGAGAGACGGTGCTCGAGCGCTTGCGCACCGGCGACCACGACCCGGCGCTCGGCGACGCCTACCCGCTCGCCGAGGTCACTCTGCTCGCACCGGTGCCTCGGCCGCGGGCGATCTTCGGCATCGGGCTGAATTACGCCGCGCACGCCGAGGAGCAGGGCGAGGAGAAGCCGGAGTTCCCGATCGTCTTCATGAAGCTGCCGTCATCGAGCGCGCCCCCGAACGGCGGGGTCAGATGCCCGGAGGTCGTGCGCCGGTTGGACTACGAGGGCGAGCTTGCCGTCGTCATGGGCCGCGAGGGAAAGATCGCCGGCTACGCCGTCGCAGACGATGTCAGCGCGCGCGACCTGCAGCGTCGCGAGCCGCAGTGGACCCGCGCCAAGGGCGCTGACGGCTTCTGCCCGTGGGGCCCGTGGATCACGACCGCCGACGCCGTGCCCGACCCGCGCAATCTGCAGCTCACGACCCACGTCAACGGCGAGCTGCGCCAAGACGCCTCCACGAGCGACCTCATCTTCGGACCGCAGGAGCTCGTCGACTTCATCTCACAGACCTGCACGCTCGAGCCTGGCGATCTGATCCTGACCGGCACCCCGAGTGGAGTCGGCATGTCGATGGAGCCCCGCAGCTTCCTGAACTCCGGCGACGTGATCCGCATCGAGATCGAATCGCTCGGTGTGATCGAGCATGCCGTCGCCTGAGCCCGGGTCCCGGGCTCAGTTGCTCGAGCGGCTCGGGGAGCTGTCAGATCTCGATCACGCGGGCACGGTCCTCGCGTGGGACCAGCAGGTCATGATGCCGCCGGGCGGTGCGACGGCACGCGGCGAGGCGCTCGGCACGCTCGGCCGCCTGGCGCACGACCGGCTTGTGGCGCCCGAGCTCGGCGCGCTGCTCGACGCGGGCACGAGCCCTGAGGACGCCTTGCTCGTGCGGGCGGTGCGCCGCGACCACGAACGCGCGCGACGCGTGCCGAGCGAGCTGACCGCACAGATGGCCCGAGCATCCGCGGCCGGCTACGCGGCGTGGCTCGACGCGCGCGATCAGAACTCGTTCGCGGCCTTCGGCCCCGCGCTGCGGACGAACATCGATCTCGCGCGGCGCTACGCGGCCTGCTTCCCAGAGTCCGAGCATCCGTACGACCCGCTGTTGGATCGCTACGAGCCGGGCGCGACGGCCGCCCAGGTGACCGCGCTGTTCGCCAACCTGCGCGACAGCCTCGTGCCGCTGCTCAGCGAGATCTCGATGCAGCCCGAACCGCCTGCACTGCCGGCCGACTTCCCGGTCGCAGCGCAGCGCGAGATCGGCCTGGAGATCGTCGCGGCGATGGGCTTTGACCGCGCGGAATGGCGCGTCGACGACGCGGTGCACCCCTTCGCCTCCTCGCCGGCGCAAACGGATGTGCGTATCACGTCGCGCTTCGACGACCACAGCTTGACCGGCCTCTTCGCGCTCATGCACGAGGTCGGCCACGGGCTGTACGAGCACGGCGTCGATCCCGCGCTCGCGCGAACGACGCTCGACTGCGGCGTCTCGCTCGGCGTGCACGAGTCACAGAGCCGGCTGTGGGAGAACCTCGTCGGCCGCAGCGCGCCGTTCTGGACTTACTGGCTGCCGCGGCTGCGCGAGCGCTTCCCGCTCACGCTGCGCGATGTCGACCTCGACGCCTTCCTGCGCGCGATCAACGTCGTGCGCCCGACCCTGATCCGCGTCGAGGCCGACGAGGTGACGTACTCGCTGCACGTCATCCTGCGCTTCGAGCTCGAGCTGGCGCTGATCGACGGGACGCTTGACCCCGACGATCTGCCCGAGGCATGGGCGGCGAAGATGAAGCAGTTCCTGGGCGTCGACGTACACGACGACTGTCACGGCGTCCTGCAGGACATCCACTGGTCGCAGGGCATCATCGGCTACTTCCCGACCTACGCGATCGGCAACGTGCTGGCGGCGCAGTTGTGGCGCGCGGCGCGCGCCGACCTGCCGGCCCTGGACGATGACCTGCGCCGCGGCGAGTACGGCCCCCTGCGCGCGTGGCTCGTGCAGAAGGTCCACCGCCACGGACGGACGCTTACGCCGCCGGAGCTCGTCGAGCAGGCCGTCGGCGGGCCGCTGGACCCGGGGCCGATGCTCACGCACCTCGAGGCCAAGTACCGCGGGCTGTACGGGCTCGGTTGACGATCAGCCGCCGCGCGCCACTAATGGTGCTCGAGCACGCGGTCGATCAGCCCGTACTCGACGGCCTCGTCCGGCTTGAAGAAGCGGTCGCGCTCCATGTCGTTGCGAACCTGGGCCTCGGGCTGACCGGTGTGCAAGGCGTAGATCTCGTCCATGCGCTTGCGCGTCTTGAGGATCTCGCGGGCGTGGATCTCGATGTCCGTCGACTGACCCTCGAAGCCGGCCGACGGCTGGTGGATGAGGACACGGCTGTTGGGCAGCGAGAAGCGCTTGCCCTTTGTCCCGGCGGTGAGCAGCAGCGAGCCCATCGACATCGCTACGCCCATGCACATCGTTTGGATGTCGGGCTTGACGAAGTGCATCGTGTCGTAGATCGCCAGGCCGGCGTAGATCGAGCCGCCCGGCGAGTTGATGTAGAGCGAGATGTCCTTGTCGGGATCTTCGGACTCCAGGTGCAGGAGCTGGGCCACGATGAGGTTGGCGACCTGATCGTTGATCGGAGTCCCGAGGAAGATGATGCGCTCATTGAGCAGGCGGGAGTAGATGTCGTACTCGCGTTCGCCGCGCGAGCTGCGCTGAATCACTGAAGGGACGAGGGGCATCCGCGCATCCTTCCACACTGCCTGCTCGGTCCCCTGCCCGGACGCGCGCGGGCGTGGAGGTAGCCTGGTGTAGGTGGCCCACGCGCTCAGCATCCGCGGCCTGACCAAGCGCTACGACGACACCCGTGCCGACCGCCGCCGGCTGCGGCGTGTCCGCGCCGCAGCGCAGGACACGGGCGGCTTCCTCGCCGTCGAGGACTTCGACCTGGACATCGAGGACGGCAGCTTCTTCGGCTTGCTCGGGCCCAACGGGGCAGGCAAGACGACGATCATCAGCGCCGTCTGCAACCTCATCCGCGTGACCGCCGGTGAGATCGACGTCTTCGGCGAGCCCCACGACGCGTTGGGCGCGAGGCGGATGATCGGGCTCGCCGAACAGGACGTGAACCTCGACCGCTTCCTCGACGTCGAGGAGACGCTGCTCTACCACGGCGGCTACTTCGGGATGCGAAGGGCACAGGCGCGCCGACGCGCGACCGAGATGATGGACGTCTTCGATCTGCGCGCAAAGGCGGGCGTGCGCGCGCCGAAGCTGTCGGGCGGCATGCGCCGGCGCCTCCTCCTCGCCCGCGCGCTGATGCACGAGCCGCGCCTCGTGATCCTCGACGAGCCGACCGCCGGCGTGGACTACGAGCTACGCCTGGAGCTGTGGCGCTACATCCGCCGCCTGCACGACGAGGGTACGACGATCCTGCTGACGACGCATTACCTCGAGGAAGCTGACGAGCTGTGCGAGGAAATCGCACTTATTCGCGACGGACACCTCATAGCACGTGACTCCGCTGATAGGCTGCGACTCGCCTATGGCGTGGAGTCGCTGGCGGACGCATACGTGAGTGCGATGGATGGCAAGCCTCGCGTCCGACAGCTCGGGGTTTGAGCATCGACAAACAGGGTACCCGCGCGACGCAGGTGCGTGCCGAGCCGTCCGGCGCGGACGCCCGACGAGTAAGAGGGGGAGGATCGCATGACCGCCAGGAAGAAGCTGGGCGCGTCCGCGCTTGTCGCGGCCGTTGCACTCATCTGCTTGCTGCCAGCCGTGTCGCAAAGCGGAGGCAAGGTGGATCTCCGCAATCTCAACGACGCGCTGCGACAGACGACGCAGAAACTCGGTAGCACGGTCGATCAGAGCCTTGATCGCACCGCAGCGGCGCTACGCAAGACCGATCAGGCACTGCGCCGCACAACCGACGCCCTCAAGGCCTCGGACAAGCGCGCGAAGCTCCGCGCCACCGCAACTGATCCCCAAAAGCAGCCGCCGCTGCACGGCGCGAACCCGCATGGCCAGGGCGGCGTCGCAGTCGTCGACATCGACCCAAGTCCCGAGCGGCCCCTGAGCGGCGACCCGGCCGGCTCCGGTCCGCCTCCCGAGGACATCGTCGTCGGCCGCGCCCGCGGCGAGAAGAACGCCGCCGGCCAATTCCATGGCCACATCACGATCGCGGCACTGCTTGGCAGCGAGCTTCTGGGCGTCGACACGGCCCAGGGCGAGACCAAGGCCGGCCCGCTGGATTCGATCCAGAAGGGCATTCTCGATCCGATCTGCAACGGGACCTCGCAACAGATCTGCTTGAGCCTCGTGACGGCGAACTCGACCACGACGGCCAGCGGCTCGACGAACGACTTCGCGGTCGCCCGCGCGAAGCTCGGCAACCTCAACGTCAACGCCGCGGAGAGCAAGGGCGTCATTACCGAGGACAAGAGCTGCCAGACGTCGACCGGCGGCGCGAAGACCGCGAACGTCACGACCAGCACAGGCGCCATCGCCCAGGTCGCGAACTCCGACAGCTCGTCGAAGTCCTGCTTCGGCAAGGCGCCGCAGACGCTCAACAAGTCAACCGTGATCGCGCTCGGCGGCCAGGGAATTCCGCTGCCCGCAGCCGGCTGTGCCGACGGCACGCCCGACACGGTGACGGGTATCCCGCCGCTCCTGCCGATCGTCTGCAACGCGGACGAGATCGTCGGCGCCGCTGCGGTCCGCGAGGCCCTGGACGTGTTCGTCCTCAGCGCCGGCAACACCTCGCTGTTGAAGGAGACAACCGCGGCGTCCGAGTCGGTCAGCGTCGCGCCCGCAGGTCCTGAGAAGCCCGGCCCGCAGTGCAAGGACGGCGTCGACAACGACAGCGATGGCGTCATCGACGACAAGGATCCGGGCTGCCACGCCGACGACGATCTCAAGAAGCCCTACAACCCCGACGACGACGACGAACGCAACAAGGCGAAGCCGCCGACGGGCGGATCGAGCCAGCCGAGCGACAACGGAGATAAGGGCGGCGGCGGCGAAGGCAACGATGGCGGCCCGACCACAGGCTCGGGAGCGCCGGAGTGCTCGGACAAGACCGACAACGACGGCGATGGCGTCATCGATTCGGCCGATCCGGGCTGCCACAGCGACGGTAACGCGAACAACTCGGGCTCCTACGACCCCAGCGACGACTCGGAGGCCGACGGTGCGCGTTCGGCCAACGCAGGGTCGCTGCCGTTCACGGGCACCGACATCACGGGGCTCGCGCTTGCGGGCCTGCTCCTGCTCGCCGGCGGCCTGCTCATGCGCCGGCGGGAGGGATCGCGCGCCGGCCTGTAGATGACCGGCATCACCCCTGACGCGCTGACACGGCGCCGCTTCGGCGGCGCCGTGTTGGTGCTGGCAGGCATCGTGTTGGCGGCGGTCGTGCTCTGGCCCAGGGGCGACAGCGGTCGCGCGACCCCGCCGCAGCCGGTACGGCTCGTCTCGGTCCCGCAACTCGGCCTCGCGCTCGCGCATCCGCGCACGTGGAAGGCGACCACCGAGGGCCGCGTGCTGCGCCTGCGCAGTGCCGACGGCTCGGCATTGCTGACGTTCTCCGCGCCCGTGGCGGGCCGCCATTCGATGGGCGTCAAGGCAGCGCTGAAGAGCGCGCTGCTCGAGCGCCTGCGTCCCTCCAAGGTCGTGCGCGACGGCGCCGGCCGCCTCGGGGACCGGCAGGTCACGAGCTTCGAGGTCAGCGGCCGCGCAGCGAAGGGCCGCGTGCGCGCGCTCGCGCTCGTCGACAGCACGCCCTACCGCACGTATGCGGTGACGCTCTTGACCGGGACGCGGCCATCGCGGCGGCGGCTGGCGGAGGTGCAGCAGATCCTCGGGACCGTCCGCCTGACGAAGCCCGTACTACGCTCTAAAAAGTGATCTCGGCCGAACTGCTGGACCGCCACCGCGGCCTCATCGCGCTGAGCGCGCGCGAGACCGAGCGCGTGCTCAAGCTGTGGTCGCAGACGATCGTCGCGCCGGTGCTCGCGTCGTTTCTCTTCATCCTCGTCTTCGGGCTGTCGCTCGGCGGGCGCATCCGCGGCATCGGCGGCGTCGACTACGACGTCTTCATCGTGCCGGGGCTGATCGCGATGGCGATGGCCCAGGCGGCGTACTCAAACAACTCCTCGTCGGTCTTTCAGGCGCGCGCGGACCGCTACATCAACGATGTGCTCTCGGCGCCGATGCGCTGGTGGGAAGTCAACCTCGGGCTGTCGTTCGGCGGGGTCGTGCGCGCTCTGGCGATCGGGGCCTCGCTGCTCGTGCTGGCGCTGATCGCCACCGACGTGCCGGTGCGCCAACCGCTTGTGCTCGCGCTCGCGATGGCGCTGACGCTCGTGCTGTTCGCCTCGCTCGGCGTGCTCGTGGGCGTCTACGCGGTGACCTGGGATCAGGCAGGCTTCGTCAACAACATCGTGATTCTGCCGCTCAGCTTCCTGGGAGGCGTCTTCTACTCGGCCGACCTGCTGCCCTCGCCGTGGTTTGAGATCAGCCACGTCAACCCGATCTTCTTTCTCATCAACGCCGTGCGCTACGGCTTCCTGGGTACGAGCGACGTGCCGATCGGGATCGCGCTCGCCGTGACCGCGGCGCTCGCGCTGGCGTGCGCGGCGTGGAGCGCGATGATGTTCCGGTCTGGACACAGGCTGAAGGCGTAGCCACTGCGGCGGCGTATGAGCTCGGCACGCGACTGCGACCGCCGTCGCGGCCGGCCGCGGGGGCCTACGCGGGGCTCAGCGCACAGCGCCTGCCGGAGTAAGGGCCGCGACACAGCAGCGCCCGGCGCTGCATCGGATCGCCCTGCGCGACGGCCGTTGTGGATCCTCGACAGCTCCGCGCGCACCCTGATCCGCGTACGTCCGTAATTCGTCACGTGACGTGCCCCACGAGACACTAGGGTGGGCACTTGTGTTCGCGCTGAACCTGCCGAACATCCTCACGCTCCTGCGGATCCTGCTCGTGCCCGTGCTCGTCGTCGCGCTGCTGCACGAGACAGCGAACGGCGACCTGCTGGCGGCGATCGTCTTCGCGCTCGCCTCGATCACCGACGCGATGGACGGCTACCTGGCGCGCACGCGGGACGCCATCACGACGTTCGGCAAGCTGATGGACCCGATCGCCGACAAGCTGCTGATCATCGCAGCGCTCGTGGCGCTCGTGTCGCTCAACCGGCTGGCGGGCTGGGTTGCGATGGTCATCATCGCGCGCGAGCTGACAGTCACGGTGACGCGGATGCAGGCCACCCAACACGGAGTCATCATCGCCGCGAACTGGTGGGGCAAGGCGAAGACGATCGTTCAGGTCGTGGCGATCTTCTTCCTCATCGCGACCGGCGAGCCGACGCCGGCATGGGTCGACGCTCTCGTCTACGGCGCGGTCGTGATCACAATCGTCAGCGGGATCGACTACTTCTTCGGCCTGCGCAGGGTCATGCGAGACGCCGATGCACGCCACGAGGCGGCGGCCACCGTGCCGGCAGAGCCCAGCGGATGAGTGTGGCAGTACGCGTCCGGCTCAGCGGGCGAGGCCGTCGAGCCAGTCGCGCATCGAGACCTGATAGCCCGCGTGCTCGCCGGTCGCGAGCTCGCGGCGCAGCTCGCCGAGCAGGCCGAATCGCTCGGCGACGACGTTGTGCTGGTGGATCGTCTCGAGGTTCTCCTGGCGTGCGCTGACGAAGTGCTCGTCGCTCAGCTCGGAGAACCGTTCGATCACCGACCCGATCATCTCGCGCACACAGTCCTCGACGAAGCGCGGCCGGCGGTGGGCCTTCTCGACGACCGCGCCCTCGTCGCTGCGCTTCATGAGCTCGTAGATCTCCGATGACATCGAGCCCTCGACGATGTCGAGCAGCGTGCGGGCCTCGATCTCGGTCCCGGCGCCCTCGGGGACCCCGATGTGCAGCGTGCCCAAGCCGCGCTGGTTGTGCGTCGCCACCGGCACGTGCTCGAAGATCCGCTCGATCTCGGCGTCCGTGAAGCCGTCCTGTGCAAGTCGCTCGCGCGAGCTGGCCTTGACGAGCTGCTGCGCGCAGGGGCAGGCGGTCATGCCCTGGGCGGCGACGCCGACGAGGCGGCGCGTGCCCTTGGCAGACGCGGCCGCCGAGCCATACAGCGTGTAGATCTCTTGCGTGTGGGTGCCGGAGACGGGAGCCGGCTTGTGCTCGGGATAGCGCGCCGCGACGGTGACCTCGGCCCGCTCGGCTCCTTGACGCTCGCGCACGAGCTCGGCGATACGCTGCGCGAGCGCCTCCGCCTTGAACGTCGCCTCACCGAGGACCACTTCGCCGATCGCCTCGTTGATGACCTCCTCGAAGCGCGACATGTGCGCGCCCTTCTGCTGTCGCCCGAGATCCACGAAGCATCGCAATTGAGCGGAAAACAGTTGTTCTTGACCGCCCTGGCGGATCCGGACGATCTTCTCGACCGCGGTCACGCCGACGCGCGAGAGGCTGACGCGCAGGCTCGGCGATTGCGCCTGCACGTCGGCACTGGGGACGGTCAGGCCGCGAGACATCGGCTTTGAGGCTACCGATCCGTTCAGCAACGCAATGTCGAAGGCAGAATCATGTGCTATCAATCACAAGTCAAATTTCCGGAGGGGACCGGAAGTCGATAGTCAGGTGCGTGGCGTGCAGGGCAGTGCCTCATCGGAAGGGGGCCGAACAAATCATGAATGAAGTTCTGCTGGCGGACGAGGCACCAATCCATGAGCTGGACGAGCTGCGCGGGGTCATAACGGACGCTCAGGAGCGAGGCTTTCTGACGTTCGACGACATCGCCAGCGCCCTTGAAGAGGTCGAGGTGACCAAGGAGCAGCTCCAGGAGCTGCACCAGTACCTCTCCGAGCAGGGGATCGAGGTCGTCGGTGCGGACGGTCGCCGGGTGACGTCAGAGGGAGCACGCGTCGAGGCGGCGGCCGAGGCGCGCAAGACCAGCGCCAACGGCGGCGTGCCGGAGGCGCCGAAGAAGCCTGAGCTCGATCTGACGATCGAGCCCTCGCTCGATTCCTTACGGCTGTACCTGCGCTCGATCGGGCGCGTGCCGCTGCTCACCGCAGACCTCGAGATCTCCCTAGCGAAGCGCATCGAGCGCGGCGACATGGAGGCCAAACAGCACATGGTCGAGGCCAATCTGCGCTTGGTCGTCTCGATCGCCAAGGGGTATCTGGGGCGGGGGCTGACCTTCCTGGACCTGATCCAGGAGGGATCTCTTGGCTTGATCCGCGCCGTCGAGAAGTTCGACTATCGCCGCGGCTACAAGTTCTCGACGTATGCGACGTGGTGGATTCGCCAGGCCGTCACCCGCGCGATCGCCGACAAGGGCCGGACGATCCGCATCCCGGTCCACATGGTCGAGAAGCTCAACAAGGTCGTGCAGGTCGAGCGCCAGCTCGTGCAGTCGCTGGGACGCGAGCCGACCCCCGAGGAGATCGCTTCCAACCTGGAGTGCACCCCGCGTGAGGTGCGCGACATCCTGCGCATGTCCCAGCAGCCGATCTCGCTGGAGCGCCCCGTGGGCGAGGAGGACGAGTCCGAGCTCGGCGACTTCGTCGAGGACGAGACCGCCGAGTCGCCCTTCGAGCTGGCATCGGAGAACCTTCGCCGTGAGAACGTGCGGCGGGCTCTGGCGGCGCTGCCCCAGCGCGAGCGCGAGGTGATCGAGATGCGCTTCGGTTTGACGGGCGGGCGGCCGCGGACGCTTGAAGAGGTCGGTCGCGCGTTCAACGTCACACGCGAGCGGATCCGCCAGATCGAGAACCACACGCTGAAGAAGCTGGAGTCGCTGCCGGAGGCGCAGAAGCTGCGGGACGCTTCCTGACGCGCCGGGTGGCACACGGCAGGTCGGAGCGCCCAAGTACGAGGCGTTTTGCGGTTCAGCAGGACCGGCCGTTCACCGTCGTATTGGCGGCCTGATCGCTACACTGGCCGACCCCCCGGCGGGGTTCCGGAGCGGTCAAACGGGCGCGGCTGTAAACCGCGTGGCTCTGCCTTCGCAGGTTCGAATCCTGCCCCCGCCACTGCCGCATCCGGCACTCAGGTCAGCTCGGCGAACCGCTGTGCTGCACGCGCCAACGAAGCCTCGGGGGCTGCTGCCCGATCCGCCTCGCACGTCGACGTATCTGACCGCGCAGTCGAGAACCGCTGGCGAACCGCCGGTCGATTTGTCACGATCCGCGCGATCCCGAGCGAAGGAGTCGCGCCCAATGGAATCGTCCGCACCCGCCCGCGTCCTCGTTGTCGCGCACCGGACTGCTGCCACCCCCGCCCTGCTTGATGCGGTTTCTGCGCGCGCCAAGTCCGGGTCCGTGGAGTTCACGCTGCTCGTGCCACGGTCCGCGCACGGCCTGCACCGCCTGGTCGATCCTGAGGACGCGGACGAGAGCGAGGCGCAGGCCGTGCTCGAGCTGGCGCTGCCGCTGCTCGAGAGCGCCGCCGGGGCGCACGTCGAGGGCAAGATCGGCGACCATAATCCGTTCGACGCGATCAACGACGCTCTGAACATCGACGGCTACGACGAGATCATCATCTCCACGCTGCCGGTACGGGTGTCGCGCTGGCTGCACGCAGACCTGCCGAGCAAGCTCAAGCCGCTCGGCATTCCGATCACGACCGTCATCGCGCCGAGCGCGCGCGCGCAGGCAGCGGCCGAACGGGCCTAGTCGCCAAGCGCCAGCGCGTCGCGCAGCGCCTGCTCGGTCGACCAGAACGCCATCTCATCCCAGGGCAGGTCGCTGGGCGCGAACGCCCGCACCTCAGACGCCTCCGCGGTCTCGCTCGGCGTGCCGAGAGCCCGCGCGTGGAACACGACGAGCACCGTTCGCTCCCTGCGGCGCGAGTAGACGCCGACAAGCTCGCCCAGTTCGATGTCCATCTCAAGCTCCTCGCACGTCTCGCGCCGCGCCGCGTCCTCCACGGACTCGCCCAGCTCCACGTATCCGCCGGGGAACGTCCAGCGCCCGGCGCCCTCATGAAGCGTGCGCCGCAGCAACCAGATCCGGCCATCCTCGTCCCTTGGGATCGCCGCGGCGACCGGTTCGGGACTCCAGATCGCTCGATAGCCGCAGCCCTCGCACCACAGCATGCGCGGGAACGTGACCTGCGCCTCCGCGGCGCAGCGCGGACAGAACCGCACGTCCTCCAGCGCCGGATTCAGGCTGTACAGTGGACTCCTCCCGCCCTCTTAGCTCAGTTGGTAGAGCACTTCCATGGTAAGGAAGGGGTCTCCGGTTCGAGTCCGGAAGAGGGCTTCCGGGAGTTGCAGGGATTTCGCCTCGGCTCGAAGTCTCGACCACTGGTCGAGAGGTACCAAACGGGTACGTCTTTCCGGCGCTGAGCCCTTCTCCGGTTGCGCGCGCCGCCAGAGCCGAGGGGGCCAGAATCGGCGCTCGCGCCTCTTTAGAGGTGTGAGGACCAATCCGCCCAACGCCCCGCTGCTGCGCGTCTCCGAGGCCGCCGAGCTGGCCGGGCTGTCGACGCGCGCGATCTACCGCGCGATCGAGCGCGGCGAGCTGCGCGCCGCGCGGCTGTGCTCGCGGCTACGGATCCCGCGGCCGCGTTCGACGAGTGGATCGAGCAAAGCGCCGTCCGGCCCGCTGAGCGTCCGATCGCGTAACCGCCGGTACCTCCTCCACCGGTGCCCTGCAGCTTCCGCGCGCTGCTCGCCCAGCGAGAGGAGGCATCGCCATGAGCATCGAGCGCGTCGAGCGCGACAGCGGCGTCGTGTGGCGCGTGCGCTGGCGCCACGCCGGCCACAACCATTCGAAGGTGCTCGGCCGCAAGCGCGACGCGGAGGCCGTCGACGCCGAGATGCGCCGGCGCAAGCGCACCGGCGAGATCGCCGCCATGGACGCCGGCAAGGAGACGCTGGCGCAGTTCGGCGAGGACTGGTGGCGCCTGTACGCCGAGCCGAACCTCGCGCCGAGGACGCTGCAGGTCTACGCGACGCTGTGGGCCGCGCACATCCTGCCGCGCCTCGGAGAGGTCCGGCTGCGTGAGCTCACGCCGACGGCCATCAACC
>JAWVGJ010000173.1:0-36417 GCA_033855115.1 Solirubrobacteraceae bacterium
TCACGTGGCCGAGTTCAGTGCGGATCGCCAGGTACGCCGCGCCGCGTGAGTGTGCCAATCGCAGAGCGACTTGCCGAAGCACAAGAACTTCTCGGCTTGCTGAATTTCGATGCCGAACGGTGCAACGAACGCTCTGCGCTCGTCCTCATGGCGTTGCTCGATCTGGCAACGCACAACCTGTGGTCCGAGGCCACGGCGCCGACCCTGCGCACGCTCGAGATCATTGGGACGCTCCGAGACCGTTACGGCAAGAACTACAAGCCGAACACCCGCGAAACGATTCGCAGACGAACGCTTCATCAGTTCGTCGAGGCTGGATTGATCGTGATCAACCCCGACGACCCGACCCGCCCCGTGAACTCGCCAAAGACGTGCTACCGGATCGAGCCGGCGGCGCTACAACTCGCGAGAAGCTTCGGCCAGCAGGCGTTTCACGCACAGCTCAAGGAGTACCTCACGAACAGAGAAGGGCTGATCGAGAGGTACGCCAGAGCGCGACGCCAGGAGATGCTGCCGGTCACGCTGCCGGATGGCACGGCCGTCGAGCTGACGCCCGGAGGACAGAACGTGCTGCTCAAACAGATAGTTGAGCAGTTCTGTCCGCGCTGGACGCCCGGGGGCCAGATCCTCTACATCGGCGACGCCGGCAAGATCGATCCGGTCTTCGAGCAAGATGCCTTGACGCGGCTAGGCGTTCGGCTCGACAAGCACGGCAAGCTCCCCGACCTCATCGTGTACCTCCCGGAGCGCAACTGGCTTGTACTCATGGAGGCGGCGCCGTCGCATGGACCGGTTGACGAGAAGCGCTACGGTGAGTTGCGCGCGCTCTTCGGGACCTCCTCGGCCGAACTTGTATTCGTCAGCTGCTTTCCGTCGCGGGCTGAGATGCGCAAGCACCTCGCGGTCGTCGCCTGGGAGACAGAGGTCTGGTGTGCGGACGCAGCGTCGCACTTGATCCATTTCGACGGCGAGCGCTTTCTCGGGCCGTACGACACCGAGGCCTAGATGAGCAGATTGGAACCTTGACACAACCGTGGTAAGGTTCTGGGTCGGATGGACGCCCTGACGATCCAGGAGGCCTCGCAGATCACGGACTGGTCGCCGCGCATGCTGCGCTACATCGAACGCGCCGGGCTGATCGAGCCGCAGCGCTCGGAGGGCGGATACCGCCTGTACGGCCCCGGTGAGCTTCAGCGCCTGCGGACGTTGCGCGAGCTCGTCACCCGCTATGACCTCGGACTCGGGGAGATCGGCTTCGCGATGCGACTGCGCAGCGACGCGGAGCTCGCTGGCGCGGTGGACGCGTGGTTCCAAGCCGTTCCGAAGCGCCCCGAAGACGTCCCGCCGGCCGAATGGCTGCGCTGGGAGCAGGACAAGCACTCAAAGCTGCTGGCCCTGGCTGCAGCGCACACACGACCAGAGCCGACCAGCGCCCTGATTGAGGAGATCCACACACGATGAACCCACCCCCCGCCGCCCTCGATACCAAGCAGGACTTCAAGGTCGCCGATCTCGGCCTCGCCGAGTACGGCCGCAAGGAGATCGACATGGCCGAGCACGAGATGCCCGGACTCATGCAGACCCGCGCGGAATACGCCGACGCTCAGCCGCTGAAGGGCGCCCGGATCACCGGATCGCTGCACATGACGATCCAGACCGCGGTTCTTATCGAGACGCTGACGTCGCTCGGCGCCGAGGTCCGCTGGTGCAGCTGCAACATCTTCTCCACCCAGGACCACGCGGCCGCCGCGGCCGTCGTCGGACCCGACGGCACGCCCGAGGATCCCAAGGGCGTCCCGATCTTCGCTTGGAAGGGCGAGAGCCTCGAGGAGTACTGGTGGTGCACCGAGCAGGCGCTCGCATGGCCGGACGGCGAGGGCCCGAACCTCATCCTCGACGACGGCGGCGACGCGACGATGCTCGTCCACAAGGGCGTCGAGTACGAGGCTGCGGGCGAGGCGCCGGACCCCTCGACAGGTGAGTCCGAGGAGTTCGTCGCCTTCCTGTCGCTGCTGAACCGCTCGCTCGCCGAGGACTCACAGCGCTACACGAAGATCGCCGCCAACGTCATCGGCGTCAGCGAGGAGACCACGACCGGCGTCGGCCGCCTCTACCAGATGGCCAAGCAGGGCACGCTCCTGTTCCCCGCGATCAACGTCAACGACTCGGTCACGAAGTCGAAGTTCGACAACCTCTACGGCTGCCGTCACTCGCTCGTCGACGGCATCTTCCGCGGGACCGACGTCATGCTCGCCGGGAAGGTCGGCGTCGTGTGCGGCTACGGCGATGTCGGCAAGGGCTCGTCGGCCTCGCTGCGAGCGCAGGGCTGCCGCGTCGTCGTCACGGAGATCGACCCGATCTGCGCGCTGCAGGCCGCGATGGAGGGCTACGACGTCAAGACGCTCGAGGACGTCGTCGAGACCGCCGACGTCTTCATCACGACGACCGGCAACAAGGACATCATCACAGCCGATGACATGGCGCGGATGAAGCACCAGGCGATCGTCGGCAACATCGGCCACTTCGACAACGAGATCGACGTTGCGGGCCTCGAGAAGACCCCGGGAATCGAGCGGATCAACATCAAGCCGCAGGTCGACAAGTGGGTCTTCCCGGACGGCCACGCGATCATCCTGCTGTCGGAGGGTCGCTTGTTGAACCTCGGCAACGCGACCGGCCACCCGTCGTTCGTCATGTCCAACTCGTTCACAAACCAGACGCTGGCGCAGATCGAGCTGTTCACAAACAACGAGGCCTACGACAAGCAGGTCTACGTGCTCTCCAAGGAGCTCGACGAGAAGGTCGCGCGCCTGCACCTCGCGGCGCTCGGTGCGAAGCTGACGGAGATGACGCCCGAGCAGGCGCAGTACATCGGTCGGCCCGTCGAGGGCCCGTACAAGAGCGACGAGTATCGCTACTGAACGTGCGGTCTCCGTCCGTCGGTCATCGAAACCGATGACCTCCGGACGACGTCACACGTATGACGTTGCCGACCTGTCGCTGGCCGAGGCCGGGCAGGTCCGCATCGCCTGGGCGGACGGGCAGATGCCTGTCCTGCGCTCGATCCGCGAGCGCTTCGAGCGCGAGCGCCCGCTCGAAGGGCTGCGAATCGCGGCGTGCCTGCACGTCACGAGCGAGACCGCGAACCTGCTGCGGGCGCTCATCGCGGGCGGCGCCGAGGCGCAGCTGTGCGCCTCAAACCCGCTGACGACCCAGGACGACGTCGCGGCCGCTCTCGTCGAGCGCCACGGCGTCGGCGTCCACGCGGTCCGCGGCGAAGACGCCGACCGGTACGCGTCCCACGTCGTCGCGCTCGCCGCGCGCGCGCCGCACGTCACGCTCGACGACGGCGCGGACCTGCTGAGCGTCCTGCACGAGGGGGACGACGCCTGGCGCGCCGCGCTGCTCGGCGGCACCGAGGAGACCACGACCGGGCTCGTCAGGCTGCGCGGCCTGCAGGACCAGGGTCTCTTGCGCTGTCCGGTGCTCGCCGTCAACGAGTCGCTCGCCGAACGCACCTTCAACGACCGCTACGGCACCGGCCAGTCGACGCTCGACGGCATCCTGCGGGCGACGAACCTGCTGCTCGCAGGGCGTACCGTCGTCGTGCTCGGCTACGGATGGACCGGCAAGGGCGTCGCGCTGCGCGCTCAGGGCGCGGGCGCCTCGGTGATCGTCTGCGAGGTCGATCCGATGCGCGCGCTCGAGGCGCGGATGGACGGCTGCGAGGTCATGCCGGCGCTCGACGCCGCGCAGCGAGGCGACGTCTTCATCACGGTCACCGGTGGCCGCGACATCCTCGCGCGCGAGCACTTCGAGCGCATGAAGGACGGCGCGGTGCTTGCCAACGCCGGCCACTTCGACGTCGAGATCGCCGTCGATCAGCTCGCGCAGCTGGCGACGGCGCGCAGCCAGGTTCTGCCGCTCGTCGAGCAGTTCGAGGTCGGCACGCGGCGCCTGAACCTGCTGGCACAGGGACGCGTCGTGAACCTCGCGGCCGCCGAGGGTCATCCCGCCGGCGTCATGGACATGTCGTTCGCCAACCAGGCGCTGTGCGTCGAGCATCTCGCGCGCGACGGAGCACGACTGCAAGCGCGCGTGCTGCCGGTGCCTCCCGAGATCGACCGCGAGGTGGCGCGGTTGAAGCTGGCCTCGCTCGGGGTGCGGATCGACACGCTGACTGCTGCGCAGCGCGACTACCTCACAAGCTGGCGCAGCTGAGAGCCAACGCGCCTCGTGCGCGCTGACTGGGTACCTTCCCGCGTCGTGGATCCCCTCACCGCCAGCACCGACAAGATGCGCGCCGACGGCGTCTCAGACGTCGGCGTCGCGACGTTCGCGCATTACTGCGAGCGCCTGAACGCCGGCGAGGCCGGCGTTCTGGACGAGGCCGACATCGAGCCGGTCACGGAGCTGCCCGACGCCGAGGAGCTGCCCGACGACGAGGACGGCGCGCGTGGCGCGCTTGCACGCACGGTCGTCATCAAGCTCAACGGCGGCCTTGGGACGAGCATGGGCATGACGGCGCCGAAGTCGCTGCTCGAGCTCAAGGAGGGTCAGACGTTCCTGGACATCACCGTCCGTCAGATCCTCGATCTGCGGGCGCGAACGGGCGCGCCGTTGCCGCTCGTGCTGATGAACTCCTTCGCGACACGTGAGGCGTCGCTCGCGGCGCTCGCGCAGTACGACGAGCTGGCGGTCGACGGCGTGCCCGCGGACTTCGTTCAGAGCAAGGTGCCCAAGCTCCGCGTCGATGATCTCGCGCCGGTCGACTGGCCGTCCGATCCGGGGATGGAGTGGGCGCCGCCCGGCCACGGCGACCTGTACCCGTCGATGCTCAGCTCCGGCATGCTCCAAGCGCTGCTCGACGGCGGCTACGAATACGCGTTCGTCGCCAACGTCGACAACCTCGGTGCCGTGATGGAGCCGCGCATCCTCGCGTGGTTCGCGCGCGAGCGGATCCCGTTTCTCATGGAGGTCGCCGACCGCACGCCCGCCGACCGCAAGGGCGGGCATCTCGCCCGCCGAGCGGGCGGTGGGTTGGTGCTGCGGGAAATCGCGCAGACGCGGGACGAGGATCTCGATGCGTTTCAGGACATCGCCCGCCACCGCTTCTTCAACACCAACACGCTGTGGATCGACCTGCGGGCGCTCGCCGAGGTACTGAAGCAGCGCGAGGGCGTGCTCGGCCTGCCGATGATCGTCAACCGCAAGACCGTCGATCCAACCGATGCGGGATCGACGCCGGTGCTCCAGCTCGAGACGGCGATGGGCGCGGCGATCGACGTCTTCGAGGACGCGCGCGCGATCCGCGTCCCGCGCGAGCGCTTCGCCCCAGTAAAGACAACCAACGACCTGCTCGCGCTGCGCTCCGACGCCTATGTCCTGCACGACGACGGCCGCGTCGCGGTCGCGGCCGAGCGGGGCTCGGCCGGCGCGCCGCTCGTCGACCTGGACCCGTCGTACTTCAAGCTCCTGCGCGATTTCGACGCGCGCTTCCCGGCGGGTGCGCCCTCGCTCGTCGCGTGCGAGCGCCTGACGGTACGCGGCGATGTGGCGTTCGGTGCCGATGTGACCGTGCGCGGGGCGGTGACGATCGAGCATTCCGAAGCAGGGCAGAAGCGCATCGAAGAGGGCGCGCTGCTCGAAGACGTGTCGTGATGCGAGCGCTCCTGCCGGCCGGCCTGGCGATCATCGTGTGCCTGGCCGTGGGCGCATGTGGGGATGAGCCGGGAGTGGCGCCGCCGAAACCCGGCGCGGGGAGGGACTCCGGGCTTGGAGTGAAGCGCTTCGCCGAGCTGGATTCCGTGTTCGCCGCGGCCGTGGCGCTCGACGCCTACCAGGATCGGAGGGGCTTCTCACCGGCGAAATTTCGAGCCGATGCCAAGCCGTTATTGAAGGCATGCGATGCGCTTGCAAAGGACGACACCTTGATGCGCGCCATGCGCAACGGCTGCCCGCTGATCGCCGAGTTTGTCGAGCGCGGAACGACAGTCAGGACATGCGACAGCAGCGGCGCGTGCCTGCGGTCGATGCGGAGCTATCGCCGGCTGGTCAGGCGACTGCGCGCCGTCAGCCGGCGCAGCGACCGTGCGGTCGCCGCGGAGCCGAAGCTGGCGCCTGAGTGCAGGCAGGCCCTGACGACCCCGTCGCAGGCATACGCCGTCTTCGACGCCTACGACTCGGCGATGCTCCTCATGCAGCGCGCGCTGCGGTCTGGGTCCTCGGCCGGGTTCGGCAGCGCGCAGGGCCGGCTGGCCGTTGCCGGCAAGGCGTCCAAGACGTTGTCGAGCAACAGAACGCGGGCTGAGCGCTTCCGCAGCGACTGCGGCTGACCTCTTCGGTCCCGCGCGCCGTAGGAGCGGGCATGATGGCGACGCCCGGCATTCACCGATGGGGCATCCTGGATCGCGTGACTCGCATCTGCAAGACGCCGCCGGCATGGCCGGCGGGTGGCGCGCCGGCGCTAGCGGCGCGTCTCGGCACGCGCGACGGTGCGCGCGGCTCCGATGCGCTCGGGGAGCCGTCGTGATCGAGCCGTCTTCCGGCGTGGGGATCTTCGCAGCCCTTGCCGCAGGGGTGCTGTCGTTCCTCAGCCCTTGCGTGCTGCCGCTCGTGCCGGGCTATCTGTCGGCCGTGTCGGGGCTCAAGCCCTCGGAGCTCGAGCGCGCGCCGCTGCGTCGGGTGCTCGGTCCGAGCCTCCTGTTCGTGCTGAGCTTCTCGGCGATCTTCGTCGTCCTCGGGCTCGGAGCGACGAAGCTCGGCTCGACGCTCAACGATCACCGCCAGACGTTGGAGAGGATCTCGGCGGTCGTGATCATCGCGCTCGGCGTGTTCTTCCTGCTCACGCCGTTCGTCGCGCGGCTGGGGCGCGAGTGGCGCGTCGACGCGTTGATGGAGCGCGCGGGCCGCGGCGGCCCGATCGTCGCCGGTGCGGCCTTCGCTATCGCGTGGACGCCGTGCGTCGGCCCGACGCTGGGCGCGATCCTCACGGCGGCGTCGCTGTCAGGGTCCACCGGGCGCGGCGCGTTCATGCTCGCCGTCTATTCGGCGGGGCTCGCGATCCCGTTCCTGCTCACGGCAATCGCGTTCAACCGCATGACGACGGTGTTCGCGGCCGTCAAGCGCCACTACGGCGTGATCATCGCCACCGGGGGCGCGATTCTGATCGTGATGGGTGTGCTGATCTGGACCGGCGAGCTGACCCAGCTCAACATCGAGGCGCAGCGGTTGCTCAACAGCCTCGGCTTGGATTTCCTGTACGGGATCTAGCCTGGGGGTCCATCCCGCAATTCGGCAGCCTCTGGTCGCCAGGTCCGATCTGGAGCTACTCGTGTTTCCTATCCGGGCAGCTGCCCTCGTGAACGCGCGTCGCAGCGAGGCCCAAGTGGTGGTCGCGCCAGCGCCTGACGACATCGTCTTCACTGATCCCAGAATCATAGGCAGGCGACACGAGTGGCGCAGCGGCGTCAACGCGCACGAGCACGACTGCATGCACGCGCTCGGGATTCGTCCCTCGCTCGCGCCGGAAGAAGTCGACCACCTCTGCGTGAAGTTCGCCGTTGGTCAAGACCTCGGCGTGACCTTTGAAGCGGTAGCCCTTCCTGACGATCGGATCCACGACATTGATCTCGATCGACGCGTTGGCCGCCAGGTTGGCAACGGTGCCCGGTGAATGCAGATCCAAGAACACGAGGTGCTCGTCATCCCACACGATCGTCGTGCCTTTCGGAGACAGGTTTGGGGTCCCGTCAGGACACACCGTGGCGGCGAAACCCAGCCGCTGTTCACGCACGACTCGCCGCATGTCCTCGTCAAGTCCCATCAGCATTCCCGACGACGCGCGGGAGCCCTCGCGGCGACGGTCCAATCGGTGTGGCGGACGGGCGTCGGTCGCCTCATGAGGCGTAGCGCTCGGCGCGCTCCTCCTCGCGCTCGCTCTCGCCGAGCGCGCGCACGAAGAGGAACGTGAGCGCGATGCCCATCACGATCGACTGCTCGAGCGCCATGATCAGTCCGCCGACGGCCTGGTCGTCGTGGGGCGAGAGCCCCCAGTAGCCGGGCTGGCGCTCGTAGAAGGCGTAGATCGCGTCGGGGGCGAAGGCGAGCAGGATGCCGAGCAGCCCGACGAGCACCTTCGTCGCGAGCATGTAGACGATCGGACCCATCCCTCCAAGGCGTCGCCGCGCGCGGATCGGCGACAGCAGATGCCACCAGTACAGGCCGCCCGCAAGGCCGAAGCACAGGTGCTCGAAGACGTGCAGGACGGGATGCTCGAGCGCAGCGTCGTACATCGCGGGGACGTGCCACGCGCACATGACGACGACGTACAGGGCGATCGCGAAGATCGGGTGGGCAAGCGGTCCGGCCGCTCGCTCGATGCCCATCAGGCGCCTGGTGACC
The DNA here is from genome assembly GCA_033855115.1 of Solirubrobacteraceae bacterium. Lineage (GTDB taxonomy): Bacteria > Actinomycetota > Thermoleophilia > Solirubrobacterales > Solirubrobacteraceae > CADCVQ01. The sequence goes on from JAWVGJ010000173.1 coordinate 8,404, forward strand.
GGGCGCAGGATGACCTTCGTCAGGCCTAGCAGCACGAGGATCGGCGCAAGGTCCAGCAGCAGCAGGTGCTGGACCATGTGCATGAAGAACAACTGCTCGCCGAGCTTGTCGATCGGCGAGACGAGCGCGAGGACGATCAGGGTCATGCCGCCGAGGAAGCTGAGCAGGCGGCCCCGGGACGCGTCGGCCTCGCGCCAGCGGCGCACGTAGAGCAGCGTCAGCAGCGCGACGAGCGCGATGGCGCCGGGCTCGAACGTCCACGAGGCGTCGGGGGAGGCGGCGAACAGCAGGATGCCCGCGATTGTGGCACCCGTGGAGCGACGTGTTACCTCCGCCGCGGAGTTCCTGCGCAGAATCGTTGCAATCCGCGTGTCCCGTGTCACGGGTCGTTCGTCAGGATCAGCGCACGATGCTCGCAGAGCTTGTCGCCCTCGCCGTTCCGCCCCGCTGCGCGGCCTGCCACGCGCCCACCCCGCGCGCGCCCGGCCTGCTGTGCGGCGCGTGCCGCCGCGCGCTGCCGTGGTTGCCAGCGGACTGCTGCCGGCGTTGCGCGCTGCCGCGCCCGTGCGGGCGCTGCCCGGCGCGCGACGCTCCGTTCTGCGCGGCATGGGCGGCAGTGGCGTATGAGGGGGTCGCGCGCGAGGCGCTGCACGCCCTGAAGTTCGCCGCGGCGCGCCCGCTCGCGGACGTCATGGCCGCGCACATCGCCGCGGGCGCGCCGCCGGGAATCCTCGCGGGAGCGATCGTGGCGGTCCCTGCACATCCCGGCCGGCGCCGGACGCGCGGCTTTGATCCGGCGCAGCTGGTGGCGCGTGCACTCGCACGAAGAACCGGCTTGCCGCTCGTGGCCGCGCTGGCGCGCGGAGGGGCGCCGACACGGCAGCTCGGGGCGTCGCGGGAGATTCGCCGCATGGCCGGTCGCCTCGATATCCGAGCGCGCGGAACGGCGCCTGAACGGGTCGTGCTCGTCGACGACGTGCATACGACGGGTTCCACCCTGAGCGCCTGCGGCGTGGCCCTCCGAGGCTCCGGATCCAGACAGATCAGCGCCGTGACATGGGCGAGGACACTGGACGATCGTTGTGTTGAAGCTAACCGGTAGCAGGCGTACCATCATGGTTCGCACGTCAGTTCGACAGAGAGGACTTCGACATGCAGATCGAGGTCAAGGGCCGCAACGTCCACGTCAACGACGAGCTGCGCGAGCTGGTGGAACGCAAGTTCCGCAAGGTCGCAGCACAGGTTTCGGACCTCGCCCGCATGGAGGTCGAGTTGCGCGAGGAGCGCAACCCCGCCATCGCGGAACCGCAGTTCGCGGCGGTCACGCTCTATCTCAAGGGCGTCACGCTGCACGCGGAGTGCAAGTCGCGCGAGCTGCCGCACGCCATCCGCTTGTGCTCGGACGAGCTGGCTCGCCAGGTCAAGCGCCATCGCGACAAGCGACGGCACCGCCGCGAGGCACGCTCGGCGCCTCCCCAGCCCGCCGTGTAGGCCCGAGATGGCTGGCCGCGAGCGCGTTCGCGCTCGCGGCGCGTTGGTACCCTGACCACCCTATGGCTCTCCTCGATCGCGCCCTTCGTCTGGGCGAAGCCAAGCAGTTCAAACAGTTCGAAAAGCGCGTCGCGCGGATCAACGACTACGAGTCCGAGCTGGAGCTCGATTCGATGGACGAGTTGCGCGAGCGGATGGATGTGCTGCGCGAGCGGGCCCGCAACGGCGCAAAGCTCGACGAGCTGCTGCCCGAGACGTTCGCGATCGTCCGTGAGGCGGGCAAGCGCGAGATGGGCATGCGCCACTTCGACGTGCAGATGATCGGCGGGATGGTCCTGCACTCAGGCGCGATCGCCGAGATGAAGACGGGCGAGGGCAAGACGCTCACGGCGACGCTTCCAGTCGTGCTCAACTCGCTGCCCGGCACCGGCGTGCATCTCGTGACCGTCAACGACTACCTCGCCCGCCGCGACGCCGATTGGATGACCCCGATCTACCACGCGCTCGGGGTGAAGGTTGGCGTGCTGCAGAACCAGCAGGGCCACGAGGACAAGCACCTCGCCTACGCCGCCGATGTCACCTACGGCACGAACTCCGAGTTCGGCTTCGACTACCTGCGCGACAACATGGCGACATCACTGGAGGAGAAGTATCAACGCGGCCATCAGTTCGCGATCGTCGACGAGGTCGACAACATCCTCATCGACGAGGCGCGGACGCCGCTGATCATCTCCGGCGCGCCCGAGGCCGCTGCTGACTACTACTTGAAGTTCGCCCGCCTGGCGAAGCGGATGGTCGCCGGCAAGAAGCCCGACGGCATGGACCCGCGGTCCAAGAAGGACTTCGTCGCCGACTTCGACTTCGAGTTCGAGGAGAAGCACAAGACGGTCTCGGTCACCGAGCGCGGTGTCGCGAAGGCCGAGAAGTTCATGGGCATCGATCATCTCTACCGCGCCGAGAACGGTCCGCTCGTCAACCACCTCCAGCAGGCGCTGAAGGCCGAGTCGCTGTACAAGCGCGACGTCGACTACGCCGTGATCGACGGCCAGGTGATGATCATCGACGAGTTCACCGGGCGCATCCTCGAGGGTCGGCGCTGGTCGGAGGGGCTGCACCAGGCGATCGAGGCCAAGGAGGGCGTGCACGTCCAGGAGGAGAACCAGACCCTCGCGACGATCACGCTGCAGAACTACTTTCGCCTGTACAAGAAGCTGGGCGGGATGACCGGTACGGCCCTCACCGAGGCGACCGAGTTCATGAAGATCTACAAGCTCGCGGTCGTCGAGATCCCGACCAACCAGCCGATGATCCGCGGCGACAAGAACGATCAGGTCTACAAGACCAAGGCCGGCAAGTGGAGCGCCGTCAGCCGCGAGATCCTCGAGCGCCACGGCAACGGCCAGCCCGTGCTCGTGGGCACGGTGTCCGTCGAGGTCTCCGAGCTGCTGTCCGAGGTTCTCACCAAGAGCGGCGTCGAGCACGTCGTGCTCAACGCCAAGCCCGAGTACGCCGAGCGCGAGGCCGAGATCGTCGCCGAGGCCGGGCAGCCCGGCGCTGTCACGATCGCGACGAACATGGCCGGCCGCGGCGTCGACATCAAGCTCGGCGGCAACGCCGAGCACCTCACGCAGATCGAGCTCGTGAAGATGGGCCTGAAGGCCGGCGACCCCGACTACGAAGACCGCTTCAAGGACGTGCTGCCGGCGATCGAGAAGCGCGTCGAGGCCAACCGGCAGAAGGTTCTCGACGCCGGGGGGCTGTACATCGTCGGCACCGAGCGCCACGAGTCGCGGCGCATCGACAACCAGCTGCGCGGGCGGTCCGGGCGCCAGGGTGACCCGGGCGAGTCGCGGTTCTTCCTCTCCGCCGAGGACGACCTCGTCCGCCTGTTCGCCGGCGACCGGATCTACAAGATCCTCGACCGGTTGGGGACGCTTGACAAGGAGGGCAACGAGGAGCCGATCGAGGCCGGGATGCTCTCCAAGCAGATCGAGAAGGCCCAGAAGAAGGTCGAGGAGCAGAACTACCTGCAGCGCAAGCGCGTGCTCGAGTACGACGACGTCATGAACGAGCAGCGCCGGATCGTCTACAAGTACCGCGACGAGGTTCTCGAGGGCAAGGACATGAGCAGCGCGGTCCGGGAGGAGATCGCGAACGTCATCGAGCGCACCGTCTCCCAGTTCACGCCGAGCGACTTCATCGAGGACTGGGATCTCGACGGCCTCTTCACGGCGCTCGAGGACATGTTCCCGGTCGAGCTCGCCGCCGAGGATCTCTCGGCTGAGCACACCGACCGCGAGATCCTCGTGCGCAAGCTCACCGAGGATGCGCTCGCGCTCTACGACGCGCGCGAGGAGGAGGTCGGCTCCGAGCTCATGCGTGCGGTGGAGCGGTTCGTGCTGCTGCAGTTCATCGACGAGCGCTGGCGCGAGCACCTGTACGACATGGACTATCTGCGCGAGGGCATCCACCTGCGTGGCTTCGCGCAGATCGAGCCGATCGTCGCCTACAAGAACGAGGCGTTCGACCTCTTCACCGACCTGATGAACTCGATCTGGTCGGACTTCACGCGACTGATCTTCAACCTCGAGTTCGAGTTCGGTGAGGGCGACGGCGATGGGGCGGGCGATCCTGTGCCGCCGCCGCGGCCGGCACCGGGTCGGGGCACGAGCGCCGGGCGCGTGACGTATACGAGCGGCGCCGACCAGGAACCCAGCGCGCTGGCGATCGCCGGCGGCGCCGCGGCGGACGCCAACGGCTACGACGACGCGTATGACGAGCCGGCGCCAGTGACGCAGCGTGTGCTCAACGCCGACCAGCAGGTGGGGCGCAACGACCCCTGCTGGTGCGGCTCAGGCAAGAAGTTCAAGCGCTGCCATGGGCAGTAGCGCAGACGCTCGCGCCGGGCTGGGATCTTGAGCTGCCGCGATCGTTTGCGCGTCGCCGTGAGCCGCCATCCTCTGTGATGATGCGCGTTGTTGTCGACAACAGCACCGGCGGGGACGAGCCGCTGGCGCAGGGCGTCGTCGAAGGCCTGCGCCAAGTGGGATTCAGCGTCGATGTCCTGGAGCCATCCGCGTCGTCGATGTTCGACACGGCGGTCCATCTCGTCACAACCGGGATCGTGCTGCGGGTGGACGAGCGTCCGACGCGCTCGGAGCTCGACTCGATCGAGGAGGTCGTGCGCTCGCGGTTGGAGCAGCATGCAAGCCCCCGGCGGCGCACGCGCGCCGTCCCCGTCGCGCTCGGGGCAGGCGGACGCGTGCTGACGTGGATCGACGTGTTCGGTTAGGAGCTGCCGACTGCGCCTAGCGCGCGTCTTCGAGCTGCGCCCGGAACCCGGCGGCGCCCTCGACGCTCGCGCCCGCGGCGCGCGCCTGATCGGCGAGCCAGTTGTCGGACGTTACGACGCGAACCGCGCCCGGGTCGCCGTCGGCCGCGATCATCCGCACGATCTCGTCGTCGGCTGAGTTGGGTCGCGGTCGCTTGGCGTGGGCGACATCGATCACGCTCGAGCGGATCGGGGGCGACGGAGGCTGCTCGAAGACGACGGTGACTTCCGCGCCCTCGTCGGCCGCCCAGCGCTCGAGCAGATCGACGAGGCGCACCATCGCGCGATGGCGGTCACGCCACCAGCCGTCGGGCTTGGACCCGATGACGTTCATCCCGTCGACGATCCAGCGCATGGCCGGCGCGCTCTACCGGCGCCGGAGCCGGCTCAACAGCCGCGATCTCGCGTTGAACGCGCTCTTGACGGCCCTGTCCGCGCGCGTGCCGTCCGGCGGCATCAGCCCGATCTGGCGCGCGAACTGCATCTGGTCGAACACGACGAAGTTCGACACGACCTTGCCGTCACGCATGACGAAGTGGTCGATGCCGTCGAGGGCGACCGCGCGGCCGGTGGCTTCGATGCCGTTGAACGCTCCGCCGGTGTGCGTGCCTGTCATGTGCCAATGCACGAACACGTCGTGGCCCTGCTCGGCGATGCAGACGATCTTGATGTGAAAGTCCGGCAGGGCGGCGAACGTCTCTTCGAAGTAGCGCGCGATCTCCTCGGAGCCGCGGCAGGTGCGTTGAGGAAAACGCTCGACGGTCGCGTCGGTCCACCACTCGCGCAGCGGCGTGATGTCGCGGGTATTGAGGATCTCGAAGGCCCAGCGCAGGATGTCGGCGTTCGAGGTGGCGTTGGAGGGGGCAGCGGTGGCCATACGTTGCAGGCTACGCGCTTGGGCTGTCGGGTTCTCGCTCTTGGGCCTCGCATGGACTCGAACCCATGCGCGGCCCGATCGCGGAGTTACGGAAAGGGTTGCGCGCTGCCAGCGCATGCCCTACCGTGAATTTCGCAATGCGTCCAACGGCCTACACCTTTTGCATGCTCATCGACGGCGCCGACGGCGTCGAGGGCATCTCGTGGCGGTCGCTGGCGACGCAGCCGCAGCCCACCAACGACGCGTCCAGCGGCGTTTAGCGGAAGCTCATCGACATGGCTCCCGCGACACTCGCGGGAGCTGCGCTCCGCGCCCGGACGGGCCGCGGAGCGGGGTGGGACCGCGACTCCATCATCATCGCCATCCAGGAGTGGGTGGCCACATACGGCGAGCCGCCCCGAGCGGCCGACTGGAACCCGTCCTCGGCGAAGTGGTCGGGCCAGCTGTGGCGCATCGAGCACTACCGTGCCGGCCGTGCCGACGGGTCGTCCTGGCCCGCGCTGAACTCGGCAAAGCGCCCGTTCGGTGGATCGCTCAACGACGCGATTCGTGCCGCGGGCTTTGAGCCGGCCAAGCCGGGTCCGAGGCGCCGCCGAGACGTCGATCCCGAGCAGGCGCACCGGGAGGTCATGAGCCCGGAGGGTCGCGCGATGGTCGCCGAGGCGCTCGCGCGGGCGCGCGAGTCCGAGCGGCGTGCGGCACTCCTCGAGGCCAAGCTGGAGCGCTCCGCCGACCGTGTGCTGCGTCTTACGGCGCAGCGCGACGAGGCTCGCCGGGCTGGCCGCCGGGCGCCGGTCGAGGTCAAGCCGAAGGTCGTGCGCGAGCGTGTCGCCGATGGCGCCGCAATCGCCCGTGCACAGCGGCGGGCGCAGGCGGCAGAGGCCAAAGCCGAGGCGACGGTGCGCGAGGTCCGCGAGCAGTTCGTGGGCGCGCGCATGGATGTCGCCGAGGCCCGCCAGGTCGCCAAGCGTCTGGCGGCGAAGCTCGAGCGCGCCGAGGCGACGATCGGGACGCTGCGCGGCGAGCGCCGCGAGCTGAAGGCTGCCGGCGATCGGCTGGCCGACCGGCTCACGGCGGCTGAGCGGATGCTCGACCGTGCACGCGTCGAGGCCGAGCGCCGGCCCGGGATCGTGACGGTGCGCGAAGAGCCGCCGGACGCGATCGAGGTGCGTGCCGCGCAGGCCGAGGCCGCGCGTTGCCGCCAGGCAACCGCGGAGGCTGAGCTGCGTGCCGCGCGCGCCGAGCGCGAGCTGCGCGAGACGGTCGCCGCGGTTCGGGGCGAGGCGCGCAAGCTCACGGCGGCGGAGCTTGCGGAGCTGCGCACCCAGGGCCCCGGCGGCCCGGCCGTCCTGGCCGAGGCGCTCAGGGCGCTGGCGGCGGCCCGCCGAACCAACAACCCGATGCGCATGCAGGACGCGCTGCGCCGCGTGGCGCAGGCCGCGGTGACGTGGCAGGAGCGGATCTGAAGGGACCGGCGCCGGCAGGGCGCAAACCACCCTGCCGCGCCGCGTCCCGCGGTCGGGCGCGCGACGGCGGCCGACGCCGCGAGATTCGGTGAAACCAGGCGTAGCAGGCGTCGAGATGCAAGAGCACGGTTCGGACGCCCGCCGGCGGCGTATCTCGACGCTTTCTAGGGCCCGATCGCCGCGCGCACGTGTCCTGCGATCGCCGCGGCCGTGGCCGGGCGAAGGTCGGTGAACGTCCAGCGCCGGTCGTAGCGTGGCTCCAAGCGCAGGCGCGCGCGTGAGCGTCGCGGCCACGTCGGGCGCTGCTCCACCGCCTTGGTGTCGCGAAAGCGGACGAAACGCACGCGGTTGCCGACCGCGTCGTCGAGCAGCCACAGCAGCCGCCTGTCGGTCACGGCGAGCAGCGTGCTCGGGCTGGCCCAGGTCGCGGCCGGCGTGACGAGTTCGACGCGCTCGTCGGGTTCCAGTGCGCTCAGCAGCTCACGGCCGAGTGCGCGGCGCATCGCCTCGGGCAGCCAAGAGCCCGGCGCTCCCGGCGTCGTCGCGGCGGCGGCGACTGGGCCACGGGCGACCCTGTGGCCGTGCATCGCGCTGCGTAGCAGCTCGTAGGCGACGTTGAGCTCGCTCATCCGGGCAGCGCCCTGTTCGCCTGCGCGATCGGGATGCCAGCGTTTGGCGAGGCGCCGGTAGGCGCGCGCCGCTTCGTCGAGCGAGGCGCCCGCGTCGAGCTCGAGCACGGCGTGCGGATCCATCACTGCATTCTGCCCGCGGCTGACCGTAGGCTGCGGCGCGATGTCCAGGTCATGGTCAGCGTCCGATCCATCGAGCCGGTGCCCGGGCAGCGAACAGCAGAGACGCCAGACGCCGGCCGCAGACACGAACTCCCTTGACAGCGGACAAGGCGAATGTCACACCGCTCTATCCTGGGTTGCCGTGGCCGCCACGCCGACACCCGAGAGCATTCCGCAGCGCCTGGCGGCGATCCGTGCGCAGATGTCCCTGCTCGCGGACTACCTTTGACCCGGCCGCGCTGAGCGAGCGGCTCGCCGGGCTGGAGGAGCAGATGTCAGCGCCCGGCTTCTGGGACGACCAGGAGACGGCGGCGAAGGTCTCGGCCGAGCACGCACGTGCCGGGCGACGGCTGGAGCAGTTCCGGACGTTGAAGACCGACGTCGAGGATCTCGAGAGCCTCGCCGACATGGCGCAGGAGGACGAGGAGATCGCCGCCGAGCTCGAGGGCCAGCTTGCGCCCGTCGAGCAGCGGCTGGAGGCGCTCGAGGAGCAGCGTCTGTTCTCCGGTCGCTATGACGCCGGCGACGCGCTCGTCACCGTCAACGCCGGCGCCGGCGGGACCGACGCGCAAGATTGGGCGGAGATGGTCCTGCGCATGCAGATGCGCTGGGCCGAGCGGCGCGGCTTCAAGGTCGAGTTGCTCGAGGCCAGCGCGGGGGAGGAGGCGGGCATCAAGTCCGCGACGTTCCGCGTCCACGGCGACAACGCCTACGGCCTCTACGGCGCCGAGAAGGGCGTTCACCGGCTCGTGCGGCTGTCGCCGTTCGACTCCGCCAATCGTCGCCAGACGTCGTTCGCCGGCGTCGAGGTCGCGCCGGTCATCGAGGACGCGGGCGAGGTCGAGATCGAGGCCGACGACCTGCAGGTCGACACCTACCGGGCGTCGGGCGCCGGCGGCCAGCACGTCAACAAGACCGACTCAGCCGTGCGCATCACCCACCGCCCGAGCGGCATCGTCGTGCAGTGCCAGAACGAGCGCTCGCAATTGCAGAACCGCGAGACCGCGATGAAGATGCTGCGCTCCAAGCTCGTCGAGCTCGAGGAGCGCAAGCGCCTGGAAGAGCTCGCGCGCGAGAAGGGCGAGGCCCAGGACGTGAACTTCGGCTCGCAGATTCGCTCCTACGTCCTGCACCCGTACACGATGGTCAAGGACCACCGCACCGACCACGAGATGTGCGACGCCAATCGCGTGCTCGAGGGCGACCTGGACGGCTTCGTCCGGGCGTTCTTGCTGAAGAACGCATCAGGCCAGCCCCAAGGAGGATGAGCATGAGCGACAACCCCTACAGCGTCGTCAACCTCAAGGAGGTCGATGACATGGCGGTGAAGTTCGGCCTCTCGCCGAACCTCGAGTCGCGGTTCGCGCGCGGCCCGCTGGAGCTCGAGAACTCGGGCCTGTCGTACTTCCGCCTCGCGCCCGGCTTTCGCATGCCGTTCGGCCACACGCACGAGCAGCAGGAGGAGATCTACCTCGTCGTCAGCGGGAGCGTGCGGATGAAGCTCGACGACGACGTCGTCGAGCTCCAAACCTGGGACGCGATCCGGGTCGCTCCCGAGATCGCCCGCGCACCGGAGGCGGGGCCCAACGGGGCCGAGATCATCGCGTTCGGCGCGCCGCAGGTCGCCCAGGACTCGCAGATGCTGCCGGAGTTCTGGAAGAACTGAGCCGGGCCGGGTCCGGCATGGCCGGATTGATCCGGCGGCGAGCAGGGGACGCAGGAACACGTGCGTCGCGGATCTGCCCGGCGCTGACACGATGTGAATCAGATCCCACGATGCTCGCCCACTACCGACGCACCGGCGCCGATCTGCCGTTCATGGACCCGCGCGGCTACCACGGCGTCGCGATGGAGGGCTACTTCTGGCGCCTGACGCACGTCGCGTCGGGCACCGTCCTGATCGTCCTGGTGGGCGTCAACCGCGACCGCCGCGGCGCAACGTGGGGAACCGTCGGGATCGCAGGCCATCCGGGTGGGTTCTCGCGCTCGGTCTCCGTCTCGTCGGCTTGCGGAGCGCGCCGCGGGATCGGCGTCTGGGCCGGCGAGGAGGGCCGCACGAGCCTGCGCGCCGACGGCGGCTCGCTGTCGGTGGACCTCGGTCCTGACGCCCAGCTCGACGTGCGCTTCGACGACGCGGTCCCGTGGCCGCGCGGCGCGTTCGGCGGGATCGGGCCGGCGCAGTCGATCCCGGGGCTGTCGCAGTACTGGCATCCGCATCTGCTCGGCGGCCGCGTCAGCGGGAGCGCCCGCATCGGCGGCCGCGAGATCGATCTGGATGGCGCGAACGTCTACGCCGAGAAGAACTGGGGCCGCGGTGGCTTTCCGCCGGCGTGGTGGTGGGGGCAGGCCCAGGGGTTCGTCCGCGACGACGTCTGCGTCGCGTTCGCCGGCGGTCGTGCGGGGCTGGGCCAGCTGCAGGTGCTGTCGACTTCGCTCGTCGCGCGCGTCGGCGACGAGGTCGTTCGGGCCGTGCGCCCGTACCACCCGATGCGCATCGAGGTCGGTCCGCGCGGTTGGTGCTTTCACGCGCGCACGGCGCGCCACACGATCGAGCTCGAGGGCAAGTCCAACGGCACACCGCCGCACGCGCTGCCGATCCCGATCGCCGCCGAGCGGCGCAACCTCGAGGGCGCCGCGGCACAATATCTGGCGTCCGAGGTTCGCCTTGTCGTTCGCCGCGGGCGGCGCACGCTGTTCAGCGGAGCGAGCGCGCTGGCGGGTCTCGAGCGCGGCAGTTCGTAGATCCCGACGTCTCCCGGACCCCACATCCGTCCAGCGTGCTCAAGCCGCGCTTCAGGACGCCGATGCGACACGCGTGACCCCACATCCTCATGGCCGCCACCCTGCTGGCGGCCGTCGTCTCTCCTACTGCCACGGCATCGTCCGGGCAGCAGGTGTGCATCGGCGCGCCGATCGACCAGCCGGCGCTCGCGTACGGCGAAACGCGTCAGTTCGTCGACTTCCAGTCATGGTGGAAGACCACGCCGAACAAGGCCGGCACCGACTTCGGCCACGCGCACGTCGGCGCGTGCATCCCCGAGCGCGAGCAGATGCAGGGCTCGACGATCCCGCTGGACATCCGGCTCGTCCTACATGACAACCCTGCCAAGAAGACCAATCAGTACCCGGGCCTGTCGATCGTCCTGAAGGGCAAGTCGCAGGAGACGACGATCACAAAGCAGAACTACCCTGGCTGGACCTGCCCGGTTGGGACGTGCACGAAGTGGTTTCACTACGACCTGCCGCAGTCCGCCTTCGACAACTCCGGCCTGCAGGAGATCCGCTTTCGATTCTTTGTCGACGAGCCCGACGGCAACCGGATGATCGCGTCGGCCAACTGGCAGACCTACATCAACAACGGCAAGCGCAAGGACGACATCACGCGCCAGCCCTACCTGCGCGCCAAGGGTTGGTACAGCGGCGCCGAGTACTGCGAAGCGAGCCTTCGCTCTGCGCTGCCCGACGAGCCGGTACCCGCGAGCTGGAGCCCGACGGTTGCCCAGCTCTGGCACGGGACGGCGGCCGACATGCCGGTCAGCGGCTACGACAACCGCTTTGACGCCGACAACCACAAGGGCATTGCCGGCACGATGCTGAAGGCCGGCTCCGGGCCGTTCGGGCCCGCGGCGCTCAACGTCCCGGCCGGGTCCTTGCCGGCCGGGACGCACAAGCTGAACATGCGCGCGGACTGCGAAGACCCGCGCGGCTCGACGAACTCGGGCATCCTCGTCCTGCCGTTCAGGGTCGGAGCCGGCTGAGAGCGGGCTCAGCTGCGTTGCGCGCCCGCCGCCGCGAGCGCCAGCGGCTCTGCGCCGATCAGCCGCTCGAACGGGCCGACGACGAGCCACAGCGAGCGCAGGCGCAGCGCCGCGACGCGGTCGGTCGGCTGCACGCGCGCCTCGCTGACGAGCGTGGTGCGGGCGCCCGGGCCATGCTCGACCCAGTGGGCCAACAGCACGCGGACCGTCCGCGGTGCGTTCCAGCAGCGAAAGGCCTCGGGGGTGTCCAGCCGCGGATAGTCGCGGGCCAATGTCCAGATTCGCCCGACGAGGCCCGAGATCGAGTAGCGCTCGCCTTCCTCCAGCACGGTGAAGGGATCGCTGGCCAGCAGTTCGTGGAACGTCTGGTCCGCCCGCACGCCGGGGATCCTCCAGCGCACGAGCGTCCCGATCGTTCCCGTCTCGTCCAGCCGCACCCGGCCGGCCGCCGCCCACAGCGTGTCCGGATCGGCGTCCGAGCAGCGGCGGTGGCGGGTGCGGATCTCGGGATCGGGCAACCAGGCGTCGAGGTCGGAGCTTGTCAAGGCCATGCTGCAATCTTGCCGCGTATCCTGCGCCGCCCGTGCCGCCTGACGCGCAGACGCTCGACCAGATCGTCCTCAACGCCCTCGCCGAGGACGTCGGCGACGCCGACGTCACGAGCGAGGCGACGGTTCCGGCCGGCACGCGCGCGTCCGCCACGATCACGCAGAAGGCCCCCGGCGTGGTCTATGGCCTCGACGCCGCCGAGGCGACGTTCCTCGCGCTCGATCCCGACGTTGAGCTGCAGCGGCTCGGCCCCGAGGGCGAGTGGCGTGAGCCGCCCGCGCCGGTCCTGCGGGTCACCGGAGACGCGCGCGCGCTGCTTGCCGGCGAGCGGACCGCGCTGAACTTCCTCCAGCGCCTGTCCGGTGTCGCGACGCTGACCGCACGCTGCGTCTCCGCGGTCGAGGGCACCGGCGCGCAGATCCTCGACACGCGCAAGACCACGCCCGGCCTGCGCACGCTCGAGAAGGCCGCGGTCGCCGCCGGCGGCGGGCGCAACCATCGCGCGGGGCTCTACGACATGGTTCTGATCAAGGAGAACCACGCCGCGATGGCCGGAGGAATCGGACCCGCCCTGCGCGCCGCGATGGAGCGGTTCCCGGACCTGCCGCTGGAGGTCGAGTGCGCCACTGCGCAGGAGGTCGACGAGGCGCTCCACGCGGGCGCCCGGCGGATCCTGCTCGACAACATGGGCCCGGACGAGCTGCGCGCGATCGTCGAGCAGGTCGCGGGCCGCGCCACGCTCGAAGCCAGCGGCGGCATCACGTTCGCCACGCTCAGGGCCCACGCGGAGACCGGCGTAGACTCAATATCCATCGGAGCGCTCACGCATTCGGCCCCCGCCCTGGACCTGTCCCTGATCCTGCACCCGCTGCCTTGACCTTGCTACAGCTCTACGACGTCGCCGAACTGCAGCAGGAGGTGCGCGCGCTGGCCAGGCAGCGCGACGCCGTCATCCTCGCCCACAACTACCAGCTGCCCGAGATCCAGGACGTCGCTGACTACGTCGGCGACTCGCTCGGTCTCAGCCGCCAGGCGGCAGCATCCGACGCGTCGGTCATCGCCTTCTGCGGCGTGCACTTCATGGCCGAGACCGCGAGCGTGCTATCACCGGACAAGACGGTCCTGATCCCCGACCTCGACGCCGGCTGTTCGCTCGCAGACGCGATCACGCCCGAGCAACTCAAGACGTGGCAGGCACAGCACCCCGGGGCGATCACCGTGATGTACGTCAATACGACCGCTGAGATCAAGGCGCTCACCGACTACTGCGTGACGTCGGCAAACGCCGTCTCCGTCGTCGAGCACATCCTGCGCGAGCATGGACCGCAGACCGAGATCCTGTTCGGGCCGGACATGTTCCTCGGCGCCTATGTCGAGCGCCGCATCGGTCGCGCGCTGCACGTCTGGGACGGCGAGTGCCACGTCCACGCCGGAATCCGGCCGCGCGACATCCAGCAGGTCCGCGAGCGCCATCCCGGGGCCGACTTCCTGATCCACCCCGAGTGCGGCTGCTCGACCTCGATCATGGAGTACGTCGCCTCCGGCGACCTCGAGGAAGAGGGCGTCCACATGCTCTCCACGGGCGGGATGCTGCGCTACGCAGGCGACGCCAAGCCAGGCCAGATTGCGATCGTCGCGACCGAGATCGGCATGCTGCACCCGCTGCGCGAGGCCGCCCCCGACACGGAGTTCATCGCCGCCAACGAGCGCGCCGCCTGCACGTACATGAAGATGATCACGCTGCCCAAGCTCCGCGATGGTCTGCGCGACATGGTGCACGAGGTGAAGGTCTCACCCGAGATCGCCGAGCGCGCGCGGGTGCCGATCGAGCGGATGGTCGCCATCTCGTGAGGCGATGCACGGCGGGGGTGCTCGTCGCGCTGCTGAGCGCCGGCCTTCTCGCCGGCTGCGGCGGTGGCGAGCCCAAGAAGCAGACCAAGGAGCAGTTCATCGCCGAGGCCGACGCCGTCTGCGCCGGCGTCGCGGACAACCTCCGGCGCAAGGGCGCCACCGATCCCAAGACGCCGCAGGACATCGCGCAGGCCAACAACGTCCTCGCCGACGTCTACGGCGACCTGGCCGACAGCTTGAGTAAGATCCAGCTGCCGGGCGGCGCCGACCGCGCCGGAGCCAAGGCATACGTCGCCTCGGTCACGCGTGCCGACCCGGTGCTCGCGAGGCTCACATCATCTGGACAGGCGCTCGTCGATGCCGTCAACGCAGGCGACGCACGGGCGCTGACCGCCGCCGGCAACGACGTCCGCGCGGCGCTCGATGGCTTTCGCAAGGCGCGCGCCGACTCCGACCTGCTGGCCGTGAAGTACGGCTTCAACGTCTGTGGCAACCTCGGTTAGCCCTTAGCCGAATGACGACTCGCCCCCCGCGCCGTCCGTAGCTCCTGAGCTCCGTCAGCGCGCCGCCGGCGCCATCAGGTCGATCCCGTCGCTGACGGTCTCGCGCACGATCCGCATCCGCTGCACCTTGCGCTCGAGCTCGGACGGCGTGTAGCAGTGCACGTCGGCATCGGCGCCCATCTCGGCGCCGTCCCACAGGTTGCCGGCCTGGTAGACGCGCTCGAGCCACGGGACGCCGTCGAACGCGGCCGACACGAGCACGACGACGTATTCGTGACCGCGCTCGCGCTGGGGGCCGGCACCGCGCAGATCCTGCACGCGTGCGCCGCCGAGCAGCGCGCGGTCAAGCGGCCAGCGGTCGCCGATGCGCGCAAGGTAGCGCCCGAGCTCCGAGCGGTTCAGTTCAGCTGCAGGAGGGTCAGTGAAAGTCACCGGGGCTGTGCGGGCCGACGCAGGCCACCGCCAGCGTATCGGCCACGTCACGCGCCACTTCGGTGACCTCCTCGAGCGTCACCGCGTCGAGCTCCGCGATCGCGCCGTCAGGGTCGATCGGCTCGCCGAAGACGATCGCCTGCGTGGCGGCGTAGCGGGCGACGGTGTTCGTGCCCTCGAACGACAGCACGCGTCGCCCGGCCGCGTAGGCGCGCGCGCGTTCCACCTCGGCGGCGGTCGGTCCGTCGTCGCGCAGCTCGGCGACGATCTCGCGCATGCGCGTGTAGGCCTCGACGCACTTCGCCGAGTCCAGACCCGCGCCGATCCGCAGCAGCGGGACGTCGGCGTGAACCTGCGAGGCCGCCTGGACCGAATAGGCGAGGCCGCGCTGTTCGCGGATCTCGTCGAACAGGCGCGAGCTCATCGAACCCCCGAGCAGCGTCGCGTAGATCGCCATCGCCGCTCGCTGCGCGGGATTCGTCGCGTCGATCTGCGGGCGATAGTACATGCGCAGGTGCGAGTGGTTGGTGTCGCGCTGATCGACCAGGATCTCGGGCGCAAACGGCGGCGCGGGCTCGTAGGGCTCAGGTTCGGGCAGCGTTGGAAAGCGATCGAACAGCTCGCTGACGGCACCGTTGGAGGGCACGTGCTCGACGTTTCCGACGATGAACGCTCCGCCGCGCGCGCCGGCCCAGCGGCGCTCGCGGAAGGCGATGATGGCGTCGCGCGTGAACGTGCGCAGGTGCTCCTCCGGCCCGAGCACGGAACGGCCGAGCGGGTGCTCGCCGAAACCGGCCTTGTCGATCAGCAGCTCGGCGACCGCGGAGGGCTCGTCCTTGTAGCGCTGGATCTCCTGGATGACGACGCCGCGCTCGCGGTCGAGCTCGTCGGCGTCGAGGTGCGGGCGCCCGACGAAGTCGGTGAGCAGGTCGATCGCGTCCATCGCCGACTCGGCGCGGACGGTGATGTGGAACGCCACGAGATCGTGCGAGGTGTAGGCGTTCAGCACGCCGCCGAGGCGCTCGGCGGTGTCGTTGACGTCGCGGTAGTGCGGGTACTTCTCACCACCCTTGAACACGAGGTGCTCGAGGAAGTGCGCCATGCCGTTCTCCTCCGGGCGCTCGGTGCGGGCGCCGGCGTCGAAGGCGACGAGGATCGTGACCGAACGCGTTCCGTCGAGGCCGATGCGGTGTAGGGGAAGGCCGTTGGCCAGGGTGCAGGAGTCGATCGTGGTCATGCGCCGAGGGTACCCGACGCGCGTCCGCTACTCGGCGGGTGGCTTCTACACGTAATCGCCGGGCGACACGTTGCGCTCGAACCACACGCACGTGCCGTCGTCGACCGCGACGCCCCAGCGGCTGCTCATGCGGTCCAGCAGCACCAGCCCGTTGCCGCCGCTCTGCGCGCGCGGGCGCGGCGTGCGCGGCGGCGTGAAGCCGGGGCCCTGATCGCAGACTTCGACGCGCAGCACCTCCTGCGCGAGCGCCACGTGCACCACGATGGTGCGGTCACGGTCCGCGCCACCGTGGCGCACGGCGTTCGTGACGACTTCGGAGACGAGTACGCCGACATCGAACAGCAGCTCGCCACCGAGGCGGTCGCGGAGCAGCTCGTCGACGGCCACTCGCACGTGGCCCGGCGCGTAGCGACCGCCGGCGAACTCGAGCTTGCGCGCAAATACGACGTCGGGACGCCAGGACTCGCGCATGAGAAAGCCGCTGGACGGCTTCATGTGCCCGATGCCTCCCGCTCTCCGAGCGGCGGGCGGTCACCCGCCGCGGCGACAACGGCGACGCGCTCGACGGCGAGCACGGCGGTGTCGTCCGCCTGCTCGCCGACCCCGAACGCGCTCAGCGCGGAATCGATTCGGGCGACCGCGTCCTGGGCGCTCGTGACGTCCTGCAGCGTGCGCTCCAGGCGTTCCTCGCCGAAGCGCTCGCCGTCGCCGACCGTGTCGAACACACCATCGGTGTAGAGCACCAGGACGTCGCCGGCCTCGAGCTCGACGGTCGCGCGCTCCCATTCCTCGATGGCGTAGGCGCCGAGCATCGGCGAGAACCTGCCCACCGGTCGCACCGACCCGTCGCGCACGAGCAGCGGCATCGGGTGGCCGGCACAGACGACCTCTGCGCTCGCCCGGCGCTCGTGCTCGCGCAGCAGCACGGCCGCGACCGAGCACAACGCCATCTGCTCTCGCCCGAGCAGCTCGACGTTCAGCGTACGGATCGCCGCGAGTGGATCTTGCAACAACGTTGCGGCGGTCTTCAGCGTGTGCCGCGCGACGCCAGTGAGCGCCGCCGCCTCGGCGCCGCGGCCGGCGACGTCACCGACGAGCGCCAGCCAGCCGCCACGCACCGCGAACGCGTCGTAGAAGTCGCCGCCGACCCAGTTCTCGACGCCTGCCGAGCGATAGAGCGTCGCCGTCGCCCAGCCGGGCATGTGCGGCATCCGGCCGGGCAGCAGCCCGGTCTGCAGCGTGTGCGCGATATGAGAGCGCTCGGTGTACAGGCGCGCGTTCGCGACCGCCGTTCCCGCCCGCCGCGCCACCTCTTCGGCAAGCTCGACCTCGGCGGTGCTGAAGCGCCGGCCCGATTCGGCGCTGATCAGGGTGAGCGCGCCCACGGTCTTGCCGCCGGCGCTCATCGGCACCGTCAGCCCGGCGCGCATCCCGACGCTGCGCAGGAGCTCGAGATGCTCCTCGTCCTGCGCCACCGCGGCGAGCATCTCCTCGGAGATCTCGTTGACGAGCTGCGATTCGCCGTCGCGGATCACCTGGGCGTTGCCGCCGGCGGCGTCGGACCGCGACGGATAGCGCGAGGCGAGCTCCCGCGCGAAGGCGACCTTGCCGGGATCGACGTGGGCGACCGCCACGTTGTGGATCAGGCCGTCGGGGCCGGGCATGCTGACGGCGCACCAGTCCGCGAGCTGCGAAACGGCGAGCGCTGCGACCTGCTGGAGCGTCCGCTCGTAGTCCAGCGACGAAGCGAGCAGCTCGCCGGCCCGGGCCAGCAGGCGCTGGGTGAGCTCCGCGCGCTTGACCTCGGTGATGTCCTCGATGACGTTGACCACGAGCTTCACGGCGCCGTCGCGGTCATAGACGCCCGAGGCCTTCGTCATGCGCCAGCGCTCTTCGCCTGTCTGGCTGTCTACGCCGCGGACGATCAGCGGCTCGGGATTGGGCTCGCCCGCGAGCACCCGCCGTCCCGGGAGGTCCTCCATCCGCAGCGGCGATCCGTCCTCGTTGCGGGTGTCGAAGCGGCCGACGATCTCGCGGATCGGCGTCGACAGGACCTGCTGTGGCGAGCTGAAGCCCATCATCGCGGCCGCCGCCTCGTTGGCGTAGATCAGCGCGCCCTGGCCATTCTGGACCGTGACGGACTCTGCCAGCGTGGACAGCGCCGCGGTCAGTTGCGCCTCGATCGTCTCCAGCTCGGAGAACAGGCCGGCGTTGTCGAGCGCAAGGGCGGCGCGGCCGGCGAGCACCTTGACGAACTCGAGATCGCCGTCGTCGTAGTGGCGCCGCGAGCAGGTGGTCAGCAGCAGCGTCAGCGCGCCCAAGCTGCGCCCGCGGGCCCGCAGCGGCACGATGATCGCCGACGTGGGACGAAGTGCACGCAGGCGCGCGACATCGCGGGGATCGTCGGAGATGCCGCGCAGCAGCTCGTCGGTGATCTGCTTCACGAGGCGGGGCGCCGCGGCTGTGGGCGCATCGTCCGCGATCGGAGACGGCGCGCCCGTGGCGAGCGACGACGCGACCGCATCGCCATCGCGACCGGCGACCCGTACCGCCAGGCGCTGGAGCTGGCCCTGGCTGACGGCGTCGATGACGCACACGTCGGCGATGGCGGGCACGAGCAGGTCGTTGAGGCCGGTCACCGTGTCCTCGAGGCTACGCGTGCCGTCCGCGATCTCGGCGACGGCGGCGAGCGCGGCGAAGCGTTCGCGATCGCGGCCGATGCGGGCTCGTCCGGCCGCCGCGATGACCGCGAGGATCGCGCCCGCTGAGACGATGAAGACCCGCTGCACGTAGGGCCCTGCTCCGAAGTCCTCGCGCCACGCCGCGCTGGCGAGGACCAGGACGATCGCAACGCCGCCGACGATCGCGACATCGCGTGGCCTGCTGAACAGCGCGCAGAGCAGCGGGAGCAGCACGCCGATGGTGACGAGGACGTTCGGCGGCAGCAGCGTGATGTCGACGACGGCCAGCGCGACCTCGACCAACAGCCCGGCGGCGAACGCGACCGAGCCGCTCCCGTCAGCGCCCGCGAGCCATTGCCTGTCCGGCATCGAAGGCACGTTGCGGATGATACGAGTTAGCCATCCGCTGACGGGGTGCTTGCGTCGGCCAATCCGAGCGAGCCGCGGTAGGCGCGCCAGCCGCCGAAGGACGTGATCTCGCGGGCTCCGGCGACGGCGTCGGCCTCGCACAGAAAGCCCTTGACCCGGCGCCCGTCATGCAGCGCGATCGTGCCGATCGCCAGCGGAGGCGGGACATTCGCAACCAACCGGCCGAACGACTCCGTGTCGAGCTTCCAGATCTCGACCTCGATGCCGTCCCCGATCGACCGCCCGCCGCCGACGAGGCCGGGCTTCGGCGGCCGGGCGTCGGGCAACTCGAAGAGCCGGTAGGTAGGCGCAGTGCGCGCCGTCTCGAGCAGGCGGGCGCCGAGCGCGAGCAGCTCGCCGTTGAGCGGCTCGCCCGACAGGTGGGCGCCGACGACGGCGACCGCCACGACGCCGGCGCCCTCGCCGTCGTGCCCGCGCTCGCGCTCGCGGCCGCCGTGTTCGTCGCACCATCGCGCGGCGAGCGTGAGCAGTGACCGGTCGGCTCCGGATGGAGCGATGAACGAGACGCCGAACGGCAGCCCGTCGCCGCGCACCGCGCCCGGCAGCGCGATCGCGCAGAGGTCGAGCAGGTTGACGAAGTTCGTGTACGTGCCCAGCAACGCGTTGCGCGCGATCGGCTCCTCGGCGATCTCGGCCGCTGTGAAGACCGTCGGCGCCGTCGGCGCGAGCAGCGCGTCGGCCGACTCCCACACCGGGCGGGTCACGCGCCGCAACTCGGCCAGCCGGTGCTGCGCCGCGAATGCCTCGACCGCGCTGCGGTCCCGGCCGGCCATGATCACCGCGCGCACGATCGGGTCGACGTCGCCTGGATGGTCGGCGATGAACTGGCCGACCGCCGCGAATCGCTCGGCGATCCACGGCCCCTCGTAGAGCATTCGCGCCGCTTCGAGGAAGGGCTCGAAATCGATCTCGACGGTCTTCCAGCCGAGCGCGGCGACACGCTCGAGCGTCCGCGACCAGGCGGCCTTCGCGAAGCCGTCGTCGCAGAACGTGAGCTGAGCGGCGGCCGGGACGGCGATGCGCGCGCCCGCCGCCCCCCAGGGCAGGCGCTTGGAGCCGTCCGGCGCGGGCGCGCGCGAGTACGGGTCGCTCGGGTCGGGCCCGGTGATCACATCGAGCAGCCGCGCCGCGCCCGCGACGTCGGTCGTCAGCAGCGACACGCAGTCCAGCGTGCGGCACGCCGGCACGACGCCGCGCGTGCTGACGCGTCCCAGCGACGGCTTGAAGCCGACGATGGCGTTGAAGGCCGCCGGCACGCGCCCGGAGCCGGCCGTGTCGGTTCCGAGCGCGAACGGCACCGTCCCATCGGCGACGACGACCGCCGAGCCCGAGCTCGACCCGCCCCCGATGTAGCGCGGGTCGACGACGCTCGCGCAGGCGCCGTGCGGTGTGCGCGTCCCGGTCAGGCCGGTGGCGAACTGGTCCATGTTCGTCTTGCCGATCGGGACCGCGCCCGCGGCCATGAGCCGCGCGACGGCGAACGCGCTGCGCTCGGGCTGGTAGGCGAACGCGGGGCAGGCGGCCGTCGTCGGCACGCCGGCAACGTCGATGTTGTCCTTGATCGCGAACGGGACGCCGTAGAGCGGCAGGTCGGTGCCGGTCGCCCGCAGTTGCGCGAGGCAGGCCCGGATGGTGCTCCAGGGGACGAGCGAGATCCAGGCGGGCTCGGCGGCGGCGCCGGCGCGCTCATAGGCGCGCTCGACGACCTGCGCCGGGTCCGCCGAGCCGTCGCGGTAGTCCGCGAGCAGCTCCGCGATGTCCACTACGCCGGAACCGGTTCAGCCGCCGGCCGTTGCGTCTTCGCCGGTGCACCGCGCGCCGCGAGCTCCGCGGCTGCCTCCACGTCGGCGGGATCGCCGAGATCGATCTCGCGCTGTGGCACCTTGAGCGCGACGAACGCCAGGCAGACGAGCCCCATGAAGGCGTAGCCGAGGGCGATCTTCGCCTGTAGCGCGTCGGGTTGCAGCGACACGTTGGCGCCGTGGATCAGCCCGACGAGCGCCAGTGCGGCACCGAGGAAGCTGTAGCCCGCGGCCCAAACGAAGCGGCGATCGATCATGAACGCAGCGATCGCACCGAGCAGCATCCCGGCCAGGACCGCGCCCTCGCCGAGCTTCAGCAGTCCCTCGTAGACGACGCCCGCGTTGTTCAGCGCCGCGTTGCCGACCACCCCGGCGTTCGTCTTCGCCGCCGTCAACGCACTGTCCACGAGGCCGGTTCCCCAAGCTGCCACATTCGGAACGATCGCCAGCACGACCGCCGCGTAGTGCGCCCGCGGGACCGCACGGAAGGCCTGCGAGCCGATGATCAGGCCGATGTAGAGCAGGACGGGCACGATCGCCGGGACCGGCAGGATCGCGGCCAGCAGCGGAAACAACCCGAAGATGCACAGCGCGAAGATCAGGACACCGGTGGCAAGCGAGTAGCTGATCCCTCCGCCGGCCGCCTTCCAGCCCGGGTGGCCCACGTAGACCGCCGGCGGGAACGGGCTGCCGACCATCGAGCCGATGACGGCGCCGGTACCGTCGGCCAGCAGGACGTGGCGCAGGTTGTAGGAATCGCCGGCCGCGGCCGCGCTCTCGACGTTGCTCATCGCCTCGGTGAAGTTGTAGATGCCCAGCGGGATCGCGGTCGCCAGCAGCGGCGAGATCCCATCCAGGCCGTGCAGCAGCAGGTCGACGTTCAGCGACGGAAGGCCGACCGCGATCGCCTCGACCGCGTCACCGACCTTCGCCGTCTCCATGAAGCCGCCCGCCCAGGCGATCGCGCTGCCGAGCAGCAGCGCCGCGAGGCCGATCGGGAAGTTGCCCGGCAGCCGCACGCCCGCGACGAAGCCGACGATGATGAGCGTCAGCACCGGCAGCGCGATCCACGCCGCCTCCCACATCTGAGCGGCGGGCCGCATCGAGATGAACGTGATCGAGATGCCCGCGAGCGTCCCGAGCAGCGCCGCGCGCGGCGTGAAGCGGCGGATCGTCGGCCCGACGAACGCGCCGACGAGGATGATCACGCCGATGATGAAGGCCCAGGCCAGGCCCGCCTCCCAGGCCTTCACCGCGCTCTTGGTCGCGAGGAAGGTCGGCAGCATGACGACGAACGTCACGATGAACATGTGCGGCACGCTGGGGCCGTAGGGCATCGCGGTGACGTCCGTGCGACCCTCGCGCTCGGCGAGCTTCTTGGCCAGGTAGAAGTAGAAGATATTGCCGATCAGCAGCTCGATCCCGAGCGCCGGCAGGATCGTGTGGTAGACGTCGTCGGCCGGGATCTGGACGACGAACGCGGCCAGGCCGGCGAGGACGAGGACGTTGACGAGCATGTTGATGCCCAGTCCGAAGAAGGCATTGAGGTCCCCGCGCGTCCACAGCGGAGGCGTGACGGAGGGGATCGGGGTGGCGGCAGCAGACATGGATCGTCCTGTTCAGTTGACGACGGCGGGAGTGGGCAGATGGGCCAGCAGGTGCTGCGAGGGGGTCACCCAGCCGAAGATCCCGCCCTGGGCGGCGATCATCTTCAGCCCCACCTCCTGGAACTCCGGGAAGTACGAGCCGACGCAGTCCGACAGCACGAGGCACTCGAAGCCCCGGTCGTTGGCCTCGCGGACGGTCGTGTGGACGCAGACCTCGGTCGTCACGCCCGTCACGACGAGGCTCGAGATGCGCGCGTTGCGCAGCAGCAATTCGAGGTCGGTGGCGTAGAAGGCGCCCTTGCCGGGCTTGTCGAGCACGACCTCGCCGTCGATCGGCGCCAGCGCCTCGACGATCCCGTGGCCCTCTTCGCCGCGGACGAGGACGCGGCCCTTCGGTCCGACGTCGCCGATCCCGGTCTCCAGGCCGCCGCGCGCCTTCTTGCTCGGCGGGCAGTCGCTCAGATCCGGCCGATGGCCCTCGCGGGTATGGATGACCATCATCCCGGCGGCGCGCGCGGCGTCGAGCACGGCGCTCAGGGGCTCGATGACCTTCGCCAGCAGCGAGACGTCGTTGCCGAGCAGCGCGCCGAAACCGCCTGGCTCGAGGAAGTCGCGCTGCATGTCGATGATCACGAGCGCGGTTGTCGCGGCGTCGAGCTCGAATGGGTAGGGGGTCGCCGGTATCGCGATCGGTTCGGTGCTCATCGGGGCCTTTCTGCTGGAGGCGACCCGTCCCCTCGGGGTCTTTGTATGCAACGCGGTCCACAGTCGCCGGTGCGCCTACGAAGCTACGCCGGGCGTCAGGGGCGTCGCATTGGCCCATTGGCCCAATGCGACCGGGACATTTCGCCCGCTGGTCCATGCCGTCCCCGCAAGGAGCGCACTACCGTCCGGCGCACGATGAGTACTTCGTTGTATGCAACCGACCGCGCGGTGCAGGCGCTCGCAGCCGCGCGGCCGCTGCTCGTGGACGTCGTGCCGGCCGCCGATGTCGTCGAGCATCTGGCGTCCGGTGGCGCCTGCCACGCGGGGCCGCCGATCGCCTCGAGCGCGATGTGCGGCCCGATGCGCGCCGCCCTCGGCGTCGCGCTGTCGCTGGAGGGCGTCGCGGACACGCCGGCGCAGGCGCTCGCGCTCGCGGACGACGGCCAGGTGGCACTGTTGCCCAACCACGACTGCGGTGGCGTCGGGCCGATGTCCGGCGTCGTGACGGGCTCGATGCCGGTCTTGGTCGCGCGCGACGAGGCCAGCGGCGCGACCGCGTGGTGCCCATTGAACGAAGGCTCCGGGAAGGTCCTGCGCTACGGCGCCGACGACGACGAGGTGGTGTCGCGCCTGGTCTGGATGCGCGACGTGCTCGCGCCCGAGCTGTCACGCGCGCTTGCGGCGCACGGGCCGCTGGAGCTCCTGGAGCTGCACGCCCGCTCGCTTGCGAAGGGCGACGAGTGCCACCACTGCACCGACGCCGGCACGCAGCTGATCGCCGAGGCGCTCGCGCCGCTGTCGAGCGAGGTCGATGCCTTCGTGCGCGCCAACAGCCAGTTCTTCCTCAACGTCGCGATGGTGTTCGCCAAGCTCGCGCTCGTGTGCGCGGACGGCGTCGAGGGCTCGTCGCTCGTCACGGTGGTCGCGCGCAACGGGGTCGAGGTGGGGGTGAAGCTGTCGGGCACCGGCTCGCAGTGGTTCGTCGGGCCCGCCGCGCTGCCTGACCCGGCGGCGCTGTACGAGGGCCACACGCTCGACGAGATGAACCCCGACCTCGGCGACTCGGCGATCATCGAGGTCTACGGCCTGGGTGCCCTCGCGATCGGCGCGTCACCGCTGTCGGCGCCGTCGGTCGGCCTGGATCCGGCGACGATCGGCGAGCGGATGGCGTTTCTGCGCACGATCGCCGCCGCCGAGCACCCGGCGCTGGCGTTGCCCGACGGGCCGGCGATCCTCGGCGTCGACGCCCGCGCGGTCGTGCAGCACGGGATCGTGCCGCCGATCCATACCGGTATCGCGCACCGCTGGCCGGGAGTCGGGCAGATCGGCGGCGGCGTGACACTGCCGCCGCTGACCGCGTTCGCGGCGGCGGTCGCCGCGCTGGAGGGCTGAGCTGCGGGGGCTCGGATGGCACGGACGAGCAACGAGAACGGGACGCGGGCGATGTCGCAGGCCGAGCGCGTCTACGCCGAGCTGCGCGAGCGGCTGCTGCGCGGTGACCTGCCGGTCGGCCGGCGGCTGGTCGAGGCGCAGCTCGCTGCCGAGTACAGCACGAGCCGCACGCCGGTTCGCGAGGCGCTGCGCCGCCTGGAGGGCGACGGCCACGTCGTCCGCGACCGCAGCGGCGGCATGTGCCCCAGCGCGCCGAGCGTCAAGTCGATGCGCGAGCTCTACGAGGTGCGCCTCGCGATCGAGGAGCTCGTCGCTCGCCGCGCTGCCACCGCGGGCGAGCGCGGTCGCATCGAGGCGATCGAGCAGGACTGGCGCGCGCTCGACGCCGCCTGGCACGACACGCGCGCGCTGCCGCGCGGCCCGGACTTCGTCTACGCCGACGAGCGTTTTCACCGCCAGCTCGCCGGTGCCAGCGGCAACGACGTGGCCGAGGCGATGCTCGGCGACCTCAACGACCGCATCCGCATCCTGCGCATCTACGACTTCACGACCGACGACCGCATCGGCGCGACGATCTCCGAGCACCTGGAGATCCTCGGCTGCGTCCTTGCCCGCGACGCCGACGCCGCCGCCGCGTTCATGCGCGCGCACGTACAGCGCTCGGCGCTCGTCGTGCGCGAGCGGGTGGGAGCGGCGCTGGCGCGGATGTTCGAGCTGCCGGACTGATGCGCGCGCTCGCGTGACACCAGGCCCGCTGGATCTCGCAGCGCTGACGAGCGACCACCTGCGCTCCTCGCGGATCGCCCTGGCGTCAGGCGAGGCGCTGGACGTCGACGGCGCTCATCAACGCGATCTCTTCTGGGCGTGTCGGGGCGACGCTGGCGGCAGCGGCGATGTCGGTTGCCTCCCCGGTCGGCCCGGGAGGTCTGTGCGAGGCGATCGACACGTTCTCGCGCGGACAGTACATCGGTCCGCTCACCGAACTGCAGGAGCTCGTCGCCCCGCTCTTGGCGCTTATGCCGACCAAGACGACCTTCAGAACTACAAGTCCTGGGACATGCAACGGATGTTCGCCTCGACGGAGGCCGAGCATCACTCCTTTGGTGACATCTCGCGCTACTACGTGCACCGCAACATGCTCACGATGCTGCGTGCCACCCCGGTGTGGGAGCCGAACGCGCCAGCGCCGGCACAACCGCGACCACCTCCGCGTCGGCCCTCGTCGACTCATCGACGTGTGGGGGATGGCCTGCAGGGCCGTCGCGCGGGGACGCCGATGGCGATCGGGGCTCAGCGTTGGGGAATCTTGTCCTTCGAGACCGCGTCCTCGAGGTCGTCAGCGAACGCGTCTGGGTCTCGTGTACGGATGTACGTCGACACCGCGTCGTAGAAGCCTTCTTGGAACTCCGGGCTCATCGCCTCGCCGTGCGCAATCGACAGCAGCACCGGCGACGTCCACAAGGTCTTCGAAGACGCCCGCTGGTAGGCCGTCAGCGACGAGACGTCGATGTCGCGGAGAACCGGGACCGACCCCTTCGACTTGCTGAACGCGAGCTGCGTGGTTGGCTTGCTGATGTCGGCGAGGAACGCGAGCGCGTTTTTGGCGTTCTTCGCCTTCGTCGCGACGACGAAGACGTCGACGACGGCCAGGAAGCTCCCGTCGGTTCCCGGGAAGGCCGTCGCCCCGAAGTCCTCGCTCTCGTGCGCGCCGGCGGCGATGAGCTCACCGAAGGCGGAGTCGTTCATCGATTCGAAAGCGCAGCCGCCCGACGCGAGCTTCTTCGTCGCCTGATCCCAGGTCAGCCGGCTCGCCTGCGTATCGGTGTAGCGCAGCATGGCGCCGAAGCGCTTGAGTGCCATGTGCACTTGGTCGCTGCGCCAGTCGAATTCGTCGGCGACCATGTCCTTCCAGCCGCGACTGCTGATCGCGCTCAGCAGCGTGTTCTCGAACAGCTCGACCGTGGTGAACCGGTCCTTGCCGCCCAGGCACAGCGCCGTCGCCCCGGAGGCCTTGACCTTCTGGAGGTCGGCCAGGAACGCGGCGAGGGTGTAGCCGCTTGCTGGAGGAGTGACGCCGGCCTTCTCGAGCAGCCGCTTGTTGAACCACAGGACGTTGCTGCGATGCACGCCAGTCGGAACCGCGTACGGGCGGCCGTCACGCATGACCGACCGGAGGATCGTGGGGTGCATCCTCGCGCGCAGATCCTCGCGCTCGAACACCGGCGCGACGCTGCGGATCACGCCGCGGCTCGCGTAGCCCTGAACTGACTTGCCGGCGAACGTCTGCCAGACATCAGGCGGGTCGTGGTTCTGCAGACGCTTGGCGAGCTGCACGATCGCCTTCGAGCCGGCGCCACCGGCAACCGCGCCGTTGACGGCATCGACGTCCGGATTGGACTTCCGAAACGCGGCGAAGAGGGCGTCGAGGGCCGCGGCCTCGGACCCCGAGGTCCACCAGGACACCACTTCGAGCTGCTTCGTGTTTGTCGCGGCGCTTGTCGGCGAGTTGCCGCCGCATGCGGCCAGCGTCAGCGCGAGCGCTGCGACAGCCGCGGCCGCGTGGCGCCGGCCGCTCACGCCGCCCCGCCTGCGGGCTGCGGCGGCACGACAGGATGCGCCGGACCGAGATCGCGTGCGGGCTCTCCGCCGATCGCGCTCGGCCCAGCCTTCAGGTCATAGAGCGCGTAGAGGCCGACGACCACAAAGCAGCCGGCGGGCACGATGAACGAGAAGGCCGGGCTCGTCGAGTCCACGAGACTGCCCTGCACAAGCGGCATGATCGCCCCGCCCACGATCGCCATCACGAGGCCGGCCGCGCCGAACTTCGTTGCCGGCCCGAGGCCCTTGAGGGCGACTCCGTAGATCGTCGGGAACATCAGCGACAGGCAGAACGACACCGCGACGAGCGCGAGCACCCCGGCCATGTTCGGGCTCGACATCGCGAACAGGCACAACGCCACGGCCAGGAACGCGAGCACCGCGAGCACCTTCGTCGCGCGGATGTAGCCGATCACCCAGGTCATGAGAAAGCGCGAGGCGAGGAAGACCAGCAGGCTGATCTGGAGGTAGGCGCCGCCCTTCTCGAGGCTCCCCCCGAGCGCCTGCTCGACGT
>JAWVGJ010000174.1:0-34569 GCA_033855115.1 Solirubrobacteraceae bacterium
GGCCCGGACCCCGACCCCCTCGACGAGCGACCTCCGCCTCATCCATGCACGCGACTGCGTGCTCCCCGCGAGCATTGTCAGTTCAGGTCGACTCCTCTGGAGCGCTTGCCTCGCGCGCAGCGGGCTCCTCGATGCTCAACGATCGATCTGGGCGAGCCACCACGAACAGTCCGCTAGGCGTAAGGAGTTCCCAGAGGTCAAGCACCTTCCGGCCCTTAGTCAGCACTGCGGGGCGAGGCTCAGTCAGGGCCATGAACCAGTGGCCGTCCGCGAATCGAAGCGTCAGTGCGGCGTCGCTGCGCCGCAGCGATGCGTCGACGAGCCGCTTGCCTTCGAGCTGCGCGAACTGCTGGAGAGCGTGCTGCTGTTCATCGTGTGAGCGGGATCGCACCGCGCCGTCCGATACGAGAACCCAGGGGGTAGCTCTTAGGCCCAAGGTCCACTCGCCATGTGTCCGACCCGCGAGCCGCTCGTTCTCGTAGGGCACCGGCTTACCGAAGTGCAGACGAAGTTCTCCGCCGTAGGAAAACGCGGCGCGCAAAAGCGGTTCGTCTACTAGCTCGTTGACCCATCGTTCCCCCTCCGTAGCGAGATCCGCCCGCGCCCCTTTCTCGGTCGACGCCATGGTCAAGCCTCGCCCAAGAACTCGCGAGCCTTAGCACGCAGTTCGGGCAACGTGAAATCTCCGCGTCGGTTCTTAGTGCCGACATTGCCCGCGGCTTTCTCGGCCTCGAGATAGTCGCCGAATTCGAACCGCTGCACGCGACTCATGCCGAACTCGCGCGCCACAGCCTCAACCTCCGCTAGGTCGCGCTCGCGGGGCGCTCGCCGCAGTTTCCGCCGGTCTCACGATCACAGCGTACGTCTTGTTGACCTATAGCTACAGAGCCAGCTTTCCGGGCCTGCGATCAAGTGGGTTCCGCCCGTGCGCAAGAGGCTCGTGCTGGCGCGCCCCTCATCACCGACGCCTTCGCTTGGCCCGACACGCAGCGGTCTGCAAAAGGGTCTCGGAGCGCTCCTTTCACGCCGAACTGAGCTCTCTCCTACATCGCGCGACCGGCCAGTAGTCCGAACCCGATGGCGTGGCGCACCCGCAGCGCCCGTCGCACGCGGCGACCCTAACGGTGCTCAGGATTGGGATAGTCCGAGCGACAGCCCGCGTCCCACGCCGAGCGCTGGTTGCCGTGCGCCGGGATGCCGCCGGCGTCCTTGAGCATCCGCGCGACGTGCAGGAGGTTCCAGGTCAAAAACGTCGTATTGCGGTTGGTGAACTCGTTCTCGGGGCCGCCGGAGCCGGGGTCGGCGTAGCTCGGGCCGGGTCCGGCCTCGCCGAGCCAGGCTGAGTCTGCCTGCGGCGGGATCGTGTAGCCGAGGTGCTGCAGCGAGTAGAGGATGTTCATCGCGCAGTGCTTGGCGCCGTCCTCGTTGCCGGTGATGATGCAGCCCGCCGTGCGCCCGTAGTAGGCGTACTGGCCCGCGTCGTTGAGGATGTGGCTGTTGCCGTACAGGCGCTCGACGATGCGCGTGCAGACCGAGGACTTCTCGCCCAGCCAGATCGGCGACAGCAGGACGAGGATGTCGGCCGCCATGACCTGCTCGGAGATCGCGGGCCAGTCGTCGGCGTCCCACCCGTGCTCGGTCATGTCGGGGTAGACGCCGGTCGCGATGTCGTGATCGACGGCTCGGATGACGTCGACCGTGACGCCGTTGCGCTCCATGATCGCGATCGAGTGGTCGGCCAGCGCCTGCGTGTGCGAGATCTCGGGCGAGCGCTTGAGCGTGGAATTGATGTACAGCGCGCGCAGATCGGAGAAATCCCATCGCGATGTTTCGCAGAGCTGCTCGTCGATCTCGTTCAGGTTGGCCACCGTCGTCTCCCTTCTCGCGAAAGTGATTGCCTCCTTCGTCGCACGTGACACTCGTTTCGTTACGCGCCACACGGCGCACCAGGTTGCGGCTGGATCCACGCCTAAACTGGCGGCGATGGCGTCATTGCAACTGCCGCGTCGGGCCGGCGAGCGCCCGAGCACGACCGCCGCCAACCCGCATGCCCAGCTCGATCAGCAGCCGACCGATCCGCGGCTGGCCGAGGAGCTCGCGCGGCGCGTCTTCGCACTGGCGGGCGTGGTCGAGCGGCCGAGCGGCATCTCGGTGCCGGGCGCCCGCGCGCTGACGCTCGCGCCCGGGGAGCCGGCCGGACCGCCCGAGGCGTTCCTGATCGAGCGCGAGTTCGCGCACCTGCATCCGGCGCCAGATCACAGCCTGCACGCGATGCTGGCGCCGGCGATCGTCGATGCGGTCATCGACGCCGGCTGGGCCGAGCCGCATCCGGCCGCTCTAAGTGGCCTGATCCCGGCGACCGCGGTCCTGATCTACGCCCCGCGTGACGAAGCCGAGCTCGACGTCGTCGAGTGCCTCGTGCGCTCTTCGCACGCGTTCGCCCGGCCGGTCGTGACGTGAGCGCTGCGCAGATCGATCCCGCCGACCTCCAGACATGCCTGCGCGTGCTGGCCGCCGCGGAGGCGCTGGCCGAGGATCATCCCGATGCAGTCGCGGTCCGGCGCGCGACAGCCGGCCTCTTCAAGGCCGTCAAGCTGCGCCGCCGCGCCGAGCGGCGTGCGGCCGTGCTGGCCGCCGACGAGGCGCTGACCGCCGCGACGGCGACCGGCGCGACCGGGCGGATCGACGACGAGACGGCAGGGCTGGCGCTGCGATCGACCGCAAACGGCTCGCCCGGCACGCTGCGCCAGGCGCGCGGGTGCTACGTCTGCAAGCGCCGCTACCACGAGCTCGACGCCTTCTACCACCAGCTCTGTCCGGTCTGCGCCGCGCGCAACCGCGCGCGCCGGGACGCCCGCACCGATCTCCGCGGCCGCCGCGCGCTGCTCACCGGCGGACGGGCGAAGATCGGCATGTACATCGCGCTGCGGCTGCTGCGCGACGGCGCGCAGCTGACGATCACGACGCGCTTCCCGCGCGATGCGGCGCGGCGCTTCGCAGCGATGCACGACAGCTGCGACTGGCTGGAGCGACTGCGGATCGTCGCGATCGACCTGCGCAACCCGGCGCAGGTCGTCGCGCTCGCCGACTCGGTCAGCGAGCGCGGGCCGCTGGACATTCTGATCAACAACGCTGCGCAGACGGTGCGGCGGTCGGCCGCCGGGTACGCGCCGCTGATCGCCGCCGAACGCGCCCCGCTGCCCGCCGGGCCGCTGCCCGAGCTGGTCGCGGTCACGACGCCGTCCGCGAGCACGTCGGCCCTGATCGACGCCACGACGACGCCCTCGCACTGGACACCCACGCCGGATGCGCTGACCGCGCTGGCACTGAGCGCGGGGTCGGCATCGCCGCAGCGGATCGCCGCGCAGACCGCGATCGACGCCGGCGGCCTGGCGCCCGACCTGCGGGCGGACAACAGCTGGAGTCAGCTCGTGCAGGAGATCGATCCGGTGGAGCTGCTGGAGGTTCAGCTGTGCAACATCACCGCGCCGTTCATCCTCGTCGGCCGCCTGCGCTCGAGCCTGGCGGCCTCGACCGCGCGCCGGACCTACATCGTCAACGTGTCCGCGATGGAGGGCCAGTTCAGCCGCGGCTACAAGGGCCCGGGCCACCCGCACACGAACATGGCCAAGGCGGCACTGAACATGCTCACGCGCACGAGCGCGCACGAGCTGCTCAGCCGCGACGGCATCCTCATGACGAGCGTCGACACCGGCTGGATCACCGACGAGCGGCCGCACCCGACGAAGATGCGGCTGGCCGGCGAGGGCTTCCATGCCCCACTCGACCTCGTCGACGGCGCCGCGCGCGTGTACGACCCGATCGTCCGCGGCGAAGCGGGCGAGGACCTGTACGGCTGCTTTCTCAAGGACTACGAGCCGGCGCCCTGGTGAGGAGCAAGCGAGTGTCGCTCGGCGAGCGAACGAGCCGCCGGCCTCGCTAAGCCTGGATCCAGGCTAAGGTCACGAACCGCGATGGAAGCCACGCCGGCCCAGAACCTCGATCCCGTGGCGCTCGTCGAGGCCGCCCCCGACGACGAGTACGCGCTGCTGGAGCTGCGGATCGACTGGCCGCCGGACCTGGAGATCTACCCGGCGCACCTGCAGCTGTGGCTGCGCTTCTTCGTCATCACAAAGGATCCGCTCAGTTGGATCCCGAACCGCGGCGAGGCGTGGGCGACCGCAACAGCCGACGCGGAGGTGCTCGAGGTCGACGTGTACGTCGTGCTCGACGCC
The DNA here is from genome assembly GCA_033855115.1 of Solirubrobacteraceae bacterium. Classification (GTDB taxonomy): domain Bacteria; phylum Actinomycetota; class Thermoleophilia; order Solirubrobacterales; family Solirubrobacteraceae; genus CADCVQ01. Next base: position 4,236 of record JAWVGJ010000174.1, read on the forward strand.
ATCAAGCGCGGCATGGAAGAGAACGACGGCGACCTCGCGGCGGCTGTCGGGCGATATGCCGCGCCCGTCATGCAAGCGGCGCTCGAGCACGAGGAGCTGCTGATCGCCGAGGACTATCTCGACCTCGCGGTAACCGGCGCGGCGCCGCGCCTGCTCGACGACCTCGACCGCGACCTGGGGGCGTTCGCGACGCCGCCGACGCTCCAGGTGCGCCAGCCGTGGGGGACCGTCGGCCTGGGCGCGATTCGCGATCTCGTCCAGGAGGCGTTCGGCTACGTCGACCTCGATCGCAGCGACGTCGTGCTCGATCCGGTCGAGCCGCGCGACGAGGAGTGCCCGGCCTGCAGGGGCCGGAGCTTCGGCTTCCCCGGAGAGCTCGAGAACGCGCGCGCGAGGATGTGCGAGCCGCACGCCGCGCAGGCGAAGATCGTCAACCGCGACCGCCTCGCCCATGCCCACGAGTCCAATCGTGCCGGCTGGCGCGCGATCGACAAGGCGGCGATGCGGGTCAACAAGGCGCCCGAGCCGTACTTCGCCCCGCAGCCGCCGCGCATCATCGGCGACGCTCCCGCCCGCAACGATCCCTGTCCGTGCGGGAGCGGCAAGAAATACAAGCGATGCCACGGGGCGTGAGGAGGCCAACAGCCATGACCGAACCGTCGACGACCGGCCGCTGCTTGTGCGGCGGCGTGCGCTTCGAGCTCACCGAGCCGGCGCGCGTGGCGAGCTACTGCCACTGCACGCGCTGCCAGCGCCGGACGGGCACGTCGTCCTCGGCCCAGGTGCTCATCGACGGCACGTTCAACCTGCTCGAGGGCGAGGAGCTGCTCAAGGGCTGGCGCCATTCCGACGGCGGCTTCGAGAAGCTCTTCTGCCGCGAGTGCGGCGCGCACCTCTTCAGCCGCAATCCCGACAATCCCGACCAGATGACCATCCGCATGTCGGCGTTCGACGGCGATCCGGGCGTGCGTCCGAGCTTTCGCGCGTTCGTCGCGTATGCCGCGCCGTGGGAGCCGATCCCCGACGACGGCCTCGAGCGCTACGACGAGCGCAGGCCGCGGGCGAGCGACGGACCGGCGCGCTGACGGCCGCTCAGATGAACACCCGCAGGATCATCACGAGCAGCGAGATGAAGCACAGCGCGGCGACGGTCCCGAGCACGCGCATGACCCACAGGTCGAACTGCGACAACAGCATCTTGCTTTCGGGCTTCGTGCGCTGAAGCTCGGCCATCACCGACCGGGCAGCGGGCACCGTGTGAACCCCAAGCGGCGTTTTCGGATCAGCATCGGCGGCGCCGTCGGGCTCGTTGTCGTCACCGCGCGGGCTCGCCGCGAAGTCCTGCTCGCGATCGGCGTCCGCGCGCTCGCTCACGAACTGGCGTTGCAGCGCGCGGTAGGCCAGCAGGACTTCGTCGCGCTGCGCCTTGGCCTCGTCGCGGTCGGCGATCGCTTTCGCGAGCCGGGCGTCGGCAACCGCGTGCCCCCGCACTGCCTCGTCGCGCTGCATCTCCATCCGCGCGCGGGTTCGCAGCGCCGCTTCGCGATCCTGGACGGCCTCCTCGACCTGGGCGAGCGCGCGATCGCGATCGCGCCGGGCGACCGTGCGCGCGTGCTCGAGATCCTCGTGGCCCTCCCCCGCGTCCTGCGTCTTGCGCTGCTGGCGCCGCACGGCCTGCTCGAGCTCGAGGCAGCGCGCATCGAGGCTGGCGTTCAGCGCCTGCGCCTCCTCGAGCCGGCGTTGCAGGTCGTCGAACTCGGCGCGCCCATCCTCCTCGGCTACCGGCGCCGGCGGCGGCTCGTGGTCCGGTGCGCTGGCCCCGACGAACACGAGCGGCTGCGTCTCGTCGTCTGCGGGCGATTGCGGGTCGAGCGTGACCGTCACGCTGGGCGCCACCGTCAGCGACAGATCGTCGACTTCGAACTCAGCGCCCTCCCAGGGAAACGCCGCGGTCCACGGCTTTCCAGGGGCAGGTGCCCACGGCTTGTGCTCGAGCGTCGCGAGCGCGCGGCGCCCGCCCGCGACGAGGGTGGGACGCACGAAGCGCATCCCGCGCACGCCCGACCAGTGCCCGCTGATGACAAGACAGCCGTCGGAGATCTCCAGCCGCTCGACCTCGAACGTCACGCCGTCGCGCAGCGACGCGCTCGACTGCAGTCGCCCTGACATCAACCGCCACTACCCACAGCAGACGGGCTAATAGCGCGATCCGAAGGCCGACAGCCCCAGCGCCTGAGCCTCCTCGACGCTCACGATCACCCTGCCCATCGGCAGCAGCGACACCGGGATGAGCTTGAAGTTCGCGAGGCCGAGCGGAATCCCGATGATGATCACGCACTGCATGATCCCGGTGACGAGGTGCGCGAGCGCCAGCCACCAGCCGCAGAAGACCAGCCAGATGACGTTGCCGATGCCCGACCCGATCCCGGCGTCGTCGCGCTTGACGACGGTCGAGCCGAACGGCCACAGCGCGAACGCCGCAATCCGCAGCGCCGCGATCCCGAACGGGATCGTGATGATGAAGATGAAGCAGATCAGCGCCGCGAAGCAGTACCCGATCGCCAGCCACAGCCCGGCGAACAGGAACCAGATGATGTTCAAGATCAGGCGCATGCCGGCTGCTGGGCAGCGTAGCCTGGAGCACGGGTCCGAGGTGCCACACCCATAGATGGGCTGCCATCGGTGGGACGGAATCGTCTCCTCCCTGAGCTACGCTCCTGCGACTCCCGCTCCCACAGGCGGGGTCGGTCACACGAAGCTGAACGTTCGCGAATGCCCACATCGCAGGGACACGTAACCGCCTCCACCCCGATGGGCGCGAACCTTGTCGCAGACGGCGCGACGTTCCGAGTCTGGGCGCCCGCCGCCGAACATGTGTACGTCGTGCTCGGGGGCGTCGACGGCTACCAGCCAAAGCCCGAGGACGAGTTGGTCAAGGATCCGGCCAGCGGGCATTGGACAGGATTCGTGCAGGACGTCATAGACGCCACCAAGTATCGATTCCTTGTCGTCGGTCCCGGCGGGACGGGGCTCAAGCGCGACCCGTGGGCGAGGGAGCTCGAGCTGTACGGGCACCCCGATTGCGACGCGATCGTGCGCGATCCTGCGTCATATCCCTGGCATGACGAAGACTTCCGGCCGCCGGCGCCCAGCGATTTGGTCGTATATCAGCTCCACGTCGGGAGGTTCTTCGCGCGCGGCGAGCACGGCGAGGATCGCCGGCCCTACCGCGTGGCGAAGTTCCTCGATGCGCTGGAGCGCATCGAGTACCTCAGCGACTTGGGTGTCAACGCGGTGCAGCCGCTCCCAGTCGTCGAGTTCGCGGGTGAATGGAGCCTTGGATACAACGGAACTGATCTCTTCTCACCCGAGATGGACTACTGCGTCGACCCCGCGGATCTGGCCCCGTACGTAGCGCAGGTCAACGCGCTGCTGAACAACAAGGGGCACCCGCCGCTCACGGCGCAGCAGCTCGGCGGCCAGGTGAACCAGTGCAAGGCGTTCGTCGACGTCTGCCACCTGTATGGGCTCGCCGTCCTTGTCGACGTCGTCTACAACCACGCGGGCGGCGGGTTCGACTCCCAGAGCATCGACCACTTCGACTTCCCCGTTCACCCAGACCGTTGGAACAGCCTCTACTTCTCGGGAGAGGAATGGGCTGGCGGGAAGGTCTTCAACTTCAACGAGGCTCAGGTTCGGTCCTTCCTGATCGAGAACGCGAAGATGTTCCTCTCGGAGTACCACGCCGACGGGCTGCGCTTCGACGAGGTCGGCGTGATCGACGACAAGGGCGGCTGGTTCTTCTGTCAGGAGCTGACCGAAGCCCTGCGCCAGGCGAAGCCGGCGGCCACGCTGATCGCCGAATACTGGCGCGAGCACCGGTGGCTGGCCGTATGGCGCCCACCGCAGGGCATGGGCTTCGATCTCGGGTACGCAGACGGAGTGCGTGAGGGGGTGCGCTCCGTGCTGGCGCAGGCGGCCGCCGGAGCGCACGCGCGCGTGGCCGTCGGCGACCTGCGACGTGGGCTCGAGCGCCCGTGGAACATCCCGTTCGCCTGGCAGGCCTACAACTGCATCGAGAACCACGACTTCGTGCTCGACGCAGACGGCGACCACCGCAAGCCGCGCATCCCCAAGCTGGCCGACTGGAACAACCCGCGCTCCTGGTTGGCACGCAGCCGCACCCGCGTGGCGACCGGCCTGCTGCTGACCGCGCCGGGCGTGCCGATGTTGTTCATGGGCCAGGAGATCCTCGAGGACAAGCTGTGGTCAGACAACCCCAACCGCGCAGACACGCTGGTCTGGTGGGAAGGGCTCGACGGCGCCGACCGCCACATGGGCGACTTCCATCGCTTCACCCGCGACCTGATCTGGCTGCGCCACCGACACCCCGCGCTGCGCTCGGAGCCCATCCACCTCTACCAAACCGACGAAGACAACCGGGTCCTCGCATTTCACCGCTGGATCCCCGAGGTCGGCCGCGACATCGTGGTCGTCGTCAGCCTGAGCGAGTCGACGTTCTATGACCACGGCTACTGGCTTGGCTTTCCGTTGAGCGGGCACTGGGACGAGGTCTTCAACAGCGATCTCTACGACCACTTCCCGAACGCATGGGCACAGGGCAACCCGGGAGGTATCGACGCTCATGGAGCGCCGATGCACGGTCTGCCCCAGTCTGCCGGCATCACGATCCCCGCCAACAGCGTGATCGTGTTCGCGCGCGACGCCGGCGATTGACACTGGACTGACGTCGTCGTCACGGCTCGCGCTGGATCGGACGTTCCAGCGCGATCGCTGTGGAGTGCGCGTGAACTGTTGCCGGCTGCGCGGGGACGTTCGCGAAACCGGGCGTGACCTCGGCGAACGGTCGATTCACGCGCGCCGCCACCACGACGGCCGTGCCGCCAGCAGCTCGCCGTCGAGCACGAGGAAATCGAGCCCGAGTCGCCGAAACGCCGCCGCTGCGTCGGTAACGCTCGACACGATCGGCTCGCCCGGCCCGTTGAAGGACGTGTTGATCAGCGCCCCGCCGGCGCGCTCGCCCCATTCGCCGAGCAGCGCCGCGAGCAGATCGTCGGAGGCCGGGTCGACCTCCTGCGGGCGGGTCGTTCCGTCGACGTGGACGGCGGCGGGCAGCCGTTCGCCGCCGAGCTCGGACACCGGCGTTCCGGCGAGCATGTAGTCCGACAGGCGCGGGCGCGGCTGCCAGAGCTGCGCCGCGCGCGGGCTGAGCGCCGCCGCGCCGAACGGGCGCCACGGCTCGCGTCCCTTGACGCCGTTCAGGCGTGCGTGCATCGCGGGGTCGCTCGGGTCCGCGACGATCGAGCGGTGGCCGAGCGCGCGTGGTCCGATCTCGCCCGCGCCCTGCACGATCGCTCCGATGCACCCGGCCTGAAGCGCGTCGCAGACCTTCTCCAACGAGAGCGCCTCGCGACGCAGCCCGTCGAGCTCGCCATTGACGCTCGCGCCCGGAGTTGGCCCGAGGAAGGCCGAGATCCGCTCGGCGGGCGCGGCGCGGCGCGGCGGCGCCAGGTGCCACGCCGCGCCGAGGGCGGTGCCGGCATCGTGCGGCGCCGGTGGCGCGAACACCGGGCCGCTAAGGAGCCCGTTGGCCTTGCAGTTCAGCGCGACGCCGCCGGCGAGGCAGAGGTTCTCCGTGCCGGCCAGCTCGCGGGCCAGCGCGGCGAGGTGCAACAAGGCGCGCTCGACGGCATCCTGCGCGCTCACCGCCACCTGCACCGCGAGCTGGTCGAGATGCAGCTCGGCGCGCGGCCGGCTCACGCGCGGTCCGCCGGCGAGCCGGTCCAGCTGCGCCGTCCAGGCATGGAGGTACTTGTTGAAGCCGTCGCCCTCGTCGATGCCGCCTGGTGCCTGCGGCTCGCCGCCGGGCAGCAGGTCCCAGGGCTCGGTGTCCGCCGCCCGCCCCCAGGCCGAGAGGCCCATGAGCTTGCCCGCCTCGAGGTGGTTGAACCCGACGAAGCGGCACGCGGCGGCATAGAGGTAGCCGAGTGAGTGCGAGCGCGGCCAGACACGCTTGCGCACCAGGCCACGTTCGCGATCCGCGCGGTAGATCGAGATGCTCTCGTCGTCGCCGTTGCCGTCGATCACGAGCACCGCCGCTTCGGCAAAGTCCGACGCGTGGAAGGCGATCGTCGCGTGTGCGAGATGGTGGCCGACGAAGCGCACCTCGGGCATATCCTGCGTCGAGCAGCGCCATCCGAGGTAGCGCTCCAGCCAGGCCGGCGTCTCGTCGAGGTGCCACTCGAAACCGAACAGGCGGCTGGCGAGCGGGACGTCCCAGCCGACCGCGACGAGGTCCACGTCGTCGAAGCTCGCGCCCGCTTGCGTGAGGCAGTGCGCGACCGCGAGCAGCGGCCCGCTGCGTTCGGCGTGCTTGTCGCGGCTCAGGCGCTCCTCCTCGCAGAACGCGAGCAGCGTTCCGTCGTGGTCGACCAGGCACGCGGCTGGATCGTGCCAGCCGGTCGGGGGGGCGTTGACGCCGAGGATCAACGGATCGAGGTCATGGTGTGGCGGGACACGCGGACCGCACGGCGCGAGAGCTCGCCGATCCGGGGCCGTACTATCGCGCAATTGCGGGACCGTGCGGAGAAGCGTTCGGCGCCGGTGCCGAACGTCGCGAGCGACGCCGCTCAGGAAAGCTGTTCGTAGGCGACCGCGGTCGCGGTTGCGTACACGACGTGATGCCAGACGTCGATCGCCACTTCCTCGACGCCCCAGGTCCAAAACGGCGGGGCTACGCCGAGCACCGGAAGCATCACGGCCTCGTTGCCCCAGACGGCGGCGAGATGGGCGGCGGTCGCCTTGGCCGGCGGCAGGCCGGCCAGGCGCAACAGCCCATGGACGACGCCCCACGCCGAGCCATAGCCCCAGTGCACGAGGTTCGAAAAGCGAGCCTTGGCGGGATCGTCGCGGAAGCGCTCGATGCCGAGCACCTTCGCGGTGGCGTCGGCGGGCGCGGTACTCGCGGCGCGCCCGCGCAGCTTCATCTCCAGCGTGCTCGACACCGTCATCGCGGCCGTGCCGGCGAATCCGGCGACGAGGCCTCTGCCGATCGTGTCGGCAAGCGCTGTCAGGGTGGTCGCTCGCATCGGTGGCATGTCTGTATACCCGCCGGGACGTTACGCGTCAGCCGACTTCCAGCCCCCGAAGACCTTGACGAGCTCGTCGAGCACCGGACCGGGAACGTTCTCCGCGCGCACGCGCTCGAGCGCGCCGATCGTCGTCCGGACCTGCTCGACGTACGCCGTGCAGTCGGGGCAGGTCTGCAGGTGCGCCTCTACTCGCTCGCGATCGTCCTGCGACAGGACGCCCTCGACGTAGTCGGTCAGCAGATCGACGACCTCGCGGCAGGTCAGGCGCGGTGCTGGTAGCACGTTCACCGGCTGTCGATCTCCGCTTCGAGGGCCGCCCGCAGCCCTTCGCGCGCGGCCCGCACCAGCAAGCGCGCCTGCGGTTGGGACAGCTCGAGCGCAGCGGCGCATTCCACCAGCGGCCAGCCGTGGATGTCGCGCAACGTCAGCGCCGCGGCTTGCGCGACGCCGAGCTCGCGCGTGCGGCGCACCAGCAGCCGCGGCATGTCGGCCTGGTCCAGGCGGCGAGCGGCCATCTCCCCCCAGGGCCGTGGCGGGTCGGCCCACTCCTCGGCCCACAGCGCGTGGTCGCGGGCGAAGAACCGGTCGGGGTCGACGAGCGGCACATCCGCGGCTTGGAGCGCCACGTTCGTGCGCCGCGTCGCGGCGCGAGTGACCTCGCGGCCGGCCAGGGCGCGGACGCAGAGACCGCGCGACGGGCCGTCGCTCTGGCGCCCAAGCAGCTCTAGCAATGCCATCCAGGCGCTGGCGACATCTCGTTGCGCCTCGTGCGCATCGCCGGGCCAGCAGCGCGCGAGCGCAACGAGCGCCGGGTGGTGGCGGCGCACGAGCGCCACGAACGCGCTCTCGTCGCCGGCGCGACAGGCGTCCAGCAGCCCCTCGTCGGTGAGCGCCTCGGTTGACATCCGGATCAGCGCGAGTGTAGGCATGTTCCCGACGACGCACCGCAGTGGCACAGGAGCGCGCCTGGCAGCCAACGAGCCTGGCGCTCCCGGCTATCTGATGCGGATGTCGACCCCGATCAGGACAAGCGGCCAGATGAGGATCGCGATGATTGCCTCTGCGGCGCCTGCGACGGAGCCGACGTGGGCGAAGTAGTGGTTGGCGGCGGCGACGAACGCGCCGATGATGGCGTAGGCGATGGCGAACATAGCGGGCGTGTTCTTCGGCTAGTGGACCACTAGACCTGCTCGCGCTCCTGCTCGGTCGCCTGCGCACGCTCTTCGTGAAACTGGGCGTGGCGCTCCTCGCGCGCGATCCGCGCCTCCAGCTCGTCGGCCAGACGCGCGTGGTGTTCGGCGGTGCGCCGGTGAGCCTCGGCTTTCGGGCGCAGCTCTTCAATCGAGACCGCGTGCGCATCGACCATCTCGCGATGGCCGTCGGCAACTGCTTCGAGCTTCTCGTGGCGGATCGCGCGGTCCGTCTCGCGGGCGCGCATGCGAGAGACGGCGAGCACGGCCAAGACGCCGAACAGCACCAGGACGATGATGCTGATTGCGACGTACTCCATGGGGCTTTTGTACCCCGGCGCTGCGAGGTCCAAGCCAGCCGCGCCCGTCCGACGAAGTCCTACCTCACCCGCAGGACCATCGATTGGTCGCGGGCGCCGTGGATCTGGCAGTAGATCTGGTACGTGCCCGCCTTGGTCAGCTTGCGCTGGAACGAGCCCGACGTCCGGGCCGGCGAGCTGAACTTCTGCGGCCCCGTCCTGACGGTCACGGTGTGCGCGGACCTCCCCACGAACCGCCAGATGACGATGTCGTTGCGCTTGACCGTGACGATCGGCTTGACCCGATCGCGCACGTAGTAGTTATCGCCCACCTTGACCGATCTCGTCGCGGCCAGGGCGGGGACCGCGAAGGCAGCGGCTACTACCAGACCGACGATGCAGGCAGGCAGCTTGCGCATGCGCAGATTCTACCGCCGGAGGTCTCAGCTTCACGGCGGCGACGCTCTCGGAGCTGTGCAGGCGGTCAGACGCAACGCGGGTCCGGCGCCACCCCGATCGACGCCCGCCGGCCACCTGGTTCGTGCGTCCGCCATCGCGCCGCCGAAGTCTGCCCCGCGGAGGTTCGCCCCGCGGAGGTCGGCCCCGCGTAGATCCGCCTTGGCGACGTCCGCAGCGCGCAGATCCGCCCCGCGAAGGTCGGCGCCGGGGAGAAACGCCTCTCGCAGACACGCACCCTGGAGGTTGGTGCGCCGAAGGTGCGCTCCCGTCAGATCGGCCAGTCGCAGCGTGGCACCGCTGACCTCGGCGTCGCCGAGATCCGCTCCGGCCAGGATGGCTCCCCGAAGGTCCGCCGCATACAGCCTCGCCAGGCGAAGATCCGCGCGCCGGAACCCTGCATCGCGAAGGTTCGCGCGCTCGAAGTTCGCCTTGACGAGGGTGGCGTGCTCAAAGCTCGCTTGCCTGAGGTTCTTGTCGGCGAAGTAGAACCTCGTCAGGTCGCGTGCGCCTAGATCAAGGCCGACGAGACTCTTCTGAAGTCCCACGGTGGTGCTGAGGCTCAGCCGGTCGGCGGCTCGCTGACCCGCTTGCTGGCGTTCGAGCTCGATCACTCGGCGGCGCTCGTCGATCGTCAGCTGCGCGCTGCCGACGGCGCCGGCCACCACGATGCTCACCAGCAGGCCCGTCCCGAGATTGCTCCTTGCCTGCTGCGGATCTGGCGCTGCGCGCCATAGCGTCCAGCCAATTGTTCCCAGGGCAACGAGCACGCCGATTGTGGCGGCGATCGGTGAGCCGACGCCGGCGACCGTTCCGGCGACGACCGTGGCGCTCACCGATACAGCCACCACCGGCCACCGAAACCGGCGCCGGCGCCCAGGATCGGTGGTATCGACTGCACCCATGTGTGTCTTCCGTCGCGGACCCGTACGGAGAACGAATAGTGCGTCGGCCACGGAGCGTGTGCGCGATCGATCACACAGCGCGGCAGTTACGAGAACCTCCACCGACGCGCTACGCTCGATGTAGTTGTCTGCGCAACCGTCAGGAAGGAACGCCGCCGTGCACGTGGAGATCTGGTCCGATATCGCCTGTCCCTGGTGCTACGTCGGCAAGCGCCGTTTCGAGGCGGCGCTCGCCGCGTTCGAACGCCGCGACGACGTCCAGGTGACATGGCGCAGCTTCGAGCTCGACCCGCACGCGCCGCGTGAGCGCGCGCATGACGGAGCGACGCACCTCGCCGAGAAGTACGGCACGAGCCGCGAGGAGGCGCTTGCGATGCAGCAGCGGATGACGGACACCGCGGCCCGCGACGGCCTGGACTTCCGCTTCGACATCGCCCGCGGCGGCAACACGTTCGACGCTCACCGGCTGCTGCACCTCGCCGCGCTGCATGGTGCGCAGGACGCTCTGAAGGAGCGCCTGATGCGTGCGTACCTCACCGAGGGACAGCTGATCGGCGACAGCGCCGTGCTCGAGCGGCTCGGAACGCAGGTCGGCCTGCCCGCGGACGAGGTCCGCGACGTCCTCGCCACCGACCGCTTCGCCGCCGAGGTCCGCGATGACGAGCGCACCGCCTCGTCGCTGGGCATCCGCGCCGTGCCGTTCTTCGTGGTCGACCGCGCGATGGGCGCATCCGGCGCGCACCCGGCCGAAGCGCTCACCGAGATGCTTCGACAGGGCTGGGCCGCGTCGCACCCCGCGCTGCCGGTCATCGCCGCGGGCGACACCTGCGGCATCGACGGCTGCTGACGCCGTGATCTCCTCGCCCGGGCGGGCGCTGGGCAACCGGGGCGGTAGCTCTCAGCCTCAGGCGGCGACCGGCGCGCGCGTGTGCGCCAGAAGCTCGAACAGGATGTCCGTGATCTCGGCGCTGTGCTCTGGGGCGGCGAGGGTTGCGTCGGCGTTGAACGCGTCGTAGGCGCTGCCGACCGGCAGCTCGCGATCAAGAACGCGTGCTCCAGCGGCTGTGAGGACCTTGCGCAGCTCCGCTTGCGCCCAGACCGCGCCGAAGATGCCCGCGCTGGCGCCGATGACCGCCGCGGGCTTGCCGCGCACGGCGGCGGTGGCGACCGGCCGAGAGGCCCAGTCGATCGCGTTCTTGAGCTGCCCCGGTATCGAGTGGTTGTACTCGGGGGTCGCGAAGAGCAGCGCGTCGGCGTCGGCGATCGCCGCCCGCAGGACGAGCACGCCGTGCGCCGGCGCGCGTTCGTCGTCCTCGTCGAACGGCGGTACGTCCTTTAAGCCGTCGAAGACGACCAGCTCGGCCTCGGGCGGCAGCAACGCTGCCGCCGCCCGAAGCAGGCGCCCGTTGTGCGACTCGCTTCGCAGCGAGCCGGAGATGCCCAGGACGCGCATCGCTACACCTCAACCTGCGTGAACTCGAGCTCGAGTTCGAGCTTGACGTCGTTTGCCAGTGCCATCCCGCCCTTGGGCAGCGGAGCGTTCCAGTTCAGCCCATAGGCCCGGCGATCGATGATCGTCTCCAGCGTGATCCCGAGCTTGACCGCTCCGTAGAGCGTCTCGATCGGGTCGGTGATCGCGCCCCGTGCCTGCAGGGGATGGGTCTGGTCTTTGATCGTCAGCTGCCCGTCGAGCACGAGCTGCTCGCCATCGCGGCGGATCGCGGTGGACGCGAAGCGCAGCTTCGGGTAGCGGTCGCTGTCAAAGAAGTCCGCGGCGCGCAGGTGCGCCTGGAAGTTCTCGTCCTTGACGGCGATCGAGTCCGAGCGCACGCTGCCGACCAGCTCGGCGGCGCCTTCCTCGCTCACCGTGAGGGTGGCGTCGAGTTGCTCGAAGCGGCTACGGAAGGTCGCGACGCCCATGTGCTTGACGGAAAAACTCGCCGACGAGTGCACGGCGTCCAGCTGCCACGTGCCGGCCGGCAGTTGCGTGGTGGTCTGCGCGATTGCTGCTGGCATGGTGAGGCTCCCTCTGTGTCCCGTGTGGAGTGGACCGTAGTCCGCTTATGCACCGAATGCTAGCACAACTGGACTGCGGTCCGAATAGCGCTATCGTCCATCGTGTGACCCAACCCGTGACGTTGCCTGCGCTTCCGATGCTCGAACCCGCACGGGTCGAGCGGTCAGACGCCGCGCGCAATCGCCTCGCGATCTTGGCCGCGGCCGAGGCGCTCGTGGCGCAGCGGGGCGTCGACTCCGTGACCATGGACGCTGTCGCCAGCGCGGCCGGCGTTGGCAAAGGCACCCTGTTTCGTCGCTTCTCCGACCGCTCAGGGCTTTTACACGCGCTGCTCGACGCGCGCGAGCGCGACTTCCAGGACGACTTCATCCGCGGCCCCGCGCCGCTTGGGCCGGGGGCAGCGCCGCGCGAACGTCTCGTCGCCTTCGGCGAGCGGCTGCTTGAGCTGATCGACATCCAGGGCGACCTGCTGGCCGCCGCCGAGACCGGAGTCCCCGGTCTGCGCTTGCGCCACAGCGTCTACGCCGCCTATCGCACACACGTCACCCTCCTGCTGCGCGAGGCAGCACCGGCACGCGACACCGACTACCTCGCCGACGTTCTCCTCGCGGCGCTCGCCGCCGACCTCGTGCTCCACCAGTGCCGTGTGCTGGAGATGCCGCTACAGCGACTGAAAGACGGCTGGCGCGAGCTCGTCCACGCGCTCGTCGAGCCGGGCGCGACAGGGAGTCCATGAGCCAACGCGATCTCGCTCATGTGCTGACCGCGCTCTGGAATCTCTCGGGCGGCACGGCGGCGGTCGCAGTCGATGTGGCAGACATCGACGAGGCGATCGGCCGGGGCCGCGGCGACATGCGGACCGCGCTGAACCTGCAGTCCCTCGGCGAGCAGAATCTCGCCGTCGCGCTTGACGGCGGCAGCTGGGCGCTCACGCCGCAGGGCGTCGCCTGGATCGTGCAGGACCGCAAGCTTTCAGACCGTTGAAGCGCATCCGCGCCCGTGCTACACCTGTCCGGCCCAATGCGCGTCGGTTCGCGCCTGCTACGGTGAACGGTCTAGGGAGCATTGAGCCTGACGCCGCTCGTGAGCAACGATTGCCAGAGCGCGCAGCGCCATACTGAATTCTCCAGGTCTTGACGCGACGATCGTCGCAGCACGGAGGACTCATGGCCGATCGGTCTAAAGCCCGGCCAGACGCGCCAGACGCACCGACCTCGACCAAGCAAATGGACAAAGCGGCGAGTCCGCAGCCACGCCAGCGAGAGTCCGCTGAGGAACGCCGCGAGAAGCGGACAGCGGTCGCGCGCGACAAGCAGGTTGACCTCAAGCGCGAAGCCGCCGAGCGACGCGAGCGCAAGCGCCAGTCCTGACGCGGAGGCGATGCGCGCGAGGGAGGTCCGGATCGTTCACCGCCGGATCTGAGCTCGCGGCTCGACCCTATACGCTGGCCGCGAACGTGGGCGCCGTACCGAGGGAGGCCGATGCACCGCAAGTGGTGGACCCTGCTCGCCGTCTGCCTGGCGACGTTCATGCTGCTGCTCGACATCACGATCGTGAACGTCGCGCTGCCGGACATCGCGAGCGAGCTGGACGCGAGCTTCAGCGACCTGCAGTGGGTCATCGACGCCTACGCGCTCACGCTCGCGGCGTTGCTGCTGACGGCCGGGTCGCTGGCCGACCTGCTCGGTCGCAGGCGCGTCTTCGCGTTCGGTCTGGCGAGCTTCACGATCGCGTCGGTGCTCTGCGCGCTGGCGCCGAACGCGCTCGTTCTCATCCTCGCCCGCGGCGCGCAGGGGATCGGCGGCGCGGCGATGTTCGCGACCTCGCTCGCACTGCTGGCGCAGGAGTTCCATGGGCGCGAGCGCGGCACGGCGTTCGGCATTTGGGGCGCGACGACGGGCGCCGCCGTAGCGATCGGGCCGCTCGTCGGCGGCGCGTTGACGAGCGGCTTTGGCTGGCCGTCGATCTTCTACCTCAACGTGCCGATCGGCATCGCGACGCTCCTGATCGCGCTGAAGCGGCTGCCGGAATCGCGCGACGAGGACGCCGGCGCGGTCGACTGGGCCGGCCTGCTGACCTTCAGCGGCGCGCTGTTCTTGCTCGTCTTCGCGCTGATCCGAGGCAACGAGGAGGGTTGGGAAAGCGCGCTGATCGTCACGCTATTCGCGGGATCAGCGCTGCTGCTGGCGCTCTTCATCGCCGTCGAGCGCCGCCAGCAACGGCCGATGTTCGACCTCACGCTGTTTGGCAACCGGACGTTCGCCGGCGCGTCGATCGCGGCCTTCGCGCTGTCGGCGTCGATGTTCGCGATGTTCCTCTACCTCACGCTGTACCTGCAGACGATCCTCGGTCATGGACCGCTGGAGACCGGGCTGCGCTTCCTGCCCGTGACCGCGCTGTCGTTCGTCGCCGCGGCGGTGTCGGGCAAGCTCACCGCGCGGCTTCCGGCCCGCGCACTGCTCGGCGGCGGGCTCGGGCTCGTGGGGGTCGGGCTGCTGCTCATGCGCGGCCTCGACGCCGACTCGGACTGGACCGCGCTGCTGCCCGGCTTCATCGTCGCCGGCATCGGTATCGGCACGATCAACCCGTCGATCGCGAACGCTGCGATCGGGGTCGTCGCGCCCGCGCGCAGCGGGATGGCATCGGGCATCAGCTCGACGTTCCGGCAGGTTGGGATCGCGACCGGGATCGCCGCCCTCGGCGCGATCTTCCAAAGCCAGGTGACCCAACGCCTGACGAGCGCGCTGGCCGGCACCCCCGGCGCGGGTGCCAGCGACGGCCTCGCCCATGCCGTCAGCGCCGGCGGCGCGCCGCGGGCGATCACGGCCGCTCCGGCCGCGGCGCGGCCGCGCCTGGAGAACGCGATCCACGCCGCGTTCACGGCTGCGCTCAACGACATCCTGCTCGTCGCCGCGGTCGTGGCGCTCGTCGGCGGCGTGCTCGCGCTCGCGCTCGTGCGTGGCAGCGACTTCGTCGCCCAAGGCGCGCCGGAGCCTGAGGCCGCGGCGGCCTGATCGCTCATCGACCGCTGAATCGGCGCCTCGTGCGTCAGGTGCGACGGTCGGCGGCCAGGAAGCCACCGAGCGCGATCGCGACGACGAGGCCTTCGACGACGAGCGAGGCCAGACCGAGCGGCTCCAGCCAGTTGCCGATGTCGCCGGTCGCGTTCGGCAAGCCGACGGTCCGGTCCAGCACGAAGGCCGCGATCACGCTGGCGGCGAGTCCCGCGGCGGCGAGCAGCGCGGTGCGCGAGCGATGGAACAGCACGGCGGCGCCCGCGACGACGCAGCCGGCGATCAGCGCCATGTACAGCCAGAACATGTACGGCGTCTCGGTCCACTTGCCGACACTGTCGACGGCATGGATGACGGCGATCGCGCCGAGGCCGGCGGCGGTCGTCGCGCGTACGCCGGCATCACGCGCGGCGCGCGCGATTGCACCGGAGGTGATCGCGTCGGCGTCGAAGTACCGCTGAGCGCCCCGGCCAGGCTCGGCGAGCATGGCGCGGTCGTCTGAGGGGATGGCCTGCGTCTGGAGCGCCATGGCGTGTTCCTGGGATCGGGAGCGGTGGGCAACTGAACGCCAGTGTCGGCGTCGCGCCTGGGAGCAGCCTGGGAGTAGCCTGAGAATTCCGGTTGGCCGAAGTATGTGATTGAACTCACACTCCTGGGTCATGAGCTGCTCGACAATCGGTGCGCACCAATCGCGGTGCTGACGACCCAAAGGCGAGAGCGGCATGCCGACGTTCGTTCGATTCAGACCTAGTGCCGCTGTGGAGAATTGACGATGCGCGCGATTGGCCAGTCCGACGGTGTTTCCGTCAAGGCGTACGCCGGCACATCGGGTGTGATCCTCGCGTTCGACGTCCTGCCTGACCAGCGACCGGGCCTGCTCGGCTTCGCGATCCAGCGCACGGGCGGCAACCGCCCACCCAGGTGGCTGGCGGGAGGACTGAGCTTTCCGGGCGTAGACCACAAGCCGGGCGAGTTCGCGGCCAGCGATACGGCGCCGATCCAGAAGTTCCGCTGGTCGGATTACACGGTCTTTCCGGAGACGACCTACACGTACTCGGTCTATCCCGTCTACGGAGCGCCGGGCGCCCTGGAACTGCGGTCGGGCCCCTCCGTCGCCGTGAAGACGTCAAGTGTGGCTCACGGAGACCATCGCGTCGTCTTCAACCGCGCAGCCGCCGCCAGCCAAGCGTTCTCGCGCGAGTTTCCCGAGGTCGCGGCCGAGTTTGAGCTCGCGAAGAAGGAGCATCGCCCGCCCAAGCCTTTGCCCCCGAAGGCGCTGGCCTGGCTGAGTCGCGGCGCACTGGAGCAGATCACGGGCTTCTGCGCCCGCGCACTCGACCCCACGTGGGCGCTTGACATCGCGATCTACGAGTACGAGTTGCAGGAGATCCGCGACGCGATCGACGCCGCGCGCGACCGCGGGGCCGACGTGCGGATCGTCTACCACGCCAAGAAGGACGATCCGCAGACGGCGATCAACGAGGCCAACGTCGCCGGCTGGCCGGCGGCCCAGAAGCACGCTCGCGTGACGAGCCGCATCTTCCACGACAAGTTCGCCGTGCTCAGCCGGATCGACGCCGGCACGCGCACGCCGCGTGCCGTGCTTTGCGGGTCGACGAACTTCACCGAGAACGGCGTCTACCGTCAGGCGAACGTCGTCCACATCGCCGAGCGCCCGGAGCTCGCCGCCAAGTACCTCGAGGTCTTCGAGCTGTTGTTCGGCGGGGCCACCCCGGGCGACACGAAGAAGTGGATCAACGCCCACAACCAGCTGGCGTCCGACGATCCGATCGTCGCCGGATTCTCCCCGCGCGGCGGCGAGATCGACCTCGAGCTGTTCGCCGCGGAGATCCGCGGCGCGGCACGCGACGTGCTCTTCTGCACCGCGTTCGACCTCAACAAGCGGATCCTCGACGCGCTGCTCGGCCAGCCGCACGATCCGATCCTGCGCTTCGGATTGCAGAACTCGCCCAGTGAGATCACCGGCGTACATCGCGACCGCACAGCCGACTTCGTCTCGACGGCCATGCTCAACGAAGGACTCGAGGGGTACCTCAAGGAGACCACCGCGGGCCAGCACGGCAACATCCTCATCCACACGAAGCTCGTCGTGATCGACTTCACCTCCGACGCGCCGACGGTCATGAGCGGATCGCACAACCTCTCCGCCGCCGCATCGGGTGGCAACGACGAGAACTTCCTGATCATCCGCGGCGCCGTCGACGTTGCAGACTGCTACGGAGTCGAGCTCATGCGGCTGTACGAGCACTACCGCTTCCGCTGGCACCAGAGCCCAAGGTCGGCGAAGCAGCCCTCGCGACCCGAGGACCCGACCTGGCCCGCCGGCACGCTGTGCCCCGACGATCGCTGGACCGCCCCGTACTTCGAGGAAGGCGCCCTCGAGTCGGCGGATCGCCAGCGGTTCGGGACGCCGCCTGCCTAGACGCGTGCCCGTCGGGTTCAGGCTCCCCGTACCCGCGCGTCCGCGACCGCGGCATCAAACGCGTCGCGGTCGCTGCCGTAGACCTTGCTGTACACAAGGAAGGCCAGCCTCGTCTTTATCACGGTGGCCGCCACCATCTCGGCCAGCAGGTCTTCGGTCGTGTGGACGGAGAGACCTCGGGCCTGCGCAAGCGTCTTGCCCTCGCCGTCGTCCATGAGCACAGGCACACCGCGCTCGACGGCTGCCAAGACCGTTGCGATCTCGCCGTAGTTGGCCCGCTCGCCGCGCCGCGCCCTGCCACGAGCCACGGCGCGGTCGCGCCAGCGCTCGGCCAGGATGGTGACCTGGCGCAACGCGGCCTCATCGAGTCCCGGCTCCCGGCGCGGATGACCGGAAGCGCAACTCGACCTCGACCACGGCGCGTCGCGCCCACGATGTCGGGCTCATCGACGATCAGGAGCTGGAGGAGTTGGCGAACGGCGCGCGCTTGCGGTGCTGGGGCTGCATGGGCCACGATGTCGTCGCGCAGGGCGATGGTGGCCCCGAGGACGATCTGCCGCACTGATGGCCCTGATCCGCGAGGCGCCCGTGCTGCTGGGCGACACGGGCCCGTTCTCGCCAGCCGGCGTCGGATCGCCATCGGCGCGCAAGAGCAGCTCCTCCTCCGCGAGCTACGCCGCGCGAAGGGCGCATCGCAGCAGGAACTCGGCGTGGTGTTGGGTCTGACGAAATCGTCGGTGGACGATCATCAGGTTGCTTGCTGCCACTGGTCCGGCAACCCAACATCGAGGTCGGCGACTACACCTATTACGACCACCCCGAGCGCATTACATTCGAGCGCGACGCGGTGCTGTACAGCTTCGGTCCGGAGAGGCTGATCATCGGCAAGTTCTGTGCGCTCGCGGCAGGGGTGCGGTTCCTCATGGGCGGGGCCAATCACGCCGACCAAGGGCCTTCGACATATCCGTTCGGCATCTTCGGCGCGCCGTGGGACCACACGATGGACCTCGTCCTCAGCGCTCCGAGTCGCGGTGATACCAACGTCGGACATGACGTCTGGCTCGGCTACCAGGCGCTCGTGCTTCCGGGAGTCACCATCGGCCACGGAGCCGTCGTCGCTGCCGGGAGCTTGGTCAGCGCCGACGTTCCGCCGTACGCAATCGTTGCAGGAAACCCCGCCCGCGTCGTGCGCCACCGTTATGAGGGCGAGGACATCCAGCGGTTGCTCCGCGCGGCCTGGTGGGACTGGCCGATCGAGGCCGTGAGCGAACACGCACGCGTGATCATGAGCGGGACGCCGTCTGAGCTAGAGCGCATCGCCGCCACCCTCGCGTGATGAGAATCGAAGCCTGGATCTACCACAGCTCGCAGCGTCTGGTCGCCGAGCCATCTGCTCTGCAGTGGCTCGCGGGCGTACGCCGGAGCGACCGCGGTTCGCCGGGGCGCCGTCGGGGCACGAGGCGTTGCGGCCGCGCCCCCGTAGGCTACCCCGGTGACACGGCTCGCCGCCATCGCCGCCGCCGCAGTGCTCGCATTTGCGATCGCCCTCGCGGCCGCCCCCCAGGCGCGCGCTGAGACAGTTGTCTTGCGCTCAAAGCCGTTCGTGCTCTCGAGCTTCGAGACGATCTTTCCGAAGGTCGGCGTCCCCACCCCGCGGCGAGGCGGCTATGTCACGCGAATGGATGCCCACCTTGTCTACGAGAACGGGCGCCGGGTCTCGATCCGCCAGGTCATGCTGCACCACATCGTCTTCATCAACGACGGCATCGCCGGCGGGCAACTCAACGACCTGCCGCGGCCGCAACGGCGAGCCGTTCTGGGGCACGGGCGAGCAGCGCCAGCCGCTGCTGCTGCCGCCCGGCTACGGCTACCGCGTCAACGCCCGCGACAGCTGGCGGATGCAGACGATGCTCATGAGACACCGTCGCGGCAACCGCCGCGTGCGCGTCGAGTACCGGGTGAGGCTCGTGACCGGCCGGCGCCTCGTGCGCGTCAAGCCGCTATGGCTGCGAGCGAACGGCTGCTCCACCCATCCCAGCTACGAGATCTCCGGCGACGGGCCGCCCGGATCGACGCACGGCAAGGGGCACCTGTGGCGGATGCCGATCAGCGGGCGGATCGTCGCCGCCAGCGCCCACCTGCACGGCAGCTCGAAGCTGATGACGATCAAGCAGCCACGCTGCGGCGACCGCACGCTCGTCGATCACCGGCCCCTCTTTGGCCGGCCGGGCGACCTCGTCTACCGCATCCGCCCGCTGCTGCACGAGCCCGGCCCGATCGCCACGGGTCACTTCCTGTCGAAGACCGGGCTGCCCGTCCACAAGGGCGAGCTCCTGCGCGTGACCGGGCGCTACGACAGATCGCGCCCGCACTCACCCGTCATGGCGATCGCGCATGTCTCTGTCGCCGTTGACCGCAACGCGTCGCGGCGCTGCGGTCCGCGCCCACGCGACGCCCACATTCACTGGACGCGACGCGACGGCAGTGCGCAGGCACCCGTCGTGACGGTGCCACTGAGCACGGTCGATCGGTTCGGGCGGGTGCATGAGATCGAGCTGCCAGCCGGCGACGAGCGCGTCGTCACCGCTGCGAACGCCGTCGTGCACCTGCGCGGGTCGCTGTTCGCCCCGGCCAACCTCTCGGTGCCGCGCGGCGCGCGGATCCACTGGCGCTTCGACGACGTCGTCAAGCACAACGTCTCCATCGCCAACGGTTCACGAAACGTCGCGTCGGACAACCTCGGCCGCGGAGCGCGCTTCGCGCAGACGTTCACGACGCCCGGCGTGTACCGCTTATTTTGCTATCTGCACCCCGTGACGATGCACCAAGTCGTGCGAGTGCGGGACTGATCTATGAGCGCTACGTTCTACGAGGGAGTCGTTCGCACGTATGTTCACCACAATCTTTCCGATCATCACGACGACGGATCTCAAGGCGGCACTGGGCTTCTACCGGGATCTACTTGGGGCCACGGTGAGCTATGAGTTCCCGGGTCCGGATGGTGAGCCAGGGTACGTGGCCCTCGAGCTGGGTACGTCGCACTTCGGGATCGGCCGCGATCCGTCGGCGACCACTGGGCCGAGCGGGCGCTTCAGCCTCTGGGTCTACGCCGACGATTGCGACGCGGCCGTCGAACACCTGCGTGCGGCCGGTGTGAAGATCATCGAAGAGCCGACCGACCAGCCGTGGGGCGAGCGGGTGGCGCGCGTCCTTGACCCGGACGGCAACGTCGTGATCGTCGGTCGGCGCCTGGCGCAGCCGGCAGACGCGAGATGAGCGCTGGAGCCGCGCGTTTGGTACCCCAGCTGGCGCGGGGCCGCGCATACACGGCCCCATGCCCATTCGTGAAGCCGTCAACCGCCGACCGGAGCTAGGCGTAGACCGAGTCCAACCAGGCCTTCAGGGCCGCTTCGGCCTGCGCGGGGTCGACGTCGTCGCGGAACATGTGGGCGCTCATGCCGACCACGCCGCCGAACGCGTTACGGCCGAAGAAGCGGAAGAGTCCGTCGTCGGCGCGCACGCCGATGAACTGCGGCGTGAGGTAGTCGATGACACCGTCCAGCGAGCCGGCTGCGCCGAGGTCGGCGTGGACTGTGTCAGAGACGGCGGCGCCGTCGCCGATCCCCAGCGCCGCGCGCAGCGTGTCCATCGCGTCCTCGCCGCCCGCTGACGGCGGTCCGTCGATGCCCGACGACGGCTGGCCGACGTAGGTCGCTGCGCGTCCGTTGAAGTGCTCGAGGTACTGCCCGAGCGTATGGAGGTAGAAGTCCGTGTGGGCGCCGATCGCGTCGTACTGGTCCTCCCACTCGTCGGCGAGGATTCCGCTGTGGACGTAGCGCAGGTGCGCGGTGCCTCCCTCCCGAGCTTCGATCGCGTAGTCGAGGGCGTTGAAGGTGCCGTCGGGCGACTCCATGCGGATCACGAGCCGGCGCGGCGGGTCCCACGTCGTCACCGGTGCCCCCTCGGGAGGTTCGGCGCCGGCGGGGATCTCCATGCCCGTCGGGAACATCCACGCGGCGGGATCAGCGGTGATGGCGGTCCAGACGTCCTCCGGCGCGGCGGGCAGGTCGATCTCGCGAATTACTTCGAAATCGCGGCTCATGACGAGGGCTCCTCGGTGGTTGGCTTGGTGATCGTTGGATGCAGGGCGACGACGAACCGGTGGTCGCGACCGCGCGGTGAGTGCTCGTCGTGGTATTTGGCGACGAGGCCATTGACGGCGTCCGCCAGCTCGACGACGAACGCGGCCCGATCCTTGGCGGAGGCGAACCGCACCTCGCTGTCGATGCCGAGCGTCGCCACCGGCTTGCCGGCGGCTCCCGACGCGGCGATGAGCTCGCCGACCTCGCGCACCAGGCGCCCGGCGACGCCGAGCAGCCAGCGCGCCGAGCGCTGATCCGGCGCCCGCGCGGGGTCCGGAGCCACCGCCGACAGCGCGGTCGGCGAGATGACGTAGGAAGCGGCCGTGGCCTGCATGACGCGCTCAGTGCAGTTGCCCTTGCGGCGCTCCTCGATGAGCTCGATCAGGCCGTGGTGCTCCAGCGCCCGCAGGTGGTAGTTGACCTTCTGGCGCGTCAGGCCGGTCTTCGCGGCCAGAGTCGTCGCGGAGCCGGGATCCGCCAGCGCCGAGAGCAGCCGCGCGCGGATCGGATCCAGCGAGGCTCCGGCGGCGGCGGGGTCGTCGATGACGGTGACGTCGTGCATGGCGACACCCTGTCACCGACAACTGAATCTGTCAAGATGGATTTTGTGGTCAGTGTCCCACGGACGGATGCTTCAGGTCTGCATCCACCACGGACCCCTCAACTGCCGACGTCGCCGACACGATGGCGGTCGTCGTTCAGCCCGGGTCCGGCGACGTCCTGCAGTCCTCAAGCCCGGGATCAATCGAGACCCAGACGTGCTCGTCGTCACCAAGGCCGGCCTCCGCCAGATTGCGTCCCGCACGCGCCGTGACCCTCCATGCTTCGCTACGGTCGCTCAAGGCGAGGACGGTCCGTCGTCGCCGTGTCCTCGCTGCCGCCCGTCAGCCGCTTCGACGAGCTCGTCGCCGGGCTCGATGCGCACCGCAAGGGGCTCGACACAGCGAGCCGCCGGTTGCGAGCGCGCCGCCGCGGCTCACTGCGGGCGCCGTCGGGCTACGGAGCTCTTGTGAGCAGGTGTACGCGGCTGATGACGTCAGCCAGTGTGGTGTCGCCGACGGCGCCTCGACGGTTGACAAGCCGCTGGCGGCTGAGCGTGCGAACTTGGTACGGCTGCGCATAGCACACGTCTGTCAGGCCGCCTTCCGGCGGGTCAATGCGCACGTCGAGCGCGGTGCGGTGGGTCCGGGCGATGGGAACGACGATGGCGAGCTCACTGGGCCCCTTGCCGAGCTGGTCTACTGAGACGACCAAGCACGGGCGACGGCCGGCCTGCTCATGACCTTCGACCGGATTGAGCTGACAATCCCACACGTCACCCTGGCCGGCGCTAGGGACGCTCAAGCGTCAGCGCCTGCGTCAGCACTCGTCGTATCCCAGGCAGCCGTCTCAGCCTCGAACTCTGCCCACGCCGCGCGATGTGCGCGAAGGCGCTCGAAGTCACCATTCATGGCGCTGAGCAGTCGCTCCCGCTCCTCCCGCTCGACGAGACGGTCGAGCAGCTCAGGCGCTGAGATCTGATCCTCCTGCGCCAAGCGGTTCAGGCGATCGCGCGTGTGGGGTCGAACTCGGAGTGTTGTTGTCGCAGCCATAGCCACAAGTGTAGACGGCAACGTATACGCATGGCAAGGTCCGCCACGGCTCGCCCCACGACCGGCGGAAACGCACCGTGGACGGGCGACGCTCTCGCCGGTCGTCGCGCGAGGCGCATCCGGCGCCGATGGCGTCGCTAGCCCGGTTAGCCGGAACCGGGCTCTTCATGCTCGAAACGATGGTGTTCTACGCCGCGCGGATGAGCTTGAACGGGTAGCACACGCCGAACCGGACCCCAACCGTTCCCACCGCTGACGCACTGAGACGTCCGTGTCGTCGTACTTAATAACCGCGTCGCCTCTACTGCACAAACCATGACATCACCTGGAGATGGCGAACCCGTCCGGAGATGACGGCGCGAACGTCTACCGATATCCCCACGTCCGATGCCCATGTCTTCATCTGTCGAACTCATCCCGGGGTGAGCCGCCGCTTGGGACGTTCGATCCTCGTGGCAGCAATCGCGCGGCTCAGCCCCCGGTGCCGTCCTCGCCGGCCAGGATCGTCGCAGCGAGCGCCATCCGATGGTCCTTTGCCCAGGGCGGACCTATCGTTGCCCGCGGCCCGAGCAGGATCTCGTCGGCCCGCTCAGCCAGCTTGCTGACCGCTCGGGCCTCCACGTTCGTGGCGTCGTAGAGGTGGACATCCCAGCCGCGCGCGCATGCGAGTTCGGCCAGCACCTGGCGGTACATGATGGAGTCGGCGCGGGCCTCGTATGGCACGCGCCGTTGGACGGCGATGTCTTCGGGGAAGTCGAGCAACCAGGCTCGCAGCGACATGGAGACGATCGGTTCGGCCAATGCGGTCGCGAGTTCGTCCAGTTCATCTGACGTCGCTCGGACCGCCGACGCTCGGACCTGCGCTACCAGCACCGCGGTGGCGTCGTCGTCGAGCGGTTTGCCGGCGTGATGGATTGGTGCAGTCGGCAAACCGGGTTCGATGAGCTCGATCCGTCGGCGGTCCACGACCTTGTGGTCGGCCGAAGCCGTGACTGCCACAGCCCAGCCGAAATGATGGGCGGTGCCTAGACGCACGGCGCCGATTATCCGTTGCCCGCACCAGCTGGGCTACGAGGCGTTGCCAACCTCCGAATCGGATGAGTGTCGCCGCTGCCCACGGTGTCCCGCGGCGGTGACGATCGCCAGCGGGTTGCGGCAGCGAAGCGCGTCGTCGGGCCGATGGGTACTCATCCCCAAGCCGTCAGCATCAGCGGCCCGGACGGCAACCGGAGAACGACGACCGCCACCAGACCGGGACTGGGCGGGTCGTCGAGGCGTCTTGCGGACTGGCCGCGCAACCGCACCGTGCACGGCTGATGGGACGGCATGCGGGTGGCGCACCCACGCCGGGTGCCGTCGATAAGGGCCGGTTATCCGCGGCCTACCGACGGCGCAGGAGGTGGAGCGCAGTCTCGACTGGCCGGTCGCGCCGCCAAGCTCTGAGGGCGTGCCGTCGACCGGGACATGATCCGCGGCCTTCTATTCGGAGTCTGTGAAACGGGAGCCGGTGACAGTCCGGTCCGTCGCCTGCGAGGACGTCGCGCCGGCGGCATGATCGCCGGCGTGCACGAGCTTGCGGCAGGTTCCCTGCTGGCCTTCACCCGCGACGAGCTACTTCACCAGGTTCAGGCGGCTGCGGCGAGTGTGCGTCTCGCGAGCCCATTCCTCTCGAAGCCAGTCTCCAAAGAGATCACCCGCTGTAGCCCTCGCCGGGCGTCCACGCACCGATTACTCACGGCCGGACTTCTCGGTCGGTCGCGAGCGGTGTCCTCTCCGCTCGCGGGCTGTGCGTGCTCCCGCACGCCGGCTACGAGGCCGCATCCCGAATCTGCACGCGAAGCTCAGTCTCGTAGACGACAGCTGGGGCATGTTGGCTCCGGAAATCTCACGGCCGAGATTGCGAGAGCGATGCGCGTCGTTGAGCGGATGGATAACGGCTCTCTTCTCGCGTTCGCGGATCGCGTAGATCTCGACACCAAACAGCGCAGCCAGCGCGCGCCGCGCGGCGAACTCGGTTTGTCGCGCCGATCGACTCGTAAACGACGGCGGCCATCTCCGCGAGCCGCGCGGACGCGATCTGCAACGTCATCCCCTCAGGCAGCGAGATCGGGTCAGACACGTTCGCCGAGTCCTTCGTGAGGCCCTCCGCGATCGCCGTCGACGCGCCAGCGAAGAAGTCAGCGAGTGCGGTGGCGAGCGCCTTGCGCTCGAGGACGATCCCAAGGCTCAGCGCGCCGAGGTTCCATGAGCACATCAGCTGGATTCGCCCGTCGATGACGTCATCGCGCTTGACGGCAGCTTGCCGAGGCGATTGATGTGCGCACGATGGACGACAAGCGATGGGGCATCGACGCGGTCATGACGGCTCGGTGTGGCGCTCGGGGTGCGACGCATCCCAGCCGCCCTTGCGCCTGTTGGGGATCCACAGGCCCTCTACGTCGCGTCACGTCAAACCAAGGACCAAGTCGACTGTCTGAAGTTGCGCTCGCGCCCACGACCGTCACGATGCCCACCAGTCGGCGAGTTGCGCCAGGGCGAGCTGGACACGGTCGGTGCGTTCCATCGGCCCGGGCATGACGAACACCTCGGCTCCAGCGAGCGTCCGATCGGCGAGGAGGCCGTGTCCCTCGAACGTGCCGAGCAGCGCCTGCGCCCCGCCTTTGAAAGTGAAGAGCACCCGCGGGACGTGCAGGGCCGCGAGCTTCTCGTCGAGCAGCGCGCGTCCGTGCTGCAGCTCGCCGGGCCGCAGGCCTTGTGCGCGCGAGGTCGGTCGCTTGACGACGTCGGTGAACCCGATCCCGGCGGCGTACGCGGCATCGTCCGCGGAGCCTGCGGCTGCGAGATTGAGGATGCTGGCCTGTGCGAGTCGGGCGTAGAACCGCTGGCCGATCTGGCCCTGGTAGTAGTGGCCGGCCGCTACGGACACGGGCGATGGGTTGATGCCGACGATCACCATGCTCAGCCCTGGCCGCAGAAGATCGGCCAGAGTCGTGACCGTTTCGCCCATCCACGCCGTTGATCCGGTGTCCCCGGTCGGTGGACATCGTCAAGCCCGAGAACGGGTCATCGGCGGCGGTGTCCCGCCCGGGGTGGGCGCGTGCCGGTGGCGGATCGGACGGCCGCGGGCTGGGCCGGCGGCTGGTGCGGAGGTGTGTTGTGCCGGACTGGAACTCGGTGGCGAGCTGGTCGGCTTCGGCGCGAGTGAACCGATAGCGGCTGCGGTACTCGTGCCCGGCGACGATCGGGTGGCCGGCGTGCTTCTGCGCGCGCAGCCAGTTACGGAACTGAAGGCCGGTCACGCCCAGCTCCCTGGCGATCTCGTTGGGAGTGACCTCTTCCATGGCACGTAGTCGACCTGACGACGGCTGCTCTGACAAGAGCCTCAGTCGCGCAACCATTGCTGAAGCAGCACCACCTCCACGCCGGATGCGACCCTCGCCTGCTCGGCGTACGTGGCGGGGAACCCGTGATCGGCCTCCTCGACCGCCACGACGTACCCGCGCGTGGCCAGGCCGGAGCGCAGGTACTCGGCGACCTTGGCGACGTCCGCGTCGACCTTGACTAGCATCGGGCGCGGTGATCCGGCGCCGTGTTGCCAGAAGTTGCTGGCCAGCGCGAACTCGAACACCGCGTCCAGTGGAAGCGCGCCGGTCGCGGCGGGTAGCGTGGCGGCGGCGAGGCGGTCGCGCGGCATGATCGCCAGGTCGATCCGCTTGGGCCTGGCCGCCGACTGGGCCTCATACATCCACTGGCCGGGGCTGAGCTCCAGATGCATGTCCTCCCAAGGCACGCCCGCGTCGGCAAGGAAGCGCGCGAACTGCAAGACGCAGTCGTGCTCGCTGAGGAGCGTCGGACCGAAGTGCGCCGACACGGTCTCGGTCGCGTTGACCGGGTGCGACGGCCACTCCGGCAGCGCCCGCAGCCACCTTGCCATCCGTGCCGCGGCGTCGGCGATCTGCTCGGCGAGCTTGTCGGTTCGCGGATCGCTCATGTGTCCGAGGCGACGTCGTCGGCCGCGTCGTCGGCATTGACCATCCGCTGCCGCTGCTGGGCGGCGAGGATCTCGTCGCATAGGTCCTGCGGGATGTCGATGATCTCGACGTCCACGTTCCAGGTTCGTAGCGCCTGGGCGACCCACCCGCCGCCCGTCGCGTACCTCGACGCCTTCTCGTCGGCGAAGGCGATGACCAGTCGCGTGTCGGGGTGCTCGCACCGGATGGTGATGAGCTTGAGCGTGTCGATGGACACCTTTTTCTGCTGGCCGCCCTTCAGTTCGCCTTGGCGCGCGAAGATCTCGGCGAGCACCTTCCCGTCCGGCGAGGCGGCGTCGACCTGCACCGGCGCGCCCGCGGCGAGCGTGATCGTGCGCGCTGCCAGCGGCATCCCGAGCCGTTCAGCCAGGCGGTCGCGGATGACCGCCTCGGCGCGGCGCTGGATCGCGGAGTCGCTGACGTGCCCCAACGCCGCGTTCGCCCTGTGCTCCGCCGCGAGCAGGTCGGCGTCCTCGCGCGAGAACGCGTATGGCACCCCGGGTCGCCGGTCCGCAAGCAGTGGATGTCCACGCTCGCGCTGCGCGCGCAGCCAGCGCACGAGGCGGCTGGGGGTGGTCTGGAGTTCGGCAGCCAACTGGCCGGCGGTCACGGTCATGCCGATAGTCGACAGCGTAAGCGGCCTGCCGGCAAGCCTTGGAGTCCAGCGACTGGCAGTCGCTCAGATTCGTGTCGTTCGGCACGACGATTTCGTGTCGCCGGCCGCTCAAACCGTGTCGCCCTACACATCACCCACAGCCCGTGTTGTTCCCACAGCTCGGGCATGTGTAGCACGAGCCCGTGCGCTGCATCATGCCGCCGCACTGTGAGCAGGCGGGGCCGAGGTCGAGGCCCTTCATGCGGACGGGGACGACGGGGGGTGTGTCGGTGAGGGCCTCGGCGGCGGCGCGGGTCGTGGCTGGTGCGGTGCCGGCGACGGTGTCCATCGGGCCGTGGGCGGGGCCGTGCTTGGCGTTGCCGTTGCCACCGTTCGAGGGTCCGGCGGTGTCGGAGAAGGCCGCCGCCGTGGCGGCGTCCTCGGCCATCTTGCGTGCGCGGACTTCGGGGGTCAGGATGCCGAGCTCTTCCTGGGTGTCGGTGTCGAGGAAGCGCGAGGCGAGCCAACGCATGATGTAGTCGGGCATCGACTTGGCGAACGGGATCTCTGGGTTCTGGGTGATGCCCTCGGGCTCGAAGCGCATGTAGCTGAACTTCTGCACGAGCGTCTCGAGCGGGACGCCGTACTGCAGCGCGATCGAGATCGATGTCGCGAAGGCATTCATCATGCCGCGGAGCGTCGAGCCCTCCTTGCCAATGTCGGTGAGGAAGATCTCGCCGACGGTGCCGTCCTCGTACATGCCGGCGGTGATGTATCCCTCGTGACCGGCGATCGAGAACTTGTGCGTGATCGAATGGCGCTCGCGCGGCATGCGGTTGCGCTTCGGGCCCACCTCCGACAGCGTTGCCTTGCGTGTCGCCGCCTTCGCCTCGGCGACCAGCGCGTCGACCTGCTCCTGGGAGTACCCCGCGTCGGCCGCGGACGGAGCGGACTTGCCCTCGTGCGCGTCGGTGCGCAGCGCCTGCGCGGTCTTCGACCCGTCGCGGTAGATCGCGAGCGCCTTGATGCCGAGGTGCCAGGCCCGCAGGTAGGCGTCGGCGATGTCTTCGATCGTGGCCTCGTGCGGAAGGTTCACAGTCTTCGAGATCGCGCCTGAGATGAACGGCTGGACCGCGCCCATCATCTTGATGTGGCCCATGTGCGAGATCGCCCGCTCGCCGACCGCGACGTCGAAAACCGAAAAATGCTCGGCGGTCAGATATGGCGCTCCGACGATCGTCGCGTGCTCGTTGACGTAGCCCTCGACCTGCTCGATCTGCTCGTCGGTGTAGCCGAGCGTGCGCAGCGCCATCGAGATCGTCTGGTTGACGATCGTCATCTGGCCGCCTCCGACGAGCTCCTTGAACTTCACCAGCGAGAAGTCGGGCTCGATGCCGGTCGTGTCGCAATCCATCAAAAAGGATATTGTGCCAGTTGGTGCAATGACACTCGCTTGCGCATTTCTATAACCGTGGTCTTCACCTGTTGTGACCGCCTCGTCCCACACCCTGCGTGAGGCTTCCAGCAGCGCCGTGTCGGAGCACGCCGCATCCGGAATCGCGTGCGAGGCGTCGCGATGCATGCGCACGACGGCGTTGTGCGCGTCGCGGTTCTCCGCGTAGCGCTCGTAGGGCCCGATCGCCGCGGCGATGCGCGCCGAGCCGAGGTACGCGCGGCCCGTCATCAGCGATGTGATCGCCGCCGCCGTGGCGCGGCCGGCATCCGAGTCGTAGGCCATGCCGTTTGACATGAGGAACGCGCCGAGGTTCGCGTAGCCCAGGCCGAGCTGGCGGAACGCACGCGCATTGACGCCGATCTCCTCGGTCGGGTAGCTCGACGGTCCGACGACGATCTCCTGCGCGAGGAACATGACGTCGACGACGTGCATGTAGGACTCGACGTCGAACGTTCCGTCGGGCCGGCGATACTTCATGAGGTTCAGCGAGGCGAGGTTGCACGCCGAGTCGTCGACGTGCATGTACTCGGAGCAGGGATTCGACGCGTTGATCCGCCCCGAGACCGGGCACGTATGCCAACGGTTGATCGTCGTGTCGTACTGGACGCCGGGATCGGCGCACTGCCAGGCGGCGTCGGCGATCTCGCGCATGAGCTCGCGCGCGGGGATCGGGTCGCCGACGGGCTGGCCGGTCGTGCGGGCGATGAGATGCCAGTCCTTGTCCTGCTCGACGGCACGCATGAAGTCGTCGGTCAAGCGGACCGAGTTGTTGGCGTTCTGGTACTGGATCGAGTGGAAGCCCTCGCCGTCGATCGACATGTCAAAGCCGGCGTCGCGCAGCGCGGCGGCCTTCTTCTCCTCGCGCGCCTTGCACCAGATGAAGTCGCGGATGTCGGGATGGTCGACGTCGAGGACGACCATCTTGGCTGCGCGCCGTGTCTTGCCGCCGGACTTGATCGTTCCGGCCCACGAGTCCGCGCCGCGCATGAACGACACCGGACCGGACGCGGTGCCGCCCTTGGTCAGCGGCTCCATCGAGCCGCGGATGTTCGACAGATTGATCCCCGAGCCCGAGCCGCCGA